>JAHLWP010000048.1 GCA_019057865.1 Promethearchaeota archaeon
TATTGAATTCAACCAGCTATAATCACTATGAAAATGTGATTAAATGAAACATAAGAAATTTTTAGCTTTTATTGCGATAATTGTAATAATTTCTATGATATCTATAGTTTCTTTGTATATAATAATAAATACTCCAGGTAATATCCCACCAGATAATATTCCACCAATTGTTAATATTACGAAACCGACTGAAGGGGAGAGTCTTTCTGGAACTACTACAATTACTTTTACTGCAACTGATCAGCAAGGGTTTATAAAAGAAAGACAGATTTTAATTGATGGAGTAATTGTTCAAACTTCCTCCTACTCCTATATCTGGGATACGATACAAGAAGTAGATGGCTCACATACTATTCTCTGTAAAGCCAAAGATAAAACTGTCTGGGGATATGATGAAGTCACTGTGACTGTTGATAATGGTGGAGAGCCAGATACTACACCACCAAATGTTACTATTACTTCTCCTATCGAAGGTTCAACTGTTTCGGGTACCGTAACAATTACTATGGACGCTACTGATGCTAATGGAATCAGTTCTTACGCAATCTTTATTGATGGTACATTTAAATCTGATACACAATCTTATTTTTGGGATACAATTCAAGAATTGAATGGTTCTCACACTATTCTTTGTGAAGCTACTGATCTTTCTGCTAATACAGGCTCTGATTTAATATCCATAACTGTAAATAATACGGGTATTGAGCCTGAATCTCCTGTAATTTTTAAATTGATGACATTCAATATAAATGAGAGTGGAGAAAATCCTGATTGGAAATCAGTAGTAAAAGAAGAGAATGCAGATATAATTATGTTTATAGAAACTGGATATTGGGATGACAATAGCAATGAAAAGCTAAATCAATATGTAAATGAGTTTAACACCTATTTTGCTGATGAAGATCCTTATATTGGATATTGTACTCAAGGAATAACATATGGTACTGATGGAGCGGCAATTATGAGCCGCTATCCTGTTATTGCCTCTAATCAAATAACCCATGTTCCACTCGATAATAATACTAGTTATGATGTTACTCATGATTTCTTTGATGTAAAAGTAAATGTAAGCGGGACATTGATGCATATTATTGGTTCCCATTTAAAAGCATTTACTGGATCTCAAAATGAACAAATTAGAGAATGGGAACAAGAAGGTATTATCAATTATATGGATAATTTAGGAAATATACCTATAGTTTATTTGGGTGATTTGAACTCCTTCTCTCCTGAAGATTGGGGCCTTAATACTCTTCAGAGTGGGCTTGGCTATGGTCCTTTAAGTATGATGGTCCCCCCTTATAACAATCCTGAAACTGGTGGTGATTATAGTGCTTATTCATCTGCAATTCATAATTGGACCGATATTCATCGAACTTTGAATCCTACTGATTGGGGTGTAACTTATCCAAGTGAAGATTCCCGTATCGATTTTATTTATGTCAATCAATTTTTATTTTCCAATATTATCAACTCTACCACTGGAGATACTGCCCATGCAATTTCTGGATCAGATCATTTCTCTGTTGATGTTTTCATTAATCTTACCTGAGTGTGAAGTTATAAAACAGCTCCCTCTGCTAATATAATTAATTTTCAAACCTATTTTTTTAAGGATTCACAAACAAATAATAAAATAAATCATATCTCCAATTTATTTATTAATTCTAATTGACAATATTTCAATAAAGAGTATGAAATTATATGCTTGAATTCTTTTCTTGAGAAAAGGAGTTTTTAAAAAAGGTCATAAAAATGGTACAGGATAAAGAAGAAATTCTCAAAATGCTTAAAAAATTAAAAGCTGAAATTAAGAAAAATTATAAAGTGAAAAAAATTGGATTATTCGGGTCATATGTAAATAATAAGCAAAAAGAGACAAGTGATATCGATTTTTTAATTGAATTTGAAGATGATGCTGATTTATTCCATTATATTGGGTTATCCCTCTTTTTAGAAGATCATTTTAATAGAAAGGTTGATGTGATATCAAAACCTACATTGAAAAAAGAATTAAGGGAACAAATTCTTCAAGAGGTAATATATGTCTAAAAATTTTACAATTTACTTAAATGATATTAGAGAAGCAATAAATAGCATAGAAATTTTTGTAGAAGGAATGACCTTTGAAGAATTTAAAAATGATGATAAAACTTCGAGTGCAGTTATTCGAAAATTTAGAAAAAATCTACATAAACTCATTGAAGAAATTAATAATTACAATCAGATTTTTATAGAAAAGCGATTAAAAAATTATTCTTCCTTTTTAGATGGAAAAGATGATGGATTAAAGTATCCCTTAGATGAAGAACAAAGATTAGCCGTAATAAAAGATGATAAACATAACCTTGTAATTGCGGGAGCTGATTTCTTTAATATTTTATTTAATTTCTTATTCTTATTATTATAAAATAAAATTTGATCAAAAGTTATAGTTTTTATTCTAAAGGAAATTTACCAAATATACTAACATATTAAGTGTGATTAATTGGAATTATTTATGCCTAAAGTTAAGATACAACAAATACTTCCAGATATAAAAAATTGCGTCGTTTTGTAGAACCTAAAAATTTTTTTGATTATATCTTCTTACTTCTTTATCAACAATTTTAGTTTTAATTTCGCTTGTTAACATTTCAAAGTTTTCATATTCTATCCTATCAAGACCTTGTAGATCAGCGGGAATCTTTTCTCCTCGCTTATGAATTATGTAAAATAGCTTTTTTGCGCCTCTAGCTAACCCTAATTCTAATGTTACATTTGGATTACTATTTGTTATATCATAAATCCCAAATTGCGTAGTAGATATCATATGTTCAATTTTATCTAATATATGAGTTCCATTTCCCATGAGCTCCAAATCTGCATAATAACCGTTTAATTCAGTCTCTTCAAATGCATGCTGAATAGACTGGGTAAGTTCACTTTTATCGCCACGACTAAAATCATAGGCAACAAAAAAATGATATTTTTTCTTCTTAATTCTTTGACAATATTTCACAACCTCTTGTGGATTAGTCACTGCTCCAGATTCATCAAACCCACATAAATCATTAATAATTGTGGATAAAATAGGAGTTTGATCAATAAATAGGGTCTTTAAGTTTACTAATTTTTCCAATCCTTTAATTTGAGTTATATTATTTCCTTTTAAGTTAAGGATCTCTAAATTTTTGAGATTTTCTAAAGATTTTATTTCCGAAATATAATTTTCTTCTAAATTTAATTCATTTAAAGTTATAAGAGATTCTAAACCTGCCATATCTTCTATACTGTTCTCATACAATTCTAAAACTTCTAATCTCTTGAGATTTTTAAGACCTTTTATATCTTTAATATAATTCTCTCTTAAATTTAGAGTTTCTAAATTCATAAGAGAATCAAGTCCCTGAATTTTAGATAATTGATTATAACTAAAATCTAAAACCCATAACTTATTTAAAGAATCAAGCCCTTTAATTTCAGATATCGAATTATTTGATAAATAAAATTCTTCTAAATGCGTAAGATGATCCAGTCCTTTAATTTCAGTTATTTGATTACCATTTAAATTAAGAATTTCTAGAAATGTAAGATTTTCAAGCCCTTTAATCTCATTTATTAGATTTTTCGCTAAGTTAAGTACTTCTAAATGTTCCAGTGTATTTAACCCGTTTATTTCTTTAATTTGGTTATCACTCAGGTCTAATTGTTCTAAATTAATGAGCTTTTTTAGACCTTTGATCTTGGAAATATTATTTCTACTTAAGTTCAAGACAGTTAGATCTGTAAGCTTAGTTAAGCCCTTAATTTTAGTTATATCTTCTATATTTTTTGAACTTAAGTCTAATTCCCCTGATTTTAATTCATATTTAATTCCCTTATAAATTACATAAGTCATTTTAATATAGGGTTTGTTTTCTTAAAGAAAAATTATTTAATATAGAAATTATTCATTTTTCTCGGGATTAATTAATCTTAAAACCTCTTTGCCGAAAATTTCACTAAAAATGTCCTTCATTTCGGGAGTTAAGTTATAAACACCTAATCTTTGATTAGTTTGGATTAATTCACTTCCTAACTCTTTTTCAACTTTCTTTATATATGTGAATATCTTCTGGTTTAGCCAATCAGATGGCCTATTTTTAAGGAAAAAAATTACTTTGAACCTGTTTCCGCAGATAAAATCGCCCATAACAAAACGTTTTTCATAACTTATCGATAAGTTTTTCCCAGATTTAAATTCAGTTGCTATATCATCTAAAGCTTTAAAATATCCACCAAGAACATTGACATCAACATCTCCTATTGTTTGCATAAATTCTTTATGAAAAATTACAGTACCACTTTCTGCATTTTGAATTAATATCAATTGGAGATTATCAATGTCAGGATCTTTTATATATGGGAGAGAGATAAAATTGTTAATTTCTTTATCAGAATTTTTAATTATTTTATATAAATAATAAGGCTTTTTAATGTACTTCGCGTCTAGGATACTTTTCCAGAGTGGATCTTTAATAAGTTCTGAAATAGCACCTTGAGAATCCTCTATCAAACATAATGGTACTCCAAATGCGATAGCAATGTAATATTCTAAAATATTTATATAATTACCATCAATTCCAATCATTTTTATTTCATTTAACTTAGCTGGAGAATTTAATATATCAAACCAATATTGAAAAATGATCGCTAAACATTCATCTAAAAGCACTGGTTTTTTGCGTACAATTTTTCCGATTATCTGTTTAAATTCAGTTCTTTGTGGTTCATATAAATAAGCTTTATAATTAGAGGTAAATGTATAAAAACCTAATATTAATTTTTCTATATCATCGTTGTTGCAACCAGATATTAGGACTCCATCAAATTTGTTAAAAACATTGCTTAAATTCGTAATTAATTCGTTCAATTTGAGAGAACCATAGCTAGAAACACCACCTGCAGATATTACTATTGAATTTTCTAATTTAGGTAAAGTTACGTTAAGTTCTTCATTAATTAACTTATCTTTAATTTCTTTCCATTTATTAGTATTTTGGATCCCTAATTTTTTTAGAAAGAATCCTATACTTAATAAGAATAGAACTCTAACTTGTTTAAATCCAGGAATTTCCTCTTGAACTACTGTGGCTAATTCTAATGTTTTTAACGTAGTTTCTATAGTCCAAATATCTGGACTATCTCTTATTCCTAATAAAAAATAATAAAAACCTAATTCAGTATTACCTAAAAACAAATGGAGGGTTCCTAAATCATAGAAAGCCCAAGGAATGTCTTCAGATTTTTTTATTTGCTCTTTTCTCTTTTGTATAGCTAGTTCTATATATTTCATATAACGTTTAATTGGCTTTATCTTTTTCTTAAGAGCAATTTCCAAAAGAATTACATTAACTAGCGGATAAGAGTAATCGCGAGCTAATTTCCATGCTTCTAAATAATAATTACAGGCTTTTTTATTGTCAATATATTTCCATCTTCCTCCTAAAATGGAATATGCATCAGAATCTTTTGGGTTTATTTGAATGGCATTTTCTAAGTAATCTAATCCCTCATTATATTCCAAAAAGGAATCAATAGATAATTTTGTTTTATAAAATCCTAGTTCTCTATATATTCGTGCTTTAATTTCTGACCTTGATTCTTTTTGGATATTTTCTTTTAAAACTCCTTCTAAAATTGCTACTGAATTTTTCCAATCCTCCATTCCTGAATATATTTTAGCAATTTCAAGGGCTATTTCAATCTTTTCATTATTATTCTGAGATTTGGCATAGTTTGATCTTAAGGTATCGATTTCCTGATATTTCTGATAAGGATCTCCATAGAGTGTGAAACCATATTCATATTCTTTAATTTTTCTAAAGATTTTATTCATTTGAACATTAAAAAGATTAAAACTTTCAAATAAATTATTCTTAATTTTTTCAAAAACTATAGATCTCTCTACTTTTTCAGTATCCTCGTAATATCTCTTTTTAAGTTCTTTTACTCTCTCTTCTAATAGTTTATTAAATTCCTCATAAGAACATAATTCTTTCTCATCCATTTTATAAAAAACCTTTATTTTTCAATTGTTATTAATATTTTGTTATAAAAAATTCAATATCCTTTTCTGTGTTTTCTAATAATTTCAACCGGGGCTTTTTGCCAATTTGAAAATCTTTCCAATTGGGATCTTGAATTAAAAGATCTGCACTACGTCCACTTCCTTCTAATATGCCTAATTTTGCATTAAAAATTAATGCTATATAATATTCTAACCTTGCGATGTTTCCTCCACCAATTCCTAAGACTTTAACAAATTTACTTTGAATATTACTTCCCCAGATATCTAACCAATAAGAAACTGCTTCCTTAATAGTAAAACCTAATCCATCAGTGTGCCTAATTTCACAATAACGATTGTCAATCTTTTCACTATCAGGTATTTCCTTTGGCACGTATCCTATGCTTTTAATTTTTTCACTATATAATTCTTCAAGCTGACCTCCAAAAGCACTTACACCTGCTAAGGTTCCTCCAGAGATTAAAGTCCCTTCATATTTATTAAATCCACTAAGAACATTTTTTTGATATTTTTCAATTAATTCCTCATCCTCATTTCTGGTAGAGCCAATTATTATAACAACAGGAGGTTCAATCTTACTATATGATGATTTATAATATGATTTTAATCTATTTATTGCAGGCTCATCATCATATTTAAATGCAAGACTTAATAATAGTAGGTTTTGGATCAAATCTAATCCAGGGAATAAATCTTTGAAGTTAGAAAGCAAATTTAATGTTTTAAATGTAGTTGATATCATCCAATCATGATTAGAATATCGTACACCAAGAAGATAATTAATAAAGCTGTTCTGGAAATTACCAAGAAATAAATTAAAAAGACCTATATTATAATATGCCCATGGAATATCAATTTCCAATTCAATTTGAGTATTACACCTTTCAATAGCATCTAAAATGAAAGGTTTTGATATTGTGATTAGATCTAGATTCCTCAATTTCCTTAACTCATAAATTAAGTAGTTACCTAAAGAATATGCGTCGTGCGGATTTATCGCGAATGCTTTTTCATAACAATCCCGAGCTTTATCCTCATCAAAATCTTTATAATAGCCTCCTAAAATTGCCATCGCATCCCAATCTAATGGATCCAATTGAATGACTTTCTTTAAATAAGATTCTGCTTTTTGGTATTCTTGGCTATCTTTTTTGTAATAACGTCTTATGGCAAAACCTAATTCTCTAAGTATAGGTGCTTTATCTAAATGGGCATATTTAGATAGTAAATTCACGACTCTTGACCAATCTCCTATGTTTCTAGCCAATAACGCCATCTTATAAACAGTATCCACATTCTCAGTGTCAGCCTCATGAATAATCTGAAGAACTTCGAGTTTTTTAGTGATTTCTTTTTCACTCAGATATCCACCAAAATTGGTTTCATAATCTTTTATTATCATTTTTATTCGGGAAATAGATTCGTCAATTTGTTCTAGGAGTGCTGCAGATCTATGAAACTCTCTTTTCCACTGATCCTTTAACTTATACGCTCCTTTATATCCTAAATCATGATATATGGAAGCATATGCATGTTCATTTATTGTACGGACTTGAATCTCTGCTTTCTGCGACAAATAAGATTTAGGGATGTTCAAATCCTTATATAATGGAGAAGTTTCTTTTAAAGTAATTGAATAGGAATCAGTTCGATATCCAAACTCTGATACTGCTAAACTATCAACTTTATTCTTGCCTATGCTAGGATCAATTATAAAATTTTCTTTAATTAGCATAGATGCTCTTTTTACGTCATCTATAGTTGGTAAAATAAGCCGTATTCCACATATATCTGTCATTTCTGTTATGGGATCTTTATAGTGTGGCTGACGTAGGATTTTTTCTGCAAAACTTGTTAACGATTTTACTCTAGTTTGTATTATATATTCTGTTGCGATTTGTTTGCCTATTCTATGCAGAATTTTTTTCAGGATTTTGTTGAATTTAATGAATTGTGAATATCTTTCTTTATATAAATTTAGTTGTTCTTTAATTAGCAATTTTCTCTCTTCTTTCATCACTAAATAACCTTATTCTTTGAATTTTATTAAAATTATTCTCTAGATAATTCTTGTAATATCCTTTCTGTTTTATGAACAAAACGCCTGTATTTTTTTGGATCTATTTTCTCTAATTCTTTATTTAATTCAAGAACTTCATTAAATATAGTTTTTGATAGATTTAATCTGCCAATCTTTCTGTATAAGTAACCTAAATTACTCTTGATTATTGCTTTAAATTTTAACTGGATTTTAGATTTAATATTTATTAATTTATCATTATTATTTAATGCTTTTAGATACATTTTTTCAGCTTTATCATAGATTCCTAAATCCTCAAATGATAATCCTACATAATTTTCAATCTTCATGAGTTCTTCTCTATATAAATAAGAATTTGATACTGAGGGAAAATCAATTAAATCTACTGAAATCATGGGGGTTATCTTAACCATCTCTAATTTATCAAAATTCTGATAAAAGAGCCTTATATCGTCAAAAATATCGTTAATATATTTTAGTTGCTTTCCTGGGTTATCTTCTTCTAGATCTAATATATAGTCTAAAGCTAATGCGAAATTTCTTTTGGTACTCATGAACTTTTTAAATTCTGATTGTATTAATGCTCTTTCATGATGAAGACAAGCAAGATACTTTGAACATTTCTTGTATATCTTTGCCTGTTTAAAAACCTCAATTGCGTTATGATTACTGATCAAAGCTTCATTTTTTAAATTGAATTTAAAATAAAGGTGTGAGAGAACTAAATGTACCTTAGCTAAAGATATTAAGTAAAATTCAGGATTAAAATCTGCCAATTCTTCATAATCTTTTTTGCTTTTAAATAAAGCTTCTTCTGCTTCATTAAATTTGTCTAATTTATTGTAAAGACTTCCTAATTCTTTTTTAACTTTAGCTAAACGAGGAAAAAATATTTTAGGATTGATTTCTGCTATTCTTTGGTATATTTTTAAATCTAATAATTTTGCTCTAATTGCTTTATCATAGTGGTTTAGATCCATATAGAATTTACCAAGTTGATCTGTATATATCTCAACATAGTGTAGAAAAATCTCTGGATATCTAAAAGCTAACCTTTTTCTGACTTTTTTTGCTGTTAAAAAACAAATCTCTGCGTCTTTTAATTTATTTTGATTCAAATATATTTTAGCTAGATCATTATAAGTGGTATCTACATAATACAAAAATAATTCTGGATTCTTTTTTGAAAGTTTTAAGTTAATCTTCAATGCTTCTTTATATGCATTTTCAGCTTCGAAAGGCTTATTTAAGCCACGGTAGAAATTACCTAATCGATTTTGTATATCCGCGACATTGTTTTCAAATAAATCAGGATAGTATAAGGCTAGTTTTTGGGCTTTACTTAATGCTTTTAAAAAAGATTCTTCTGCTTCTTCAAATTTTTTTGATTTAGAATATAATGTTCCTAAATTACGATGAGACCAAAAGATACTTTTATCTATTTTGAAGGGCTTGCTTTTGCTAAGTAATTTCTTTATTTTTAATGATTCTTTGAATAATCTTTCGGATTCATCGAAATCTTTCAAATTTATAAAAAGAAGGGCAAGTTGGTCCCATGTCCAAGCTTTGTAATATAAATAATATTCTGGATTTTTAATTGATAGATCTTCATAAATCTTTAATGCTTTTAAATGCATTTCCTTAGCAAATTCATATTTTTTCAGTTTTTTATAAATTGCGCCTAAGTTATTTTGTATCCACGCTAAATCAGATAAATAAGTCTCAGGATCTCTCTCTGCTAATTTTTCTCTAATTTTTAAAGCTTTTAAAAACTCTTTTTGAGCTTTCTTCTTCATTTGTATCTGATTGAATAATAATCCAAGATTTCCCCGCGTCCATGCTAAATCTGCTAGATAATCATTACGATCCGTCAATGTTAGTTCTTTTCTTATCTCTAAAGCTCGTTTAAATGAATTTTCTGACATTTTATAGCTTTTTTTTGCTTTATATAAAAGTCCTAAATTACCATAAGTCCATGCTAAATGTGGTAGGAATATATTGGGTTCTTTTTTAACTAAATTTAATTTGGCACTCAAAGCTAAATTATGAAAATCTTCCGCCTTATCATATCTTCTTAATTTCATACACAAGGTTCCCAATTTGTCATGTACGTCAGCAATGTTATCTTGGTACAAATTAGGACTTAATTCTTCTAAATTAAGATAAATTTTTAATGCTTCATTGTAGGAATCCTCTGCCTTAGAGTATCTTCGCGTAGTATAATAAAAAATTCCAAGCTGATAATATATTTTAGCTTTTAATTCACCTTCAAAAAATTCTTTTAATTTCTTTCCAAGCGTAACCAACTTATTTAAGCTATATTGCTTTAATAATTCTGGGTTCTCGATACTTAAAAAATTTAATGCTAAATCTTCAGTAGTCTCCAATAATGAATTATGGTACATTAATTCTGTAAAATCTTCCGGATTTTCACCGTATATTTCTTTCTTTTTGTTATAGTAATTCACAGCTAGCTGATGACTAATGGTGTCTACATCAAGTCCTAATGACTCTTTTATATGATCATATATGAATTCATATGCCTCCTCTTGAATATCTTTCTTCTTTAAAAACCCAGCATTTATCAACTTTTTAAAGCTTGATTCAAAATCATTATCTTGATAAAGAGTTTCAATAACTCTTTTGTTAATATTATTTTCAATATCTGAATTTATAATTGACAAATTCTTTAATAGCTCGTACTCTTCATCAGAGAGAATTTCCATAACAATTCTGTTTAAATATTCCTCAGTTTTTTCAGAATCAACATTCAATATAATATTTGGATCAAAGATCTCCATTTTATCAACATTAATATGGTCATAGTTTCTCACAATTAACTCCATTGAAATAGGATGTCCTTCTGTTATATTACTTATCTTTTCTTTGTTCGAATCACTTATATTTTTATGAAAACGTTCGCTTAACATTTCGATATAATCAATTCTATCAACTTCATCTAATCCCTTGAGATGATGAATTCTTCGGGTATTACCAATCGACTTTCGCGAAGAGCAAATAACAAAATCTAAATATTTCACTAAATTTCTCACATCTGAATCAGCAAGATGAAAATCATCAATGAGCAAATGAACTTCTCTTTTTTCAATTAATTCTGAAATTTTTTTAAACTTAATTTCTTTAACTTCTTGTTTAAGCTCGTTGGTATCAGGAATATATCTTGATAATGCATCAATCACATCATCCAATATTATCTCATTTCTAAAAACTCTATGATATACATCCCGACATTTATTTTTAAAGATTTTATATCCTGAGCCTGTGATGTAAAATTGTCTAGGGCCTAAAGCAATTATTTGTTTTCCTCTTAATTTCTGCAATAATAATATCACCTGAATTAGAGAAGTTTTTCCAATACCCCCAACACCATAAACCTCAATACTCTCATCTAAATTGTTCATTAAATATGCAATTGATGATCTTCTATTGTAAAAATCTTCCAGTTTCAACTGTCCTTTTGAGTACCATTCAACAATATTATTTACTAAATGATCAGTAATTGTATTTACGATTCCAGTATCTTCAATATTTTGTATTTTAAAATAATTCTCTTTACCAACTTCTTCAAGAAATTGTTTCACTTTATCTTCGATATTTATTTCATTCGATATTGTTGAAGTAGTTTTGACCTTAGAGTACTCAGGAATAAAGTAAGATTGATGTAATATCCCTTCTGCTTCAGTTACTTTATATTCGCAGTGGGTATAGGATATTGGTTCATTTTTTATCTTCAGTGGACAATTTTCTGCTTTGCAATCTTCAATATTACACTCGTTCAATAAAGTACCATAAAAAGGAGTTATTAAAAAAATTACGATATCACTTTTCCTAATCTCCCTTATACTCACATCTTGCGAGTAATTGCCATTTGGAATAAAATTTTCCATCCCCACTCCATCAATGCTTTCATTTAAAGCATCAAGTATCAATTCCCTAAAATTTTCTAGATCTTTTGAAGTGGAACTTAAAAAAACTCTAAGCATAATTTAAAACCCTCAATTATAATTTATATTAATAAAAAGGATCTCTACCTAGTTAAGAATACACCTAATTAGTTGATTTCAAAAATTTTTTACAAAATTGAATATATAATTAAATTAGATTTTTCTCTATTTATATCTTTTAATCAAAAAATTTCAAACTCAGATCATTAAATACTTTGTTTTTTAAGTAGAGTAATTCTAGTTATGTGAAGTATTTATGATTAATTATTCATGTAAAACAATTTCTCTCCAATTTGGCTCAATATCACTTAAAATAAAATCCAGGATCTCTTCGGCAACAGGTTTTATGAGATCCTCCCCTGTTAAAGAAACATCAATCAAAAAATCAATAGTAGTATATCCAATATTGATCAACTCAAAGCGTATTTGTTCGTGTTTTCTTTCAGAATCATACATATCTTCTGGAGAAACAAATCTTAATTGATAGTAATCATGAATTAGATCATTAATTCTAGTAATTAATTTATCATCCCTCTCTCCGAATTCAAATTCGAACTTAGGTAATTCAACATCAATATTATCATGAATTGATTTCAACCTTTCTATTATAAATCGTGTTTTTAAATCTGGATCGTGATCTAATAGATTTTCTGCTAAATCAATCTCACCAGCATCTATTTCCAAAAAGGAGAAGGGAAGAGTACTTAAATTATTATCTGATAAAAACAAATATTGAAATTCCATACGACCAAATGATTCTGGGAGACTTGAAATTATATTATGGCTTAAATCTAAAATTCCAAGATAATTTAAATCTACAATAGAATCAGGCAAAAATTCTATTTTATTATTTGATAAACTTAAAAAATCAAGATGTTTTAACTCATCAATCCATCCTGGAAGTGATTCTAGATTAACGTTATCTAAAATCAATGCATTTAAGTTCTCAATTTTCCTTAAAGATTCAGGTATTCGTTCTATATTACAATTACATATTCCAATTCCGTCAATTGCATTATTTTCATTTATTAATAAAGCAAGTTTTTCAAAATCATAATTAATTCTTCAAAAGATTCCAAATAAATGAAGAATTCACCAGTTATAGATTCAATTTCTTCAAGAACTTCAACTTCTTGTTTTGGCAAGTACACACCCCTAAAAAATCTGCGTTCAACTTTAGGTTTAGGTGGAGTTTCACTTTGAATCAATTCTAAAATTAGTTTAATATGGTCTAGTAGTTTATTTAAATGATTTTCTAAAGAAGCACCAATCGCGTTATACCACTGTATATCACCAAGATAATATTCGAACTTTCCACTCGGCTCGACATCTTCAATTCTAAATGGGATGATATTAATCTCATTCTTTCCTCCTATAGTCAACTCCCTTCCTACATGTTTTGATAAATTAGCTTGTTTTGAGAAAACAAGTAAAATTAGATTGGAATTTTTAATTGCATTTACAATTGAATTTTCCCATTGACTTCCAGGTGTAGCATCACGATGATCGATCCAACACTTAATATCATGCGTCTCTAAATAATCGCAGAGTGTATTAGCTATTGAATCATCTTTACTTGAATGGCTTATAAAAATCATATCATATAATAATGGATTTTAATTATGATTAAGTAGATATTATTTTTAAGGATTTCCTGTATTAGAAAAGCTCACAAAAGTATATTAAAATTGTTTTCTCATTTTTAAATATCAAAAGGAAATCAAAAAAATAAAGTGACTAAAATCGAAAACCAATTTGTAATTGTTAATGGAGAGAAAATCTTCGTAGATAAGGAAGGATATCTTGATTTAACAAGGGAAAAAATTACTGATATGGATGAAATTATCGGACTTGAAAATATTGAGGGTTTAAAAGTACAATTTAAATCTCGAATTGTAAATTTTGAGGATTTTATGATTAAATTGATTAAAATAATAAAAAATGAAAGGTATCGATAGTCAAATAAATAATTGACTTTAGATCGAATTTTTTAATAAATCAAGTATTAATTGGTTAAAATATCTATTAGGATTTGTTTTTTCATTAATCATTGGTTCAGAAGGTTTATAAAAGGATAATATCTTAAAAACAAGTCCGGAGCTTAAAATAATATTCCCAACTGTTTCTAATCCATGAGAATCACTTCCAATTGTAAAAATTGGTTTTTTATCTGAGATGTTATATTTTGCATATTCTTTTACCATATTAAAAAAGAGTTCAATAACCTCTTCTAAGGAGTTTTTGGCATAATGGTTATAATTTGTATATTTTAAGTTGAAAATTTCGATTCCTTTTAGCCCTTTTTCTAATAATTCTGTAATATTTTCTTTTGTTTCATAATTGTAATAACCTACATGTGCTAATATGCTTATTCCAGAATGTTTATCTGCCCATTTAATAACCTCTTCAACAGGGACATTTCCCCAGAATTTCTTATCGTGGATCCTATCTGTTGCTTTATTAAGAAGTTCATTTGTATATAAATCAAATCCTTTTAGCGCCCATCTTTGAAAATTGTCCAATTCAGGAAAATATACCAATATATCTCTTCTATCATCAATCCAATCATTAGATTTTTTTATTCCGGTTGCCACTTCTATTCCCGGGATTACATCAATATTGAATATTGTACCAATCTTTATTGCTTTACAAACACCATCAAAATTGTTGTGATCAGTAAGAGAAATTGTTTTTAGTCCAATTTCCTTAGCTTTACATAAAATTTCTCCTACAGATTGACTACTACAATCAGAATAATGTGAATGAATGTGTAGGTCCATTAGAATCTGAGATTCACAAATATTTTTTGAATGCTTTTTAGGTATACTTGAAGTTACTAACAATTTCTTTAGGCAATCCAATGCGATATCCACTAAGAAAGTTAAGATCTTGTCAAATAATTCATCAGAATAAAGTTTGATATCCTTAATAACTTCAAGATCGATTTTTTTTGAAGATTTATTTAAAACTCGGTCCTTAAATTCATATATTTCGAGGAATATATTCAGTCTTCTTAAATTCCTTATTATATTTGAAATTTTATTTGAGTTATTTACTTTTTCCATGCAATAATTTATATACTTTAAATAATCGTTTTGGATAATATAATCTATAAGATCTTCTTTTCTAATCCTCCTTGCTTTATGCTTTATCTCCAAAAGACCATCAATGCCATATCCTTTTTGATGAATCTCTTTTCCATTAGAAAAATCAGGGTATTTTCCTTCAATTTTATGATTAAATGGCTTAATTTTACGATTAAAACCCCAAAGCATTTCTTTAATCTGTTCTGAGGTCGTTAAAGTGTCACACCAATTTTTAAAAATAAGAAAAATTCTCTTTAATAGATTTTTTAGTGGTTTTTTTTGACTTTTTAAGATTTCATTAACCCTATCAGTTATATCTTCGCTATAATAATTGATCGACATTTCATGCTCTTAACATATATTTTAAATCAAGAATATCTTAATAAAATCTTATTACATAAGAACAATTGCAAATATGTATAAAAAACTTTAAATATTGACTTTTTAATTTAAAGAGAATTTTTAAGTGAGGAAATCATTTAATAATGGCTTATATCTTTATAAGTTATTCTATTGCAGATTCAAACAAGTTTCAAATATCTAAAATTGCTGAAGATTTGACTAAGTTTCCGGAAATTGAAAATACACTTTACTGCGAAGAAGACGCCAGAGAAGATTTTATTAAATATATGAATGAATACATAGAAAAATCTGATATTATGCTCCTTTTTTGTTCTCAAAACTCTAAAAATTCCAAATTTGTAAGTTTGGAATGGAGAGTCGCATTGAGTTTAGAAAAGAAGATTATTCCTGTTTTCATAAATCCGAAACATGTTCCGCCTTTATTATCTTCGATGATAGGAGCTGAATTCAATGAATTTGATTATAATTCTACATTAAAAAGTATTTACCATTTAATTTTAAAAAATTTAACCAAATCAGAGGATGAGCTCAAAATTCAAGCTCAAATTCTAACTAAACCTAAGGCAGCTTTTAGGGGAAAACTAGTAAATAAAAAAGAAATTGAGAATCTAAAGAGAATGCAGTGTGAATTAAATAATTTAATTGAAAAATTTGAAGTAAATGCAGATGGATCAGTAATTTCATTAGATCTCTCGTCAATTTATTTACAAAAGATTCCTAAATCCATTTTATTTTTTCCAAATTTAATATATATTAATTTTTCTGAAGATTCTTTTGAGAATGATAAAGGTATTCGTAGACTGGTATATAATGGCGTAATAGTAAAAATTGAAGGGAAACCTTATGAAGATGGTCAAGTAGAAGCAAGAAAAAAAAGAAGAGAGGAATTAGAAAAAATTGGTAAAGAAAATCAAGATATAGTTAATCAAGCTCAAAGTTTTATTACGTCGGGAGACTGGGACACAGCTATAAAACTCTTAAAGCGATCAAGAGAAATATGTGTGCATCAAGGATGGTCTTCAGGTGTAGACTACGCATATAAAATGATTTTAGAATCTGAGAAATATAAAAAAGAAGAAACTGAAAAGAAAGTGAAAAGAAGAGAAAAGATGTTAATCACATTAAAAAAAATTCCATTAGAAGAAGAAACAGCACTATTTGAATTAGAGAAATTATTAAAAAGAAAATTTAATTTGTTCATAGAACCCCAACTGAATAAAAGTATGACTTTCACTATAGAAAATAATAATATTATAGCATTAGATCTCTATAAATGTAAATTAAACAATTTCCCCGAAGAAATTTTTATGTTTACTAAGCTCAAGTATTTAAATTTAAAACGTAATCAAATTGTTAAACTTCCTAAGTTAATTGGTCTATTTAAATCCCTTAAGTTATTACGTTTGTCAAATAATATGTTAAATTGTATCCCTAAATCAATATCAAAATTAAAAGCCCTTAAAACTCTAGATTTAAGTAATAATAAACTGAAAACTCTCCCAGAATCCTTATCTGAATTGAGATCCCTTGAATATCTCGATTTGAATAACAATGAATTTTCTGATTTTCCTAATTCTATACTTTACATTTCAACACTTAAAACTTTATATTTAAATTTTAATAATATTTACACAATTCCAGAGTCTATAGGAAATCTGTCTTCATTAGAAACCTTATACTTAAACTTTAATAACATTAGATCAATTCCCGAGTCAATAGGCAAATTAAAATTTCTACAATATCTTAATTTACGTGATAATTATTTATCAGATTTACCCTCTTCCTTAACAGAACTAAATTCTATCCAGACATTAGTACTAAGTGGGAATAACTTTAAAACCATCCCCTGGCAGGGGACTTTTTTAGAACGTAGAAACGTAGAAATCATCATATAAACTCGGTAGCTCTCTTAAATCTTATAAATTTAAACTGCCAAAATTAAATATGTAATTTGGGCTATCTTTTTAGAATATTGTTATTGATAAATTTAATATTATAGAATAACTAAATCCATCACATGGGTATAATAGTTTTTATCAGTTATGCTATAAAAGATTCAAGAATTTTCAAAGTATCAAAACTAGCCAAATTACTACTTAATTATACTGAAATTGAGGATGTATTATATTGCGAAGAGTACGCCCGTGATGATTTTATTAAATATATGAATGATTATTTAGATAGATGCAATGTCCTTCTTCTTTTTTGTTCTCCGAATTCATTGAGATCGGAATTTGTAGCAATGGAATGGAGAGCTGCGATAAGTTTGAAAAAAACGATTATTCCAGTCTATTTAGATCCAAAATATATACCTCCATTGCTCTCTCCAAGAATAGGTGTGCAATTTGATGAAAAAGATGTTGGTTTAACCGTAGATAATATAATTCTAACAATAAAAAAAAATATTAGTAGTAAAAATTCTGCAATCACTCATTTAGAAGAGAAGATCCCTTTTAGAGGAAAAATAGTGAGGTATAGTGAATATGAAATTTTAAAAGAACTCCAAGAAGAAATAAATAATTTAGTAGAAATTTTTGAAGTAAATGAGGATGGATTCGTAGTTTCTTTAGACTTTTCTTCAATTTACTTAGAGAGAGCTCCTAAAACAATAAGGTTTTTTACCAAACTTATGGAAGTTAATTTTTCTGGATACTCTTTTACTTCTGATGGGATGTTGATGAATATAAAATTCGATGGATTGATAATCAAATTCGAAGGAAGGCCATACCAAGATGGAGAAGTGAAAGTCAGAATTGAAAGAGAAAATGAGTTATCACGAATAGGAGAAAAAAACGCAAAAACAATTGAAGCCGCTAAAGGGTCCTTCTGTTCAGAAGATTGGGATAAGGCCATTAAATTATTTCAGCGTTCCAAAGAGATTTGTTTGGAGCAAGGGTGGTTTGGAGGTTTTAAATTTGCTGAAAGAATGATTATAAAGGCAAAAGAAGAATTTAGAAAAGAAAATGAACAAATTAAGAAAGGAATAAAAGTAAGAGAAGAAATATTTAAACTGCTACCAGATCATGAAATAAAAATACTTCAAAATATTGAGAAAAATTTAAATAAACCTTTTATTTTAGTAGAAGAGATAAAAGATAATACTAGAATGGCTTTTACTGTAAAAAATAACCACATTTCAGGTATAAGCCTTTACAAAGAGGGAGCTATTCAGTTTCCAGAAGAAATATCGCAATTAACATATCTTAAGAAATTAAATTTAAGGCGTACGTATAATTTGATTACTCTCCCTGAAGTTTTTGGAGAGATAACCTCTCTTGAAGAACTATATCTACAAAACTGTAAAGTAACACAAATCCCAGATTCATATCAGAATCTAACTTCTCTTAGAATTCTTGAATTAAATAGAAATAATCTTGAAAGCTTTCCACCCTTTCTCGGTAAATTGCAATCACTTGAATTTCTTGATTTAAGAGGAAACTTATTGTCTGAAGTTCCAGATTCTATTGGAGACCTCAAATCACTTCATACATTATATCTAAATTTCAATAAGTTAAGAAGACTTCCAGAAACTATTGGCAACCTAACTGCTTTGAAAACCCTTTATCTTAATTTTAATATGTTAATTACTCTTCCAGATTCGATTTGTGAGTTAAAATCACTCGAATACCTTAATTTGCGCGATAATTTTCTTACAATATTACCAGAAAAATTAGCAGATATTATATCGCTAAAAAAACTTGTCATATATGGAAATAACTTTAAAGAAGTTCCAAGACAAGCTTATTACTTAGAAGATAGAGGAGTAGATGTTCTTAAATAAATGTAATTTTTACGATATTGTATTTTAGATAAAAGAGAATTAAGTGGCTTTTAAAAAATTATTCACATTTTTTAATTGTGGTTAATTGGAATTATTTATGGTTTAAATAAAAAAATCTTCACGCGTTACTATCTCTTTCCAGTTTGGTTCTATGTCACATAATATAAAACGCAATATCTCTTCAGCGACATATTGAATTTCAAGATCACCTAATAGAAATTCATCATCTAATAACCTATCTATGCTCGTATACCCTATTTCAATTAATTCATAACATATTTTATCTTGCCATCTCTCGCTTTCTAAAAATTCTTCAGATGTGATTGAATATAAGCTATAATATTCCTCAATTAATTTGTTAATTTTATCAATCTTATCTTTATCTCTCTGTTCAAATTCAAATATAAATTCTGGTAATTCTATATCAATCAGATATGGATCAAATTTGTGAATCACTTCAATAATATATCTAGTTTTCAAATCTGGCTCCCTTTCCAACGGATTTCCATTTAAATAAATTTCGTTTGCTTTGATATTTAAAAAAGAAAAGGGTAGTGTAGCTAATTTATTACCATTTAAAAAAAGAATCTGAAATTCCATAAACCCAAAGGATTCTGGTAGAAAAGAAATATTGTTATTGCTTAAATCTAAGATATCCAGATAATTAAGATCTACAAATCTTTCAGGCAATTTGCTTAAATAATTGTCACTCAAACATAAAAAACCAAGATGATTAATGTCTGTAATCCAATCTGGTAGATCTTTTAATTCAACATGACTTAAAACAAGTGTGTTCAAAGTTTTAATATTTTTTATGGAATTAGGCAAATTTTCTAATTTACAATTTTTAATTCCAATTCCTTGGACAGAATTTTCTTCATTGAGTAAGAATGCAAGGTGTCTAAAATTCTCGTTTATTAGAAATTCATTATCCTCTAAAAACTCAAACGATTTTTCTGTTATTGATTCAATTTCTTCCAGTGTTTCTACTTCGTTCTTTGGTAAATGAATACCTCTAAAAAACTCACGTGTAATTTCTTTTAGATCTTGTTCAATTACTCTTATATTGCAGATTTTTAAAATAATACCATATATTTCTTTTACTTTTCCCTCAAGATCTTCTTTATTAAATTTAACTCGTAAATGACCTCTCAAGGGAATTGGCACACTATCCTCATTTTCAAAAATAGGAATAATTTTTTTACCAATATCTAAGGCGCCTTTCCACTCCATTTTTACATATTTATTTTCAATAGAATTCTCAGAACAAAATAAGATCATAACATCAGATTTTTTTACATATTCTTGGATGTATTCATAAATATCTTCAAATGAAATCTCTTGGTAGTAATAAACATCCTCAATTTCAGAATATCTTTTCAAAAGATTTGCCATATGACCTATTTGAAAAGTAGATGTATCTTCACTACAATAACTAAAAAAGAGGTTAAGCACCATTTATAATACAAGAAAAATTATGTTCTGTCCTTACTAAAAATTAAGGTTTTCTCTATTAAAAATATTTAATATACTATTGTATATAAGATAGACATTTTTTTAATTCTCGTTTAATATGATATCTTTCCAGTTTGGTTCAATATCAACTAAAATTAAATCTAAAATCTCTTTAGCAGTACGTTTTATATCATGTTCCCCTCCTAAAAAAACATCAATTAAATGGTCTATGCTGGTATATCCAATAGTGATAAGTTCGAAGCAAATCTGTTCCTGTTTTCTTTCAGAATCAAACATATCTTCTGGGGAAACAATATTCAGCTGATAATAGTCATAAATTAGGTCATCAATTCTCTTAATTACATTCTCGTCTCGTTCAAAATCAAATTTGAATTTCGGTAAGTCAATATCGACATTATCATACCTTCTTTTTAAACTTGATAATATATATCTGGTTTTCAAATCCGGATTCTCTGCGAGGGGATTCTCGCTCAATTCAATTACCCCAGATATATTTACAAATGAAAAGGGAAGTGTTTGTAAATTATTATTAGAGAGATAGAGGTATTGAAAATCCATATTCCCAGTTGATTCAGGGAGAAAAGAAATATTATTATGACTTAAATTTAGAACCTCCAAATAGTTAAAATCTACAAAATTTTCTGGTAAATTTTTTAAGTTATTTTTATAGAAACTCAAAAAATCAATATGTTTGAACTTACTAAACCATTCTGGGATTGATTTTAAATTGGTGTTATCGAGGATTAATACGTTTAAATTATCAATGTTCCTCATAGATTCAGGCATTTCCTCTAAATTGCAATCAAGTATTCCTATCCCCTCTACAGTATTTTCTTCGCTTAATAACAAACCAAGATTTTTAAATTCATTATTAACAATATTAATAAAATCTTCCACATACTCAAAGGATTCACCGGTTATTAGTTCAATTTCTTCAAGAAATTCTACTTCTTTTTTTGGCAAATATATTCCTCTAAAAAATTCACGTTCTATTGGTGGTCTTGGCAAAGTTTTACCTTTAATCTGACTCAAATATTCATTAACATAGTCTAAAAGTTTATTTAAATGGTTTTCCAAGGGAACACCAATTGCATTATACCACTGGATATCCACAAGATAATATTCAAACTTTGAAATAGGATGGAATTCCTCGATTTTGATTGGAATAATATCAATTTCATTTTTAGCAGCTAGAGTTAACTCTCGACCAACATGTTTTGAAACGTTAGCATGATTAGAAAAAACAAGCAACATTAGATCAGAATCCTTAATCGCAGATACGATTGAATCTTCCCATTGACTCCCCGGTTTCGCATCACGATGATCAAGCCAACATTCAATATCATTATTCTCTAGATATTCGCAAATTAGGTTAGCAGTCGGATCATCCTTACTTGAATGGCTAATAAAAATCATGAATAAACAATAAAAGGTTTCTAATTAAGAATACGATGCTATTTTTTTTAAGGATCGTTACGATTTTTCTACAAATTTATCAGAATCATCCTTATAATATTAATTTAATGAGAAATGAATTACTCAAGGTTTTAACTATTTCATTTAAATAAAAAACTTTCAATAATATTAATAGTAAATATTGAATATTATTTTATTTTAAATTATAGATAAAACCAAATATTTTATGAGCCCTACCAAACCTAATGTAAAACCTGATCATTTGAAAGTCATTAAAGAATTGGAGGAAATTACAAAATCTTCAATTAGTGTTCGTGAAGTGACTACTCTAACAAATCATTTACTTTATAATGTTAAACAATTTGGTATTTTTATTCAAGATTCTGAAATAATTGGTATAAGATTGCCTGAACATAACTTTGTGAAAATTCCAGAATCAATAGAAAAACTAAAATCGCTTAAGTTGTTAGATTTAAGCAAAAATCAATTGGAAGAATTACCTGATTCTTTAGGATCTTTAACATCACTTAACACTCTTAATTTAAATAATAACCAACTAAAAAACTTACCTCAATCTATTGTTAAACTCAAAAATTTAAGATACTTGAGTTTGAGAGGGAATAAATTAGAGCATATTCCTGATTGCATTAAAAACCTAGATTTTCTCAATACTCTGGAAATAGAACATGAACATATTTTAATGCATGAACATGCTCAGATTATCAATAAAATAGAAAGAAATTTGGGGAGAATAATTCCTTATCGAAAGGAAATTGGTATGACGTATACACGGGAAGGCGTGATAACCAATATGAATTCAAATGAGTTTGAGGGATTTCCTATTGAACATGATATTGGAATTAAAGCAGAGAATGGACTTGTTATTGGATTGGGATTAAATGATTGTGGTTTAAGAGAAGTAAATGAAGAGATTGGAAATTTAAAGACGCTTAAGGAGTTATGGCTTGGTAACCTTGATTACCGATCCTATGGTAGAGAGGCTGAAGCTAATAATTTTACATCTCTTCCAGATTCTATCGGAAATCTTAAGGCACTTGAAATTTTAAATTTAAGCCGAGTCTCGGATTTGAACGTCTTACCTGAAAGTATTAGTGAATTAGAATCACTAAAAGATTTGACTATAATTGATTGTAGTTTAGCGGCTTTGCCTAAAAACTTAGGAAATTTAACCTCACTTGAAATTCTTTATTTAGTGGCTCCAAGTAAAACTTTTTTTAATAGACCTCCAGATTCGATAAAAAGATTGAAATTATTACCGGAATATATCTGTGAATTAATCCACCTTAAAAAATTAGATTTAGACAATCACGATTTACTAATGTTGCCTGAAAATTTTGGCAATTTAACTTCACTTGAAACATTATTCTTGAATGAAAACAACATCTCATCACTACCAGAATCATTTGGGAATTTAAGTTTTCTAAGAAAGCTTTTCCTAAAAAATAATAATCTAACAAATCTACCTAATATATTTGGAAACCTTAATTCTCTTAAAGAACTTGATTTGGATGGTAATAATTTAATTAAATTACCCGAAAACTTTGGAAATTTGAGTTCTTTAGAGACATTACAAATTGGCAATCTAAAAATGAAAGTAACATCGGTTAAAATCGATTCAGATATGAGTAAGGTTTTTCCCGGTCAGGGAAGATTTGAAAATGACGTGAAGGTGGATCTAAGACCCAATACTTTACTGTCACTACCAGAGTCCTTTGGCAATTTAAAATCATTAAAGGATCTATATTTAAGAGGAAATCAATTAGAAACACTTCCGGATTCTTTTAGAAAATTGAAAAAATTAGAGACGTTGGATATTCGCTATAATAAATTTAAAAAATTACCTCTCTCATTAGGAGGTTTAGAGAACTTAACGAAACTTCAAGTTGATGACAATCCTTTTGAAGGAGAAACCAAGAAGTTTTTTGAACGGTATGATAAACGTGAAAATGTATCTACATTTGAAAAATATTTAGAGAAGCGAGATATTCCTGTTTTATTGAAATTTTTAAGGAAACAAGAAAAGAAAGAGGAAGAAAAGAAGGAAGAAGAACAGATAGAATTAATTCGTGAAAAAGGCAGGGAGATAGTCAAAAAATTGCCAAAAATTTATAAAGAAATAACTTTTGAGAGACTGAGCTCAAGAACGGGTCTAAAGAAGGATATTCTTGAGAACTTACTAGAAGAAATGATTTATAAAGAAGAGATAAATGCTAAAATTAGAAAAAATGTCTTGGTATTTGAGATGGAAACCCCTCCAGCTTTAGCAACAACAGAACTTTTAGTTGATATAGGATTCAATATATTCTTAAGCTATTCCACTCTAGACTCCGAGCATTATCAAATTCCAATGGTTGCAAGTGAATTAGAGAAAGATCCATTGATAGATAAGGTCAATTATTGGGAAGAAAACAGTGGAGAAAACATTGTTGATTTTATGGAAAGAATTCTTAGAATAAGTAAGGTCTTTTTACTTTTCTGTTCGCAAAACGCATTAGACTCTCAATCTGTTGAGGATGAGTGGCAAGCAGCCTTTCAATTAAGGAAAAGGGGTAAAATGAAGATAATTCCTGTCTATGAAAATGAAGAAGATATCCCGCGGCTCTTATGGCCTATGTTGAATGTCGAGTATACTAAAAATGACTTTAATGGGTTCCTTAAAAATCTTAAAAAAGAGATATATCGGGAATAATGCCTAAGGTTAAGATCCGGCGAATTTTTGAGATTTCTTTTTAACAATTGTGATAGGAGGAAAAATAAACTTTTATTACTCTATTACTCCTTTTTTTTTATTTAGTATTCAAGTATTTATTTTTTTTTCTATTATTTTCCGTGT
>JAHLWP010000049.1 GCA_019057865.1 Promethearchaeota archaeon
TAAAGTTGATTGCAGAGAAAGTTATAATTAATGTCTCCTATTCTAATAATACTACGATATTTTTCCTTATTCTTGTCAACAAATGTTTTGGCAAATGATTGAATTGCTGAAAAAAACCCACTTTTTATCTCTGCATTCAAGTCTTCATCAGGAGAGAACTTGAAAAGAGTTAATCCCTCTGAATTAATTATTAAAAACTCACTAATATACATCTTCTAATTCAAATTTCTCCTTTACTCTTGTAATGAATTATATCATTACTTAATTGTAAATTACTCAACTAGCCTACATTTTTATATTTAAACTTTTTTTATTAGACATTTTTTTCAATCAAAAGAACGAACATGGATTACGTAATATTGTTTTTAAAAAATTACATCTTAAGCTCTTTTTAAAAGAATTAGCAATTGCTCTGAATTATTTAAAATTGAGAGAACATTAAAAAAATTTTTAATTTAGGAAAAATTAAGATATTTAATAACGATATTTGAAGCCTCTGTTGCTTAGCCGGTAGAGCGTTGCCTTGGTAAGGCAAAAGATCGGAGCACATCACTTCGAACTGCTAGGGTCGCGGGTTCAATTCCCGCCGGGGGCTTAAAATTCATTGGATTGCCGGTGTGGCTTAGCTGGTTATAAAGCCTTGGTGATTATGCTTGATCACAGCGCCAGACTCATAATCCTTCTGAAAAATTGGGTCAGACTGGATGTACTCTGGAGGTCGTGGGCTCGAATCCCACCACCGGCATTCTTATTCTTTAATTTTATCTAAATCCTCTAAGGATTTAGACTAAATATTATATTTAAAAAAAATAATTTGGATAACTGAGCTATTTTTCTTTAACGAGAGTACTTCCCTCTCTCTTTTCTGCTCTTTTTTTGAAGGAAGTTTGGAATCCTGGTTTATAATTCATATATTTAGGAATAGGGTACCTCAATCCTGCTTTATGAGTTGCTGCTAAACCTTCTATAATCATTTCCAATTTACTTTTAGGAATAGAGAACATCACTTCATAATCTTCTGCGCCTCCCCATACTCTATCTCCATTTCCTAAAATTATTAATTGAGGTTTATCAGTTTGATAGGTTTTAATCACTCCAAGGTGACAAGAGCCAAACCTACCTGCATCAGTAAACTCTAGTACTCCACCTTCCATATAAAGATATGCTTGGGTTAATCGCATTGCTTGAGCAGGTAGACAGTAGATTTGAACCACATCTGGTTCAACTTTAGTTCGCGTTAAGGGTGAAATTACAAGCCCCATATATTCATTATTTAGGAAGAATAGATGATTTTGAATTTTTGCGGATGTTGCTAAATCTTTTGCGTATAACCCTAAATTGAATTTTTGACCCCACTCAGTCATCTCTTCCGTGAATAAATCCCACCCATAAACTGCTCTAGCTAGCTTACAGACACAATCTTTTTTCGTAACCACCATTGTCCAACCGTAAGTACGTACAATTTTAAAATTTTGACAGAGAAAATTCTGCAATTTCAATGTTGAACTAGGTTGTTTACAATCTGGAGGAATTTCTTCTTTGCTTTTAATCAATTTGATAGCAATTGGAAATGTAAGAGGTCTTAAATATTCTTCAAATTTTTTTCCAAAGTCGTGATATAATTTCAAATTCTCACTCATTTTTTAAACCAGTTGGCTAAATTATTATTACTTATTATTATTAAGAAATGAATTATGAACAATTATTTTTAATTAATATTTAGTTTTAACCTAAAAGGTTTTTTATTTCAAAATCTTAAATTAAATTGTTATGAAATCATTTAATTCTGAAAAAATCACTTCTGAAGAGATGGCAATTTTAGATAATAACTCGGAATGGTTGGGCATTCCAAAAAGTTATTTAATGGAATGTGCAGGCTATTCTTTCGCAAGTGAAGTTATCAATCGAGGTTACATAGGAAATAGTTCGAAAGTAGTTATTTTTTGCGGAACTGGTAATAATGGAGGGGATGGTTTTGTTATAGCAAGGCATTTATCTTCCTATGGAGTTAGATCTATAGTTATTTTAATAGGAGCTCCTGATAACATTAGGACCAATGAGGCGCAATTGAATTGGAATATAATTTTTAATAGTCTTAATTATTCAATAGATATAGAAATTATTAGGGATACAAAAGATTTAAGCCATATTAAAAATATTATTGAAAAAGATAAAGAATATCAGATAATTGTAGATGGAATATTAGGAACAGGGATTAAGGGTAAAATTAGGGAACCAATAGCTTCTACGATAGATTTAATTAATGATCTTAAAAAAGAAGAACCGGAAAGATTTAAAGTTGTTTCTATCGATCTTCCTTCTGGCTTAGATCCAAATACCGGAAAAGTTACCGATAAAGCTGTAAAGGCAGATTTAGTTATAACATTTCATAGGGCTAAAATCGGAATGTCTAGAACTAATGAATACATGAAAGAAATATTAGAAAAATCAATAGGCATTCCACAAGAAGCTAGGTTATTTGTTGGAAGAGGTGATCTAATCCCTACATTAAAAT
The DNA here is from genome assembly GCA_019057865.1 of Promethearchaeota archaeon. GTDB lineage: Archaea > Asgardarchaeota > Lokiarchaeia > Sigyniarchaeales > SOKP01 > Loki-b32. The sequence goes on from JAHLWP010000049.1 coordinate 2,516, forward strand.
TAAGAAAAATAGATGCTTATAAAGGCCAATTTGGAAAAATTCTAATAATAGGTGGTTCAAAAAAATATTCTGGAGCACCTGCTTATGCTTCTCTAACAGGAATTCATTTTGGATGCGATTTAGTAATAACCTATGTACCAGAAGTTATCGGCAATGTTATTAGAAGTTATTCACCGAATATGATTGTTAGAACTAATCCTGGAAATTGGTTAAACATAAAAGCCTTAGAAGAAATAAAAGAGTTGATAGATTGGTCTAATGCAATAGTAATTGGTCCAGGTTTAGGTATAGAAAAAGAAACAGAAGAATTAATAGTAAAGCTTCTAGGGTATTTAAAAGAGAAAAGGAAATCCTATGTTCTTGATGCCGATGCATTAAAATTAGTTAAGAATCATCTTGATTTGATTAAAGGTGAGAGAGCTGTCTTAACACCTCATCAAGGGGAATTAAAAATAATGGCTAATTTAGATTTACCTTCTTATGATAAAATAGAAGAAAGAGCAAATATGATTTTTGATCTGGCAAAAAAGCTTAATACTACTCTTTTAGTAAAAGGTCCATATGATTATATCACAAATGGTAAAAAACTAAAAATTAATAGAACAGGTTGCCCTGAAATGTCGATTGGAGGAACTGGCGATGTTTTAGCAGGATTATGTGCCACTTTTCTAGCAACAAATAACGATCCTTTTGAATCTGCGTGTTCATCAGCATTTCTTAATGGTTATATAGGAGAATATTGCAAAAAAAATTTAGGAGATCGCTTTACAACAACAGATATGATAGCTAACATTAATGATGCAATTGATAGCATAATCAGTTCATAATATTTTTGAAAAAAATTAAAAGCAATTAAAAAAATATAAGATTGTTAGGGAGTGCATTTTTGTTAAAATAAAAGTTTATTAACTCCTAATATTATTATATACTTAATTAATTATAATGAATCTTTGAGTTGAGGTAAAGTGGTTGGACTTCAAGTTTTCAAAATTCTACCCGATGGTACGACTACTGAAATTACTACCGATAAACCGATAAAAGACGTTTTAGAAACTAATGAGTGCTACGTTATTGTTGCTGATGAAGTTAGAAAAGTATATCTCTGGAAAGGAATCACAAGTAACGTTAGATCCAAATTCATTGGAGCTAAACTAAGCCAAGAAATCAGAGGACAAGTTGGTTTACATTATGCTGTACTTCCACTTGATGAGGGTGAAGAAGAACCAGAATTTATACAGTTGATTGGCGGAAAGACAGAAGCAGGTCATGCAAAAGAGATTAAAGCACCAGTTACTCAAGCATCAGCTCCAGCGGTGCATCCTTTAAAGGGAAAAAATATTTTTGGTACTCCAAGACCAGCTGAAGGGATGAATATAGCAGGAAGCAAAGAACGTGCTGCTTTAAATAGAGGACCTTTATATACTGGAGAAGGTTCCATGGCAGCTCTTATGCGAGATGAAAGCCAAGTAGATTTTCAAGGTGTTATGAAAAAATTAGAAAAAATTCAGATACCTGCTGGTTTTGAAAGAGAACTTATCATTATTGGAAATCAAGCGTATTCTGTTGTTGAAAAGGTTCAGCAATTTTTAGGTAAGAAAGAAGTTACAAAAGAGATATCAAAAGTAGGGTCCATTCCAGAAGGGATCTTTTTTGCTGAGGACTACTCACCTCGCATTTTGTCAGAAAATGGAAAAATTATTGCTATTGAATTTTTAAAACGCGCTGGTGTACCAATAAAACCAGTACAATCAAAAAATAAAAGAGAAATCTTAAAAGAACAAATTAAAGAGCAACTTGGGGGAAATTAGAAATAATATTCCTTCCAGCTTCTATTTTCTTATTAAATAATTCTAAAATAAATGATTATTAAAAGCTAATTCTTAAACTTACTTTCTTTTGATTGATTTAATTAATTACTTCAATTAAATTGAGAAAACTATAACTAAACTTTAAAGTATAACTAGGATTTAAAATTTGAGATATAAATTTTTAAACATAAAACACTTTATAATTATTAATTGAATTAAAAATAATTGTTGCAGCCAAAATTGTCCGATTTATCACCACAAGAAGCTCAAAGTTTAAGTAAGTTTTTAGGTAGTATAACTGAATACACAGAGTTAGAAGCCCTAGCTTTGGTGACTCGTGAAGGCTTACGCTTAGCATTTTCATGTGTTCCTGGGTATAACATAGATCCTGATTTATTTTCAAGCCTTAGTGCTGTAGTTATGCAATCTGGCTATGACGCAGTTAATTCTCTTGGATATACTCATATGCTTGAAGTAGTATTGAGAGGAGAAAATGGATTTATAATTCTCTCAGCAGCCGGAAGATTCTTTCTCATGGGTGCTTCAAGACAAACTGCAGATTTGGGTAAAGTAGTCACGGTATTCAGATATTACGCAGGAGAGATCTCTAAACGATACCCAATGTCATAATTTTTTAACCTTTATTAAAAAAATCATTAAAAAAAATTTTAGTAGAATATCTGTTAGGAATTAAAATTTTAGAATCAATTATGATTTTCAAGTTAAATCCCCATTATTGTGTTATTATAAAAACACTTATTTTAAAAAAGATAAATATATTAATTTATAGATAGTGTAAAAATAAATTTGAGATTTTATCATGCCAGAAATTAAAATTTTTGTCGATGTGAATGACGAAATTACAAATAAAGTTGTAATCTGTCAATCAAATGCCGATAAATTAGGAGTTAAAAATGGGGGGTCAATAGAAGTTGTAAATCCTGATAATAACTTAAAGAAAACTGCAACTTTAGAGATATCTGATATGGTGCTAGATTTTGCAGGGCAAGTTGCCAAAAATGTACTTGATGATTTACAATTTAGCGGAGTTGAATTAGCTATTCGCCCAGTAAGTGCAGCATCATCCCTTACACCTATGTTAAAAATTCCAAAAGTTCCAGCACCAAAACCAACTCCAACACCTCAACCATCCCAACCATCTACTTTATCTCCATTACCTACACCACCACCTAGTGTAACTCCATCCCCTCAACCTACACCTGAACCAACTTTTACACCAGCTCCCGTTCCCCAGCCCATATCAACTCCACAACCGGCACCAGTACCTCAGTTTAAGCCACCTCCTCAACCCACCCCCACCCCTCAACCATCATTATCCCCTTTGCCTACTCCCCCTCCTCAGCCAACTCCTGCTCAATTCACTCAACCATCTATGGGACAGCCTTCAATAGAACCCGTAGCTCCAGCAGAACCATATCCAAATAGAATAGATCTAAATATGTTACAAAGTCAGAAAAATGGAATAATTTTAACATCAGTTATTGATAATTCTATAGAAGGAGGGCGAATACAACTGAGTAATTCCATTATTCAACGATTAGGTCTAGGACAAGGAATGCTTATAGCATGGGAAGATCCATTAACACGAGCTATGGGCTCAGCAAGAATAGATGCAGCAAATATTTTAGATACTCAAATTAAAATGAGTTATGATACTAAAGAAGATACAAACATTCACTCACAACAAATTGTTGTTTATTCCACAGAACCTCCAATACAAAAAGCTTCGGAAATAATGCTAGAGGTTCAATCACAACCTAATTTGATGGGACATGCTTTAGTTAGCCCAAGAACTCAATATACACTTTCAATAATGCAAGATGATATACTTGCATTTGAAGATGAATTAACAGGAGCGATCGGAGCTGGTAAAGTTGAAATCTTAGAATCAGTGGCAGATAATACAATTATTATCGATAGTGAAATTCTTGAAGCCTCAGGTATCGGGAGCTTTGAGGTTAAAGTTTCAAAAAATCAAAGAGCTATTATCCCTCTACAAAATATTTCGCTAGGAATTTCCCCTATTTCGGGTGAAAATATGTGGGAAATTATAAGTACTGCTCGACAAAATGTAGCATCCTTAAAAGGCTGGATCTCGAATTATATTATTTTCAAGGGTATTAAACTTAGATGGTCAGCAGTCAATATTGCTTGTTCAATTCTTAATACTGTTCCTGATCTTACCGGAGATATTTTCGCTAAGGTCACAGAAAATACAGCATTAAGTTTAAGTCCAACTGGGTTGGTCCCTTTTAACGCTATTTTGATAATTGATATCAGCCGTTCGATGATGGCGAGGGATGTGCTCTGCATAAACATTGCTCCCGCCATTGAGGGGATAAAAGCCGCAATGGAATCTAGAGAAGTCCAAGAATTTTTAAAACATTTCAAAGATGGCATTTACATACCCCGTAGAATATCAGCAGCATTCGCAGCTGTACTCTTCTTGAGCGAGAAAGTAGGGAGAGGTTTTGGAGAAAAGGTCTCAATAATACGCTTTGCGGACGAAGCACAAATACTCCCCTTTGGAAATTTATTTTATATGGATTCTGCAAGTGGTAAAAAAGGAGTTCTTGAAGATGCAGCAAGGTTGATCGTCGATAGAATCGGCAATGCCTATGGGCAAGCTACAGCAATGGGTGCTGGAATGATGAAGGCTAACCAGGTGCTAGGAGAGTTCCAAAAAATGAGCCCAGACCAGCCGACGATGATCGTGCTTTTGACAGACGGTATAGCTACGGACGGGACGCTGTTTCTTGATGAAATCAAAAAACTGGCAGATAATGTACACGTCGTTATGTACATTGTTGGCCTAGGAAACCCAGATCGGGAACTGATGCAGCGTGCAGCGTCTTTATGCGGCGGCGAATATTTTGAGCCGGAAGATGCTGGAGAACTGTTAATATGGTATTCAAAGCGAGCAAGAGATCTAACAGTTAAGCTTAAAGCGCATAAAGGTTAGTTTTTTCTTTTACCAAAATAACTTTAAATTTCTTTTTAAATATTGTACTAAGAGTTATAAATTCAAATTTTAGATTATTTTGAGTTTTTACTTATTAATTGATTTTTCGCAAATATGAATTACATTAAAATTATTAATAATAATTTTAATAATTATTATAACAAAATTAGATCCATAACTTATTGTATTAAATTTGTAATAATCATTAAATAACAATAAAAGAGGTTGTTGATAATCAAAGACGTTAAAATTATAACCATAGACAATCGTGGCAGAATTGTGATTCCTTTGGTTACTCGCAAAAGTTTAGGTCTTACAACTAATACTCAATTAATGTTAGTGAGTGATTCAGAAACTAAAGAGATAAAAATAACACCAGTAGGTATTTCAGAGGAAGAGAAGCCAATAAAATTCAGGATCACTATGGAGGATATCCCAGGAGCTTTAGCTAAAATTGCTACAACTTTTGGAGATATGGGGATTTCTTTAATATATGGTGAGTCTGCAATTGTAGAGAAGGATAAAATAGCGATTTGGACTGTGATTAGTCCCACTCCAAAAGGAATTACTTTGAAGGAATTAAGAGAGAAGTTAATAGAAAACGGAGAAGCGCTTAATGTTGAGGTTCTTCCATTAGATTAAATTGAAAATAATTAAAAAGCCTGTATTAAACATAGAGGTTAGTATAAATGGGTAAAAAGAAAAAAAAAGCACAAAAGAAAGCAAAAGTACAAGAAAAACCCGAACAAGATACAGAGGTTGCAGGTTATTCATTAGGTAATGCTTTACAATCAGCAAAAAAAACGGAAACAACCTTACAAACTTTATTAAAGGGAGTATCTGAAGGAGATGGATTTGTATATCCGAAAAAAGAAACACAAAAGATTAAACCGCAGTTATCACATGAGAGTAAAAGAATAATAGCTGAAACTTATGTACTGGAAGATGTTCCTATAACTGAACAACTATTAGTTAAAAAAGGTGCAAGAACTCCAATAATGATGAAAGATAAACCAACTCAACCTCCTATTACATCAACAAAAGTAGAACCTTCTTTTATTAAAAAGGAAAATATCTATGAAAGATTAACTGAATTTTTCGAGGGATTATTAAATGGATATACTGAGAGGTATAATATATGGGAAAATTCAATATCTGGTATTTTAGGTATAATACGTAAAATGCGTAAAATTACAAAGAAAAATACAGAAGATCTAGTCGAATCCATCAAGAATTTGTATGAAAAAATTCAGGTAAATTTGGAACAGTTCAAGATAAAACGTAAAGAGGTTGAGAAAGTGGCAGGAGTAGATATTGAATCGATGTCAAATGAATTTAAAAGAGTTTTAGGAATGCTTGAATTACAAATAAAAGAATACCAATTAAAGAAGGTAGTAGATGACTATATACATAAAGAAAAACAAATTACTTATTAACTATATTACTTGTACTTTTATAAAATAAAATATTTTAGGATTTCAAATGAATATGTCATCTAAGAGCAATGACCAATTACGTCCATTGATTATTGACATTGGAAGTAATACATTTCGCCTTGGATGGGCTGGTGATGACTTTCCTGATATTATTGCTCCTAGTGTATATGTCGATATTAATGATTATTTATTTACATCTAATGTTATTGATGGATTAGAAGACATTTTTATTGATAAGGAAAATGTTGAGAATCATTTATTCGGAAGTGATGCCTTAAAATATCAAAATATTTTAAAAATCCATGAGTTCAAGAAGGAAAATAATTTTACTATACTTACGAAATTCTTTTATTCCTATTATCAACAATTAAAAATATCTGAAGAATATCAATTCAAACAACCAATTATTATTATTACTCCGTTTTTTATGCCTGAATTGACACAAAACAAACTAAGGGAAATTTTTTTTGATATTTTTGGGTTCCCATCTATTTTGTTTTTATCTGAAACTCAAGCTATTCTTTCCACCTTACAAAAAACAAGTGGGTTAGTTTTAAATATGGGGGAATCAAATACGTATATTTCAACAATTTTTCATGGATTTACAAATGTAATGGCGAGGGATATTTTTCCAATTTCAGGCAATGATTTAACAAATCATCTTCTTAACATGATTTTAACAAAAAAGAGTTCTGAGACTGCCATTTATCTTGATTATATGACAGCTAAAGAGATTAAAGAAAGATTATCATTATGTGTTCTTGATCCGATTGGAGAGATGAAGCGAGTAAAAGGAGGATTGACAATGTATAATAGAAATGTTAATTTACCAGATGGTTCCAATTTAGAAATAAATTTAGAAAGGTTTATGCTTATTGAGCCCATATTTGATCCAACATTAATTCATATAGATTATATTGGTTTAGGAGAAACAGTAGCAAAAGTTATAAAAACATGGGATCGGGAGAATTGGGAAGAACTAATACCAAATATTATTCTCTCTGGAGGAGGAAGTCTAGTCCCAGGATTAGATAAAAGACTAGAATTAGACCTGTCAAATTACTTTTCAACTAAGATAAAAGACAAGATTAAAGTAACAGCGGCTTCTGGTAGAGAAAATATGGGCTGGATCGGGGGCAGTATTTTATCTTCTCAAGGGAAATTAAAAAAGGGATGGGAGGATAATCCAACCTTTAAAACATTAAAAGGACAAAATTTAGAAAATAATAATCAAAATCCAAATTAGAAATATAAAACTGAAAATTATATATATGTCTGTTAGTTTAATTGTCAAAAAAGAATTTTTAGAGAATTTTCAAAAGAATATTATCCAAGGACGCAGGTTACTTCAATCAGCGAATCATGTGTGGGCTGATCGTTTATTAACTGATTTATATTTTGAAATCGAAAAGACAAAATGGTTAGATATTCAAAAAAAGCATCAGTTGATAATGGTAATATCAAATTCATGGTGGATATACTTAAACTCACTTATAAAGAGAGATGAGGAACAGGTTGATATTGATTTAATAAGATATATTGATGCTTATAAAAGATTTTTCTCATTTTTATCTAAACTGAATGATTTTTACTTGTTTGATAGCTTCTGTACAAACTTACTTAAGACATTTATCAATTTGGAGGAAGTATCTCAAGTAGGAATAACAAAATTCATTAATTCTTTTTCAATAAAGCTAAAAGAAAGAGAAGAATATCTCAAATTAATAGAATTACAGATTTTATTGATGTTTTTAAGAAAATCTGTTATCCCTTCTGAATATTTCCACTTAAGCATGGAAATTTTAGGTCGAACAATATTTAAACTAGAACCAGCAAAAAGACCTTTATTTTTATATTTCTTTTTAGAAAATATCTGTTTAAAATATCAACTTATGGAGGATTCAGCTGAATTTGTAAAAATTATAAACAAAATTTTAGTTAATCGCCTTCCTGGATATTTGAAAAATGAATTTAGTAATATAAGTAGGATTTCAATTAATGAAAGAAGCTTTAATACTATTTTAGTTGACCTTGAAGAGCTTATATATTATTTAAACGATATTGGTGAATATCTGTGGATCATGATAATTATAAGAAATATATTTTACAAAATGCAAGAATATCAGTCATTTGGAGATGCTGTCACTTATATTCGAAAATATATTGATTTTTCAATAAATAGAAATCGGTTTGAAATTGCTTATGAAATATATGATTTTTTAGAAGATTTATTTATGTTTCAAACAGATCTTTCTTATGATAACATATTAATTGAGCTTTGGGTTGAAGCTTGTAAAAAATTCGTTGATATGAAAGAAAAAAGATATTTGCTTCAGTCTTTAGAAAAATTGAATACTCATTTAAAGATGCCTCAAACAAGTGCTCAAATTTTTCATTATTTCTATACATGTAATCTACTTTGGAAATTTAAATCAATGTTCTTTTCTTTAGAACAACGCGATTTCTGGAGAATGATGTTCTATCGAGCATTATTTGAAGAAAAAAATTATAATCTTGCTCAAAAAATTCTCCTTCATTTAGATGAAAAATTTATTAAAATTATCACCAATTTAATTACATTGTATAATGAATCTGAACCTTTAAAAAATCAGATCTATTCATTTGTAGATGAAATTACTCCAATATACCTACAAGATTTTGTTATAAAACAGATAATCATAAGAATAAACTCTAAAGGTATTATTAGTTATCGAATGATATCATTAGATAATCAAATTGTTGAGGGATCAATAGTTACCGAATTTTGGAATGATACTCAAATTCTCGAAATATTTAATGAACTGTTTTCTGAATCAGAACATAAGAAATATTTTTTTAATTTCACAGAATACGGTCAGCTGTTTTATATTTTTTTACCTGAATTAGTTAGAGATTTTTTTAAATCGTTTAAATTTGAAAGTTTGAATTTAGTACCTCAGATATACTTTATATTAGATAATATGACTATTCCTTTTGATTTAATATATGATAATAATTTTTTCTTGTTAAAATATTCAACAGGTTATAAAATTGGCGAAGCACCTTTAGGTGGTATTGCTTTTGAACAAATTAGTCAAGAAGAGCCAGAATCCGAACCCTCTCAAAATATTTGTAATGCATTAATTATTGAAGCTATAAATTCAACGGGTCCAAAAAGATGGAATGAAGATATTAAAAATAAGGAATTGATTTTTCCTTTTCCAGCCGGAGCCAATGAGCTAAACTATATAATAAATTTTCTTAATGAGAGAGATGAAGTAAATCAAATAACTCATTTAATTGGAGCAGCTTCAACTCGGGAAACAATTCTCTCGCATATATCTGATGGAGCATATCATATCATAATTTTTGTTGGAAACATATTTTATTCTAAATGGAGCCCAAATGATAGTTTTTTCATAAGTAATGATGGAAATATTATAACAATAAACGAGATTAATAAACTTATAAACCAAAATAAAGCAAATTTACAACCTTTTTTATTTTTTAATGCTCAAATCTATAATGTTGAGGGAAAAAAATTAAGAAATGTTTTAAGGAAATTAGGTGAAATTGTAGCTCAATTTGATTATGATAGGATTACAGGTATTATATCTCGTAATTACCCTATTTTTAATGATGAAGCAAATGAGATTATAGCAAATTTTTTCACTTATTTATTTCAAGGGGATAGTCAAGGAATAGCCCTTCTTACAGCACGGCAACAATGTATCTCTGAAAAAATGATTAAACTAGTTGAAAAACAGTTTAAAGATCTAACAACAGATGATGGAAGTAAACATATTGATTTAGAAAGTAGTTTAGCTTTATCCAGTTACATCTTGTTTGGAAAGCCATGGAAAAAATTAGTATTTTAATCATTTATTTTCCTTAAATTTATATAAATTTAATTTAGATTATTTATTTATAACAATAAGTGGATGTATATTGAGTTGCCCCGACAATTAAACTCCGGCACACTCAGTATAAAAACATTAACCAAGTTTACCAAAGCGAGAAAAATGTCGGATAGATTAATAGAACTTAGAGTTAAAAATAAAAGACTTAAAGACCAAGTGTTAAGTTTGGAAGAGAAAGTTTTATCATTAGTAGGAATGATTAGCTTAGAAACGTCAGGAGGATTAACTAAGAAAAATGTGTTAAACGATCAACTAATTAATTTAATTCAGGAAACAAAAGAACAACTAAATATTGTGTCTCCTAAAATTGATAGATTTTATGCAACAGAGTTAAAGAAAGTTGTGCAAAGAGGAATGCCTGTATTAATAATAACTAATGATAGAGGAGGAATTCCACAAGAATATCATGAATACTATGATGAGCTTAAAGCTACACCCGGAATAAACATAATAAATAATCCAAATGTGAAATACTTATTAGTTTTTAATACAGAATTGGCTATTTATGCAGGAGGGTCCTTGGATAAAGAAGAGTTAGAAAGATCAATTTTAATTGTCACAATGGTAAAGGAAACATCAAAGTTAAGACAAATTGCTGAAATTTTTAGTTTAATGCTCCCTTCATTCATGAGAGGCAAATAATTCTAACTTTTTTTAATATGATATTTCCTTTTAATTTTAATTAAAGAAAAGGTCAACTTTTATGAATAAAGCTTTGAATGAAAAATCTCAAGAGGGTTTGAAAGATATCAGGATAAAAGAAAATAAGATCAAATCAAAAAGAGTAAAAATTATTGTTGATGAAAATTCTGAATTCGATTGGGATTGGATTTTTGATAGAGAATGGTTGAGGACAAAAAAATAATTAACTCTAAAGTCATTTTAAACGCTTTTGGATTAAATTCTAGTATTTTCAAAGATTCTTTGAATTTCCTTGAAAAAGAAGCAGAAATCAATGAGGAAAAATTCCAAAAAAAATTAAAGGTATGGGAATCACTCTTCAGGAGCTTTTATGGAAAAGAAACAGATTCTAAATTATTTATAAAACATTCCTATTTTGCCTTAATTTTAAAAGTTTTAATTTTGAGTAAATTATGTATCATTCAGAATAAGAATACAGAAGAGATTTACCAATTTATAAAATCTAATAACTTTGATGCCTTAAATATTTTTGAGTTTGAATATTTCAACTGGACTCATTTTGATCGATTAATATTTAAAAAAATCTATCATATAATTGAAAAAACCAGTTTTGCACAACAGGATTTGTTTCAAAGTCTCTATCAACAAATTTTTTTAACGCTAACAAGGCATAAAATAGGAGAATTCTATACGTTTCCTAACCTTGTTAAGAAAATGGTCGATGATTTTTATGAATTTGGGCTAAAAATATTGGATCCATCCTGTGGTTCAGGGAGTTTTCTGATAGATATTGTAATTAGTATTATTAATTCAAATAATCCAGATTCCTCAAAAATTGAGGCTATCAATAAAGTCTATGGCTTTGATATAAACCCTTTAGCAACATTAACTGCTAAAGTTAACCTTTATTTATTATTTTTAGAATATTTTGACCTAAAGAATAATAAATTACCTAAAATTAATATATTTTTATTAGATTCTCTATTTCCTGACCAGTATGAAAAAAAAATTAATGCAGATATTCAGAAATTATATAGTACTTTTGACTTAATTATTGGCAACCCTCCTTGGTTAACTTATAAAGACATATATAGCAAAACCTATCAAAATAAAATAAGGAGTTTATCAAATAATCTGGGAATTAAACCCCGTAGTCAATATATTACACATATAGAATTAGCAGCTATATTCTTCTATGCTATTCCTTTGAAATTCTTAAAAATTAACGGAAAAATATTTTTCGTCATTACTAAAAGTGTTTTAAATGGTGACCATTGCTTTAAATTTAGAGGTTTTTCAATTTTTAACAATTTAGAAATCTGGGATTTTCCCAAAGGTTATTTCTTTAATGTGAACCATGTCTGCTTGAAAGCAAGATATATTGGTAAGAATAGTAATATCTCACTTTCTGAAAAGTATCCTATTAGAACCAAAATTTTTAACAATAATCTAGAAAATCTAGAAGAAACTTATTATTCAAGCTTAAAAATCGAAAATAATGGCGCAAAATTATTACTCCCTGAAAAACAACTAAAAATTATTAGTGAACTATCAAATAGTAAATATAAGAATATGTTTTTCCAAGGAGCTACTTTAGTTCCTCGGACATTAGTCTTTTTTCAGGTCGATGAAAAAAAGAATGGCCTTCTTGTAATATCTTCAGACCTAGATACTTTATCAAGGGCAAAAAGTAGATGGAAATTTACTTTTAAAAATAAAGAAATTGAGAAAATTTTTAGATATAGGACCTTTTTAAATAGAGACCTTGTACCTTTTTGCATAAAACAATTGAAAAATGTGTTTCTTCCTATCAATGAGAGTTTTGATTTTGATCAAAAATATCTTCAGAAATATCCTAAAGCTATGAGTTTCTATAAGGAAATGAACACTCTTTATCAAACGCATAAAAAAGAAACTAGTAGCATAAATACTTTATATGAAAATCTAAATTACTGGAATAAATTAAAAAAGCAAGTCAAAATTAAAAGTTATATTGTTATATACAATGCGAGTGGTTCCAATGTTAAAGCAGCTGTTATAAACAAGAATAAACAAAGAATTATAATTGGTTCAGAAAATTATTACTATTCAACTGAATCTGAAAATGAAGCCTATTATTTATCAGCTATATTAAATGCTCCTAATTTATCAAAATATATAAAATTAATAAAAAGTTCCAGACATATTCATAAACGACCGTTTATGTTTCCAATCCCTATATATGATGATAAAAATGAAAACCATAGGTTACTAGCGAAATTAGGGAAAAAATATCATGCTTTTGTTGAAGATTTGGTTAAAAATAATCCCAACATCACTTCAGAAAAAGTGAGAATATTCATTAATCGGAAGTTAATGAAATTAGAACAATTAACTCAAGTTACTGTTTTTTAATAATAAATAATTAAAAAATACAATAAACAACGAAATTTTATTAGAAAGGTTTTTCTTTAAAGAAATATTTTCTTTATTGAAAAAGTGTGATAAAACGATAAATGTAATTGTGAAATAAACTGAAATTTGAAGATTTAGGTATAAATAAAAAAAATATTAGCGCTTTAAAAAGTCTAAATATAAACTTACCCACCCCTGTCCAGAAAAAAGCAATTCCTTTAATTCTGAAGGGCCAAAATATTATGGCTCAGGCAAAGACGGGAAGTGGTAAGACTTTAGCATTTGTTCTTCCAATTTTTGAGCGTTTAGAAGGTATTAGAAATGAGGCACTTATTTTAACTCCTACAAGAGAACTTGCGAAACAAGTCAACCAAGTAATTAAAGATTTAGGGAATTCAGTTAAATCTATGACTATATATGGGGGTGTTTCAATTAATAATCAGATAAGAAAATTGGATCAGGGAGTTCACATAATAGTTGGTACACCTGGTCGAATCATCGATCTCTATAAAAGGAAGAACTTAAAATTAAATAATATAAGATTTGTTGTTGTTGATGAAGCAGATCGATTATTTGATATGGGATTTGCTCCTGATGTTAAATATATTTTAAATCAAATCAAAACCAACTACCAATTTCTGCTATTTTCTGCTACGCTTCATAATAATATTAGAGAATTAGTGAAGAAGTATTCTAAAAATAAATTTCAATTTATTAATTTAAGTAGAGATAATTTAACTGTAAGTAGCACTAAACAATTTTATTATTTGATTGATCGATTTGAAGAAAAATTTAAAACTTTCCTGAAGATATTAAGAAGAGAAAAACCAAAGCATACTTTAGTATTCGTTAATACAAAAAAAACTGCAGAGTGGCTAAATAGACGGTTAAAATCAACTCATAATTTTTATTATAAAGTGGGTATTATTTCAGGAAATTTATCTCAACATCAACGAGAAAAAATCTTAAATTCCTTTAGAACTTATAAAATTAATATGCTCATAGCTACAGATGTTGCCTCAAGAGGTTTGGATATTGAAAATATCTCACATGTAATAAATTATGATGTTCCTAAATATCCAAACATTTATGTTCATCGAATTGGGCGAACTTCCCGAATGAATAAACATGGTGTTGCTATTACACTATGTTTAAAAGATGAGTATGAATATCTATGTCATATTGAAGGTTTAATTGATAAAGAAATTAGGCTAAAAACATTACAATACCAGGAACAAGAAAGATACCATAATCCTTTTTATTAAAATAGATAGATATCTCTTGCCAAAAATAATTTCTTACCCATCTTGTTAATAAAAGGAATTTATATATGTCTGCTTCTTTCCGCTAAATTCTTCGACTTCAATAATCTTGTTAATTAGAAAATCTACTGCATTAACCAAGTGAGTATCATCAATATATTTATTCTCAAAAGTGATAAAATTTTGCGTATTATTATTTATTCGCAATTCTATACCCAGCTCATCAAAAGGTACCTTTAAATGAGTCCAATTCCCCCTTGATTGTTCTTTAGCAATTTCTAAATATTTTTTAGTTTCGGTTATTTTTTTTGGATTCTTGATAATAACTTTATTATCACGATCCCAACAAGAGACCGCAGTAAAATCTTTTATACCTAAAGCATTAACAAGAGCATTTAACTGATCCCTTTTATATTGAAATAAAATGGGTTGATATCTAAAAACAAAGTGATATTTCTCTTTTAGTTTGGCAAGAAGATCATCGCTTAATTTATTTGAAATTTTAGCTCTTGTATAAAAACATAATACTCTTTTTCTTTTGGATTATCTCATCAGAAACTTTTTTTAATGCTTTAAATTTTATTGAGAGATTCTCGTTAAGATTATTTTTTATGGTTTTTTGTAATTTGTTTACTTTTTTGAATAATATTTCTCTTTGGTTATCTAATTTATATATTTTATACAGTAAATCTAACTGTCTAAAGCCTTCTTCTTCAGGAAAGTGCTCATTTTGGTCAAAATTGCGAGTTTCTAACATTGTCTTTTTCACGCTTCTTTTCTTCCTTTTTTATATAAAAAAATCTAATAATTATACATCTTCATTACGCAATATATCATCGAATACATCTGTCATTTTTTTACCATTCTTTATTTCTAATTCTAATTTTAACGGGGTGGACTGTTTTTTCTTTCTACACTTTTTTCGAAAAATCCATTTTGTAATTTTAACTGAGAAATATAAAGAAACTCCACAAATACCTACAAAGATGAATAAAGATACAAATGACCAGAGAATTGAGGATATTGGAGATTGCCCTCCACCAGGGTTAATGGGTTCTGAGGGATTTATTTCATATTCATATAAAATCATCCCATCAGGATGAAATCCATCATAAATTAAAAATCGAATAGAATACTCAATATTTTCCCGATTTTCATAATACATAGTAAATTTAGATAAATCTGAATAATCCTCTCTCTCAAGTTCAATAGATTCTACCATTAAGAAATTTCTATAAATGTTCCCTACTACCATTGAATTGGATGCTGGATTTTGTCCTGATGAAAATTCGTAAGAGATGTTCATCTCAAAGATGAGTTCTTGACGTTTGTCGATTATTTTCAAGCCAGAATCATGAAACACATAAAATGTCCTAATATTGATTGGGATTTGCCCTAATTGCTCAAAACCTTTATAGATCGCCACAATACCTTCTACTTTTGGATAATAACTGGGATTTTCAGGTATTTTAAAATCTTTATAATAAGTATTGTCAACTTGTTTCTCAAGATTTATTATCCCAAGCTGTAAACTTTCAAAAACAACTGAAATATCATCCCCAAAATCATCAATAATCAAATTTTGAAATGATACTGTAAGACTATTAACACCCCCTAAAATAATTTGTTCCATATATTCACATACAATTTCTAAATCACTGTTTAGTACCATTTCGCAAATCCAAAGGAAAATCTCTTGATTAACCATTTGATGGTTTGAACTTAAATAAAACTCATTTAAATCTTCTGAATAAAGCATTTCAGCTAAATTTATTATTAAATCATGATTGAATTCAAGATTAATGTCCAAAATTTCTGAGATTTTGTATGAGTAATAGATATTGTTTATGTTATTGTAATTTATGTTTTGGAGCACAAATTCTTTGATTTTTTGATTATTTAAATCATAAAGGTCAAGTTCTTTCAACACATAAATCATGTAATAAGTGTTTTGTAAGATTACTTCGATATTAGATGTGTATTGAGGATCAAAATATAGTATGGAGGAGGTTTCAATGATATTTCTTTGAATGTGTTCATATAAAGCTGCTTTATTGAAAGCCAAATCAACTATATTTCCTAAATTCAGATGATCTACTAGCAATTCTAATGATTTTATCGCATAATATGAATATTCAAAAAAAATTTTCTGTAATTGACTTTCAAGAGAAAAAAAGGTATGTCCCCGCATAGGTAAAAAAGCCCCATAAGCTTCAGGAATAGAGTTATTTAAAAATTGTGATTGTGTGATATCGTCAATTAAATTAGTTAAATCAACCTCTTCTCCAAAATCATCCAATTTAAATAAATTATTCATTGAATTTAAGGCAAAGTACATGGATTTATATGATGTAAAATAGTCAATTCTTGTAATGTAATTATGAAATCCTCTATTATTATATTCAAGGGGGTATGAGCGAAACTCAGACTGCATTGGATCTAAATTTATAAGAGGTACAAAAACATACCAATCTTCTGGATAAGCAAAATATTTGAAACAATCCTTTATTTCATTATATATGTCTCGTATATTTAAATCTGAAACCCTATCGAATAATTGAAATGAAGAGATAATAGTATTAAACAGATTAAGGGATGTATATTCTTGAGAGATAAGGGAAAATCCTTTAAGTTGATGATAGTTATTAAGTGCCGTTAAAATTTCAGATTTATCTAGTGAAGTAAGGTTAGAAGTCGCACCACTATTGTTTAAGGCTCGAATAACTTGGAAAAGATCCATTAACTCATGCATTTTAACTGTTGTAGAGGAATCCCACGTACCTTGAGAATTTCTATTATTTAGAATGTAATGGATTACCGAGTATTCATTTATTCCTAAAAATCCCGTCATTTTAGAAAGGTCTAACCCAATTGCACTTGCGATAATATTGGTTATGTTATGTTCAGAAATTGACATTTGAAAATAATGGTCATCAATATATAACTCATTGAGAAATTGATGAAAGCTGTTAGTGTTAATCGACTCTTCCATTCCAAAGATTTCTAATGTCTTGATACAGTAATATGACGAAAGAAGGTTAGGCTCATGAAGTGGTTTAATGCTATAAAATGAACTATTCTTATCATTATAAAATCCTCCATATCTCCAATCAGTATGTATTGAATCTTGTAAGTCATTTATATATTGTATTATCTCATTTTTTTGCACTGTATAACTAATCCAATCATCTATTAGCAAATTTAATGCCATAACTGCAAAATATGTATTGTCCATTGTAGAAATTTTAAAAGATTCGTGTAAATCCACACTATATGGTTGGCCGATAAATCCACTTGTGTCGGGATTATAACAACTCCCGATGAAATCGATAAAATTTTGTCTGTCGATTAAGTCCAGTTTATTTAAGATATTTAAGGATAAAATAGCATAACAATTGACTTCAAGGAGAGATGTCAAAGGATAATATGCTTGCGAGAAATCTG
Source organism: Promethearchaeota archaeon (assembly GCA_019057865.1). Classification (GTDB taxonomy): domain Archaea; phylum Asgardarchaeota; class Lokiarchaeia; order Sigyniarchaeales; family SOKP01; genus Loki-b32. The sequence continues at coordinate 20,384 of JAHLWP010000049.1, forward strand.
TGTCCAAGTATCGATAAGAATAATCATCGAAAAATAAATTAGATTCCTGATTATAAGTAGAGATTATATAATTCGTTATTGTAGTTTTATTAATTTCAGCTATATTACCAAGAATATCTAGAATATATAGCCCATAATAGGTAGCTTGCAACGAAGGTTCGTAAATCTGAGGAAAATACCCATATAATTCATAATCACTAAGTTTTCTGTCAAAAATAGCTTCAATATTGTCTATATTTCTACATGTTGAAATTTTTGGTTGATTTTTGGTTCTAGATTCAACTCTCTCATCATAATATTGTTGATCATAATCTGAATCTACTCTATATTTAACTTTATTAATTTGAAATGTGAAGATAATTTGACAAACCACAATCATTAATACCAATACAATAATTTTAGTTTTTTTCATGCTGCTTTTTTCTCTGTTTAAAAATTTTAGACTTGAATCCCTATCTTACATTTATATTTAAAGAAAAAAGAAAAATTGACTTTTTTGTAGATTTTTAATTTTTTTATTTATAAATAAATAACAGAATTAATGTGAAACTAACTAAAAATTAATTTCTACAACAGGAATAAAATGATTAAAAATCCCTCTGAGACCAAATCTGATTTGACTTGTGAAGAATGTGGTGAACCTATAAAACAAAATCAAACTGGCAATAAGCCTATATATTGTGAATTTTGCGGTGCTCTAAATAATACTGTATATACGCAAAAACAAGAAACTCTTGTTAAAAGGAGAAGACAAGGACCAAAATCCCAACTAGAACAGAAGGAAATAAGATTTTCTTATACTACTGAAGAATTACGACAAGAAATTAGAAATCTTACCTATCAGAAAATTTATGAATTAGTGAAAACAACTTTTTCAGTCATGAGACAACTAAAGCACCAAGAAGATCTTAAACAATCGCAGATATTGAAACTTGCTAAAAAACTACGAAAGGCATTATTATCTCTTTCTCTTCCTTCCGATAGTGCTGAATTATTGACCAAAACCTCAAAGAAAAAGATTGAAAATTATTTTGAGAAATTCCAGTCAGGCTTAAAAAAGAAAAAAAAATCTCAATCCAATTATATGCCTTATTTTATAAAAAATATCAAATTTGTTTTTAGATTAATCAATGGAGATTATGAATTCTCAAATCTCACCAAATATAATCAAAAAGCGGTGAAAAAATTAAAAGAAAAATATGGGTTTAAAATCAATGCTAAAACTAAAAACTCATTCTCCTACTCTTTATCAATACTCATGTGTAGAAAAACATATAGAATTATCACAGCTCCGGGGCACGTCTTAGATTTAAAGCACAGCAAAAATGAATTGACTAAGCAATATACCTTAAACACCGCTAAAGATATAACAGTGTTAGTTTTAAATAATTATTTCAAGAGAAATTTCTCTAAATCATATAAAAAACTAAAAAAGGACCTGGAAATTGACTGGGTTTACCGTGAAAGCTTTATTGAATATGTCTGCTCATTAATAAAACTTGTCTATAAATTAGCATATAATAACGGTTATTCCTCTAGACTCAGAGGATTTCAAAAATTAATTGCTGAAGATTTAAAAGAAAGTGCGTTTTTTGAAAATGATACTAATTATTCACCTTATTTAAGGCTCAATTTAACTTTGATTCTAAGTAGAATTATTCACTATGTTCTTGATTCATCCCTAAATTTAACTCCATTACAATCTGATCCCAGAAAGTTGAATCCAACTGATAACCTTAGATTTGCAAATGAGATTGTAGATGAAATTCTAGCAGATAAAAAAATTAAATCGGAATTTTTAAAGAAGTTTTATAATCTCTCTCTAGAAGAATTTCAAAAGAAATATGAAAAATTACAAGCCAAATTGAAATCTGACATGCTCTATAAAGAAAACTTTTTATCGTTTCTACAAAAGCTTATAAATTCTGTTTACAAAATTACTCACACCAGAAGTAAAAAATCGAATCATTCGAAAATAGAATTGGGAATTATTAAAGATCTCGCAAATTATAACTTTAACTGGGAGTTAATCAAAAAAGAAAAATCATGCTTCTACTCAGAAGAAAAAGATAAAAGAAATGATATATTTACGACGGAGATTCCAGAAAATAGTCTTTTGTGGCGAGTTAGGGCTTATGTTATTGGATTCCTATTAGCTGATGGTTTTATGAAAACAAAAAGAAGCTACGTTATTTCTATTTCCCAGCATTTTCAAGATATTGATATCTTAAAGAATGTTAAAAAAACTATAGGAGGAAAAATTTCTGGACCTTATGATGATATTTATTATTTGAATGCTTATGGCAAAAAACTTATAGGAAAAATTAGAGAATTAGGAATGGTTGAATGTCATACAAAAAAGGATATTGCAAACAAAATTTTACCTCCCAATTTTATTTCACGGAAAATTGACAACATAACTTTAATTAGAGATTTTGTAAGAGGATTCTTTGATGGTGATGGTACTTTTTCAGGCTCATTTAAAGATCGTTCTGTTAGATTTGGTTTATCAGGTCCAGAAAAGTTTTTAAGAGCAATTCAAAATTTGATAACAAATGAAATTTCTGATATTACTACTTTTATTACAAAAGAAACTATTAGATATTTTATTATTGATGATAAGAAATATCTTTTATACTCAAAGTTAAGAATCTATAAAAAAGGTGAAGGTTTTTATAAGTTAAAACCTAAAGATTTGGAAAAAGGAATCATAATAAAAGCCAAACATCCATGGTTAAAAAGACTTCATATTTCTGGTTCTCTTAATTGTATTAAATTTTTTAATTGGCTCTACGAAGATAATGATCACTTTCATGATTTAGAAATAAATGGTATAAAGATTTGTGGTAAAAGGAAATTTCTTAAATGCCTAGAAACACTTGGAAATAAAAAATCAAGAAAAGAGAGATTAGCACCAAATTGGAGTGATATTATTCCTGATATCATAATTGATTTAGATAATAAATATTATAAATCAGATGAATTAATGAAAATTTTAAATGACGAACTGTTGAAAAAATTAACTAATCTTAGACTGGGTTATTTATACAATCAAAAAAAAGCTAAAAATTTAGATGTTTTCAGAAATAGATTAAAATATTTTGAATATCAGGATGATTTATTAGGAAGTTTTCAGAAAAGAATTGGATCTTCGAATACTAATTTTTATTACAGTAAATTGAATCCCCCAAGAGAAAAAATATATAAATCTCAAAGAAAAATAGAATTAATTGATAGAAAAGGGAGTTTAAAAAAAAATTTAAAGAATTTAATTATTTATTTTCTTCTTGTAAATGATAATAATTTCTTAAATTTCGAAGATTTAAGACTAAATCTAATAAAATCTAATGTTTTTTCTAAATCTACTTTAAGGACAAATAGAATAAAATTAGATTTACTTGAATTGGCATCATTTGATATTATAATTATTGATGAAAATGAAATTGGTGATAATTTATTTTTAGTTAATACATTAATTTTGCCTAAATTTTACAATGTTAGACTTAAAGAGTTGAAAGATTTATTATTTAATTTATTTAATTCTGATAAATAAAAAAAAAAGAAAAATAATTATTAAGGAATTTCAATATCCATCTTTTTCCGTTCTTCAAGCAAAGCATCTACTACAGAAGGATCGGCTAATGTGGTTACATTCCCTATTTCTGTACCGGCAGCAATTGCCTTCAGGATTCTACGCATAATTTTGCCACTTCTTGTCTTTGGTAATGCATCCGCAAATTGAATGACATCGGGTTGGAATACAGGACCTATTTCTTTTCTAACATGCATCCGTATCTCTTTAGATAATTTAGCTGACTTTTCTATTCCTTGCATTAAAGTCACGTAAGCCCAAATGGCTTGGCCTTTAATCTTGTGGGGGAATGGAGCGACAGCGGCTTCAGCAACCTTTGGATGGCTTACAAGAGCAGATTCTACTTCCATAGTTCCAATTCGATGACCTGAGACTTTAATGACATCATCTAATCGCCCAAGAATCCAATAATAACCATCTTCATCACGTCGTGCTCCATCACCAGTATAATAGTATCCTGGATACTTTTCAAAATATGTTGATTTAAATCGCTCTGTGTCGCCCCAAACATCTCTTAACATTCCGGCCCAGGGTTTAGCTATCACAAAATACCCACCTTCATCAGGTTCTGTAATTTCATCACCTTCTAAATCAAAAATGACTGGTTTAATCCCGAAAAAGGGAAGGCAACATGATCCTGGTTTTGTGGGTGTTG
>JAHLWP010000021.1 GCA_019057865.1 Promethearchaeota archaeon
AAATCTTTACTTTGATGTCCAAAATGATCAATTTTAACTAATTTTTGTAAAAAAAGGAAAAAAAAAGAGATTCAAAAGTAATTAATCCGACAAAAATTTGAGTTTGTACTTTCTTTTCCAATTTGGTTTTAAATGGTTCGCCCTTCGTAAAAATTGTCTCATCCTTAATTCTTAAGACTTTTACGTTACAGGGTTTTTTCTCCCTGTATTCCTTTTTGCCAAACTTAACAATTTCCTTTAAGACATTTCTATTGGAGATCATTATCACTATAAAATTATTTGAAAGATTAATTATATTTCATTTTTAATTTTTAGATTATTTAGTCAAAATAAGAAATTGTTAGACTCTGACAAATTTTTAATCTTGGAAAATTGTTAAATTTATTGATTTTTTAGAGGAATATATTTTGGGTGAAAAATTTCTTATAGAAAATTTATTTGAATCAAAAGCTCGAATTAAAATCTTAAACATTCTGGTGAAAGAAAAAGAATTGAATATCTCATCCCTCATTAATAAGACAAGACTAAATCATACTAATATTCTAAGACACCTAAATTTTCTTAAAACGCGAGACTTAATCCAAGAGAAGAAATTTGGACGTATACGAATATTTAGGTATAAAAATGAGAGCATAAAAGCAAGAGCATTAGAAAATTTCATACATATTTGGGAAGATTAATTTGATTTTTTTCACAGATTCTATATTATGTTAATAGTGGTTTAAGTTAGGGCTTCGTTTAAATCCTGTTAATAGTTTTTTGAGAAATTATTTTTCATTTTTATTTGTTATAACAATTAATAAAAACTAAAAAAAGTAAATTCTTTTAAATTTTTTAGAAATATACAATTATCATAGATAAGTTATTTAAGCTAAACTAATCCTAATTTATTCAGAAGTGTGGTTTGTTTTAAATGGAATTCTATAAATTTATGGGATTTGAATTAATAGAAAAAATAAAAAGCAAAGAAATTACAATTCAAGAGGTTATCCAAAAGACTTATGAGAGAATTGAAAAAACTGAGGAATTAATACATTCTTTTGTGCATTTATCAAAAGAGAGAGCATTGAAGAGAGCTAAAAAATTAGATGCTCAATTAAAGGATGGTAAAACTACTGGAAAAATTTTTGGATTACCAATTGGTGTAAAAGATTGTATATGCATAAAAGACAGTCCTACTACATGTGGTTCTCAAATATTAGAAGGATATCGACCTCCTTATAATGCAACTGTTATAGATTATTTAATTGAAAGGGAAGGAGCTATTTCTGTAGGGCGTACAAATATGGATGAATTTGCTATGGGTTCTTCAACAGAAAATAGCAGTTATGGTCCAACCTATAACCCATGGGATTTAGAGCGAGTTCCTGGAGGATCTAGTGGGGGCTCTAGTTCGTGTGTCGCATCAGGACAGACACCTGTCTCCTTAGGAAGCGACACCGGTGGTAGTATCAGGTGTCCTGCCGCATATTGTGGAATTGTTGGTATAAAACCCACCTATGGAAGGGTCTCCAGATATGGATTAGTCTCTTACGCAAACTCCTTAGATCAAATTGGGCCATTAGCGCGATGCGTGTACGATGTAGCATTAATACTTGAAATAATCGCAGGGTATGATCCTTTAGATTCAACAACCGTAGATATTGGAGTTGATGAGTATACAAAAGAACTAAATAGATCTATAGAAAAAAAGACTCTGGGTATCCCTATAGAATTTTTTGGAGAGGGTTTACAGAAGGATGTTAAAGAAAAAGTAAAAAATTCGATAGAAAAGTTGGAGAGTTTAGGGGCAAATACGGTAGAAGTTTCATTCCCTCACTTAGAGTATACAATTCCTACGTATTATTTAATAGCAATGAGCGAAGCTAGTTCAAATTTAGAACGGTATGATGGATTAAGGTATGGAAAGATGAGTGATGATTTAAAAGGAGATGTATACGAAGTATTTAGTAGAACACGCGGTGAAAGATTTGGATCAGAAGTAAGAAGAAGAATTATCCTTGGTACATATACACTATCAGCGGGATATTATGATATGTTTTATATTAAAGCATTGAAAGTAAGGACTCTAATTAAGAAGGATTTCCAAAACGCTTTTGAAAAGTGTGATGCAATAGTATGTCCAACAATGCCAACTACAGCATTTAAAATAGGGGAATTAGTTGATGATCCTTTGCAAATGTACTTAATGGATGTGTTAACATGTCCGGTAAACCTCGCAGGATTACCAGGACTCTCCATTCCTTGCGGTTATGATAACAAAGGACTTCCTATTGGGTTTCAAATTATAGGAAATTATTTCGATGAAAAGACAATTTTAAATATCGGTTATCAGCTTGAACAAGAATTAAATATATATCGTAAAATTCCATCATTAACAATTAGAGGTAAATAAATTGGACGATGCTCCTGATGATGTTATTATAGGATTAGAAGTTCATATCCAACTTGCAAATTTGAAAACAAAATTATTCTGTAGTTGTAGTAGTGACTATCGAGATGCTGAGCCAAACACTTATTTATGCCCAATATGTATTGGATTACCAGGGTCATTACCTGTAATAAATAAAAAGGCAGTCGAATTTGCTACTAGATTGGCATTAGCGTTAAATTCCGAGATTAATCAATCGATGTATTTCTTCCGAAAAAACTATTTTTATCCAGATCTACCGAAAGGTTTTCAGATTACTCAATACAACAAGGCAGGAGGTAAAGCTTTTGCTGATGGTGGGAAAGTTACGATAAAAATAAACTCCTATAAGAAAGATATTCTTCTAAATCGAATACATCTTGAAGAAGATCCGGCAAGATTGGTTCATAAGGGAAGTATAAGAGCATCCCCCTATACTTTAGTGGATTATAATCGTTCAGGAATTACTTTAATTGAAATAGTTACAGAACCAGTTCTGAGTTCACCTGCAGAAGCAAGAGAGTTCCTAAATCAGCTTAAATTGATTGTTCAATATACTGGAATCTCAGATTTAAGTTTAGAGGGTGCCTTGAGGGTAGATGCGAATATTTCAATCAAAGGACACCCCAGAGCGGAAGTGAAGAATATAAATAGTTTTAAAGAAGTTGAAAGTGCCTTAATGTATGAAATAACTAGGCAAAAACATGAAATAAAAAAAGGAAAAGAGATTATGCAAGAAACAAGACATTGGGATGGAAGAGTTACTATACTATTGAGAACAAAAGAGTTTGAAAAAGATTATAGATATTTTCCAGAACAAGATTTAGTTCCTATTGTAATCACGAAAGAATTTATTGACGAAATAAAAGACTATTTGCCAGAAATGCCAAATGAAAAAGTTTTACGCCTTCAAAAACAATATATGTTATCCGAGTTTGACGCTGAAAATCTAATCCTGGACAAAACTATTGCTGATTTTTATGAAAACGGAGTTAACAAAGACCCTACATTTGGTCCTGATGAATATAAATTGTATTGCAATTGGCTTATGAATGATATTGTTGGTTGGTTAAATGAAAATAACAAAAAAATCGATGAAACTAAACTAAAACCAAGTCACATTATAGATTTAATTTCGAATATTAAAAAGGGAAATACTACTACTAAAATTGCAAAAACTCTCATAGGTGATATGATGAAAGGAAACTCTATCTCAAAAATGATTAAAGATAAAGGTAAAAAACGGATTTCAGAAGAATCTATACTTGAAAAATATTCCCGAGAAGTGATTGATGAAAATCCTATGATTAAAGATGATTGTCGCAAAAACCCTAAAGCAATAGAAGCATTAATTGGTAGAGTCATGGGAAAGACTAAAGGGCAGGCTGATCCTAAAATAACAAGACAGATAATGCTTAAACTTTTAAGGGATATGAGGATTATCGATTAAAAAAGAGAAAAAATTTTATTATATTACTATATTAAGCTGCTTAGTGCCTTAGCAGCAGCAGCTAATTTTAAATTAATTATTCCTAATTTGGCATCTACAGTCGCAATTATTGTGAGAATATTTCCTTTAATTTCACTAAAAAGTATTTTACCCTTCTCAGATTCTATTATTGCGCTGTGAAATGATCCTTGTTCTAATTCTCTCGTAGCACGTTGACTTGCTTTTAGGATAAGTGTGACCATTGCAGCCAAGGCTTCGGGATCTACCCATCCTGGTAAAGCACTACCTTTAATCAACCCAAATTTTTCTATAATAGCAGCTCCATGAACTCCTTTTATAGTTTTAAGAGAATCTAAAATATTTGATATTTGATCACTCATCGAACTCAATTTATTTGATTATATTAAGATAATTAATTCTATAATTATATGTTAGATTTAATATATTTAAGTATTAAAAGTTTTGAGATTAAGATTAGTTAAGAAAAGGATTCATATGGGAAACATTATTTATCGTCATTATAAATCGGGGGATGATCAACAATTAGCTAATTTATTTAATATTACATTTCAACAGGGAGGTGGTGGATTTGTGAGAACTCCTAAAACTTGGGCTTGGAGATATGTTCAATCACCTGGATTTGAACCCGAGATGTGTCAAATTGCAGAAGATGTTGATAAGAATCTAATTGTAGGTGCCGTTTATGCCAATTTAGTGGAAAGAATTCCTTTAGGTAATAGTGAATATTTGATAGGAGATATTAATGATGTATCATGTCATCCGGATTATGCAAAGAAAGGTATAGCAACCAATTTAATGAAAATGGCAATTGAATATATGCAAAAAAGGGGATGTGATTTATCGATACTATCAACAGGCTATAAGGGTTTTGCTCGGAAAAAGCTATACAAGAAATTAAATTATAAGGATGTGAATAAAGAAATATTTTTCATACACATCCCAAATATATTAAGGCTAATAAGAGACATGTATGCTTTTGCGATTTTATTCCCTGCCCTTTTTATTTATTCTTATATTCCACGCTTTATTAACAGAATAAAAATAAAATCATATCCCTCTTTTAAGGATTTTACTTTTGACATTAATCACAATAAAAAACATTTTGAGTATATGAGAGCTGTTAATAAGATTCTTCCAAAATATTATACAGGTTTTCCTAAATATAATAAAGAAAAATTCCTATGGTCACGTGTTAATGTTCCTGCGAAAAGACAGAGACCTACATATGTAATTATAAGAAAAAAAGAGATGATTATTGGCGGAGCAATAATAACCCACCAAAACTATTATGTTTTTAAATATGGAATAAAAATACGAATTGGGTTAATTCATGAAATTTTTCTCTATAAAAATCAATTCAAAAATAAAAAAGATATGCAACTAGGATATATTTATTTAATTGATAAGATTTTAAAGGCTGCTACGCGTCGATTCTTAGGAATCATAATTTATGAATCTGCATCTAAAGATCATGATTTACATAGAGGTTTTAAAGCCTTTAATTTCTTAAAATTCGAAAACGATATATTAATGATAAAAGTATTAAAAAAAAATATTAAACAACCAAGATTTAAAAAACCAATTTTTATTTCTCCAAGTGTCTCAATTGGTGTTCCTTAAAAAATTTTTGGAGAATAATGATTATGGAATCATCTGAAAAACTTGAAACTGAAGCAGTATATTTAAGCGATAAAAAAGAGCCAAAAATATATGTTTATCAAGTTAATAAAGGAAAACCTTGTAATACAATTTTAACAAATTTCAAAGAAGTTGATTGGAATGGATACAAAAAAGTTGAAAAATACAAATCGTTAACAAAATTTCTAGAAGACGCTTACAAAGAAGGAATATATTATAAAGGGGATAAAGAAAAAAAGGAAGAGGCTTTAAATAGATTAATAAAAGGACCTAAACATCTTTAGAAGCTGTCAGGATGAAGAGAAGTCGAAAAAAGGAGATACCAGCCCAATTGCTAAGAAGATTGCAAAAGTTGTGGCTATAGCAGCAGTTAATATAGTTGTTTCAGTGGCATTAACTCCAGCAGCTGGTGTTATTACACAGGAACTTGCTGGTGGAGGTGCAATCAGCGGAGATGTACTTGGTCAAGCGGCAGATGCTGCAGTAGAAGGTCTTCAAAGTTTGGCAGATCCTACAAAATTGGTTAAGAAAGCTATATCAAAAGCAATTACGAAAGGAAAAGATCTACCGGGTGCAAATATATAATGAAATAATAACTTTCTTAACATACTATTTTCTTATTTAATTATTCATATTAAAATTCTATTTAGGACTAATTAAAAAAAAAATTAAGTGATTTATATTCCTTTCATCTCAGATTTAATGAAAAACGCTAGAGAAAGAAATATTGAAGCAGGGATCGTTCTCTTTGCTTTATGTAGCCTTATTATTTACATACCAACCGGATATGTTTATCCTGGAGTTATTCTTTTTGCTGATTTTCAACTTCTCATTGGAGCAATCATCGGATTAAGATTTACTTTAAAAAATCAGAAACCAGAGCAAGAAACTCTAAAAACTGGTGTTATAGCTGGAGTTGGTGGGGGTGCTTTATCTGCAATATTTATAGGTTTTTATGAATGGATTATCTTATCTATATTAGAGGGATTGTACCTTGTTGCACTTTTTTCGTTTATTTTTTACATTCTTATATCAGGAGTAGTTATTGGCTTAATAATGGGAGCATTAATGAGTACCTTCTATATGTATAAAGAAATAAAAAGACCAGATGAAGATAAACATATTGATGAAGATTTCTTTAAAGATTTGATTGAAGATTGAGTTCTTAGCAGAATTTAAGAAATCAAAAATTGGACTCTTTAAGAGATTAATATCTCATTACTTTTTTTTACTTAAAAATAAACAAAGTGTTTGTACGAAATGAGTAAAGTAATAAAATGGAAATATGCTGATTTTTTTCAATCAAGAAGAGAAAAATTAATTAATCTGCTTTTTAGCGAGATAATTTTTCTAAATTCTCATATAAACAAATCTAAAATTTTAAATGAGCAACAATACCTTAGAAATGCATTAAACAAACTTGAATATACTTTAAACTTTTTGAAAAATTTTGAAAAAGATTTATCAGATAAAGAATTTGATAAATTTATAAAGGTTATTTATGAAATTATTAAGGAAATTGTTGTAAATATTGAATAAAAAAAATTGGAGTAAAAATATTTTTTAAAAATAAAAAAAAAATAAATTAAAATAATATTACATTTTAACCATATCGCCTAAAAGGGCATACAAATTTTCTCTTTTGGGTGCTCTTTTCATTAATTCTCTAATTCTTTCGGCTATTAATTGTGGTGTAAATGGTTTGTGATCATTTTTGATTTGATTAACAGTATGCCATCCTTGGAATAGCATAACACGATCGCCTACGACTCTAAATACCTCTCCACTAATTCTTTTAGCTTTATCTGATGCTAAGAATACAAGCATTGGTGCTACATTAGCAGGATTGAAAACATCAAGTCCTGTTTCATCAAGTTTATTCATTATTTCAACCATTTGCGGAGTAGCATCTGTGGTTAAACGAGTTCTTGCCAAAGGAACGATACAATTAACAGTAGCATATTTTTTTAATTCTGCTGAAGCGTTCATAGTAAAAGCAGCAATGCCCGCCTTTGCTGCTCCATAATTGGTTTGTCCTACATTTCCGGTTAAACCAGCATCTGATGCAGTATTTATAATTCTACCGAAATTCCCTAGTGATTCATCTGCTTTACCTTTCTGCCTAAAATAAGCTGCAGCGTGTCGTGTCATATTGAAAGTACCCTTTAAATGTACAGCAATTACATCATCAAATTCTGCTTCTGTCATATTAAAAAGCATTCTATCTCGGAGGATACCAGCGTTGTTTACAAGAATATCTAACTTCCCAAATTCAGATATTGCTTGATCAATCATTGCTTTAGCTTTATTAAAATCAGTGACAGAATCATAATTAGCAACAGCTTTGACTCCTAATTTTTGCACTTCAGCCACAACTTCATCTGCAATCTTACTTTCTTGGCCACTTCCATCAAAAGCAGCTCCTAAATCGTTGATAACTAAATTGCATCCTTCTTTTGCCATAGCTAAGGCTTCTTCATGCCCTAAACCACGCCCAGCGCCAGTAATTATGGCTGCTTTACCATCTAACATTCCCATTTTTAATACTCACTTTAGATTTTTCTTATCATTTTTAAATTTAACTTATTATGAATAATTAAGAACGATTTTTAAACTTAAAAAATTTTTATAATTTGATTTGATAATAATTCTTCTTTTCTATTTTACAAAGTGACGGGATTATGAATTTAATCACTCATGTTTTAATTGGTATATTCATTCAAATTTTATGTTTTAAGTTTTTTACTTTTCCCTTTAACTATTTATTCACTTTACTCATTGCTTTTTTATCCCATTTTATAGTTGATGCATTTGCAAAAATTACATATCATACTCCTGAACCTTATTGGGATGATAAATTCTGGGTTTCTTGGAATATAACTGTGCGTATTTCTGGTTATATTGCAATATTTCTTTTCTTTCCTTATTATTTAGGAATGTTATTTGCTAATTTACCAGATATTTGGGATTGGGTTATAATAAGACGAATTCAAAAGAGAAGAAATATAAATGGAAAAACAGATTACCACCATAGCAACTTTTTCCATAGAATTGTAGATAAAATCAGAGAAAAAACACTCTATTGGCTTCCAAATTGGAACTATAAAAAGTTTGGAGTCATACCAGAAATCCTTGTAATAATAGTTTTAATTATTTCAATTATTTTACTAAGATAGTCATTTTATTCTTTTCCTATACTATCAGAATTTTTAAAATAATACAAATGACTTTTGCAATTACAATCAGAAGATCCAAAATCTTTAATATAACCATCAGTACTATCCATTAATTCGTTAGATATTGTACATTCCCATCTTTTGGTGGATGGAATGAGATATAAACGCCTTATATTTGAATTTTTATTAGCTAATAAGTAATCAATGTGCCAATGGATCTTTTTATTATTTGTAGAAGATAAATGTCTTTTTACTCTATTCACTAAAGTTGATGAATTTGCAGTTCCCATCGCTGAACCTACATAAAAATAAAAACCTCTATTAAATAGAATGTAGCCTAAAGAGCCAATTTGAATCTCTGAATTTTTACGTAAATTAATAACTAAAATATAGGTACCTTTCATTTATTTACATTTTTTTTTATGATGATGAAAACATCCGTCACATAAATATTCCCCACAATTCTTACAAACATTAGCACACATGTCACATATTGAATTCCCACATTCATAGCAAGAAAATATTTCATCCTCAACATTTTCGCCGCAGTTTTCACAGAACTTAGAATCTTCACTCATTTTTACCACATTATAAAATACTTTAATTAAATATATCTAAGTAAGCTTAAAAACATCCATTATTCAATGGTAAATAATATCTTAGTAGATTAAACTACTAGTTTAAAAATTATTTCGTTATAACATTACATATTTCCAATTAAAAAATTATGAAATATAAAAAAAATTTATCTTAGAACTTATTATTAATATTACTTAAAACAATTCAAAACACAAATAAAGGATGATAAAATGGATGATATATTCTTTTCAGAGAAACATCATACTTTACGAAAAGAGTTAAGAGAATTCTTTTTAAAAGAATTAGAACCATTAAAGGATGACATTAATCAGAAAAAAGAAATACCATTATCTTTAATTAAAAAAATTGGAGAAAAGGGATTATTTGGTCCATTAATTCCAAAAAAGTATGAAGGTTCAGAGTTAGGACTGATCGCTCATTGTATGATTACTGAAGAAATTTCTAAAATGAATGTAGCTGTTTCAGTTATTCGTACCCCGTGCATACTTGATGGGTATCTTCTCAATAAATATGGTAATGAAATTCAAAAAGAGAACTATTTAATTAAAATTGCCACTGGAGAGAAGTTATGTGGTATATGTGTTACTGAGGAAGAAGCGGGATCCAACGTAGCAGGAATTAAAACTGTGGCACAAAAAAAGGGAGATATATACCTTTTAAATGGTTCTAAAAGATTTATAACAAATGCGGGAATTGCAGATTATTATTTTATTTGGTGTGTAACAAATAAGAATGTAAATCCTCGGAATGGGATAAGCGTATTTTTAGTGGAAAAAGATACCACTGGGCTAACAATAGAAAATCCTTATGGACTAATGGGATTAAATGGAGTATATAACGGTATTATTACTCTTGAAAATGCAGAAATTTCAAAAGATAATCTTATTGGGGAGGAAGGGAGTGGTTTTCAAAGTTTAATGGATACTTTTAATATAGAAAGAATAACCCTAAGTTCTGAATGCAATGGTATATCTTTAGCAGCTCTAGAAGATTCAAAACGTTATGCAAAAAGCAAAATTCAATTTAATAAACCAATCTCAGAGTTTCAACTCATTAAATTAAAAATTGCTGAAATGGCTACAAAATTGCGCGCAGCACGATTATTAACCTATAGTGCAGCACAATTAAAGGAAATGAATAGAGATATTACTAAGGAAGCTTCAATGGCAAAAGCTTTCTCTAGTAGATCTGCAGTAGAGATTACTTCAGAAGCAGTTCAGATTCATGGTGGGGATGAATATACTGATATGTATTCTGTTGAACGGTATATGAGAGATGCAAAATTCTTTATGATCGGAGGGGGGACTACAGAGATACAGAACCTAATTATTGCACGGGAAGAGTTAAAATAAAGCAAGTTAGTTTCATTTTAAAGAAATTTTTCCATAAACAGCTCATTTTCCAAAATTCCTTCAATATTCACTTGCCGTTCTAATTCACCTTTAGTAATAAATCCTAAATTTTGATAGAATTTTATTGCTCTTTCATTTCCTTTTCTTACATAAATAACAATTTTATTATAATCATTAACACGCGCAAAGTCAAAAGTTTGATTTGCCAAAATATAACTAATTCCCTTTCCTCTCAATTCAGGAAGGATAAAAGTGCCAATAGTTCCAACTTGTCTAAAGGAGTTAAGAACTTTAGACCAAAGATCCAAGGATTGGAACCCAACAATCTTATTATCTACTTCAGCAACGAAAATACCTTCTCTTTCAGATAACGACGAGATATACTCTCTTTCTTGTTGAGCGGTAAAAGCTTTGTCAACGGATGTGTAAATTCTCTCAGCGCATATTACTTCCCAAATATATGATATACTTTTTGCATCTTTAGGTGTTGCTTTACGGATTTTTAATTCCAAAAATTTCACTTTTTTCGAAATTGATTGAAATCTGCTTTTCGTTTCTCGATAAATGCATTCTTTCCCTCTACAGCTTCTTCAGTACCATAGTAAAGAGACAATCCACCAACTCCTAGTTGAGTGATGCCAGTTACTCCATCAGTTTCAGCCAAAAAAGCATATTTTAGCATCTTCAATGCTGTTGGGCTCTTTTCTAATAGTTCTTGGCACCATTGTTCTACTTCTATATCCAACTTTTCGTAAGGCACAATAGAATTCACTAGTCCCATTTTCATAGCCTGCTGTGCTGTGTAACGTCGACAAAGAAACCAAATCTCTTTCGCACGTTTTATGCCCACAGCACGCATTAAGTCACCAGTTCCATATCCAGGATCAAATGAACCTACACGTGGTCCTGCTTGTCCGAACTGTGCATGTTCTGCCGCAATACTGAGATCGCAATTAACGTGCCATACATGTCCTCCTCCAATCGCATAACCATTCACACGAGCTATGACTGGTTTGGGTAATGTACGGATTAGAAATGTCACTCGCTGCCAACCTACTTCCAAAGGCAACATATACTCTCCCTTATAACCGCCCTTCTCGCGTGTTGTTTGATCACCACCTGTACAAAACGCTTTATCGCCTGCACCAGTAAATACCACAACTCCAATTTCATTATCCATGCATCGGTTAAAAGCGTCAATCAATTCATGGACAGTTTGTAGTGCACATGCATTATAACGTTGAGGTCGATTAATGGTTATTCGAGCAATTCTATCTTTCTTTTCAAATATAATATCTTCATAATCCATTTTTCTGATTACCTTATGTTTTTAAAATTTCATTTTCAATGATTAATCACTAAAAATGATCGTATTGTATTTAAAACAAATCCTCTAGTCTGATAAATATATATATCATTTCAACATAAATATATACTAAACTCATAAAGGTGAGATTTTTGGCTAAATTTGAAAGAAAAGTAGAAATCAATTCATCTCCAAAGAAAATTTATGATATATTGAATGATGAAAATCTTGAGGAAAAGTGGAATATTACGGTAAAAAAATTAACTACAATTGAACCAGATAAATATTCTGTAAAAACCACAATAGGAGACATTATTTCAACTGTTATTGAAAGAGATGAAAATAAAAAAATTACAATGGAAATAGAAGGAGGACCCTTCAGTAAGATGGGATACGTTCTTACTCCAAAAGGAGATTCGACTGAAGTAATGGGGTGGGCAGAATTCGAAGACCCAGAACAAGAGAGTATACTTGGTATGGCTGGTGATATGCTCTTAGAAAGTCTGAAAAAATACGCTGATTATCTTGAAGGTGGTGGAAATCCTGCTGAATATAATAAAAAGAAGTAGATTGTGACTGAATTTTCAAATTCAATTTTTTTTTTAATTATCTTTTTGTTTTAAAAAGCTGGTTATATTTTATTATGATTTGGAAGACGAGAATTACTCAAATAACAGATGTTAAGTATCCCGTTATTATGGGGGCATTTGGTGGATGGGGTAAATCAGAATTTGCATCATCTTTTTCAAATGCTGGTGGATTAGGAATAATAGCGGCTTTAAATTTTCCAAATTTGGAGGATTTTAAAATTGATATGCAAAATATGAAAAATCTTACTGATAAACCTTTTGGAGCCAATCTTTCATTACCTCATCATACTTTAAGTGATACTAAAGAAGATATAAAGACAAAAAAAAGGTATTTAGAATATGTGGAAGTAGCTCTTAATGAAAATATTAAGATTTTTACTACTTCCGGCTTTAAAGCAAAGTTTTTAGGAGATAGAATACATCAAGCTGGAGGATATTGGTTTCATAAATGCGTTCTAGTTAAACATGCCATTTCGGCAGAAAAAGATGGTGCAGATGCAGTTACTTTAGTCGGTTTAGAGGGTACTGGATTTAAAAATCCTTTTTCAAATACAACTTTAGTAAATATAACAATGGCTAAAAAACTGCTTAAAATACCTATTATTGCTGCCGGGGGGATTGGTGATGCGAGAGGGTATCTTAGCGCTTTAGCTATGGGTGCTGATGCGGTTTGTTTTGGAACAGCATTAATGATGACAAAAGAATGTCCAGTAGCTTTGAATATTAAAAAAAAATGGCTCAATATGGATATTTTTGATGAACATTTTTATAATAGGATTTTTCATTATAATGTAAAAAATTTTATGTCTCCTTCTATGGCTTTAGGACACCGGAAAGAAATAGTGCCAGTTAAAGCGTTTATTGAAGAAATAATCGGTGGTGCAGAAAAGATCTTAAAATTATGGGGTTTTAAAAAGGAAGAATTTAGCACATTATAGCTTTACAAAAGGAAATAGAATATTAAAGATATAGTACCTAAAATAATCATTGTTGCACCCATTCCTCTTCCCATCGCTTTAGCAGATAATCTTTGCACATAATTAGAAACAATAAATCCGGTTAAAAATGAACCAATTCCAAGATAGAGAGTAAATTCCCAATTATAATAGAATTGATCCTTAATAGTGAAACCTAAGATTTGGTATATTGAAAATGTAAAGAAACACATGAAGATACTTAAAAGTAATGCTGTACCAACAGATTTCTTTATTGGATAACCATAAAGGATTATTAAAACTAAAGTTATAATGAATCCTGAGCTTGCACCAAACATCCCTGAATTGATACCAACAAAAATTCCAAGTATGATCGCTAAAATATAAAACAATCTCGAATAAGGTTTAATAAAACCTTGAATTTCTTCATTTTGAACAGGATCTGGTTCCTTAAAATTGTTTTGTATTTCATTATTACCTAAATTATTCGATTTATTCTTTGAAAACCTCTTAATGATATTATTTACTGTTCTCTGAACCGATTCAGATGTAGGAAACCCTTTTCTAAGAATGGTTAATCCTAAAAAAATAATAAATATGGGAATCCCCCAACCAAAAACTGAACCTAAAGGAGTTGTCATTAATATAAAAACTCCCAAAAAAGCGGCAATACTGGCAATTAGCATTAAAATTAATATGTCACGACGGAAATAGAACTGCTTTTTTCTGGTATAATTAATGCTTACTGCGATTGCTGCTATTAAATCATTTAAAACACTGATAGCGATTGCTAAAAAAACATCTCCAGAAATTATAAGAATTAGAGGTACCACGATCCCTTGACCAGTTTGACCTATAAAGCTCATAGAAATTCCTACAAGTGAACCAATAATGATCATGAGAATTATTTGGTATAACTCTAAACTCAAAAAACACAATCCTCCTTTTATTGAAAATAAAATCTTCATATAAGTGTAAACCAGATTTTATAATACAAACCATCATAAGTTAAAAATGTTCTTTTTCCAAATTTCTATAAGATATTTTTATTATTATAAGGATTTGTAAATTTGTAAGTAATAAGATTATACTACTTAGAAAAATAATTACAATAAAATTCAAAATATTTAAACGATTTAAGAAATTTTGTTTGATATTACTATTCATTGATTTACAAAAAATATTTTAAAAAACTTATAAAAATGTGAAAAATTATGGATGTACCAATAATTTTAATTGTTGCATTAATTGCTGGTATAATTTCAATTGGAATGGCTCTATATTTCGCCAAATTAGTTATGAAAGAAGATCCAGGCAATGAAAGAATGGTTGAAGTCTCGGGATATATCGAAGCTGGAGCTAAAAGATTTATTAGTGTACAATATAAAATGTTAGGAATATTTGTTGTAGGACTTTCGATCGCCTTATTATTTCTTCCATCTCCTCTTAAGGGAAGCGCAACTTATGATAGAATATTTCCTGATGCTCTAAATTGGGAACAAATGATTGCTTATCTTATAGGATCTGTTGGATCTATGTTTGCTGGTTGGCTTGGAATGTTTGTTGGTGTAAAAGCAAACACTCGAGCAGCACAAGGTTGTACCATAAGTACTAAAAAAGGTTTTGATGTAGCTTTCTTTGGAGGTGCTGTCATGGGACTTGCCGTAGTTGGTGTTGCTTTAATCGGTGTTTCTATTTTATATTGGGTTATCCCTGATCCTACTATTATTTTAGGTTTTAGTTTCGGTGCGAGTAGTATTGCGTTATTTATGAAATGTGGAGGTGGGATTTACACCAAAACTGCTGATGTTGGAGCAGATTTAGTAGGTAAAGCTGAATATAACCTTCCTGAAGATGATCCTCGTAATCCAGCAACTATAGCTGACAATGTCGGTGATAATGTAGGTGACATAGCTGGTATGGGAAGTGATCTTTTTGACTCATATGTAGCTTCTATCGTTGCTGCAATGATGTTAGCCGCTTCTTTTGCTGTTTTAGGTGTTATCGAATCACCGCTAGTAGATGTAACATTATCAGATGCAGGAAAAGCCATTTTTG
This sequence comes from Promethearchaeota archaeon, assembly GCA_019057865.1. Lineage (GTDB taxonomy): Archaea > Asgardarchaeota > Lokiarchaeia > Sigyniarchaeales > SOKP01 > Loki-b32. The sequence goes on from JAHLWP010000021.1 coordinate 15,537, forward strand.
TGGTAACTCCAGTAGTTTTTTGTGGTGTTGGATTAATTTCCTCACTTATAGGGATATATCTAATAAAATGGAAAGGTTCTGAAGAACCTGGAAAGGCTCTAAACACTGGAACCTATTTTGCTACTCTAATTTATTTTGGTTTATCTGCCTTAATTACTTTCTTCTTAACAATAGGATTGGAAAATGAAGAGATTGGTTTACTATGGCGAATTTGGGGTGTATCCGCGATTGGACTTTTATCTGGAATTGTAATTGGATTTACTAGCGATTATTTTACAAGAGCTGACAGGAAACCGACAAGAAATATGGCATATGCAGCACAAGAAGGACATGCTGTAGTTATTCTTTCAGGTTTCTCATATGGACTAATAAGTGTTGTCCCTCCTGCTATTGGAATTATAATTGCGATAACTTTTGCATATTTGCTTGCTGGAGTTTTTGGAGTAGCATTGGCAGCTGTAGGAATGTTAGCTATTGTAGGAACAATCGTTTCTAATGATGCATATGGACCTATAGTAGACAATAGTCGAGCTATAGCAGAACAAGGGGATTTGGGTGAGGATATTATCCGAATTGCTGATAAATTAGATTCTGCGGGAAATACTGCTAAAGCTATAACTAAAGGTTTTGCAATAGGCGCAGCAAACTTAACGGTGCTTGCGTTATTATTTTCTTTTGCAATTGAAGCTAATGAAATAGAACCTGGAAGTCTCTTACCTGAAGATATGAATTTATTATCACCAAATGTGCTAATAGGAGCGTTTATTGGAGTTGTAATACCAGCATTATTTTCTGCTCTATTAATTTTAGCAGTACAGAGAAATGCAGCAATAATGGTGAAGGAAATACGAAGACAATTTGAATCTAATCCAAAAATATTGTCGGGTGAAGAAGCCGCTGATTTTGGAAAAACTATTGACATAGCAACTAAAGGTGCTCTAAAAGAGCTTATATTACCGAGTATTATTTCTATAGCAACACCTATAATAGTTGGTATTTTATTTGGAGTCGCTTCTTTAGGGGCATTCTTAGCTGGTGCTATCTTATCTGGATTTGTTTTCGCAGTTATGATGTCTAATGCAGGAGGAGCTTGGGATAATGCTAAGAAATGGATTGAAGATGGCAATTTAGGTGGTAAAGGTACAGAAATTCATAAAGCGTCGATAACTGGAGACACAGTTGGAGATCCGTTTAAAGATACAGCAGGTCCAAGTATTAATACTTTATTGGTCGTAATGTCGCTAACAGCATCTATCTTTCTTGGATTTCTATTGCTATTTAATGGTGGTGCTGGACTAATTAGATTTTAAAATAATAAAAAAATTTCTCTTTAATCTTTTTTTTTAGTTTTCTATTTTAATATTCTATATAGAGTAGAAATAAAATTCAATCTAAATTTTTCAGTAACATACCAATCTTGAAGACAAAAGTTTAAATACTTATTTTTCCTTTTAGAAGAAAGACGAGTGAGATATGGAGCTGACGGTGGGTATATCCTGCTGAGGAACCTCGCCCCACTCTCCAAGCAAGGAGTAGAGAACTACTACGGTGAGAACCGTATTTTAGCTACTGAAACGGTACTGCCTTCTTACAGATATTAATGATTTGGATATAAGCTAATGAAATTGTAGGAAGGAATGGTTGAAACGAGCTAAAACCTTGGTGCAAGGCCAAATGAAAGCTATGAGTATTTTGGAGCGAGCTTTAGGTAGGCCGCTTAGTTTGATGCTCCAACTGTTCTCCGGTGACGGAAACAGTACAGAAGGGCGAGTATATATCTCAATCGTCTATTTAAAATTAGTAATCAATCTCTACTTTTTTATTAAATAAAAATTAATGATTATTAACCATGGAGAAAGTTAATCTAATTGAGGGATCTGTTCAAGAAACGATGTTAGGACCATTGTGGGCTCGAGCAAAATTTAGTAAGTTATATCCTGAAATATTAGACGATCAAAAAGCTTGTGAAATAATTGAAAAACTGGAGTATGATTTTTCAAAAGTACAAGAATACCTTGGAGAATGGCGAGGGATTGGTCTCTTAGTTAGAGCTAAAAATTTTGATAATGCACTTAAAGATTATATAGAAAAATTTCCAAATGCAACAATAATAAATATTGGGGCGGGTTTAGATACTACATTTTTTCGTGTAGATAATAGTAAAATTAAATGGTATGATTTAGACCTATCTGATGCTATTGATTTTCGCAAGCAATATATACCAGAAACAAATAGATGTAAATATATATCGAAGTCTGCTCTTGATTATTCTTGGTTTAATGAGATAGATTTTAGCCATGATAAGGGTATTTTTTTAATTGCCGGAGGATTTATCTATTACTTCCAAGAAAATGAGATTTCTGCATTTTTTAGAGCTTTAGCTGAAAAATTCCCTGATGGTGAATTAATATTTGATTGCGTATCAAATTTAGCTATTAAAGTGGCTCATAAGAGAGCAAAAAAAGTTGGAGTGGAAACGCCTTTTTGGCATATAGGTATTGGTGACCCAGTAAAAAAAATTGCAGAATGGTCTGATAAAATTAAAGTAATTGATTGGTATACTATGTATTCACGAGCCAAACCTAATCCAAAATGGAATAAAAAAACTGTAAAAATGGTAAAAATAGCAGAACGATTTAAAACAGCAAAAATTGTTCATGTAAAATTTCTTAAATAATATAATATTAAAATTTTAATAATTCTAATGTGGATAACCACAGACAGAACATTTCCAGTCTTGAGGTAAATCTACTTTTTCTTCATTTCCACATTCTAAGCATACTAAACATACTGAAATTCGTTCTTCTTTTGCTTTAGAGGGTTTTCGCTTAAAATATTCTTTAGAACGTTTACAAGATGGGCACTTCCAATTTTCTGGTAATTTATCCTGTTCTATTTGATAACCACATTCCATACAAATCCATCCGCCTTGTTTCAAGTCCTTGTCAGCTTTTAAAATTTCTCTCTTGAAATACTGTTTAAGATGACCACATGACGGACAAATAAAGTCATTCGGAATTTCATCAACCGCAACCTCATATCCACATTCCATACATTTCCAAACAATAATTTTATTCTTCTGAAATATTATATTATCTTGTAGCAATTTTGAAAGAGTTCTAAAACGATGTAGATAATTTCTTTTAATTTGGGAAATTTCTTTTAATCTAATTGCTACATCAGTATATCCTTCCTTATCCGCAGTATTAATAATGTCGTGGTATATTGGAACTCCATTATATTCTACTTCTTTAATAGCTGATTCCAAATTTTCAGCAGTTTTACCATAGGTAATAGGGCTTTCAATTTCTATTTTTACATTTTCAATAAGTTCTTCCTTTTTTAATTGTTCTAACATAAAAAAAATCCAATATGCATGTTCCTTTACTTGCTCTGCAATTTTTATAAAATTTGTAGAAATTAAAGGAAGTTCCTCTTTTTGTGCAATTCTAGCAAAAATTTCATACTTCGTCCTCGCTTGGGCTTCATGTATAAAAGCTTTCATTAAATTTTTAGCAGTTTTTTTCATAATTTTAAACCATGTTGAAAATTAAGAGTCTTATGAAAACTTAAAAATTAAACGTAAAAGTTCAATTAGAGTTTCTAATATATGTTTTAAAAAATAAAAAATTATATATTATTATTTTCGTTTTTTGTTGTTTTTAATGGATCTTTTCTTTCTTTATAGTTTTTTTAGTAAGTTCCCTATTTCAGTAGGCATAAAAATTACAATTTTTTGAGATGGTTCTTTTGAAATATCTAGGATTGTTTGTAAAGTTCTTAATTGAATCGCAGATGGAGATTGTGATAACAATTTTGCCGCTTCTGCTATATTTTTTGCAGATTCAAGTTCGCCTTGTGAGGCGATTATTGAAGCACGCTTTTCTCTTTCTTTTTCAGCCTCAACGGCCATAGCACGTTTCATAGTCTGAGGTAATTCAATTTGTTGTATTTTAATTTGACTGATTTCAATACCCCATTCTCTTGTTTCTTCATCTACTACTTTTCGAATTTCTTGTGAAATTTTTTCTCGTTGTGTTAGAATTTCATCTAATGCCATGCCTCCAATAACATCCCTTAGTGCACCTTGAGTATAGTTGAATACGGCCCTCACAAAATTTTCAATTTTTGTTGTAGCATATTGAGGATTTATAACTTTATAAAATACACTTGTATCGGCGGTAACTGGTATATTATCTTTTGTGATAATATCTTGTTTAGAGATATCTAAGGTTTTAATTCTTAAATCAACTTCCATTGATTTTTCAATAAGTGGAAATTTATATATTATCCCGGGCCCAACAATTCTTTTATATTTTCCAAATCGAAAGATTATTAAACGTTTATATTCAATTACGGTTCTCAGTCCTGAAAGAATTATGATGGCAACGATAACTAACAAAAAACCTAACAAAACACCTACTATAATAAATATTTCAGAAATTTCAATCCCTCCATAAAGATTATTTCAATTTAAGTAACTTTAAGCTAATTATATCTTTTATCCTATATAATATTGCTTTTACAAAAATAGAAATTTTGTTATAAGTATTCAGTATTAACAATGAAGATATTTTTTTAATTCCCACTGTTTTTCATTGTCGTTTGATTTCGCGATTTCATATCCTTGAAGTTCAGTATATTTTATATCCAAATAAATTTCTCGGAATTCTTTTCCTAAAACCTTTTTTATAAATTCACTGCCTTCAAATGCGTTTAAAGATTCTTCTAAACTTCCCGGGAGTTTTTTAATTCCTAATTTTTCCCTTTCTTCATTAGTTAAATTATCAACATTTTTAGTAGTTGGCGTATTCGGTTCGATTTTATTTTTTATTCCCTCTAATCCAGCTGCAAGTAATATGGCACTACCAAGATACATATTCATAGCTCCATCTCCAGCTCTATATTCAATTCGAGCAGATTTTTCATAACCTGGAACACGTATTAGTGCAGTTCTATTACCAATTCCCCAAGAAGTATATACTGGTGCTTCATGATTAGGAATTAAACGTTTATAAGAGTTAGTAGAAGAATTTAATAGTGCAGAAATTGCGAATATATGTTTTTGAATTCCTCCAATATAATATCTAAGAATATCACTTATCCCTTTTTCTTTATCAGCAAAAAGATTTTCACCATTTTTAGAAAGGAATTGATGTATGTGAAGACCATTACCAGCCATTTCAGGAAATGGTTTTGGCATATAGGTACAAATAAGATCATTATGAAATGCTTTTACTTTTGTAATCAACTTTGCTGTTTGAACATTATCCGCTTGGTGTAAAGCATTGTCAGTGGTTAATTCTACTTCTTGTTGACCAGAACCAAATTCATGGTGGAAAGTTTTAACACCAATACCCATTTGAATCATTTCATCAATAATTTGACGACGTAAATCTTGGAAGGGATCTTTAGGAAGCATATCCATATATGTACCCATGTCGCCTGGATTTTTATCTTTTGTAATAAAGTACCATTCTAATTCTGGTCTAGTTTTAAAAGTATATCCCAAAGATTTGGCCTTATCGATAATTTTCCTTAAAATTCCGCGAGGACATGTTGGATATGGCTTTCCTTTATTATCGGTTAAATCGCAAATAAAGCGCCCAACTCTGGGATTAAATGAGAGTATTGCAAAAGTACTGAAATCAGGAACAGCACACATATCACTTTGCTCGGTTTTAAGGAATCCAAGAGATGAACCATCTACTCCTGTACCTTCCTGCATCTCATTCCAGATTTTAGTAGGAAACTCAACAGCTTTAAATTCACCTAAAATAGTCGTAAACTGGAACTGAATGTAATCTAATCCTTTCTCTTCAAAAATTTTATTAAAATCTGTCATTGTTTTCGTCAGTTATTTTTAAGTTATTTTTTTTTTATTTCATTTATTTAAGACTAGTTTCGCGAAATATTCAAAATCTCTATTATAAGACTTCTCTGCATTTTTTGAGATTTTAGCAAAAATGCATCCTGGTAATTGATTCATTGAAAGATGATATTCTATACATTCGCAACATTTTCCTCTTCTACTGCAATCATAAGTACAAGAACACCTATTTTTTATTTCTTCTTGATTACATTCTGTCATAATTCAATCGATTATTTTGTATATTAGTATAGAAATTATAGAATTTAAATTAATCATACTTTAAAAAAATTAAAATATATGAAAAAAGGTGGGAAAAATATTAAAGATTATCTAATACTTTCTGAAACTTTAATATTTTTAGTTCCACTATTTACACTTAATAGTCATTCAATTATAAGTAATATTTTAAGGTAAAAGTCGAATGCAGAATGAAATAACTGAACCTTCTGATTTATTAGATGAGAATGGTGAATTAATTCAAAAAGGATGGGCTCGTAAGCTATTACTTAAGTATGATCGCTCAAAAATTAAAGCTGGATGGCTTAGAATCAAAGAATGGGATTATTATGCAATTTTAAATCCCGATTATGGGGTAACGTTTACCTTTTCAGATTTAGGATATGCTGGACTAATTGCAGTTGTGTGGTTAGATTTTAAAGAGAAAGTTTTTATACTTGATGAAATAATGGTCTGGTTCACTAAGGGGCATTTGAATTTACCTAACAGCTCTGAAACTGGAGATATCAATTTTTCTGAAAAGGGAATAACACTTTCATTTAAAAAAGAAGAAGATATTCGCATTCTTAACTTTAATTTTCCCAATTTCGACAATGGTCGAGGAATTGAAGCAAATTTAGTATTATATCAAGATCCTAATATGGACACAATGGTAATTGCTACTCCATGGAAGGAAAAACCAACAAGGTTTTATTATAATCAAAAAATCAATTGTATGCCTACTCAGGGATTTGTGCAATTAGGTAATCAGAAATATGATTTTACTGATTATAATAGTTTTGGGGTCTTGGATTGGGGTAGAGGAGTATGGACTTATAAAAATACATGGTATTGGGGTTCTGCTTCAGGTAAGTTAGAAGATGGTACTTCAATTGGATGGAATATAGGATATGGGTTTAGTGATAGAACTTATGCCAGTGAAAACGTGATTTTTTATGATGGCATAGCACATAAATTAGATCAAATAACTTTTCATTTCGATCCAGAAAGTTATATGAAGCCATGGAAATTTACGAGTAATAATGGGCGGTTTGAGATGGATTTTGAACCTATAATAGACAGAAATTCGAAAATTAATTTTTTAGTTCTAAAAAGCCTTCAACACCAAGTTTTTGGCTATTATACTGGATCGCTTATTCTTGATGATGGAACTAAAATTCAAATAAAACGCCTATTGGGCTTTGCAGAAGAAGTTTTTAACAAATGGTAAATTAGAATTTGAATATTGGTATTAAAATTATAGAATTTTTGAAAATATTAAATCCTTATTCTACTAAACTAAATGTTCCCTCACTTTCCCCACAATTGGGGCATTCTTCCGGAATATCATCCAGATCAAATTCAAATCCACATTTATCACACTGCCAGGCCAAGAAAATTTACCCCATTGGGATGATTTAAATGTATTTTATTTAATATAAAAAAAAATTTATCTAAATTTAAAATTTTTTTGGGAATAATATTGATTTTATTATTTTAGGCGGTAATACCCTCTTTTCAATTATAAAAGGACAAGTATGATAAATTCTGATTATTCAGAAATAATAGCAATTATTCTTTGGAATATTTCTTGTTGATTTTGGCGACTTAAAGTAAATACTACTACTTCTGGTATCTTAAGAAGAGAATCCTTTAATGGATGCTCTATTTTTTGACCAATTGTTGCTATAATTTTAGTATCTGAATGAAAATATTCATTAATTAGATTTTGAAATTTTCTAGAGAAAAGCTCCATTTTTCCAATTTCATCAATAACTAATAATTCTCCTTTATGAAAAACCATATCTTCTAATTTTGAGATTAAATTCTCAAATTCTTCTATAAAGATGCAATATCGCCCTAATTTGTACTTTGTGTTATAGTTTCCAATCCTTGCTAATTTTCCTCTTTCTCTTGAATTAATATCTTCGAAATCAAAACCAATTCGATTGCCCTCTCTTCGAACTTCTGGAGTTAAGAAGCCACGAATTGTATAATTGCGCCCAGAGAAATATTCTATTAATTTTACTATTAAAGTCGATTTACCACTTCGAGGTGGACCTGTTATAAGGATTTTTTTATTCATTTGATTGATAAATCAAAATTTTAAATATAGTAAGAATTTAAATGAAATTATATAATAATTAATTAATTCTTTTTTAAAAATTATAAAGAGAGATGAAAAATGAAAAGTTCTACATTTACTTTTACAGATCAAGATGGAATTGAGATTTTTGTGTATAAATGGGAACCAGAAACAGAACCTAAAGCTGCTGTACAATTTATTCATGGATTAGCAGAGCATGCTAGAAGATATGCTCGAGTAGCAGAAGCTTTATGCAATGAAGGATATATTTGTTATGCGAATGATACTCGTGGTCATGGAATGACTGGTGGCGATTTAACTGAAGCGACTTTAGAGGGGATTGCTGGAGTTTTAGGATCGAATGGATGGAGAGGAGTAGTAAATGATGTTTACGAGCTATCAAAAATAGTAAAGAAAGAAAATCTTAACCTTCCTTTATTTTTAATAGGACACTCCTGGGGTGCTATGATTGCACAAGATTATATTCAAGAATGGGGAAATGAAATCAAAGGGTGCATTCTAAGTGGTACTAATGGAAAAGTAAGAGCATTAGTGCTTAAAGCTGGTAAAGTGATTGTTAAAGGTGAGATAAAAAAATTAGGACCAACTGCTCCAAGCGAAAAAATGCATAATATGAATTTTAAGTCATATAATCATGATTGGCAACAAGAAGAAGGCGCAACAGGATTTGAATGGCTCAGTAGAGACAAAACAGAAGTCCAAAAGTATATTGATGATCCTTGGTGTGGATTCATTAGTCCTGCAACCTTATGGTTGGAATTTATTAAAGGGAATAAAAAAATATATGATGAAAAAAATGAACAAAAAATACCAAAAAATTTGCCAATTTATTTTATTTCGGGATCTTTATGTCCAGTAGGAAATAAAACTAAAGGAGTCATGGCTATGATTAATCGACTAAAGAAATACGGCATTAAAGATCTTAATTATAAATTCTATCAAGACGCCCGACATGAAATATTTAATGAAATCAATCGTGAAGAAGTTTTTAAAGATGTTATTAACTGGCTAGATTCTCACTTATAACTTAATTTTTTTCTAAATTTTTCCAATTCTATTTATTTAATTCTTTAAATTTCAATAATAGTTCTTTTTGTTTATCAGATATTTTTTCAGGTACTTTAATATTCACTATGACATATTGATCTCCCCTTTCTTTTCCCCGTAGATAAGTTGCTCCACTTTTTTTAATTCGAAATTCTGTTCCAGGCTGAGTTCCTGGAGGGATTGTCAACTCTTTTTCTGTCAGCTTCTTTTCTTTATAGTCTAAAGTTGGAACTTTTATTTTTCCACCTAAAATTGCAGTTATAATATCCAAATCTATTGGTGTATAAAGATCATAACCACGGCGAATAAACTTTTCATTCTCTTTAATTCTAATCCCCAAATAAAGATCACCAGGAATAGCATTTACAGAAGGTACATGGCCAGCACCTTGAACTTTCAAATGAACTCCATTTTCTATACCAGGTGGTATATTAACATGTATAGTTTTATGATCAGGAACCACCTTTTTACCATTACACATCTTACACTTCTTATTAATTACTTTACCTATACCATTACAAGCATAGCATTCTGACTCACGAATAATAGTACCAAATCCAGATTGCGTCATTTTCCTAATTCGACCCGTTCCTTGACACTCTGGGCAATTAGTGATACTTGATGGATCTTCAGCCCCTGTTCCTTCACAGGCGTCACAAGGAGTATATCGTTCTATTGGGACATCTTTTTTTACTCCAAACATAGCCTCTTCAAAACTAATTTCTAAGAAATCTTCTATATCTTGTCCGACTTCTCGACGTGGTGCAGTTCTTCTTCTAGCTCTTGAACCAAAACCACTAAAACCAAAATCATCAAACCCTCCAAATGGACTAAATTCACCAAAGATGCTTCGAAATAACTCATTGATACCTGGTATTCCACCACGGAAAAAATCACTCATATCTATCTCTACTCCACTAAAACCGAAGCGATCATAATTTCTCCTCTTATCAGGATCACTTAATACCTCATAAGCTTCCTGGAGTTCGATAAATTTTTCTTTTGCTTTAGGATCTGTTTTGTTCATATCTGGGTGAAGTTCCTTAGCTAATCTACGATATGCTAGTTTGATATCGTTCTGGGAAGCATCTTTACTTACACCCAATACCTCATAATAATCTCTTTTTTTGCTTGAACTCATAATCTCTTAGATTCTTGTTGTGATCGAATAAGCTTAAAATTCAAGTAATTAAAATTGTTTCTGAAATTTAATTTTTTAGGTAATAGGTTATTAATATATGAAAGCTGTGATTATTTATGAATAATCTGAATAATCTATAAAATAATGTAGTTTATTAAAAATTCATAAAACCTTATATATAACATTAACTTATCTAAATTCTATGGAATCTAATGAAATTGAAATAACTGAAAATCTTAAAATTAGATATTATGTAGTCTCCGGTTGCTTAGTAATTCTCTTTATTATACTTACCTATTCGTTTAGTCAATTCCCAGGTAAAGCGTTTTTATATTTTCTCCTTTTTGAGGGAATTTTGGCGGCCATTATAGTTCCTCTTATGATTTACGCCTATTCTAGAAACAAATGGGTAACCTATGCCTTATCAGAACAAAAATTTATGATTGTAAAGCCAAAAAAGATTCGCTTTGAAATTAGCTGGTCGGAATTTGATGTTATGAAATTCAAACTATTAGGGAGTGAGTTTGGCACACTTAAACCTAGAAAACTGGAAAGGAAAACCAATACATTTAAAATTAAATTTTTACGTGGAAATGATCAGATTAAAGATATAAAATTTGGCGTACTCGATAAAGCTAAAGCGAGATATCTAGCCGAGACAATAGTTAATTATGCAAAAAATATGGGTAAAGAAATCATCGTAAAACAACGTGATATAAAACTAAGAAATCTAGATACTGAATAGAAGCTTAAATTAGATAATTTAGTTTTTTTCAATAAAAAAGATAAATTAAATCATTTTTTTTATTTAAAATAATTGTAAAAAAAAAGAGTTTTATTCTCTTTCTTAATTATTCAAATTCGGTCGTGTTTGTACAGAGACTACCATCCCCTATTCAAGAGAATTAGAAGACCAAGTCCTGCCGAATATAAAAAGGATTGTAAATGAAGCTCTTAAAATTCTAAAGATATGAAGAATTTGAAAGGTATAATTAAATCAATCTTTTTTCTTAGTTTTAACGATTTTATTTGAAATGATAATTGTACTCACTACAGCTACTAAAGTTATTATTGTAACTGAGAATCCATCTATTTTAAATCCCTCTTCTTCAAAATTTAAATTGGCATTACCCTGGAAACTTCCCTCGACTGCAGCGATTCCCCCATCAAATAACATTATATCTGGAGTACCATTACCATTAATATCTGGAACAATGTACATCTCTTCAGCACCATGGAAATGCGTTCCACTTATCGAAATTAATTGAGAACCATTATTTCCTGAAAAAACTTCATGGGGGTAGAAATCCCCAAAAATTCCATAATCATCATATCCATCAGCATTCACATCACCACAATATATTACTCCATGCATATAATTTAAAAGGTTTTGAGCAGTATGATTGCGGATTAATGTTCCATCCATTCCTGAACAAACGCCGACTTTATCACCTGTAGTGTATAAACCACCAAAATCTCCAAATCCATCATTATTTATATCACCCACATAATGCAATGAATGCATATCTAATATATTCGACCAGATAATAGTGTTATCAGATGCATTTATTAAAGTAACCCCCGCTCCTGTATTAGTTATAATTGCATCTGAGCCAAAACCGGCACCGTCTGGAATGACATCGAGCCCCCATCCAACTCCAGATCTATTCCATATTTCTATGCCATTATGTGTTAATACTTGTAAAAAGCCCGAAATTATCAAAATATGTTGTGTTGAATTTATGTTTATAGATCGTATCCCGTTAGACACTTGTAAAAGTTCATATTCCCAAATCACCGATGCATTTATACTTTCAATACACTGAACAATAGCTCTTGGAGTGTAATCTATACCTGTAATGACATAGTCATTAACACCATTACTATTTACATCGTGGTCTAAACCGAATCCACAATCAATAATAGGCCAATAAAAACCATATCTTCTATTTTCTTCATCGGGACTATCTAATGCAACCCCGTTCTCCCCATTAAGTAGATAATGATTATTCCAAACAGCTTCAAATATTAACTGTTCTGTAATACCATCCCCATTTGCATCAATTCCAGAATCACAGCCCCAGAGAACTTCATGATGTAACCCCCATTGATTCCAGATCTCTTTTGGACCACCATGTGCAGGATTCACGTCAAGAGCTTTTGTATAAATAGCGCCACATATACCTATTTCTCGCCATCCATCACCATTAATATCATCCATAACCCACGCTCCCCACGTTCTTCCCTCTGTTTCCTTATATGCAAATAAGACACCTGTACTCGTAGCTGCTATACAAATTGGTGTATAACTTAGTAAAAGAGAATTAGGTATAAATAATGAAAGGAGAATTATTAGAGATAGTTTTGCTTTTAAGTTCATATTTATTAATATTTCATTTTCAAATATTTAAGCATTTTGCTCTATATTTGCTAACCATCTTCAATTTAAGACAGAATAGTCGATTTTTTTTAACAAATACCTTGAAATGATTTAGATGTTATTGTAAGTATTAGACTATTGATGGAGAAATAAAAAAAGCCCCTGCAATTTATTTCCGTTTAATTTCAAAAGGTAATAAATTTGTGAGTATAAGACCAGAGATAAGTATAAAGCAGACCTATATGAGTTAACTGCTAAGAAAAATGAATTTAGAGTAGAACGGGAGACTCTAAATAAAAACCTTCTTTTAAGAATTTTTGGAGATATTCAGGAGGAAGTAGATCAGTTCGTCACTTGTTTAGAAAATAACTTTCTTATAGATGATTATTGATAATTTTAGCAAAAAAAAGTGTTTTGAATTTAATTAAACTTTCTTCTCTTTAACCAGAATATTTTAATCTTCTGATTCCTCATCCCATTCAACGTCTACTACACGCTTTTTCTCTTTTTCATCTTTTTTCTTCTCTGCTTCAGTTTTGTATGTGGCACCACCCGCACCTGTCTCTCCCGTTCCATCAGGGGGTGCTTCACCCATACCACCTGGAGGAACACCTCCCATACCGCTTGCAGCACGTTGAGCTTGCTCGGCTGCTTGTTGATAAACTTGATCTTGAGCTTGTGAAGCGTAAATTCTTTCGGAAAAACTATACATAGATTTTTGCAGATTTTCTACTCCGAGTTTTATTCTTTGAACGTCATCAGTCTTAATATCTTCTTCTAGGGAATTCATTGCCGCTTCGATTTCTTTCTTTTCATTTTCCTGGATCTTATCTTTATTATCTTCCATTAATTTCCTTGTTTGGTAGATCATAGAATCAGCATTATTTTTAACTTCGACTAATTCTCTTACTTTTTTATCTTCTTCTTCAAATTCTTCTGCAATTCTAACCTTTTCCTGAATTTCTTCAGGAGATAAACCTCTAGCTCCAGTAACAGTAATTCCTGTTTCTTTGCCAGTTCCTAAATCTTTTGCAGTTACGTGGACTATTCCATCAGCATCGATTGAAAATTTAACTTCAATTTGTGGAATACCGCGGGGTGCAGGTGGAATTCCTGTTAAATGGAACATACCTAAAGAGATATTATCTTTTGCCATAGCTCTTTCTCCTTGAAGAACATTTATGGTGACCGCTGGCTGATTATCAGCTGCTGTACTAAATACTTGGCTCTTCTCGGTTGGAATGGTAGTATTTCTTTCAATTAATTTTGTAAAAACACCTCCAAGGGTTTCAACTCCCAACGAGAGTGGAGTAACATCTAGTAAAAGTAAGTCTTCAACGTCTCCCGCAATAATCCCTCCTTGGATTGAAGCACCAATCGCAACGCATTCCATTGGATCTACTGAATGTTCTGTTTCTTTACCTCCAAAAAATTTCTTGAATCTTTGTTGTACGGATGGCATTCTCGTAGGCCCCCCAACTAAGATAACCTTATCGATGTTAGTAACTGATAATTTAGCATCAGAAACTGCTCTTTGCATAATAGGATCTAATCTCCTAAGAGTAGGCTCAATTAATGCTTCCAATTTTGCTCGTGTAAGTTCCATTGTTAAATGAACAGGATTTCCCCCCTTTTGGGAGATATACGGGAGGTTAATTGATGATGAAAGTGTAGTTGATAATTCAATTTTCGCCTTTTCAGCAGCATCTTTAATTCTTATCCATGCTTTGCTATCGCCCTTTAAATCAATCCCTTCCTTCTTTTTAAACTCCTCAATGACCCAGTCGATAATAGCATTATCCATATCGGTTCCCCCTAATTGGGTATCCCCTGCCGTTGACATAACTTCTACAACTCCCTCTCCATATTCAATAATTGTTATATCGAAAGTACCGCCCCCAAGGTCGAGAACGCATATTTTCAATAGCTTACCTTTAGCATCTTTATCTAGGCCGTAAGCCAGGCAGGCAGCGGTTGGCTCATTAATCATTCGCACAACCTCAAGACCTGCGATTTCACCGGCATCTTTAGTGGCTGTTCGTTGAGCATCATTGAAATAAGCGGGAACTGTGATAACTGCTTTTTTTACTTCTTCTCCAAGGTATGCAGAAGCATCAGTCTTAATTTTTTTAAGTATCATCGCGCTTATTTCCTCTGGCGAAAATTCTTGCCATTTCTCTCCAACTTTCAATTTTGCCTTATAAGATGTGCCCATTTTCCGTTTAATTGCTGTGACTGTCCCATCTGGGTTAGAAACAGCCTGTCTTCTCGCTGGTTCACCAACTATTTTTCTACCGCTCTCATCAAAAGCAACATATGAAGGAAATGCTTTACCACCTAAGGTTCTTCCTTCTGCTGCAGGGATGATTTCTGGTTTGCCTGTGCCTGTTAAAATAGCACAAGCACTATTTGAAGTTCCGAGATCTATTCCTATAATTTTTTCCTTTCTAGTAGACTTTTCCTCCTTTTCTCCTTTCTTCTCATCACTCATAGTTAAAATATCACTTTTTATAGATATTTAATAATTCAATCTTCAAAGATTTTTTAGACTTTAATAATTTAATCTTTATAAAATTGTAAATTGTTCCTATTAAGTAAATATATCATAAAAAATAAAATTGATTGTCAATTTTAAATCATAAAATAGTAAGTCATATAACATTCTAACGAATTATTAAGGGAACTGATATGGCAGAAGAAAATAACGATGAAATAAAAGAAGAAGTTAAGCAAGAGGCTTCAGCAGATGAAAATATAACACCTAATGAAAAAATAGCCGATCAAACCAGTTCTGAAGGAGGATCAAAAAGCGAAGAGGTCAAAAGACTAGAAGAAAAAGAACATTATGAATTAGAATACTTCTCGAAAGAAGTTCTCGTTAAAAAAAATGAAGATCTTGAGAAAGAATTAGGCAAACTTAAAGAAAGTGTCGAGAAATTACAAAAAGAAAACTCAGATTCGAAGAATAAGTTTATGAAATTACAAGCAGATTTCGAAAATGCTCAAAAGCGGTGGGATAAAAACCGCCAAAACTTACGAATTGAATATTCGGCTTCAGTTTTAAAAAATTTTTTACCCTTATATGATTCCTTCAAAAAGGCTATTGATAGTGATAAAGCAAATGAAACGGAGAAAAACATACTTACCGGGTTTTACAATCAATTTATAAACATTTTTAAGTCATATGGAGCTGAACCAATAGAAGTTAAAATTAATGATCCCTTTGATTATAGTATACATGAAGCGTTAAGTACGATTGAAAAAGAGGATCTTCCTGAAAATAGTATAGTAGAAATAATCCAAGACGGTTTCAAATATGGTAAAGAAGTTATAAGATACACAAAAGTTATAACTTCTCGAAAACCAAAACCTCCTGAACCAGAACCTGAACCTGAAGAAGAGAAAGTTGAAGAAGGAAAAGAAGAGATTATTGAAACCCAAGAAATCTCAACTGATAAAGAGGAAGTTAGGGAAGAAAAACTCAAGAAAAAGAAGTCTAAAAAAAAAAAGTCAAAAAAGAAAGACGTACAAGAAATATAAAAGATTAATAGTCTTGATAATCTACATAATATAAATATTGGATCTTTAATTATAAAGATTCTTTAAATCAATCAATCATTTAAAATAATTAAAAAATTGAGCTGAGATTGAAAAATGAGTGAGGAGCCACAGCTGCCCCCAATACCTAGCATTACTGATGACTGGGACCGTAAGAAATCATTTTTTGAGAGAAAAAATAGTGTCCTTAAATGTGGAGCATGTCAGGCTGATTATACGCGAGCTTTTAAACCAGGGGATTTTGTATTTAAAGAGTTAACAGACGAAGAGTGCGAGAAATGTCAAAGAAGAAGATTAACTATTATTGAAATTTATTCTGAATGGATAAATCCAAAAAAAGAAAAAAAATAATAATTTACCTTACCACAATCCTTTTTTTAAAAAATTTTATTGAAATTATTCAAATCATGATGCTGAATGTTAATCGGGAATAAACTTAATTTAAGGATTATGGAAAAAAAGGATATGCCCATCGTGAAGGAATGGGTGAATGATATTGATTTTATTGGTGATTTTGAACCAATAACTCAAGAAACCATAACTGATTTGGAAAAACAATATGAGAGTCTTACTGAAGGTCAGTGGTTTTTTATTGAAAAAAAAGATGGTACGAAGATTGGTTATGTAGCACATTTTATCTCAGGTTTAAAGCAAACAGCAATAGGTTATGCTTTACTACCTAATGAAAGAAGTAAAAGTTATGGTACAGAAGCAATCCAAATGATTGTAGATTATTTATTCTTATCGAAAAGTATAATTCGCATTCAAGCTGAAATTCATCCAAATAATATTGGATCTCAGAGAGTCTTAGAAAAAGCTGGTTTTGATAAGGAAGGTATTCTTCGGAAATGTTTTTTTAGTAGAGGAGAGTGGAGAGACACTGCAATATTTAGTGTTTTACGAGAAGAATGGAAAGAACCAAAAATCTTAACAAAAGCTAATATCTAGAATTATCGAATTAAGTCGCGAAGTTCTCTATAACCAATTACTTTTAAGTCGAGTTCTTCAACACATTCCTTTATTGTCTTATCTGTAAAGACTTCATAATCTTGATTTCGCCAATTTGCTGAATTTGGAGTTATAGCTCTCAATTCAGAACTCATTTTTGCTGGATGAAATAAAAAGTGCGTTAACCCAAGTTCTATTTCCCTAATAAGCTTACAATAATAGTCTATTTTATCAGGTTGTTCCCCGCCTGTATCAATAATGATGTGATCTATAAGAGGAAAACCCCAAGATTCAATAATTGAAAGGGTTTTTTCAAAAATTTTTATGTAATCTTTTAATCCTCTAGCAATCATTATTTCTCTATTTACTTTTGGAAATAATCCAGGGATCTGAAACTCTTTAGCTAAATTTATATAGGATCTAATAAATTTAGGATTTACTATAGTTCCCATATGTGGATCAACGTGAGTTACATCTATTCCATTGTCTAAGGCCATTTGGATTTGAGAACGCAATTCAATTTCGGCTGCGTCAGGAGTTACATTAGCAATTGCTTCTTCCGATGTACGCCAAAGAGAATTTTCTGAATCCAATAATCCTGTTTTGGGATCAGTACTGCTTAATGCTCGCCACCTATAGAGTTCATATTCACAGGTGAGAGTTAAATGAACACCCAAATCATATTTTGGGTTATTCTTATAAATTGATGCCACTTCTAAAAACCAAGGAGCCGTCGTAATTATGGCTCCACAGCTGGCAATCCCAAAATCTAAACATTCGAACGATGCGACATTTGAAGCATGCGAGAACCCCATATCATCAATATGAAAAATAACTACTTTATCGGTGGCTTCATATCCCAATTTTTCAATAATTGATTGATTTTTCATTATATACAACTTGTTCTTTTCATAAAAATAGATATCAATAATTTATTTATTACTCTAAACCTAAAAATTCAATAATTTTATTTGCCATAGAATATGGATCTAAGGACTTTTTCATTGCTTTTTCTAAATAAGGTTCAATTTTGTCACTATTATTTACAAGATCTTCAATTTTCTTTGTAAGCTTATGTTTTAGAATTTGTAGGGTTTCGGATTTTATCCTGTTTAACTGATAATTTTCAAGATATCCTGTACTTTCTAAGAAATTTTTATGAATATCGATGATTTTAAGTAATTCTTCAAAATTTTCCCCCGTTTTAGAGTTCACCTTAATTACTTGAGGCGTCCATCGTTTCATTTTCACAAGATTTTTGCTAATTTCTTGTGATTCATATACAAAATTCTTATTTAATTCTAACATTTGCATAATATCAGCTACTTTCCTGTCTGCTCCCGCTAAATCCATTTTATTAACCACAAAAATATCAACAATTTCCATTATACCTGCTTTAATGGCTTGAATATCGTCGCCTAATCCTGGTACTAACAAAACTACAACTGTTTGAGCAGATTTGAAGATATCAACTTCAGATTGTCCTACACCAACAGTTTCTACTATAATAGTATCACATCCATATGCATCTAAAATTTTGATGGCATCTTCAGTTGCTCTAGCAAGTCCACCCAATTGTGATCTATTTGCCATACTCCTAATGAAAACATTTTCAAGGGTAAAATTTTGTTTCATTCTTATTCTATCTCCAAGTAGAGCTCCACCAGTAAGAGGTGAAGAAGGATCCACACAGATTATCCCGACCTTTTTACCCTTATCAACAAAAATTTTAGTTATTATAGAAATAAAAGTAGATTTACCACTGCCCGGTGCCCCAGTCACCCCTAAAATGTAAGCATTTCCAGTTTTATTGTAGATATCATTTACAATTTTTTCTGCTGCATCAATGTCATTTTCCACGATAGTAATTAAACGGGCAGCAGCACGAGTGTTTCCTTCAAATAACTGATCAATTAAATTAGAGTAATCCATTATCTTTTCAAATTATTTTTGACAAATTCAACGATTGTTTTTAATTCAGTACCAGGACCGTGAAATCCTTTCAATCCATGTTTCTCTAAAAATGGTTTATCTTCATCAGGTATAATTCCACCTACTGCAATTAAAACATCATTAATACCGTTTTCTTTTAGTTTTTCCATAATTATTGGACATAAAACATTATGAGCACCACTTAACATTGATAGCATCACGGCGTCAGGATCTTCTTGAATGACGGTGTTTACAATATCATCAGGGGTTTGGTGAATACCAGTATAAATAACTTCCATACCTGCATCCCTTAAGGCTCTAGCGAGGACTTTTGCTCCTCGATCATGTCCATTTAAGCCTGGTTTGCAAACTAAAACTTTAATTTTTCTTTTTTCTACCATAGTTTATACCCTATTAAAAAACAGAATCTTCATGATAAGTACCAAATACATCCTTTAATGCTGAAATAATTTCTCCAATTGAAGCATATTCTCTAACAGCATCAATTATATAAGGCATTAAATTTTCAGAACCTTTGGCCATCTCTTTTAATCTATTTAGATATTCTTCAATTTTCTCGTTATTTCTTTCAGCTTTAATTTTAAGAAGCTTTTCGATTTGTTCTTCAGCTACCTTCTCATCAATCTTTAATAATGGTGTAGTACAAGGTTCTCTCAATTGGAGATCATTCACTCCAACAATAATTCTCTCTTGATTTTCAATTTCTTGTTGATATTTGTAGGAAGCATTCGCAATTTCTTTCTGGAAAAAATTAGCTTTAATAGCAGGTATTACTCCTCCCAGTTCATCAATCCTTTCGAAATATTCTTCAGCTTCTTCTTCCATTTTATTCGTAAGCCATTCTACATAATAAGAACCTGCTAACGGATCTACAGTATCAGCAACTCCAGACTCATTAGCAATTATCTGTTGTGTTCTTAAGCCAATTTTTGCTGCTTTTTCTGTTGGAAGACAAAGTGCTTCATCAAAGGAATTTGTATGTAAAGATTGCGTTCCGCCTAATACTGCTGCTAATGCTTGTAAGGTTACTCTTACAATATTATTTTCAGGTTCTTGAGCGGTTAATGAAACTCCTGCAGTTTGAGTATGAAAACGTAATCGCATTGATTCAAGTTCTTTTGCACCATATTTATTTTTCATTCTTTTCGCCCAAATTCTTCTTGCAGCTCTATATTTACAGACTTCTTCAAAAAAGTTATTATGAGAATTAAAAAAGAATGATAACCTTGGAGCAAAATCATCAATATCTAAACCTCTTTCTTTTGCAGCTTCAACATAACCAAATCCATCTGCTAACGTAAAGGCTAATTCTTGAACTGCTGTTGACCCTGCTTCTCTAATATGATACCCTGATATGGATATAGTGTACCATTGAGGTACAAATTTCGTACAATACTCAATAGTATCAATAATTAATCGCATTGAAGGTTCAGGAGGAAAAATCCAAGATTTTTGTGCGATGTATTCTTTTAATATATCATTTTGTATGGTACCACGTAGCTGATCCGGAGTATGTCCTTGCTTTTCAGCAGTTACAATATACATCGCTAATAAAATAGAAGCTGGTGCGTTAATAGTCATCGAGGTGGATATCTTAGATAAATCTATTCCATCAAATAAGGTTTCCATGTCTTTTAATGTATCTATACTAACTCCTTCTTTTCCGACTTCACCTAAAGCATTTTCATCAACAGCTTCAATGCCATATATTGTATGCAAACTGAATGCGACACTCAAACCAGTTTGACCATGCTCTAACAAGAATTTATATCTTTGATTAGTCTGATCTGCTGTTCCAAATCCTGCGAATTGTCTCATCGTCCAAAATCGCCCTCGATACATATTTGGATAAGCACCACGAGTAAAAGGAAATTTTCCCGAATCTCCTAAATCCATAACATAATTGAAATCCTTTATATCATCTGGTGTATATAATCGCTTAATTTCAATGCCAGATAGATTTTTGAATTTTTCTTTTCTTTCTTTTTTAGTTGGTCTTAGAGTTTTTTGTTCATCAATTTCTGTCATGAGTTATTCCTTCTTATTTTAAATTTCTCTCGAAAATATTTTAATTGATTTATACTAGTTTTTTATAGGGATTTAAGTTTATTAACTTTTTTTGTTGAAATTTTTATAAGAATACCGATTAAAGGAGTTCATTAAGGATTTATTAAAAAAAATATTATTAAAATTTATATAAATTGAATCAAATAAATTTTTTTAATTTTCAAATGATCACATTAATTTATTAAAAAAAATTGAATCAATCTTTGATTACATAAGAGTTCTAAAGATTTTACTTTTCTAAATCATCAACATTTCAATACTATGATTTTTATGAAACCATTAATGTCCAATAAGAGTTCTTTATGTAAATATCCAAATTATCATATATTCATTCTAACATCAATTCTATTAGATATGAAGTTTATTAATTGAATTTATAAAGTAATAAATACAAAATAAAAAAAATAAATTTAAAATTTATGCAAAATAGCTATAATGATTTACATAGTAAGGTTCTGACCAAACAGTTCCAGATATACCACCAGTAAAAGTGTTCCAGATTTCATAATGAATAAAAGACACACTATTGATAACTACATACCATATAGTATCAGTTTGGGGTTCTATATAAAACCAATCATCAACAGAATCACCATTATAATCTTGGCATAATATTACATTGAAAGCATGTCCGTATGAACCATAAGGGTCAGCAGGGTCTTGCCAACCATCATCTCCATCATAACTATAAAACATACAAGCTATCCTCATTCTCCAATTCATTACTTTAGCTCTACCCATAAGCATCGCAGAAAAGTCTCCACACATAAAAAACTGACTATATTCAAACTCATCTGTATTATCACTATCCAACCAATCGATAACTTGGCTAATAGTGGGAGTATCGGGATCTGTTAGAGGATTTCCAACAATCTCCAATATTGACTGATATTGAGCAAATAAGGCAAGTAGTTCATCATAATCATCTAATAAGTCATCATATTCCCTTTGTAATGCATCTATTTCATTTCTCTGGTTAGTTGTCATATCTGTATAAACTATATTAATAGATATACCACCAATAAAGAATCCACCAACAAGTCCAATTATTAAACAAATTATTGCTAATTTTTTCTTTTTTCTTTTAAATCTTGTTTCATTAGATATTTTTTGAGGAGTTTTAGTTTCTTGTTGTGGTATTATTGCTTTCTGTTCAGGTTCAATAATTCTTTTTGGTGATGCTCCACAATTAGGACATACAATCCAATGTTCTTCTAATTTATTTCCACAATATACACAAAATACCATTTTTTTAAACCTTTTTTATTACTTCCTTATTTTTTAATTTTTTGATGTTTACATAAATAACAAAATAAATTTCACACATCCTAAAGTTCTATTACTATTTAAATTTTTCTTTGAAAATTGTTTGAAGAAAAAAATTAATTATCTTGCTTCCATTTCCAAAAGAATCTTTTGAACTTCTGTGAATTGGTGTTTACAGTCTTGACATGATATGTAGATTTATAATCTTCGATACAATCCATAACATATTTTCTTCATCTTTCATTTCTGCTTCTATTTCTTTGTTCATCAGTTTCAAATAATTTATAAATCGGTATTAAGTAAAATAATTTGCTGTTATTGGATAAATTGCGTAATTCCTTAGAATAATATTCGTTTATGTTATTCTTTCCATTCCTAAGTTTGAAAAGATATTTCTCTATATTTGAAATTATATTTTGGTCAGTCATTTTCAATATAATATAATTTTGGATAATTTATAAATATATTTATTTGAAATCATCTATATATTTAGAATATATATTAATTCATGAACTATGAATTTATTTTAATTTAAGGTTAATTTATGATTAAGTGATAAATATTCATGACAAAACTCATTTATTTAGGTTGTTTAAGTCAAAAAAATTATGAACCTACATGTAAAAATGCCATAAAAATTATTAAATTCCTCGATGATGAATATAAAGTGCTTGATGATGCACCATGTTGTGGGTCCTTAGCTTTTAATATTTCTTCAGATGAGGAATTAAAAACTCATGTTCAATATGTAAATAATTGGTTTAAAGAGAATGATATAACTGAACTTGTCACAATCTGCGCAGGTTGTTATAGTTATCTTACGAAATATTATAAAGAATTCTTAGTAACTGATTTTAACGTTGAAATAAAACATTTACTCCAATTTATCGCTGAATCTAGGAATTTAAAAAAGTTAGATCTACAATATTCAGGAGAGAAATTAAATATAAATTACCATGATGCCTGTCATTTAAGAAATACCTCAAAACCAATCATAGAAGAACCAAGAACTATCTTAAAAAGTATTAAAAATGTAAATTTTAATGAAATGAATTATAATAAAACAAATAGTATTTGTTGTGGAGCTGGCGGAGGGGTTTATTCTATCTTTAAAGAAAATAGTGATTTCAATGCTAAAGCTATTTTTGATAATATGAAAAAAGGAAAAATTTTGTTAACTGCTTGTCCATTTTGTTATACTGCCCTGAAACGCATAAAGGAAGAAAATAATATAAAAAAATCTATTGTTAAATTTGAAGATTTTATTGCTAATCTAATGGAAGGAGTTGATCCCATCAATTGAATGATAAAGGAAATGAGTTATATGAAGAAGTTAAGGTTAAAATAAATAGATTAAAAGAAGAAGATAGTTTAGAAAGAAAGTATTGGGATCTCTGGAAAATAGGTTGTTTTTTAAAGACAAAAGCTCATGATTTAAAAAATGTATATGAAGATACCAGCCGAGAATTTGTAGAGAAATATAAAGAACAACTCATAAAAATGAGAGAGGAAGTTCTTGAAAACTTAGATTACTACGTAGAAAAATGTATTAATGTGATGCGTAAAGCAAATAATTTCAAAGTGCATTATGTTAAGACTAATAAAGAAGCCCACCACATTTTTATGGAAGAACTTGGAGATAATAATGTTGTTTACAAATCTAAATCAAATGAGGCAAAGGATATTGGGTTAATCGATTTCTTAAAGAAAAATGATGTAATTATTAAAGAAACAGACTTAGGAGATGTTTTAGTTCAATTATTCGGTTATAAATTACCTAGTTTTCAGGTAGGGCCTGGAGCTCATTTTTCAATTGAAGATATCGTAGCTAAAATAAAAGAAATGCATGGTGTAGAACTAGAACCAAAACCAAGTGCAATTGTTGATTATTATAGGAAAACATATAGGAAAGAATTACTTAATGACGTAAAAGTTTCTTTAACGTCTGCTAATGCAATATCGGCTGAGGACGGTACGATAATTTTGGGAGAGAATGAGGGCAATATAAGCCTTTTAACACGCGCAACTGAAAAACACATTGTAGTATGTGGAATTCAAAAAATTGTTCCAACAGTTTTAGACGCTGTACTTGTAGCAAAAATACAGTCTAGAATAAATAATGTACCTTTTAATTACATTAATCTTATTTCAGGCCCTTCTAGCACTTCAGATATAAGAGGGATAAATGTTTTAGGAATGTATGGAGCAAAAGAGGTTGTGGTTATTCTTGTTGATGATTGGAGGATAAAAGCAATAAAAGAAAACCTATTTTATAAGGATTATTTAAAATGCATTTCATGTAGAACTTGTAATTTTGTCTGTACCGCAGCACGTGCTTTTGGTAATATTTTTGCTTCTAAATATGGATGGGGTGCTACTGCTATTCTAACAGACTATATTCACAATGGAATCGAAGCCGCTGTCAAAGATGGATTATTTTTTTGTACTAATTGTGAAAATTGTTATCATTGGTGCCCAGTTTCAATAAATATAGGTGAAATTATGAGATCTATGAAAAAAGAAGCAAAATTAGCTGGATTATGTCCTCCACCTCTAAAGCAATATCAGCAAAAAATACTTAAAGATAAGAATCCGTTTAAATAAAAAAAATTATTTAGAACGGGTTATAATAAAATCCACTAATTTTCCAAGGTTTTTAACGTTTTCATAAACTTTAGGAGCATTTTCTTCTAAAAAATCTTTAAAAACCTCCCAATTCTCCTTCTTGCCTGAAGGTGCCTTATCTAGTAATTTTTTAACTTCATTAAAGTCGTAGGCAAAGATTAAAGCATTGTCAACTCTATTAGCATCATTACATAATAGAAAAAGATAATAATCATTTAAATCCCAAGGATTTAAAACATGAGCAGGTTTGTTTCCATCCCCGGCACTCTTACCTCTTAATAAACGTGTATCTACCTGTGTTGGTAATACCATATTAAAATTTATATTCTCTCGTTTATATTCCATTGTCATGGATTTTTGTAACCCTACGACAGCAAATTTACTTGCAACGTAGGCAGCGAGTTTTGATGGAGCATTTGGATATGCTTCGCTTCCAGTGATTATAAACCTTGCTTTTTCCTTCTTATCATCCTTCTTCAGGTAAGAATAAGCCGCTTTAAAAGTATAGAACACTCCTAGTATATTAACATTTAAGATTTCAGAAAATTTCTCATTGATAAACTCATGAGTTGTCCACATTCGAGAATATCCCGCATTGGCAACAATTCCATTAAGTAAACCTAATTCATTATGAAATGTTTGAAATGCCGCTTCAACTTCTTCAAATTTAGTTATATCTGCTGTTTTAGCAACAACTTTTACTCCAACTCCTAATTCTTCAATTTCCTTTTTCGAAATATTTAATTCTTCTGAAGTTCTAGAGACTAATCCAATATTAGCACCTTCTTTAGCGCATGCTATTGCTATCGCCTTCCCTATCCCTCTACCTGAGCCAGTAATTACAACATTTTTTCCTTTTAACAACATGATTTTTTATAAAAATTTGATTACAATTATTAATTTTATAAAAAAGTAATAAGAATTTTAAATTTTAAGGGAACTTTTGAGGTCTCCCATTAATTATGAAACTTTATATGCTTCATTAATAGCAGAACACCCCCCACACCTCACACACCCTGCTACATTTTCTAAAGGATTAACTCCATATTGCTTCATTAATCTTCCAGCATTAAGATAAATTTCTAGTAAATTTTCATAATTAGTTATTGGAAGATCTTTTTTCCCCGGGATTGAGCGAACTGGAGTAATAAACGGAATAACGCCAAGCGAAATTACTTTTTCTATATCCTTAATAAAATCCTCTTTAGATTCCCCAAAGCCAGTTAAAACATAAGTTTCTACTTGATTTTTTCCAAAAGCCTCTAAAGCCTGAATCCAATTTTTCTCAAACACGTCATATGGAATATGAGCCTTTCCAGGAGTAATTTCTTTTCTTAAATTCTCATCCAGAATCTCTATATGTATACCTATTGTATCAGCACCAGCTTCTTTCAATTTATTTATGTATTCTAAATCCTCTAAAGCTTCAATTTGCACATGCAATGGGATATCTGGATGATTTCTTTTTATACCCCCTAATAATTCAATATATCGATTAGCACCTTTATCAACTGTCTCTTCTGTGCCACTGGTTAATGTCATATGAGAACATCGACCTTCTTTTTTAGCGGCTGTAATAACTTCTGACATCTGTTTATAGTTCTTTTCTAAAATAGTAGTATCATATGATAAACTTAATTCAATGCCACAAAACTTGCACGCTTCCCCACATGCCCAATATACACATTTTTGATATATTGTACTTGCTAAACAAGCAATTCCATGTACTAAAGCGATTCTCCTCATCTCAATGCCATCAGATGTTTTTAAATCATAAAATTGTGGATTATTAACTAGTTTTACTTTCCCAAAGCTTCTCTTTTTCTTCTCATCGTAAATTTCAAAGAATTCTTCCCTCTTTTGTTTTAAAATAAGACTGGTCTTTGTTTTGTCGTTCCATAAAACTGCATTTACTAAAGTTTTATTATCTTCTAGTAAAAAATACCTACCTCCAAGAGGACCAGCTCCACCTTTGCGACCAAAATTAATTTCAATTCCTTGTTCTTTATAATACTCAATTAATTGTTTATCTAAGAAAATTCCTTTACATAATAATTCAGTCTTTTGTTCTAATGCTGTAAGAGGATCTATCATATTAATAAAATTAGATTATTATTAATCTTCATGGATTTAAATTATCTCGCTTATTTAATTTTAAGTGTTATTAAAAGAAAGAAAATTTTATTAACTAATCTATAGTATTCATATTTAATCAATTTTTATAACTCAATATATAAAAGGTGTGAATTTTTGCCACGTGTTGAAAAAACAATAGATATTGCAGCATCCCAAGATAAAATTTTCGAGATTATAGACGATGATGATAATTATCCTAAGTGGAATATTGTTGTAAATGAAGTAACTAAACTTGGTGAAGGTAATTATTTTTTTAAAACAAATGTTGGAGATATAACGTCTACTCGTATAGAAACAAATGCCCCTGAAAGTCTTTCTGCTACTCAAGAAGGAAGTCCAATGACAAGTTTAGGTTACGTTTTAAAACCTAAGGGAGAAAATGTAGAAGCGACAATTTGGGCTGAATTTGATGATCCAGGTCAAGAATCAATACTTGGAATCGCTGCAGAAATGCTCTTAAAAAGCTTGAAGAAATACGCTGAATATCTTGAAGCGGGTGAAAATCCAGATGAGTTCAGTAAAAAATAAATGAAATTTTAAAGCTTAAATCATCTTTTTTTTTTACTTTTATAAGAATTACAGTTATGCATAACTATTTTACGAATTCTCTTTTTCTACGAAAAATTTTTTAATCATTCATTATTACTTCATGTGTATTTTAATTTAAAAAAGTGAAAAAGAAATGGCTCATCGAAGACCTTGGAAATGTTATTCGAAATGGACTCGTAGACCCTATCAATACAAAAGAAGTTCAAATCGTAGGCGGGAATTTGCTCGGGGTGGAGCTCAGTCCAAAATAGTTCGTTTTTGGGGTGGAAACAAGGAAGCTCCATGGGAGGATTGGGAACTTGTCGTTGGGTTGAAGGTTAATTCTCAAGTCCAGATCTCTTCAAACACGCTCGAAGCTATAAGAATTACTATAAATGGTGTTCTTCAAA
Organism: Promethearchaeota archaeon; assembly: GCA_019057865.1. Classification (GTDB taxonomy): domain Archaea; phylum Asgardarchaeota; class Lokiarchaeia; order Sigyniarchaeales; family SOKP01; genus Loki-b32. Next base: position 43,791 of record JAHLWP010000021.1, read on the forward strand.
GAAAACTAGGAAGACAGAATTATCGGCTTCGAATTCGTCCTAAACCATTTCAAAAGATTCGAGAGAATCGTATGTTGGCTTTTGCTGGCGCAGATCGGGTACAATCAGGTATGAGGAATTCTTTTGGGAGATCTACTGGAGTATGCGCCCGAGTTAGAGCAGGTCAAATTATTGTTGATGTAGGTACTTATATAAGAAACCTTCCATTAGTAAGAGATAGACTTAGAGTAGCAAACATGAAAGTACCAAGTTCATGCCAAATTGTTATTCTTAAGTATAAGACTCCAGAACTCTTAAAACAGTCAGGATTGCCATTATATGACGATAAAAAAAGAAGAGAAATACCTCTTTATGAATTAGAATTTGCGACTGCTTAATATTCAAATATAAGTGTAAATAAACTCTCTCTATTTTTCATTACTTAAAACTTCTTCAGATTTTTTAAGAATTTGCATTAAGAAAATGCCCACAATAATTATTCCATGGCTTTTGCAAGATGAAGAATAAGAGTATTAATTATACCAAATAATAGACCTAAAGCAATAGAATCTACCATGGAATCATTTGTAATGATTTTAATTCTAGTTTATTTAACTATGAAAAATTATAAATTATAATTGATTTTAAGAAATTTAAAATTATCCGGTTTTGGGAAATTTTCCATTGAAATAACGTAATGTTATCCCCAAAATGGTTTCCAGCGATTCCATATATCCCATCGCTGTATATTTTTTATGTTATACCAGACTGCTTTTTGTCTATATCTACTTTTTAAGATTTTATAAATTTGGTGGGAGATGTAGCGGGGTCGCTGCATAAACTTTCTATGAGTTTCTTTTATACGTGCCATTAGTTCACTCAAAGGTATATTAAGAATAGCAGTACCAACTTCCCAACATTCATCCGGGTTAATTCGCTTTGCATCTACCATCTGATCCCAAATCCAATTTCCGGGAATTATGCCTAAAATATGAAATTGTGGAAAATCAATATCTAATTTAAGTGATAAATTAAATGTATCAATTATTTCCTCACGTGTCTCAATTGGCGCACCCACTATAAAATTTGCTAGAATAATATCAATCCCAACTTTTTTCGAATTTTTTATTGCATCATAGACTTGATTTAGTGTAATCCTTTTATTGTACCAGTCTAAGACTCTTTGTGAGCCACTTTCGACGCCATAACTAATAATCTTGCAGCCCATATGTTTCATTGCAGTCAGAAGCTCCCTTGAGCTCTGAGTTACCCTCCCCTCAGCCATCCACTTTAAATCTATCTTTTCTTTTCTAATTAAATAAGATAGTTCCATTAATCTTTTTTTACTTATAGTAAAGTTATCATCAACCCAATACAAATTTTGATAACCTTGATTCTCGAGAAGAGAAAGTTCTTCTACTATATTTTTAGGAGATCTTGGGCGCCATCTGCCCCAAAACATAGCGCTTGAGCAAAATGTACATTGAAATGCACAACCTCTTGAAGAAGAAGCAGTGGCAAAATTTCCTAGCGAAATATCAAGACCTTCTACTTCACTTTTATATTCTACATTTCCTAATAATTTCCTATTTGGAAATGGAAGTGTGTCAATATTTTCTATAAGGGGTCTATCTTCATTTCTAATAATTCTACCATTATTTCGATACGACACACCTCTTATATCTTCAAAGCCATGACCTTTTTCAGTTTTTTCAGCAATTTCTAAAAGAGTGTTTTCCCCTTCTCCTCTAATGCAAGCATCAATGAATGGGTACTTATTTAATATTCTGGTATCATTGAAAGTTGCGTGATAATTCCCAAATAAAATCTTAACATTCGGATTTATTTCTTCCTTTACTCTTTTAGCAATTTCTGCTGATGTAATTCCAGTTCCTGAGGTGGTTATCGTTGAAAAACCTAAAATATCTGGATCTTCGTGTTTTATCCGCTTTAGAGTATCATTAATCGAAGCCCCCCTAGCGAATTGATCATATATAGATACATCAAAATTATTTTCGCTTAGATAAGTAGCGAGGTATAGTATCCCCATTGGCGGAAATCCATAAAAATCTATTTTTTCTTTGACATACTGTTCGGCATCTTTAACGGAAAAAAATCCTTTTTCAGGTGGCTTTGGGAAAATTAAAGATACTTTCAAAAAATCACTTTAAATTTGAATTAAATTTAATTGTTCTTTTAATTAAAACATCATCATTTCAATTCTAGTTTAATTATGTAAGTTAAATAAATCTTAAAAATAAAATCACTTTTAATGTATTTATTAGAAAAGAGATAAAAATTCGTAAAATTAAAACAAATAATATCATATACAACCCTGTGAAAATGGTCTATTAAATGAAAATAATTGATAAAAAAATCCAAAAAGTAGCGTTAGTAAATCCCAATTTTATTACAAAAAGCATTACAGATAAATTTACAATCCCTGCTTTAGGATTAGAATATCTTGCTGCTAATATTTTAGATTTAGCTGAAGTGAAGATAATTAATGGTAAAGTAAGGAATTTAAACCTCAAGGAAATTATGGAGGAAATTAATGAATTTAACCCAGATATTGTTGGAATTTCATGTTGTTTAACAACAGGAGTTAATTTTGCCTTAGAAATAGCAAAAGAGTCAAAAAAACTTGGATATTCAATCGTATTAGGGGGGTGGCATCCTAATTTTGCACCTTCTGAAGTTTTAAAATATCCATTTGTAGATATTATTGTCCGAGGAGAGGGAGAAGTCACCTTTCGGGAATTAATCGAAAACAAAAATCTAGAAAATATAAAAGGAATATCATATAAAAACAATGGGAGTATTATAAACAATCCAGATCGCCCATTAATCAAAGATTTAAATAAACTACCATTTCCTGCAAGGGAATTAAGAAATAAAAAGTCTTATTTTCAAATCTTTCAGATGCCTATAGATGCGATTGAGACATCAAGGGGTTGCCTATTTAAATGCACTTTCTGTAATATTCATCTTTTTTATCGAGGAACCTATAGAACAAAAAGTCCAGAACGGGTTATTCAAGAGTTAAAAATTATTACAAATGGAAAAAAACATATAAATGTAATGATTGTGGATGATAATTTCACAACAGATATTAAAAGAGTAGAGAAAATTTGTGATTTAATAATCAAAGAAGGAATTAAAGTGGATTTAACTTGTCAAAGTCGCATTGATGTTATAAAAAAGAATCCAAATGTAATCAAAAAAATGTCTAAAGCAGGGTTTTGGTGTTTTTTCCTTGGTATTGAATCATTTAACCAAAAATCTTTAAACAGTATTCAGAAAAGAGTTCAATTACGGGATATTTTTGAAGCAATTAAAATACTTCATGATAACGATATAGTAATAATTGGCAGTATGTTGGTGGGTTCAAATCTTGATGAGGAAGAGAAAGATACTGATTTAATGATAAAGGTTGTTAAAAAGTTAGGAATAGATTTTCCGTTATATTCGGTAATGACACCTTTACCAGGCACGAAATTCAGAGATGTATTGATCGAAAAAGATTATCTGCTATCTCATAATTGGAGTGAATACAATTTTACCACAGCAGTAAATCGATTAAATAAACTTTCAAAGGAAAAGTTAGACCAACTTTTATCTAAGGCATATTATTATGGATATTTTCATAGGGGGTGGAAAGATACTTTTATGAGATTATATAGGAAAAAAGGAATTAATTTATTTTTAAATACAAGAAAATTTAGAGCTATTAAGAATCTTTTAGGTTTTTTTAGAAGTATTAGAAGAATGAAAAATGAAATAGATTCAATATCCCCTACCATAAAATTTAATTGAAATTCCAAATTTTCAACAACAATTCCAATCCTTTCTATGAGATAATTCAAAACTACTTACTAATGCAATGTTAAGCATTACACATAAATCGAAAAATCAATCTTTTCAATTGCCAATATCAGGATATTTGGGATATACTATAAGTAAATTTTTTCATTTATGTACACCTATTACTTTTCTTCATGAGAGATTTGAAACTATAACATTATTTAATGATATCCGTAAATTGAAAATAAATAAACCTATTTACATTACTGGTCTCGCTCGTGCAGGAACAACCATCGTATTGGAAATGTTAAGTAAGCACCCAGATTTAGCAACACATCAATATAAGAATCTTCTTATACCATATTTCCCTAATTGGTTATATAAACTTACCAATAAGGTTAGGCTTTTTTCAAAACCGACTGAAAGGATTCATAAGGATGGTATAATGGTTACGCGTGATAGTCCCGAAGCAGTAGAGGAGATATTCTGGAGAAAATATTTTAAGCACACGAGTACTGAAAAATCTTCACATATAATAAATGGGAACATAATAAACCCCAAATTTGAGAGATTTTATCCAAATCATATCCGAAAGCTCTTAATTGCCCAAAAGCGTTCTCGTTATTTAGCAAAAAACAACTACAATATCACTAGATTGGAGTATTTGCTACGAATTTTCCCATCTACCAAATTTTTACTAATTATTCGTAATCCAGTAAATCATATTGCTTCATTAATTAAACAAACAAAACTTTTCATGAAGATGGAAAATCAAATACCTCTTTTACAAGATTGGTTGAAAATCCTAGGGCACCAGGAATTTGGCCATCATAGCATTTGTATAAATGTAAATAACACAGAATCAATTCATAAAATTCGTAAATTGTGGAGCAATAAAAAAACATATGTAAAAGGATGGGCATATTATTGGGTGTCCATTTACGATTTTATTGCCGATAGTCTTGAAGCAAATGAAAAACTCAGAAGTGCGACCTTTATAGTTAATTATAATGAATTATGCGAAAACCCAGCAGATATTATTGATAGAATACTTGAACATACTGAACTGCCCTTAGATAAATTTCTGAAAGTTAGAGAATATTATATTAATCATTTACATAAACCCACCTATTATTCTCCTGACTTTTCTGAACAAGAACTCTCAGATATTTACGAGATTACAAAGGACACTGCTTCTCGATTTGGATTAAAAATTTCTTTAGGCAATTAACTGTTTTAAAGTTATGAATTCCGCTTTTCTAGCTAGAGATTCCACAATAAAACCACGTAATGTTTCTAAAAATGTATTTCCTGTATGAAGCCAACGATCTAGTCTAAATAAAATATTTTTTATTGTTTCAAACTTACTTGCATGCTTACGAATTAAATTTTTCATATTTATTGCTTCACAAGGATGAAAATATAATATAAGTAATTCATTTTTAAAGATCTTCCGTTTTAGAAAAGGATAAGGTAATCTCAAATAGATACTATATTTTGAAGGGTGAAATTCTTGGATTTTTTTGTTATCTATTTGGTAATGTGGTAATTTCTTGGGTGATACAATCGAGGAATCGTATCTAAATCCTAAATTACTTAATATTTCAAATAAAAATTTTGGTGGTTTTAAATAAGGAGCTCGAAAACCGATAATCTCTGAATTTTGACAAGTTTCTTCTAGAACCTTTTTATTCTGATAAATTACATCTTGGCATTTAATAAAATCTAAGAGATTTAATCGTTCATGAGTTAAGCCATGACAAGCAATTTCATGACCTTTTTGCTCGATTTGTCTTATATACTCTGGTAGATGCTCAACGACATTTCCAGTACAAAAAAAAGTCCCCTTGACATTGAAATTATCTAAGATATCCAATATTTTCAATAATCCAATTTCCACGCCGAAATAGGTATCCAAAACATTAGGAAGATCCCTTTCAATATCAAAAGTCAGTGCAATCTTCATTATTTACGCAATAATCTTTGAGATATAAAATTTTATTTAAAAGCATTGTTATTAAATTTTATTTAAAAGCATAAAACTGAAAAATTTATTAATAATTTCAATATTTAATTTCAGAAAAGTAGATTAAAAAACAATGCGAGTTTTAATATTAGGTGCTGGGATTACTGGGTGCACATTGGCAAGACTGATGAAAGATAAGGATTATCTTGTTTCAATTAAGGAAAAACAAGATCATATTGGAGGATTATGTTATACAAAAACAAATCCTAACGGAATTTTATATGAGCCCTATGGTGGACATGCATTTCACACTAAAGATAGTCGTATTAAAAAGTTTGTTCTTAATTTTTCAGAGTTTAATAATTACATTCACAGAAAGGGGATTTTTATCAATGGTGTATTGTGGCATTTTCCTCTCAGTAAGAAGACTATTTTTGAGATGGAAAGGAGCGAAAAAATTCTTAAGGAATTAGAAGAACGACCAACTACTCCTGATTTAACTAATTTTGAAACATTAGCTATTTCTCAATTTGGAAATACTTTATATAGATTATTTATTTATAATTACTCCAAGAAAATGTGGGGTGTAGAACCCAAAGAATTAACAACTGAATATATCCAAAATCGTATTACACTGAAAGACTCTAATACTCAGTTATTTGAAGATAATTTTCAAGGACTACCTGTTAAAGGATATACAAAATTCCTTAGAAATATGATACATGACATCCCCATTGAATTAAATACTAGTGAATTTGACGAGTCTTTGTATGATCTCATTTTATACTCAGGTCGAATAGATGAACTATTTAAATTTAAATTTGGAATTTTACAATTTAGGTCTTTACGATTTGACTATAAGGAAAATGATGTTTGGGAAAATGATAATTATGGTTCAATTAACCTCCCTCAACATGCGAAATATATACGAAAAGTAAATTTTAAAATTATGTATCAACAGAAAATAAATAAATCATGGATCCAATATCAAGAACCGATATCATTCAATAATAATATGCCAATGTATCCAATATATACTAAACAAAATATTGAATTATTTGATAGATATCTTATTGAAGCTTGCAAGTCTAACAAAATTATTCCCGTTGGTCGTTTGGGATTATGCAAATATTTAGAAATGGGTCAAGCTATTTCTTTAGCAATGAATATGATTCTTTTAATAAAAAAATGGAAAAAATTAAGCCCTAAAAATAGATATCTTGAAATTAAGAAGCTATTAAATAATTAATAAGTCTAATTCTAGCTATAATTGTTTCTTCCAATTAATATCTTTTGCTAAATTATAAAAAATGTCTTTTTTTGAATGGTATTGGACAACACGTCCTAAACTACGACGAGTGCTTAAATATCTTCCACTTGTTAACACTGAAATAAAATTTAGAGTTTTAATTTTACCCTTTTTCATAATTCTACTTAGATATATTAACGAATCTGAGAATACCTTGTCAATTCCCATTAAATTTGGCGGTAGTTGCTTAAATCCACCAACTTTAAAAAATATATCTCTTCTAACAATTATATTACACCCTAAAAGTTCAGGATATCCAAGTAAAGTTTTAAAAAAATACCATAAGTGCATACTAAAGTTAAGAAAAAAATAGATCGTTATAGTAAATATCTGGGAACCCAAATTAAATGTAATGGCTCTTCCATCATAATATTTAACTCTGGCACTACAAGCAAAAAGATTTTTATGTTTCTCAAAGATTCTATAGACTTTTTGTAAGAAATATGGATCTATTAACGTATCTGCATCTAAAAATACAAGTAAATCACCAGAAGTTTTAGGTACAACAAAATTTAATTGAGATGACTTTCCTCTTTTTGGTGATATATACACTTCTGCAAATTCTTTTGCTAAAGAAACGGTTTTGTCAGAGCTTTGTCCATCAACTACAATAATTTCATAAGGAATGTTGCAATTTTGCCTTTTAACGGCTGTTAATGCTTTTATTATGTGTGTCTCTTCATTATAGGTGGGAATAATAACTGAAATTTTTGGTTTATAATTCATTTTAATTTTATCTATAACAATTGAGAATAGAAAACCTATTTATTATTCTAAAATGATTTCATATTATTCTATAAAAATTTCAAAAGCATTAAAAAATTAATTGATTTTAGAATGTCTAAAGCTTCCGGTAAAACGAAATTTTTTACTAAGGGATTCATAATTTCATTTATTTTTTTAATCTTAAGTTCTACAATTATCATTTTATTTATAATAAATAGAATTTTTTTTTCAATTTCATGGATTGATACAATTTATGATTATATAGCACCACTATTATCAAAAATTTTCTATAAATATAATATCTACGTCTATGGTGGAATTTTAATCGCTTTTGTGTTTCTACTTCCATTATTTGTATTAGGATATAACCTAGCAAAAACGAGACAATTAACTGGGTCAATTTTGTATATTTTTAGTTTATTAGGATTCGTAATGATTATTTTCATAGCATCTTATTATACCTATTTTAGTATCTTATTTAATCAAGATTTAACTCTAAATACCAGGTTATTGCTATTCTTACTTTTTTTACCAATTAATTTTACATTGAGTTTAATCTTGTTTCTTGTAAATATAGATTTCATCATTTTTTTTAAGGATTTGGTTAAAGCAAGGAAAATTTGGAAGCACAAAAGACCTAAATTTGAAATTGAAGTTAAAGGTAAAATAACTAATATCAATATAGAAACGGATGAATTTATTTTCACACCTGTACCAATGTTAATTATTGCGAAATATCTTCAAACTAAAGGTTTTTCTGTATCGTGGTTTGTAAGAGGCGCTTTTAATCATTTAATATCTTTAGTTATTACATATTTGACAGGCTGGCCACGAGCTAGAAATGTATTATTTCGACTTACCGGAATGAAAATAGGTAAAAATTGTCATATTTCTCAAAAAGCAATACCTGATCCACTCTTACCAGAATTAATTGAATTTGAAGATGGTAGTGGCTGTGGTATTGGTACAAAATTATTAACCCATAATGCAATGAATATAAAACATGGACGCTTCAGTTTTGGGCCTATTAAAATTTGTAAAAATGCAAGAATAGGAGCATACTCACTTGTATTACCTGGAGTTACAATTGGTAAAGGATCGATTATTGGAGCACATTCAGTAGTAGCAGATGATATTCCACCATATTCTATCGCACATGGTTCACCAGCTAAAGTAGTACGGCGATTAACTGATGATGAAAAAAAGGAAGTAAATAAAAAATATTAGATCAAAATTATCTAATTAAAATTTTAAAAAAATCTCAAGAACAAACTTTTTTAAGTAAATAAAATAAATTATAGAATGGGTGAATTAGTATGGCATCCGAAATAATGCTTAGTGATATAAGGACTGAAGTAGAAGCAACTTCTAATGATTGTAAACTATATAAACAAATCTGTGAAGAAAAAGAATATGATTTTGATCAGACAATTAAAGGATCAAATCTTGATGAAATACCTTATGTAAATTGGAATTATTTTAAAGAATCAAATAAAAAATTTCAGGAATTATTACGAATTCCTTATAATGAATTATCATATTGGACAATTAGTTCATCTACATCCGGAGATCCAAGTCTAGTAGGAAGAGATGCTGAAGACATTGAAGTATTTAAAAATAATTATCGAAAAGTATTTGAAGAATATTCAAAAATGCGCTTAATTAAACGCTTAATTTTATTTGCGCCATCAATTGAATTTATGAATAAAATGCCAGGAAGCTGGTTAGGAAAACGAGGTTTTCTTTTTTATCGAGATATTGCAGATATTTGGAAAAATTATGAGATAGATTATTTATTGAAATTTAAAGTTTGGAAGGTTCTTCTCTACTTAATTAGTCATTTTAAGGCAAAAGCATTTATCGAAATAAATGGAAAATTGATGGTGAAAAGTCTTAAAGAGGTAGAACACCAGAAAACCCCTACATTAATCGCTAATTCAGTCCCTCTAATGTATCAAAATTTTGTAGATTATTACAAGAAACATAAAAAAGGCTTTAATATGCCTGAAACTTTCAGAATTCAGCTTGGAGGTGGAGGATGGAACGGTATAAAAGGGAGAGTAAAACTTGAGCATAAAATAGATAAAGTGGACTTTATGGAAAAGATGTCTGGTTTTTTCAACATCCCATATGATAATATTACAGATAATTATGGTGCAACTGAAGTTCCAATTGCTTGTGGTGGTCATTGGAGTAAAAATTATGAGGATTTTCTATTTCATATTGATAAAGATGAAGCTTATATAATCATCCGTGATATAGAAAATCTCGAAAGAATTAAAAAAACAAAAGAACCCGGTATAATAGAGGTATTAACCCCTTATGGTGTTAAATCCTATGCTGGTGTTGCTGTCATGCTTGATGATATAGTTGAAATAGTAGATTTTAACAAATGTGTTGAATGTGGTAGAGAAGGATTAGTATTTAGAATAACAGGAAGAATGACACCAGAAATTGGAAAAGGATGTAGTTCTTTTACGAATTTGTTCCCTTTTAAATAAAGGGCTTCTCATTTTTTGTCTAATAATTAGTATAATAGCGCTATTTATTCTTTTTGATGATCATGGCTACATATGGACAAAAATTAGAGAAAAACCCTAATAAAAATAAGTGGAGAAATTAGTGAAGCCAATCTATTATAGAAGAACAACTTCTACCTTGAGCATCCGTTAACCTTCCAATTACTCTAAATGTAGCACCTTCATAACCACATTCTGGACATTTCCTTTTTGAAATAAGCTCTACAATATCGTCAACTAGAACTGCTTGATTTATGCTACCATTTACACCATAAGGAGTAATTACTTCGAGTAAACCTTCCATACCATCATTTACTGGTTCTAACTTATCTAGATCTCTTACTATAATCCTGGCAGTATCAGGGCAATGTAATAAGAAATCTTGGTATTTTTCAGACCAATGTCCTCCAAAGAGAGTCGGACCCTCTGTAAATGCATAAATATCTGCAATATCTTTCGATTTAATGTTAAAAACTTTTTCATAATTTTCAATAAATTTAACTTTTTCTACTGCGTCTAACTTTGCTTCACCCTTAACGCCATCCCATCCTCCACCACCGCAACCAACGAAAGCTTTTCCATCAAGATCAAAAAAAATGTTTTCTTTTAATAATCTTTTCTCAAACATATTATTCATTAAAAGTGGACTCCCACCAAATATAATTTTGCTCACTTCTATTCCTTTCCAATGTCCAGTTTTTAGAATTGTTTTAACCATTTTCAGCATTTTACTTACATCTAAAATAAAACCCCCTCTTATTGAAAGAGATGAAATTATTGCCCCAATTGTTTTTAAAATTTTTCCTTTTATCATATATTCCTCATGCCCATAATATTCCCATGGTTTATTCATACATGCTGTGAAGTAGCGTGTTTTTTTAACATGTTCAAATCCTTTAGCATTTTTTTTCGCCATAAATGACATCATTAAACGATTTGGTGCAAAATTAAAAACAAGACATCTTTTGGGACCAACTTTTAAGTCCTTCCATCTAAAAAACTCTGTAAAAACTTTAATTGAATTATATTGTATCTGGTCAAAATCCTCTACTGTTCGAGGAACTATTGAGGGATCTCCTGTTGTAGAAGACGAACATGAAAATAATACAATTTTATCAATAGGTACTTTTAGAAGTTGTGAGGTTCGACCTTCTGATTTTTTATAAATGTCAGTAGGAGTATATGGGATTGTTTCCAAATTATCGATTGTTAAATCCTCTGGAATTGTAAAATCGAACTTCTTACAAAAGTTTTCTTTGTAATAAGTACAATTATTATAGGATAACTTTATTTGATCTAGCAAATCTTTGCAAAATTTTTCATCTGGGTAAGGAGTTGGTTTAAAATCAAAATATTTTGTCTGTAATTCTTCAGGTAAATAATCATGTGCTTTAAATACCAAAAAAATGACCTAATTTCGAAATTTTTTGTATTAATTTAAAGAATTACAGTCTAATAATTAAATCTTATCCGATATCTATATTAAAAAAAAGTAGAAAATAAATTATTTTGTAGATAAAGCTACTATTTCTGCTTCTTGTCTTTCAAATAACATTGGTGTTTTTTCCCAACTTAAATCTTTAGGAAGTTTAAATTGACGTAAAAACATATAAAGATGAATAAAGCCACTTATTGGAAAAAATAATAAAAGACTGTAATGTTTATCGCAATATTTTCGTATCGCATTGAATATAAATCCAAATTGAAAGATCAAGCAGAAAAGGCTCCAACTTAGTAAATAAAATTCTCCAATCATAAAATAAAATATTGCAAAACCAATTATAATAGGGATCCACGTATCCAAATTCGCTATAACCATCATTGTCATATTTCTGGAGATAATTAGTGATTTCCCATTCTTTTCTTCGCTTTTCATTTGCATTAATTTTGGCATATCAAAAATAAATCCTGCAAGCCAGCGTGTTCGTTGTTTTACTAAAATCTCCCAAGTATTTGGCACATATTCATAAATTTTTGCCTTGGGCGAAAAGTAAATTTTTACACCATCTAAATTTAAAAGCACAGAAAGATATAGATCTTCTGTCATTGAATCTTCATTAAAACCTTCATACTTCAATAAATATTTCGTCCGAACAGCAAAATTTCGCCCAAATGAATAAGCTGATGACCCTAATCTGTTTTTAATTTCAAATAATAATCCGCCTCCAGAAACAATAGAATAATCAAGAAAGATACCTTTAGTCAATTTATTATCTTTCCAATTTTTAACTAAAACAGGACCTATAACTGCATTATACTTATCATCTTGAAATGGTGAGATTAAATGTTTTAATGTATCTGGTTGTAAAATACAACCTGCATCATAAAGGACAACAATATCATTTTTTACATATTTTAAGCCATAATTCAGGGCTGGAGGTTTTCCCTTTTTAGGAAGATCCTCTGATAACACTTCTATATCTATTGTGTTATGCTCTTTTGCAAAATTTCTACAAAATTCTGATGTATCATCTGTTGATCCACTTGTAATTACAATTATTTGGATGTTTTCTTCAGGATAATTTGACTCAATAATCGATTTTAAAGTTCTTTCTAATAATATTTTTTCATTTTTACAAGCAATTAATATACTTATATTTGTATAGTAAGGTGTTTTGGTTCGATAACCTTTCCCAAATGACGCTAAGAAATGTATTCCATAAAAAATAACAAATCCTAACAACATTATTAGACCAATTAATGGAAATATGAACCACCAGTAAGTTAAAGGGTTAAGAATGAATCTATCAATTGCTCTTTTTACTCCAGATGACCAGAAAGGTGGAAAATATATGTGTAGTAGCACAAAAACTATTACCCATACTGATCCATATAACAAATATCTTGAGATTTTCATTTTTTCATTCTCCTTTATTTTTATCCATTTTTTTTAAATTTTTCCAAATATAATTAGCAAAAAGAATCACTGAAAGGGTCATAATAGCTAAAAGACTGATTTGATAAGTCAACATTGACCAAGTTATTATCCACTCGTGCGATGCAGACCATATTGCTGTAGCATCGGGATTGATCAAATGTGTTATCAATACCACAAGACTAGAAGTACCATAGAGTGCAAAAAATGTAGTGATTAATAAGATTCGCGTTATTCTCTCACCAACAAACGGTTTTGTTTCATGTAAACCTAAACCTTCATGTCTTGCTCTCATATACTCATAAATAAATATCAGTAAGATATTGGTCCAAACCATCCATGCAAAATCGAATCCATTCGATAAAACCACTAAATTAGTAGGAACTAAACATACCAACATTAATGTATCGCTTACTCTATCAATCACATTATCTAACCAAGCACCACTTTTAGATTTTATATGCAATAACCTTGCTATTGCTCCATCAATCCCATCAATAACTCCTGTAAATAGTACTAAAGCAGCAAGAGCAAAAAACCAAGAGCCATAGCCTAGTTGGTCAGAAAATAAATCTAATGTGTGACCCTTACTAGCCATTATAACACCATAAAAGATGAGAAATGATAAAATTAAATTCATAAAAGATACCAAATTTGGAGTTAAGCCCCATCTTATAAAGATTTTTGCTCCGTGATATGTTGCAGGCATATAAAGTTTACCAGCGGGATCCTTTTTCATTTGTGCAAATTGTTCTTCTAACTTATGAGCTTGTCCATGATCATTAAGCCAATCTTTTATGAATTCATCCAAACTCATAAAATCTTGTTTTGGTTTTTTATTAAAGAGTCCACTAATGAAAATAATTAAAAGAATCCCTAGTAAAACTAGCGGAAATACTATCTCAAATATTAGATTTGTCATAATTTTCGCCTAACTTAATTTTATTCTTTATTGTTCCTATAAATTTGAAATTGGTAATTTAATATAGAGTACAATATATTATTTAAATTTAGTGTTGAATTTATTATATGATTAAATGAAAATTTATTATATTCAACTTGTATTTATAATATTAATACTATTGTCTAGGTAGAATAAATATTTTGAAGAACCTTGAACCTTTTTTTAACCCAAAAAGTATCTTAATTGTAGGCGTTTCAAGGAAAGCTTATACTTTTAGTTATACTGTATTGAAAAACCTTTTAGAGATTTTTTATCAAGGCAAACTCTACATATTAAACCCAAATGCTAATGAGGTATTAGGTGTTAAATCCTATCATTCTTTAGAAGAATTACCTGAAATTCCAGAACTAGCAGTAATAGTTTTAGGTACGAAAATATTAGACATTGTGGAAGAATTAGGGAAGTATGGTGTAAAATATGTAACAATTCAATCTGAATTAAAAACAGGAATTAATGATACTGATTTAACATTAAAATTGCATAAAGTCTGTGAAAAATATGGGATAACATATTTAGGACCTTCAATGATAGGAATTATTAACTTTATTGATAACTTTACGACATCAATTATTCCTGTTAGACAACATATAATGCGAGAAAATAAGAACATAACAGAGGGTATAGGTTTCATAGCACAATCTGGAGGGTTAGCAGGTGCTCTAGGGTGGTGGACTCCTTCACAAAAATTACCCATATCAAAAGTTGTACACTTAGGAAAAGGCTTTCACGTTAGTGAACAAGATATTATTGAATTCTTTCTTAATGATAAAACAGTCAAAGTTATTTCTTTGTTTTTAAGGGAAATTTCGGATGAATTAATAGACGCAGTAAAGAATGTCTCTCTATATAAACCTGTTCTTTTCTTTTATGTAGGAAAAGATGAATTAAAAGAAAAAGAATTAGAAAAAGCAGGAGGAATATCAGTATTAAATTATATTGAGCTTTTTGAGATAGCTAAGATATTCTTATGGTGTCCGGAGCCTAAGGGTCCCAATTTAGGGATTATTGGACCTAGTTCTGGTGCAATTCATCTAATTGTAAAAGAAATGAGAAAACAACATTTATCTTTGGCAAAGCCAGATAAAGAATCTCAAGACATAATTATAAATAAAATAGGTGGCTCTACTTGCGCATATGGTAACCCTGTTGATTATTGGCCCCCAGAGAAATTTATAGGTATTAAAATCTGTGGTATATATAATACATCTGCCTCTACCTTATTAAAAGACGAACATGTTGATGGATTAATTATTGCCTTGGAATTTTTTATTGAAATTGAATTTGATTTTAATATATTTGATAGTATAAGAAGAACAAATCCAGATAAACCAATTATCGCAATTCTTATACAAGCTGAACATGAAGGAGCCAAACGAGTATTCAAATCTGCTTCTGAGATAAAGATTCCCGTCTTTGAAAATGAAATAGAGCGCGCTGTACGAGGATATAGATTGTTATATGACTATTATTCAAAAATAAAAAAGAAATAAAAAAATTAGCTTAAGAAAAAATTTCCTTTAGTTCTTCAGGTACCTCATCTGATTCATCCATTAAGGAAAGAGCATAGATAACTTCTCCACATTTACACTCTTTTCCCTCAAATAAGTAAAATCTAAACTGATTTTTCCAATTGCAAATTTGAACATTACTAATATTAGCAACATCACCACAAAGACAAAATATTGCCAAATTTGGCGAATAAGCTGGAATTATTGTCTTGAAATCTTGGGGTGCTTTGCTAAATTCACATTCATTTAACATATCATTAATTTTTTCCGCTAAAGTATCTTTTAGAGTTGGAATAAAGCTATTTATTATTCCACTGCTCCCTTTCATTTCTGTAAGAACAATGAAATTTTTTTCGCGCTTTTCTGCTTTAGCTTTTTCTGGAAAAATTGGCTGTTGGTATTGCAGAAGGTTCTCAGGTACAGGAATTGGTTCCACATCAGGAGGATAATCAAAAGTATAGAAAAATTGATTAGTACCTTTTACACTTTTATGGCTAATCATTTTTAGATTTTCATAATCTCTACTAGATAATGTAAATTTTATCAATTGAAGTGGAACTTTCAATTCAAGAAGTTTTGATCTGACATTATCTAAGACTTCGCCTGCAAAACTTTTTAGAATCACAATATCTTCTCTATTCTCTGCATACATCTGATTTTTATTTTGCTCTTTAAATTTAAACCATTTTTTAACAACACTTCCCTTTATCAATTGAGGAACCATACAAAACACACATAAGAGTGGAAAGATAAAGAAGAGGATTCCCTCTATAAATGATAACCCAATGATAAGAACAAACATAGGGATTAAAAGTAAGAAAGTTAACTTCCGTAATCGCTTATCCATTGATGATTTAATTCCTTTGCTAAATGCAAGCTCTTCAGAATTAGATTTTAATTTTTTTACAATTTCAATAATTTCTTTTGATTCAAAGCTTTGTACCAATAATTTATCTTCTTCCCCTGCTTTAAAAGTTGTCATGTGACTTCCTATTTGATTAATATATTGACCTATGGCACGTTCTTTATAGATAAAATCTAAGGTCTCTTCAGAAAAATAATCTAAAAATCGTGCTATAAAAAGTTTTTTCTCAACATCTTGGATGGCTGTTGGACTTAAACCAAGAGCTTCTTGAATCAGTTGACCCTGCGTTTTTCTAACCTGTTTTTTAGATCTTCTCTTTTCTTCAGTTTGCGTTTTTGAAACTTCAGATTCTACTTCTTTATCGCTATCAGTTTCACTCATAATCTAATCAATATTAGAATTTTTAAGAAATATATACTATTAAATTATACTAAGATAATTAACTTTTCTAAAAATTCTATTAAATTTAGATGGCAATAAACCACTCTTCTAATAAGTTCTCTCCAAAAATTGCTAAGAATTTTCTTATTAAGTAATTCTTAGTTAAATTTTAAAAACCAGTCTACTTTATATAAAATCTATGGAAGTCACAATCGATGAATTTCACAGGTTTAGAACTTATTCTTTTATTGGTCTTACACTCTGTTTTACAGTTTTCCTTATGATATTAACTGGTTTCGGAATTGCTGAAGGTGGTATGATGCTACAAGCATTTATTTTCATCGATTGCCTTGTACTTATACCTCTTGGTCTTGGTTCTTTTTATTTTTATTACTTTAAGCTTTGGATAAAATTTGTAATTAATGAAGAAAAATTTGAAATTGTTGGACCGCATTATACAAAATCGGTTTACTGGTCTGAGTTTGATCGTATGAGGTTGAAAGTAAAAGGCAACAAAATAGGGCTTACTCAAGCTACATCCAGAGATAGAGTTAATTTTAGGATTCATTTCTATCGTAAGGATTCTAAAAGAATAGTGAAGTATATTAAGTTTCATTTTTTTAAACAATGGAAGGGAAAACAAATTTTAGATCTTATACTCACTTATAGTCAAGATATGGGTAAAGACGTAATTTTAACGAAAAGGTATATATAATTTATTTTTTTTTTATTTTCTTTTTCTAAAAAATAAGGAAGAATCAGATTTGGACACAATAAACTTTATTTAAAAAGAGAATATAAAAAAACTAATTTTCTGTAATACTTTATTATGGAACACTCACTACTTCTTTGACTTCGGGAATAAACTGCTTAAGAGCTCGTTCAATGCCTAATTTTACCGTCTGTTGACTATAAGGACAGCCTGCACAATGCCCTAATAGCTTAACCTTTACAGTACCATCATCTTCAATACTGAGAAGTTCCACATCTCCCCCATCCATCTGAAGTTGGGGCCTTATCTTATCGATTACTTGTTTAACTTTTTCTTTATCCATTCTTTTCACATAAAAGTTATATATTTCTTAATATAGAATATAAAAACTAACTCTTAAAACCTTTGTTTTATATTTTATTAATCTTTATTCAAAATATTTACAATTAACAAGAAATTATCCAATAAGATTAATAAAACAAAAATAGCTGCTTTAAAGAAAGGATTAACCATGAAAAATCAAGAATTTATAGAACAATTAAGTGAAGTTCAGGACCTAATGAACCAAGAAAAATATAAGGAAGCCATTAAATTAATCCAAAAATTGAAGGAAATTGACAAAAAAGGTGATTTTGATTATGATCTTACTCATAAATTATATCAACTTGATTCTAACTGCAATTCTCTTTATAATCAACAGGTTATTTTGAACCACATTAATGAATTATCTAAAAAGCAGGAATCAATTTCTTTTCAAGAAATAAACTTATTAATAAAAAAAAGTACCAAATTAGACTTGAGTGATGATATTTTAAGGAGAGAAATTGAATTATTAATTTTAAGAAACCTTTTAAATTGCGAAATAGAGGGAGATCTATTGAAATTTTAAAACCTGTTTTCTAAAAGTTCATCAAAAATTCTCGACTTTTATAAGTCTATATTTAGAATTAACTTAAAACAGATTAAATTAAAACATGATAATTGATCATCTTGATAGGGTACTGGCTCTCAAGGTAGTTTATTACGGTCCGGCTCTGAGTGGTAAAACAACTTCTTTAAAAGCTCTTTTTAATCACTTTGGAAAAAAAGACAAAGTATTCAGCATTGAAAGTACGCGTAAAAGAACACTTTTTTTTGATTATGGGACTGTACTCTTCCAAAACGAATTATGGAAGATTAAAGTTCATATTTATAGTACAACAGGTCAGGATTTTTACCTTGTAACTCGTCCTATTACTTTAAGGGGGGTGGATGGAATTATTTTTGTTGCTGATTCTCAAAAAATTGTTTTTGAACGCAATCTTATTTCTTGGACTGAATTAGAAAAATATTTCCAGGATTCTTTATTAAGTCTTCCGAAAATTATAGCCTTTAATAAACAAGATTTGCCTGAAAAATTTAATCCAGAGGATTTTTTGGATGAAATTGGCTATAAAAATTACGAAAATATTGATACTGAATATACTATCGCAATTAATGCAGAAGGAATTTTGGCATCGTTCGAGAATATTCTGAGACTGATTTTCAAGGAATACTCTGAAAATCAATTGATTTCAGCTATTAGTTAAACTATCAATGTAGTTTATTATTTACTTCAATTTTTCTTAAAATCTTAATGTATTAGGCTTAATATCATTCTCTTTACCAAACGTTGGAATTATCCATAAGTATAAACAATAATTAAGAGTTTTATAATATGGTTTAGAAAAGTTGATATGACCTAAATTCCCAGGGAAAAAAACTCCTTCTCCATCAGTTAGATCCTTACAGACTGATTGACCTTTAGAATTAATAAGATATTGAGTCACAGCGTAATGCTTATCATCAATACAATATATATACACTTCAGGGTAATTTGGATGCACATGTGAATAGATTTCATTTTCTTCTAAATTTATACTTGTTACAACACCTTCTTTCATTGATTCATTTGGAATGTTTGTAAAACCAGACATGAAAAAACTATTTTTAATAGCTGTCCAAACAGTTCTATACGTTGCCATTTTATGTTCTGAGCCAAGTTCTCCTCTTGGAATAAATTTTTCTAAATTAAAACGTTGAATTTCAAATTTTGCATCTACATCTTTCACTGAAAGGCTAAAAACCAGACAAATTTTATTTTTATTTTTATTTTTTGGTTTAATTCTAAATTCTTTTTCAGGAGGCATAAAGAATATATCAAATTGATTTAAATCAAATTTAGCATTATTATAAGTTAAAATTGCGTTTCCTTCTAATAACGAGCCATTTAATACTTCTTTATTCTTTGTTTTTAATTTCAATTCAGAATCAAAATAAAAATATTTCAATCTAACATTTTTAAATTCTCTTTCAATTGATTCTTTAGGATCATCAAAATAAAAAGAATTCATTGTTGATTTCGTTAACTCTTTATTCTGAAATGAAGAATTGCCTAAACCTTTCAAATTTAAAACCAATTTTTAATTAATTAATTTTTTAATATGGATTTAAAAAAAATCAGAAGAAACTGGCGATTGAAGTCTTATGTTCTTTTGTGAATTATCAGAAATTACAGAAATTAAAGCTGAAATATTTTGCTTGGTTTCATATACGATCTCTTTTTCTTCATCTTTTTTCCATTTAAAATATCCCATTAAGCTTGGAGCTGTTTCAAATAAACCTTCCATTAGTCCGGAAACCTTAACTGTTACACCCTGAAGATTTTCTTTTGAAATATTCTTAATTCTTAAGCGATATTTTTCTAAATCAGAATCTATAGAAACAATTTTATAGAATTTTTGAAATTTAGAGGAGATCCCATCAAATAAAGATGGAGCTCCAGCATGTTCTCCAGAAAAGAGGCCCAGATCTTTTCTACTTTCATCAATAGGTTTTGCGATTATTGTTATGGGTAATTCAAATCTAATTGGTTCTTTACCATATTCTGGTTTCTTCTTACCTATTATTAAAAGAGACCATTCAGTATAATCACCATATTTAAAGCCCCAATACTCTTTTTCTGTAGGTTCCCATAAATAATTATGACTTGGTTCACCAATCTCAGGGACTTTTAATAGCAAAAAACCTTTATCAATATTAAAAGTTTGAGAACTTCCAGCAATAGCAGGAGGAAGTTCTTCAACCTTCCGGCAATTTTGTCCATATGCTTCACAATAACAAACCAAATTCGCTTTTTGCAGTAATCGCAATTCAATTTGTTTGAGTTCTTCAGATGTGAAACTTATTTTGATAGTTTCACCGGGTTTAAAAACATCCTTTGTAAGAAGCACATTTAAGCCAGAAATTGAAAATGAGATTGGTTTAGGTGTTTTAGCTTGAAGACCTGATTCTTTTGCTTTTATTTCAATATCATGAATTTTATTAATAACTAAATCATCTTCTGGATTAAGAGGATGTGGTTGTCTTAAAATTAGTTTAATAATATAATTTAAATTTCTATTTTTTATTGTAGGAACGACATTATTTTTTATCAATAAAGACTTATTTCTAACGTATTTACCTGCTTCAAATTTTCCCTTTGAAAATATTTCTTCTTTTGAAATTTGAAGCTCTTTAGCACAAGGAGGATTAGTAATTAATCTAATACCACTCCATAAAATAGAGGTATCTTCCTCAAAAGTAAATATGGTCCTAATATTTAATTTATCTCCAATAAATACAGAACCATTATTTAAATCAGTTAACTCTAATTTTACCAAGTCTAGATTAATTTAATGAAGTGTTTTATATTAATTTTATAAAAGGATGAGATTTTATTAAAAACTTATTATTAGTTGTTAAGATTTAAAGATTTCTTAAATATTTTTCATAAAAATTTCGTAAATATTATCTCTTGTTCATTTTTATAAAATTAACTTGCTCATTTTCACAAAAAAGGTAATAAGTAAATCTTATAAGTTAATCTTTATATTTAAAATTAAAAAGAGTTTAAATATTGGATATTAATGAAGGAAAGTGATGATAGTCAAATAAAAGCTATTCTCTTTGATTTAGATGGCACTTTATTTGAAATTAATTTGGATTTGTTTATATCCAACTATTTAAAGTTATTGGCTCAAAGTGTAGCTCATATTATTTCGCCTAAAAAGTTTATTGCGAAAATTCTAAAAGCTTCAAAAGTTGTTGAAGAAAATGATGGTCATAGTACTAATATCGAAGTATATATTGATGCCTTTTTTCCAATAGAAGGACACTCTCGTGAAGAAATTGAACCATATTTCGATAAATTCTATGAAAAAGATTTTTCCAAATTACGTCAATATACACGTAGAAAACCAGAAGCTAGGGCTGTTATTCAAACTGCTTTTGATAAAGGATATGTTGTAGTAATCGCCACTACTCCTTTACTTCCTTTAACGGCTATTGAGCAACGATTAGAATGGGCGGGTGTAGATGATTTTCCATTCCACTTAATAACAACAATTGAAAATAGTAGAGCAACTAAATCATTAACAAATCTGCATTACTATGATCAGATTCTAAACACTATTGGATATCCAGCTGAATCATGTCTGATGGTGGGTGATGAGGCTAAAGATATGATTGCTGGTCAATTAGGAATGCAAACTTTTCTTATTCTTAATTCTAATACAGAATTAAATCAAAATAAGATCGAGCCTACATATAAGGGGGAATTAATAGATCTATTAGATTTGCTATAAAATGAATCATTTCCACGTATAATCAAGTTTACTCATATTATAAATCTTGGAAGGATCCTCCATTAATATTTTAGCTAAGCACTTAGAACAATAATAAGATTCTTTTTTCCTATCTTTAAAAAAGCACATAAATAATCTTTTGCTTTGTAAGCATCCTTCGCACCTCATTTTTCTTTCTCTTAAAATTTCTTATAAAAAAATAAAAATTCTATTATTAAATAAAAAATAAAATGACCTTCTATATATTTCTGACTTAAATTTATGATTTAACTAACATTTTATTTATCTCATTATATCTAAAACAATCAACTACATGGTCATTCACCATTCCTACAGCCTGAAAAAACGCATAGCATATCGTAGGGCCAACAAATTTAAATCCTCGTTTTTTTAAATCTTTACTCATGAGCTCAGATTGTTCAGTTTTCGAGGGCAGTTCTGATAGCTCCTTGAATTTATTTATTATTGGTTTGTGATTAACAAATTGCCAAATATACTTATCGAAAGAACCAAATTCTCTTTGGACCCCTAAAAATGCCTTAGCATTTGCTATTACAGCATTTATCTTTAATCTGTTTCTTATAATACCTTCATTATTCATTAGTCCTTCAATTTTCTGATCACTATATTGTGCAATTTTATGTGCATCAAAATAATCAAACGCTTTTCTAAAGTTTTCTCTTTTATGTAGAATAGTACTCCAACTTAATCCGGCTTGGGCTCCTTCTAATATTAAAAACTCAAAAAGAAGCTGATCATTATGTATAGGTGTTCCCCATTCCTTATCATGATATTCCTTCATAGCGGCACTATAATTAGCCCATCTACATCTATCCACCATTGTATTCATATTCTGTTAGGATAACATATATTTTTTATTATTCAACAAAAAAAATTGGACTACAATTTTTATTAATTATAGACAATATTGCTTAAATTAATAATATAAAAAATTAATAAAAGGTGTGAACTAATGGCCAAAATTTGGATTGTATATAATACTAAACATGGAAATTGTGGTAAATGGTGTGAAGAAGTAGAAACTAAATTACAAGAAAAATACGAAGTAAAAATAAATAGTGTAAAAGAAATCACTCCTAACGATATTGCAAATGATCCCCCTGATATGGTAATTGTTGGTGCTCGTATTGTAGTTAGAAGCCCTGATAAAAAGATTAAAGGTTTTGTAAAAAAACTCGGTGGACTTCTGAAGCAACCAATTCCAAAAGCAGCGATTCTTTATACACATGGCTCTCCCTGGGATGAAACATTTAATAAAATGGAAAAAATCTTAAAAGAAAACAATGTTGTAGATGATATTCTTCCAGAAGTATTAGAAATAAAGATGGCAGGAGTAAAAGGACCTGCTGAACCCGATCAAGATTACAAGGTAAGTAAATTTATCGATAATGTTTCTTACTTTGTTGAAAGATAAATAAATGTTGATTAAATACCTTGAAAATAAAGAAATATAAAAAATAGAAGGGTATAATACCTTTTAGGTCATGGTGAAAAATAAACTTTTAGTCAAACGCACT
>JAHLWP010000002.1 GCA_019057865.1 Promethearchaeota archaeon
GCCGCCCCAGGTGATATTCAGTAAGGACGTTCCGGCACTGTCATATTTGGCAATGAACGCGTCAGAACCACCCGCCCCAAAGCTATAGGTGTACCCGGTAATGTAGATATTTCCCGCTCCATCTAATGCAATACCGTTTCCACGATCAATGTTGCTGCCGCCCCAGGTGGTATCGAAATCTAGGGTATAATTAACCGTAGCAGCGATTTTTAGATAATTCTCTCCGAGCACATCATTATCCCCGTCTTTTCCCAAGTTTATGTTAAAGGAATTGGAAGGGCTTTGATTATATTCCATGAAACATATCGTTGCCATTAAGAAGAAGCCAATTCCCACAATTAAAATGTGTTTTTTATTCATTAATCTACACTTTGTCAAATTTATTTCACTTTTTGGTTATATTTATTTCACTTTTTGGTTATATTTATTTCACTTTTTGGTTATAATATACTATTTTGGGTCATTCATATTAAACTTATCTATATCCCCGCAAGCCCCACATTTTCGAGAAAATCTTGCCATGAACTCCGAGGTATGAATGAACCCCTTATGAATGTATTATTTCAAAACACGTGAATAAAGATGGCAGATAATAAAAACCTCAAGAATTTAGAGAAAAAATTACCCAATTAATTATTAAAATAATTAGCACGCTAAATATACGAGGAACTACTTTAGCAGATTTTATTGTGAAAAATGTAATGTGATAAGGAGAGAAACGAAAATATATCCTTTTTATAATGAACTCCATCAACAATTATTCAAAGAAATAAGTGTTATAAATACAAATTTTTGTAGTGTGGAGGATTTCTAATATTTTAAATGCCAAAAACCCTCTTTAAATAGTCGATGTCGGAAATACTGAAAATCCTACTCAAGCTATAGCCTTTATAATCTGAACCTAAATTAATGACTTTATTTTATCAATTGTTAATTCTTTTATAGAATTAATAATAATAATATCATCATCTTTATATTCTTTTAATTGATGAGCTGAATGGTTTCCTGTAAGTACTCCTATAAATGGGCAATCTAAATTATTTGAGAGCATAACATCTTTAGGATGGTCTCCAATTATAATGAATTTTTCATTAGGATAATTATTTAACAATATTTCTTTTAATTTTGGGTCCAATTTCCCAAGGTTTTTTAGATCTTCAGTTTCACCTAAAATATAATCAAAAAAACTATAAATTTTTAAATATTTTACTATTTTTTCTGCCATTTCTTGCTTTTTTGAAGTAATTATACCTAATGAAAAATTATACTCCTTTAGCTCTAACAATTTTTTTTTAACACCAGGTAATAATTTTGATTGATAGATTCCTTCAGTTCCGTAATACTCACGGAAGGCTTTAGCTAGTATTGAGGGATTCAGATTTGAAACGCTAGCAAACATTTCTTCCAATGGTGTCCCAATCATCTTTAGGATTGTAATTTTTTCCATTTTAGGAAAATTAAACTTCTTTAAGGCATAGTTAAATGAATTTACAATTCCTTTTCTATTATTAATTAAAGTGTTATCTAGATCAAAGCTTAATACTATTTTTTTATTAATCTTCATAAAAGGATTTAAAAAAGGAATTAATTTATCTAATAAATTTTAAAACCTCTAAATAATTTTAAAAGATACATAATTTCCTCAGAACTTTCTATTAATCTTCTCAAATTATAAGGAAAACTATTTAATTCAACCTCTTTCCCTTCAGAAATCGTATTAATCATTATTTTTATAATTTTTTTATATTTTTCAACGGTATTATCTTCAAAGTCTATTTCTGAAATAACTTCCCAAGCTTTATCTAGTTTTCCATTCAAGATACATGATATAGAGGCTAAAACATAACTATGTACAATATGAGATTCCCCAATTTTCTTTAGATTAGCCGCTTTATAATAGTATCGATATAAATTTTTTACCATTTCTCTTAAAAGAAAATCCTTTGCATCTTCCAGTTGCTCATAAAATTTTATGCTTTCCAAAATAAGAGTAGCTGCTGTAAAAAATTGCTTGTTTTTCAATCCCTCTTCAGCAATTTTATTTAAGCCTCTTATAATTTGATTGAATATCCCAAATCTATTAAATTCTAAGTTTCCTTCAACAGCCATATCATAAGCATTTAAATAACTTTCTGTAGATTCGTTTAGATTATCTATCTTCCAGTAATTATCGCCTGCTTTTACAAAATGCTTATATGCCATTTCAAAATTTTCTAATTCTTTAAAAATATTAGCACCATCAAAAAAATTAACTGCTGCTTGATTAAAATCCTCTTCCTTTTTAAAATAATTTCCTGCCAAAACAAAACAAGAAGCACATTCAATAAGATTATTCTGTATTTCTTGATAACATAATCCTGCACCCCGATAATATCTCGCTATTTTATGGTAGTTTTCTTTTTTCTTCTCAATAGCTTCAGCTAAATCAATATAAGCTCCAGCTTCTCTTTTTGAATATTTTACGAAACGATCATCGTCATCTAGAATTTTATACAAATTTTTTAATATTTGACATATTTGAGCTGTTGTTGTACTATTATTTTTTTCTTTTAATTTAGTAATCAAATCAGAAAAGAATTCTATTCCATCTAAGATAACTTCTTTTGCTTCATTATACTCGTCTATTTTTTCATAGCAAGAGAAAATTTGTTGATAAGAATAAGATAGCAAATCATAAAAATTATGAATTTTTGAAATCTTGATTACTTTTTCATAATGTTTTATAGCATTTCTGAAATTAGAAGTTTTTAGATAAAGACTTGCTATGTTTTCATAATTTCGAGCTAATTTTCTTGTTTCATTAAACTCGCTTAAAAGGTTAGTTTCTTGTTTTAGAAATTTAATACTATTTAATATATGCTTTTCTTCTTGTTTACTATCTTGAAACTTTTCATGGTACAAATCTGCAATCCTTAAGTATAATTCAGCAATTTCATGTAACTTTGCTTGAAATTTATAATCAATAATCTGTTTCTCCCAAAGCTTAATAATAATTTTATATAATCTAAGAGACTGGTTAAAATCAAGTTCCTCAATTAATCCCGCAGCAGAATATAAAAATTCTCCCGCTTCAAAATACTCTCCTGAAAAAGCTATTTCATTTGAAAAATTTATCGAAGAAGATACGATTTTTTTTATCGATTTATTTCTTTCTCCAGGATCAGTAATTCTTTTAATCTTAGATTCTGATTTTCTGAGTTTTTCTAAAAAATCTGAATAGTCTATGAATTCATCCTCTTCGATAATCTTAGTATCTCCTCAAAAAAAATTAATAACTATGCATAAAAATTAATATAAAAATAAAAACAGTTTGTTTTCCTTCTTAAATTTTAGAAAAATTTAAAAAGAGGTTCCAATAATGTGGAATTTCAATTTACACATATATAATATACTGAATTATTTTTACAAATAGGAAGATTTCGAATATATTTGATACAATTAAAATTTAAGAATTAATTATAAATATAAGAACAATAATATAATTATTAATTAAAAGCAAATTATTGAGTAGATCAAAAAGATGAAACAAATTTCTGAATTATTGGAAACAGGTATCTATGAAACGTTAACAATAGAGAAAAAAATGACTGTTGGCGATTTATTAAAGGATTTAAATCTTGAAAATAAATACTTTGGCATCCTAGTTAATGGAAAGAAAGCAGATGAGAACACAATCATCCACCAAACTGATTCTGTTGTTGTGCTTCCACATATTGCTGGGGGCTCTTAGAACGTAATGATTTATTAACTTTTTTATTCTCTTTTTTAAAGTAGTATATTTGAGATCAATTCTTGAAATTTTTACAGATCTCTTTAAATACTTACTTTAATTGGTCTGGGAACCCATATAATATGAAAAAAAAAAGAAGATCTAAGATAATAAAACAAAATCTCTTTAGACTTCAGAGTTTTTATATCAAGATCAACATAATAACAAAACAGTTATTTGTTATTATGTTCACACAATAACTTTAACAGACTTAAAATTCACAGACTTTGAGCCGAGTTTGTAAGTGACTTCCCACAATTTGGGCAAAATTTCTTCTTTAGTTTTAATCCCATCCCACAATAGGGACAAAATTTAGTAATTTGAGGTTTTCCAGTAATTTCTGCTTCGGTTTGTGTTGATGATGTAGTTTTAGGAGCGATTTCTATTAATTGTTCTGGGAATCCATATAAAATGATAATACTATAGACACAAATCCCTGCAACAACTATATCACCAAATAAATGCGCTATTAAGATTCCACTAGTTAATTCTGCTCTTGCTAATATTGCAATTGCCCGAATTTCCAAAAACATAGAAAAGGATGTGAATATAAGTACTATGATAGTTACAGCTTTACTAGTTTTTAATACTAGTGTTAAAACACCAAAATTTATACATATAGCAAGATAAACAATGCCTATAAAAATCATCCCAATCCAAAAAAATAATGCTGCAGCTAATGATACAGCAGCGGCGGCAATGGCTTCCCCTAAATTAGAAGCAGTTATATCAAGATTAAAATTAAATAGAACTATTAATGCTTTTAACCCATTTTTTGAGAAAGCCATCAATAATATAGTGATAGAAAAGATAAGTATTATGACACCAGCAATGGTCTTTAAAATTTCAACTTTATTCATATCAAATAATCACACTTTTTTTAATTTAAAATTATAATATTTTTTTTTAATTTAATGGATTATAAGAAGAAATAAAGATATACCTTAATTTATAGATTTCTAAAATAGGGATAGTAAAATAAAATTTTTGTTAAAAATTATTTGAATCAATAGTCTTTAAAAACTTCATTTAAGCTCAATTCTTAAAAGATCTTCTGCTAAGATTGTGTTTGGAAAAATTTCTTTAGCTTCTTCAAGTAATTTTAAAGCATCATCTTGGTATCTTGCTGAGATATGCGTCAAGATTAATTGTTTAGCATTCATTTTTATAGCATCAAGGGCAGCATCAACAGAGGTAGAATGTTTCTTTTCTTTAGCTGTTTCAGCTAATATCTTAGAATATGTGGCTTCATGAATTAGAATATCAGAATCTTTTCCTAATTCTATTAGGGAATTGCTTGGTGCCAAATCTCCAGAATAAGTAATTTTTCTACCTGGTCTTTTTGGACCAACAATTCCTTCTTTTACAGGGTTAATAATTTTTCCATTAAATTCAATCTCTAAACCTTCTTGAAGTTTTTTCCATGTTCTACTCTCAGGAATCCCTAACTCTTTAGCTCTTTCAGGATTAAACTTTCCATAACGAGGATTTTCAATAAAAGAATATGCATAAGTAGTTATCGAATGGTTAACTAGTGCGAATCTTATTGAGAAATATTTTGACTTATAAATTAAATTATCTTTTATTTTTACAGTATCTTTGGGAACCTCAGTATCTAAGCCTTCAAATTCTATTAAATCTTTATTAATATGATCAATTTCAACAATTTTAATTGGATATTTAGCTTTTAAGCCTAGGATTTTTTTATGAAGATATATATAAAGGAAAAGATTTTGAGGACCAAAAATGGTAAGAGGTGCAGTCCTTTCAATTAGACTTAATCGAAATAAGAATCCTGGAAGACCTATAATATGATCTCCATGAAAATGTGTTATAAATATCTTTAAAGGTTTATTAAATTTTAAACCTGCTTCTGCAAATCTACGCTGGAAATCTTCTCCACAATCAAACAATAATATTTGATTTTTATATCTTAAAGCTATAGCAGATAAATTTCGATTTTTAATAGGAGTAGCCGCAGCACTGCCTAAAATAAATAATTCTATCATAACTTTTAATTAGCGCTAGTTTTATTTTTTTCTTAACACTGAAATCTCTAACCTTTGTTCGGCATTCTGCTTTTTTAGATCTTCAATTAAACTTTTAAGTTCCTTCAATCTTAAAGTTAAATTAGGATCTTCTGCTGAAGCTGGTGGCGGTTGACTCTGAGGTTGAACATAACTACCTTCTAATTTTTCTTGTAATTCATTAATTTTTTTGTCTTTTAATCTAATTTGAGATTCTAGTTGTTTATATTTACCTTTTATTTGGACAGCTTCGTTTTTAATTGTTTCAATTTCTCCTTCTCTTATTTCAAGTTGTTTCTGTAGAAAAATAGCCATCTCTCTTTGCATTTTTAATTGTCCTTCCAATTCACTTTGAGGTTTAGCTTGTTCTGGTGGCTTTTCACCGTCGTACTGCTTAAGTTGCTCTTGAAGAGATCTTATTTGAATTTTAGCCTTATTCAGTTTGTTTTGCAAATCTTGTAAAACTTCAGAAGGAGCACCAGATTGTTCTGTATCAAATTCTACTTCAACCTGTTGTATTGTAGATATATCACTCTTTAAATTTTGGATTTCTATATCTCGTTTTTCTAAAAGTTCTTTTAAATCATTAATCTCACTTGTTAACTCAGACTCTTCCGTTACTTTTTCTCCCTTTTTTTCCTTCTTTTTGAATTTTTCAAGTTTTTTGTTTAAATCTTGTACTTGTCTTTTAGATTTATTTAGTTGGTTTTGAAGATCTTCAATTAAAGTTTTCTGAATTGAAGCACTTTCTTTATCTCCATCAGCACCATTTATTAAACTCTGATTCAATTTTGAAATATCTGATTTTAGTGTAGCAATTTCTTCTTCTTTCTCTTTCAGTATTACACTAATTTCTGCTTTTTTATCAACTTGTCTTTTTAAATCATTAATAGATGAGCGTTGTTTATTTATTTTATCTTGTAATTCATTTACTAAAGTATTGAGAGGAGATTTGGGTTTTAAATCTTCTATTCGAATAACTGAAGAAGTAGAATTTTTTTTTTTTAATTTTTCAAGTTTTTGTTGAAGCTCTATATTTTTTTTTCTTAAAAATCCCATTTTATCTTTTAATTGTCTAAATTGCTTGTCTTTTTCTTCAATTTCTAAAGTAAATATTGAATCCATTGCTTGCATTTTTTTACTCTTTTTTGTACTGACTGCAGAAGGAATAACTTCTTCTTCCAAATGCATAATATGATCTTCGAGTTCTTCGATTATATCAAGTAAACTGAGAATTTCTTGTTCTTTTTCCTCCAAATCCTTCTTTAATTGATTGCTTCTATCTTTTAGAGGATCTTTCGACATCTTGAAAAATTACCTTTATTCCTTAAAATAAAATTTTCTTATATTTTACTTATACAATTTTAGTAATTAAATTTTAACTAATATGATAATTTTTAGTTGTGTTAAAAAGTGGTCAATTCTCGATTCATATTAAAATTAGACTTAATAGAGATTAAAATCTTTAATATTAAAT
Organism: Promethearchaeota archaeon; assembly: GCA_019057865.1. GTDB lineage: Archaea > Asgardarchaeota > Lokiarchaeia > Sigyniarchaeales > SOKP01 > Loki-b32. Next base: position 7,274 of record JAHLWP010000002.1, read on the forward strand.
TTGTTAATCTTTTTCATAATTGGAATAAGGCTCAAAATATTGAAAATTATAAACGCTATAAACAGGAATGAAAGAAGAATGAATGGCAAGTATAATGGTGGTAAAGAAACCCGCTCAAACAAGAAGATTGAGTTAATAATCATTCCTATTCCTAAACATAATAAAAGAGCAGGGATGATGATAAAGAGAGATTCCAAGAATAGTATTTTTTTTAAAGACTTATTCTTTGAGCCTATTGCCCGCATAATGAGAAAATCTTTTGCCTTTTCAATGATTCCTCCTCGTTGATAAAAATTTAATATTAAAAGAGACACGAAAGCTATTATCAGGATTAAAATTATCGGGTATAATGATAATTTAAATAAATAATTTATATTTTTTTTGAAAATAGCGTCTAACTTTAAATGAATAAAATCTGCGCCCAAATTATTAGTTATGTTATTAATTTCATCTATAATTATATGATAACTTCCAGATTTTAGTTTTAGTATAATTAAGTTGATTTCATCGTAAGTAAAATTTAATAGCTCACGAGATTCATTTAATCCGATATAACCAGCATAACCATTAAAGAAACTATCAATTAATACACCACAGATACCTGGTCCAAATGTTTTATTTAAACCCCTAATTTCTAGAAATTGATCTAAGGGATACTCAAAGAAATTGTATGCTAATCCATCTCCAATTGTCATATATGCAAAAGAATCATCATTTGTAAAAAATCTACCTTCAAGTTCAAAATTTTGAATAATTTTCTCTGGATTTACTCCTATTATTGGAAAATTTCCAGTTCTTTGTTTTCCTACTGTTTTATATTCACCATCAATTATAATATGGCCATCTAATTCTTCAACATCATAAAAATTTATTAATCTCTCGTCTATCTTTTCAATATCATCAATTGTTTCCAGATTATTAATGTCACTGAAATTAAAAATGTATTTTGTGTCTGTAAGATTTATTATATCTTCATCAACTATTATTCCTGGATTTGAAAACATTTTATACATTAAGGAATAGTTATATACAACATCTTTGTGACCAATAACAACAATATTCTCACCTTGGGATTTTCTAATCCACTCCTGAGAAGAACTAGTTAAAACAATAGTGCCTAATCCCAAAGTAAAAATTATAAGAGAAATTAAACTAAAAACAATGATATATCTTCTAAATTCTCCCTTTCTTCTTATATTATTAATTACTGAAATTTTTAAATTAAATCCTAGTTTTGAAAGCCACTTTGGAACTAAACTTAATCTTTTCTTGGCATTAAAATTATAAGGTATATCTGCTGAAAAAGTTTTAATTATTTTTTGAGTCCCAATTTTCCTTAAAGCATAACCAGTTACAAAAAAAATACCCAAAATACAAGAAATGAATATAATAGGTGTATAAAACCAATCAATTTGAAAATTTATAGGAACCTTTAATAAAAACATGATTAAACTAAATATTCCAAATGATGTCAAGCCCAGAATCCAGCCAAGGATAAAACCTAGTATAAAAATAATAAATGCTTCGAGAAGATAAAAGCTATATAATTTCCCTGGTAGGGTACCCAACGCTTTCATTATAGCAATATCTCTTTTCTTATGGATAATTAACGTAGTTGTAATGACAACAACTACAACTATTGATAAAATGATTACTAAAACAAGTACTAAAGAAATAAACTCTTTATATACTAAATTAATTGCACCTGTAAAGAAATAAGGATTTTTTAAACTGGTAGATATTACCATATTTAAACCAAATGAAGATGTGAAATATATTAAAAATTCTGTCAAAGCAATTACCAAAACAATAATCAGTAAATAAGGAATTGTGGTATCTTTTTTCCGATAAATATCTTTTAAGGCAAAATCTATTGAAGACACTATCTAAAACCAATTATCCTTCATTTCTTTTAGTTAATATATCTTCCTTTACTATTTTCCCATCATCAAATAGTAGAATTCTATCTGCTAAACCTAGCAAATAATCATCATGAGTAGCAATAATAATTGTGACATCATCATTCTTTAAATCATTAAAAAGATCTCTAATAAACTGACTTGTTTTTTTATCCAAATTAGCAGTTGGCTCATCGGCAAGTATAAGTGGAGGATTATTTGATAGAGCTCTAGCAATTGCAACTCTCTGCTGTTCTCCAGCTGATAATTGAAATGGCAGATGTTCTCTGCGTTCACCTAATCCCATTTTTCTTAATAAATTAACTGCACGTTCTCTTTGCTCTTTAAATTTCATACCTGCAAGATTCATTGGAAACATAACGTTTTCCTCAGCAGTAAGAGTACTTATAAGATTATAGTTTTGAAAAATGAACCCTGAATTTATTAACCTAAACGTTGCTAGCGATTCTTCTTTCATATCAGAAATTTTAATGCCAAGATTGTAAATCGTTCCTTTGTTGGGGGTATCTAATCCACCTATTAAATTCAATAAAGTTGTTTTTCCTGCTCCAGAAGGTCCTTTAATACAAAGAAATTTACCGCTCCTAATTTTTAAAGACACATTATCAACTGCTCTAACAATAAATTCACCTATTTCATAATCTTTAACTAAATTCATAGCAATAATGTGATAATTCTTTATCTCATCTAACTCTAAAGCACCATCTTCATCTTCAAATTCTTCTTTTACTGTCAAGATTTCAAAACTATTACCAGATTTTAATTTAAATTAAAAAGACTCTTCAAAGAAGATAAAAATTCTTTAAAAATTCTACTTAAAGAATTAATAACAAATTTTTATAATTTATGTTTAAAATTAAATTAAGTTTAAATATTAAAATTTCATATTTATCTTTTAGAGGGAAGACTAAGAAAATAAAATATTTATAATATCCCCTAATTTCCTAATTAAACACTCACGCAATTCGCGCCAAGGATCAAATGGTACTAAATTTTTCCCAAGGTTTTAAGCTACATGCTTAAGATTTTGATTTTCTCTTCTTCCTTCTTCTTCTTTTTCTAATTTTTGATAAAAAATTTAGAGATTATATTTATTATTTCATTAAAATAAGATTTAAAGGACAGATTTAATTTAATATTAATAAAAATTAAGGTATAATTTATATATAAAAAAAATGTGTAGATTTTTATGGATTTTGAAAAATTAACGGAACTTATTATTGAATTAGAAGTGGATGATATTGCTGATGCGGTAAAGGAAGCATTGGGTGAGGGGAAGGGTCCTTTTGAGGTTCTAGATGCATTAACTAAGGGAATGGATGAAGTTGGGCGTCGATATGAAGAAAAAGATTATTATTTAACCGAATTGGTACTAGCAGGAGAAACTATGAAGGAAGCTTTTGCTGTTTTAAAACCAGCTTTAGCTGCTGTCAATAATTCACAAGAGAAAGTTAAAATAATCATTTGTACCGTAAAGGGAGATAATCATGATATTGGTAAAAATATATTAGGATCTTTGCTCTTGAGCTCTGGTTTTGAAATTTATGACCTTGGAATGGATGTTGATGAAAAAGCAATTGTTCAGAAGGTTAAAGAAACAGGAGCAACTATTATTGGATTAAGCTCGCTTCTTACGATGACTGTTGAACATATTAAAACAGTTCATGAAGCTTTAATAGATGCTGGTCTCCGTGATAAAGTTAAATTAATAGTTGGGGGTGCTCCCTTAAATATGGAACTTGCTAAAAGACTTGGGGCTGATGATTTTGCGGATGATGCTGTGGAAGGTGTAAAACATATCAAGAAATTAGCAGGCATGTGAGAATTCTTTAACAATTTTTATTAATTTTATCTTTCCTCCTTAATATTTCAACTTTTACATTTTGGATTTATAAATTATAAAGAATCTTTTTTAAGTATTTTATATCTCTTCTATGATTTGTGGATATTTTAATTAAAATATAATGAGAAGATTTATACTCTTTTTGAATTGTTTATATCTCAAGAATTAATCTAACTAAATTATCCTTTCTAATATAAGATTTTTAAAAAATATTTCAGAATAGAATAATAATTTAAAGGAGGTTTAAAAATTGAGTGAGAAAGATAATAACGAGATTGAATATGATGAAAAATTAGATACACGAGGTTTATTTTGTCCAGAACCTCTTTTTGAGGTTAGGAATTTAAGTGAAACCCTTGAAATAGGGCAATGTTTTAAAGTAATTGCTGATGATCCTGCTGCTGAGGAGGATCTTACGCGGTGGGCTAAGAGGACAGAGACACAATTAGTAGAATTTAGAAAGGATGGGGATGATTTAATATTTTATTTTAAGAAAATAAAATAAAAGAGATGAAAAAAAGTGGAAGAAAAACATATTATTTACGTTCAAACTAGTCATGATCCAGAAAGACAATATAGTCCTCTTGTGTTAGCTCAAACGGCTAAGGCAATGGATATTAAAGCTACTGTTTATTACTTAGGTACTGCTTTAAGGATATTAAAACTTGGAGAGGCTGAAAAGATAAAACTTGGGGATTTTCCCAGTGTTAAAGAAATGATTGATAAAACACTAAATATGGGTATTGAAATATTAGTATGCGAAGCTTCAAAGCGAATGTTAGGTTGGGAAAAAGTGGAGCTCATTCCAGGTGTTAAAATTGTAGGAGCTGCAACTTTAAATGATTTAGTTTTAGATGCTGATGCAACACAATGGTTTTAATATTTGTTTAATTGAGATCATTATGCAAATTATTAATTAAAGAATTCGATAATTGAGGAGATAAAAATGAGTATATATCTGGATTATCAAGCAGCAAAACCGGTTGATGTGAGAGTAGTTTCAGAGATGACAATATACTTTAATAACAAGTTTGCTAATCCATCTTCTTTACATTGTGATGGGGATGAAGCAACTGATGCATTAATTGAATCTCGCCAAAAAGTTGCTGATTTTATTAATGCTCCAAACGCATCAGATATAATCTTTACATCAAGTGCTACTGAATCAAATAATCTAGCACTTATAGGTTCAGCAATGAGAAATAAAAAGAAAGGAAACCATTTAATTATTTCCGAGATTGAACATATTTCTATATTAAATATCGCTAAATATTTGGAACGTCAAGGTTTCAAGGTTAGTAGAGTTCCAGTAGATCAATTTGGAATTATTAGACTTGATAAATTGGAGAAATTAATAACTGATCAAACGCTTTTAATTTCAATCTCTACTGCGAGCAATGAGGTAGGATCTCTTCAACCAATAGAAGAAATTAATGAAATTGCGGCAAAGAAGAATATATTATTTCATACTGATGCTGTGGCTAGTGAAAGTGTTATTCCAATCGATGTACAAGAAGTATCTATAGATATGATGACATTATCTTCGAATGAAATTTATGGACCTAGGGGTGTTGGAGCATTTTATTTAAAAAAGGGCGTACGTGTCAATCCAATTATAATAGGTGGAGGACAAGAACGAGGAATAAGATCTGGTTCAGAAAATGTCCCTGGTATCGTCGGTTTTGCAAAAGCAGCTGAAATTATGAAAGCAGAAATTAAAACTGAAGCATTAAGATTAAAAAATATGAGAGATAAACTAATTAAGGAAATATTAAATAAAGTTCCTAATTCTTATTTAAATGGACATCCTGAAAAACGCCTTCCTAATAATGCACATTTTAGATTTGATTATATTGAAGGAGAATCATTGATATTATCCTTAAAAGATCAAAAAATAGCTGCTGCCACCGGTTCTGCATGTTCATCAAAAACATTAGAACCATCTCATACATTAATTTCAATGGGTTTATTACACGAAGAAGCTCATGGTAGTTTATTATACACACTAGGCAGATTTACAAAAGAAGCTGATGTTAATAAAGCAATAGAAGTTTTACCTGGAATCGTTAAACGATTACGATTATTATCTCCTTTAACACCTCCTGAATTAATAAAAAAGTATAATGAGGTGAATGATTAGAATGAAATCCACACAATATTCTGAAAAAGTGTTAGACCATTTTAGAAATCCAAGAAATGTTGGAGTGATAGAAAAACCAGATGGGTATGGTAAAGTTGGAAATCCCGTTTGCGGAGATTTAATGGAAATTTTCATTAAAGTGGGTAAAAATACTGCAGGAGAAGAAGTAATTGATAATGTTAAATTTAGAACTTTTGGATGCGGGTCTGCAGTTGCTACATCCTCAATGGTAACCACAATGGCTAAAGGGATGAAAGTTGATGATGCTTATAAAATAACCAGAAATGATGTGGCTGATGAATTAGAAGGATTACCTCCGATAAAAATGCATTGTTCAAACTTGGCGGCTGATGCCTTAAAAGCGGCTATAGATAATTATAGAACAAAAGCAGACCCATATGTTGAAATTGAGGCTAGAGCGTGCTCAGTACCAGATATTAAAATAATTCTTGGTGAGGATGAGTTTCTTGGAAAAGGTGTTTATAAGAAAGTTGATGATTTGTCTAAATTTAATGGAAAAAGAGTTTTAGTGTTAGATACTGGAGATAAATCTTTAGAACTCTCTATTGAATTAACTAAACATACTGGAAGAGTTGTTGTGTTAACCTCTGCTAAAACAACACCTGGCTCAGAAGAATTAAAGAAAAAATTGAAATTATCAGATGTTAAAATCTTACATGAATCAGAGTTATTAGAAATTCAAGGTACTGATGATGTTGAAAAAGTTATAATTCATGATTTTGATGAAGATGATAAATATGAATTATTCGTCGATACAGTAATCCTACTTGAAGTTTAATCAATAAATAAGGTTTTTTTAAGTTTTGATTTCTTACTTTTTTTAACTATTTTTTGAATCAGTTCTAAATTATGAATTAAAATAATTTATGATTATGAACTTTAATAAATAACAATTTTAATTTACAACAATGATTTTTAAAAGAAAATTAAGTTTATTCTTAATAAGAAGTAAAGCATAAATAATACAAACTAATTTTAGAATAAATTCATAGGTTGATGATTACATGACTCGTGTCGTAATTATTGGGGGTGTTGCTGGAGGAGCTTCTGCTGCTGCACGATTAAGGCGTTTAAGAGAAGAATTTAAAATCATAATGTTGGATAGGGGACCTTATGTATCATTTGCAAATTGTGGTTTACCATATTATGTTGGAAATATCATAAAAGACAGAGAGTCTTTAGAATTGGTTACACCAGAGAGGTTCCTAGAAAGGTTCAATATTGACGTCAGAGTTAATAATGAAGTAACTTCAATAGATAAAGATAAAAAAAGAGTTCAAGTCAGAGATTTAAAAGATTTAAAAGATTATTCTTTGGAATATGATTATTTGATCCTGGCAACTGGCTCGACTCCTATTGTGCCATCTTTTGAGGGTCTTGATAATGTACCATATTTTACAGTTTGGACCATCCCGGATGCTGTAAAAATAAAAGATTATGTTGAGAAATATCATATAAAAAATGCTGTTATCGTTGGTGGCGGTTTTATTGGATTAGAGATGGCAGAAAACTTAGTTGAGAAAGGCGTTAAAGTAAAAATAGTGGAAATGCTAGATCAAGTAATGCCACCTATAGATAAGGAAATAGCGCAATTTATTCATCAAGAATTAATATTAAATGGAGTTTGTCTCTTTTTAGAAGATCCTGTAGATTCCTTTGGAAGAACTGAAGCTGAAAAACCTTTTGTTAAAACCAAAAGTGGTCGTATTATCGAAACAGATCTCATAATTTTATCAATAGGTATTAGACCAGAAAGTAAGTTGGCTAAAGAAGCAGATTTAGAATTAACAGAGAGAGGTTACATGAAGGTTAACCGTGGTATGCTAACATCTGATCCCAGTATTTATGCTGTTGGAGATGCTATTCAAGTCCAGCATTATCAAACGAATCAACCAATATCTATAGCTTTAGCAGGTCCAGCAAATAAACAAGGGAGAATTGCGGCAGAAAATGTTGCTGGAAGGAGCTTAGAGTATAAAGGAATTTTGGGAGCATCAGTAGTTAAAATTTTTGATATCACCGTTGCTTCTACAGGATTAACAGAAAAACAACTAAAAAGTACAGCTATTAAATATGAAAAAATATATATTCATCCGAACAATCATGCTGGTTACTATCCAGGTGCTATACCAATAACGATTAAATTAATTTTCGAGGTACCGAGTGGTAAAGTCCTTGGAGCTCAAGCTGTTGGAGGTCCAGGTACAGATAAAAGAATTGATGTCATCTCCACTGTAATTAAGTTTGGTGGGACAGTTTTTGACTTGGAAGAATTAGAATTAACTTATGCTCCTCCGTATGGTTCTGCAAAAGATCCAGTAAATATGGCTGGATTCGTTGCTGCAAATTATCTTAGAGAGGACATGCCTATTTGGCATTGGCATGATATTGATGAAGTTAAAACTAATGGAGGAATTTTATTAGATGTTAGAACAAAAGAAGAATATGCAGCTAGGACCATCGAGGGCTCAATGAACATACCAATTGAAGAATTAAGAATACGATTAGGTGAAATCCCTAATAATGGGCCGATCTACGTCTATTGCGAAGTAGGATATAGAAGTTATTTAGCTACTAGGATTCTTTTACAAAGTGGATTTAAAGAAGTTTATGAATTAACCGGAGGATTTAAAATTTTTGAAATGGCAAATGCTACTACAGAAGAAATAATGGCCGCATGTGGAGGATCTGAAAACGTTATCGAAGAATTTGTACATGAAAAAGCTACTGAAACAAAAAATTATGTAGAGGTTGATGCTTGTGGATTATCCTGTCCAGGACCTCTCAATGCATTAATCAAATCACTTGATACATTACCTGAAAATAAAAAATTAAAAATCTATGCTACTGACCCTGGATTTAAATCTAGTGTTGAGGCCTATTCTAAATTAAATGAAGGTGTAAAATTATTACATCTTGGAAAAGAAGAAGGGAAGTTGGTAGCTACTTTAGAAAAAGTTCAACCCACTATAGAAGTTGCACCTACTGTTAGAAAGAAAACTAGAAAAGAATTAAGACGTCCTGATGCACCTCCAATTTCAGATATTATTGTTGATGAATTATATCAACGCCTTGATACTGAGGATGAACCACCACTCTTAATTGATGTTCGAACTCGCCAGGAATATTATGGTTCAGGGGGTCACATAAAGAATTCCAAATTAATTCCCTTAGGAGAATTATTAGATAATACAGATGTCATAAAAGATTATAAGAATGAAGAAATGGTTGTAATTTGTCATTCCGGTTCACGCTCTATGATGGCAGCACAAATATTAGCACAAGCAGGATTCAAAGATGTTAGAAATCTCTTAGGGGGAATAATGACATGGCACCGAAAAGGTTATCCCGTAAAACTAGAAGAAGAAAGAATGGTAGGAACCTTTTATTAATCAAAACTTATCGATTTTTTTATTTAAAATAAGTGTAAAAGTTATAATTAGGGTAAAATAATTTAAATCAAAAATATTCATTTATTACGAAATTTCCAAATTACAATTAGGAGGTTAAAAATTATGAAAGAAACTGCTAAAAAATTATATACCGCATATGTTGGAGAATCCCAAGCAAGAAATCGATATAATTATTTTTCTAAAATTGCGAAAAAAGAAGGAATGGTATTAGTATCTAAAATTTTTGACGAAACGTCAGATCAAGAGAAGGAACATGGTAGCTGGTTTTATAAAATGCTGCAACTGTTCAAAAAGGAAGAACCATTTGATGAAATGAAAGTACTCCCTGATGCAGAATTTCCAACAACCCATGGAACCACAATTGAAAATCTAAAATCTGCGATAGCAGGTGAAAACATGGAATGGCAAACATTATACCCTGATATAGTTGAAACTGCTGAAAAAGAGGGGTATCCTGACATTGCCAAAAGAGTACGTGCAATTATGAAGGCAGAAAAACATCACTCTGAGAGATATGGGAAACTTCTTAAGTTGGTTGGTGATGATTCTTTCTTCAAACGTGGCAAAAAAGTTGTCTGGGTTTGTATGGAATGCGGTTATGAAGTAGAAATGGATGAATTACCAGAAAATTTCGTATGTCCATCTTGTGATCATCCTAGAGCATACTATAGAAAGAAATGTGAGGATTTCTAAAAAAACTACTATATTTTTAATTTAAAATCAAAATGATTAAATATTAAATTAAATGAAATAAAAACAACAATATTTTCTAAGTGAGGGTATTATGAAACGAAAAGATATATATAAATGTGAAATTTGTGGAAAAGTAATTGAAATTCTTAATCCAGCAGCACCCGAAACAATCTGTTGCGGTAAATCTATGAAATTAATGGAAGCAAATTGGAAAGAATGGAAGCTAGAGAAACATGTTCCAAAGATCACAATTGAGGGCAATAAAGTAACTGTTGATGTTGGTATCTCAATGGGAACGCCTCATCCAATGACAATGGAACATTGGATTATGTGGGTTGAGATAATGTGCAAAGATGGTTGCTACGAAAGGAGATTTTTAAATCCTGGAGATGAGCCTAAAGCAACTTTTACTGTTGCAAATCCAGAGGGTCTCATAGCTCGGGAGTATTGCAATCTCCATGGATTATGGATATCCGAGTAATCATTCTAATAAATTAACCTTTCTTTTTTTTTATTATTTAAAAATTTAAAGTCTAGTTTTAATTCAGACACTTATAAATATTTAATGAACTGAACTTATTTAGAAATACTATTTATGTTAATTTATTTACAAATTTTTGTTATATGTTGTTTTATTGTCGTTATTATTGCCCTATTTCGTGAGAAAACAGATTTTTTAACATATAGCATCGCAGCTATGCTTGCAGCAGCCACAGCAACATTTCTTTTTTCACCAGAATCCTTCTCTATTGATGAATTTATTCTAGCAATAGATTGGCCCGTTATTTTCTTCTTAATTTCTTTATTTACGATAGTTGTTATTTTAGAGGAACAGTTAATTTTTCAAGAAATAGCTTTAAGAATTACTAGAAAATTTAGTACAAATACTCGAAAGTTTTTTTGGGTAATTTGCTTAATTTCAACCTTGAGTGCTGCGTTTATTGAAGATATTTCAGTAGCTATTATTTTCATTCCCATGATTATTAGTACAAGCGAAAAGATGAGAATTAATCCTACTCCAATACTTCTAGGAATGACTATTTGTATTAATCTTGCCTCAACTCTAACTCCATTTGGGTCTGCGGAGAATATATTAATAGCAAACAAGTTTATGCTTTCAACCAGCTGGTTTTTTACAAATTTAGCAGTATATTTTATTATTGGTACATTGCTGACTTTATTTCTTTTAGATTATTTTATTCTTAGAAAACATTTAAAAGATATTTGGGTTCCACATTGTGAAGAATATGAAGAACCATTAGAAAGTGAACACTTAGAAGAACATGAGTTAATAATCTTGGAAGAGTCTATTAATCCTAAGATATTTTATCGTAATTTAAGTACTTTATTCATTTTTTTCATATTATTAATTTTCATTCCAGACATTTTATTTGTAGGGCTTTTAGGAATGCTATTATTTGTATTTATTAATCCTCGTAGGGGAGAAGCTGGCAGAAAGAAACCAGACATTTCTTATTACTTTACTAAAGTAGATTTTAAACTGCCTTTCTTTTTTATAAGTTTATTTGTTTTGGTGTTCTGTTTTGACAAAGTAGGGCTTATCGGTATTATTGAAGATTTTGTAGTAACAATTTCTCCAAATAATCTTTTCTTACTATGCATTTTCGTCTTAGTTATAACATCTATTCTTTCAGGATTTCTCGATAACCTTCCTGTTACAGTTCTTTTTATCCCAGTCATACAAGTTTTAATAGCTTCTGGTTTTTCATCAATTCCATTGTTAATAGCATTCATTTTAGGGATAAATTTAGGAGGGAACTTTTTACCCCAAGGCTCAGCAGCAGATATGATGACCCTCGAACTATCTACAAAATATTGCGTAGATGGGATGAATTATAAAAAACTGCTAAAGATTGGCGGTATTTTTGCCTTATTTCATATAATTCTTGGTATTGGATATTTAGCATTAATTATTTTTATCTTCTTTTAAAAAATTGAGGTTATAGATTGCCAAATGAGGAAAAATAAAGCGATTTTTTTAGATAGAGATGGTACAATAATTGAAGACAAAAATTATGCCTATAAAATTGAAGATTTAGAACTTTTACCAGGAGTAATAGATGGTTTGAAATTATTACAGAAGGACTTCATTTTTTTCATAATAACAAATCAATCCGGGATTGGAAGAGGTTATTATACCGTGGAGGATTTTCATAAATTTAACAATCATCTAATTAAGGAATTAAAAGAATACAGCATTAAAATAGAAAAGACTTATTTTTGCCCACATTTAAAGGAAGATAATTGTGAGTGTAGAAAACCAAAAACAAAATTCATTGATACAATAGTATCTGATTATAATATAGATATTAAAAATTCTTGGATGATTGGCGATCACCCTTCAGATGTTCTCTGTGGTATTAATGCAGGATGCAAAACATTTTTTCTTTTAACGGGACACGGTCGAGAACACATTCAAGATTTAGAAATGAATGGAATTTCTCCAAATATCATAACAAACAATTTCTTGAAAGCAGCAAAAGAAATAATTAAAGAATTTAAATAACTATTTCAAATTAAAAAAAAAAGTATCTTAATTTTATTAAGAGATTAGTATAAAAGGGTAAATTATTATTAAACTATTTAAAAAAGAATAAAATAATTTTGGTATAAGAGTACTTTATGCTTATTAAAAAATTAAATAATGCTACTTTATGGTATAAAATCCAGAAATTGAGAGAAATTATTAAGTCAATGGACAATTTTAAAGAAAGAAAATGTTGGAGTTGCAGCAAAGAATTAAATATTTATGATTTTTTAAGCGACAATGTTGATCTTACTTTAGAGTATTTATTAAAACTATGGCAAACAGATTTAGTTGAATTTCACTGTTGTGAATGTTTTAAAAATCTTAAGATCCAAGAATTAGAAAGGTTTAATTCCCATATAAGCATAAGAAACTGTTCATTTTGTAATAAACCATTAAATATTTATGAGTATAGTAAATATTATAATTATTTAAAAATAGGAGAATTAAAGTCTATTTGGTTCGACGAAAATCATAAGATTTTTTGCAATAAAATATGCTTAAGAAGATTCTATAAAATAAAGGGTATTTCTCCAACAAGATTAAAAAAAAATAGTAAAAATTAAATGATTTATTATATAAATTTACCCTCTATTTTTTCCCAGATAAGGCATTGCGTGTTCGTATCTTTTCATGACAAATCTAGAGATAACAATCCTCTGTATTTCTGATGTTCCTTCATAGATTTGGTATAATTTTGCATCTCTAAATAATTTCTCAACTGGGTATGTTCTAAGATACCCATATCCACCAAAAATTTGTATAGCTTCAGTAGTTACATTCATAGCAACATCAGAAGCAAAAGCTTTTGCAATTGAAGAACTCAAATTATTGTCTATCTCTTGATCAGCCTCCCATGCCGCCTTGTAAGTCAATAATCGTGCAGCTTCAATATCTTTATACATATTGGCGATTTTTTCTTGAATTACTTGATAATTTCCAATTGGACGACCAAAAGCTTCTCTTTTATGTGCATAATCGATAGAATATTCCATTGCTGAACGAGCACATCCAATAGCAAATGCTCCTATCGCCGGACGAGTATGAGCGAAGGTTTGCATAGCTAAAACAAAACCTCTTCCAGGTTTAGCAAGTATATTTTCTTTTGGAATTCTAACATCTTTTAAACCTACTGAGACAGTATTTGATGATCTTTGACCAAGTTTAGGAATTTGTTTCCCTAATTTTACTCCTTCACTTTTTGAATCTACAATAAAGGCAGCAATACCCTTATGTTTCTTTTCTGGATCGATTGTTGCAAATATAGTAATATAATCAGCATATCCTCCATTTGTTATCCAAAATTTATTTCCATTTAAAATATATCCATCTCCATCTTTTTCGGCATGACATTTCATACTAGCAACATCAGAACCCATTGTTGGTTCAGAAGTGGCAAAAGCTATCAATTTAAATTCATTTACTATTTCTGTTAAAATTCTTTGTTTTTGTTCTTCATTTCCTCCAATAACAATCGGCTCTGCTCCAAGATTATTATCAAAAATAGAAGTTGCAATACCAGGGCAAGCAGAAGATATTTCTTCTACAACAATACAAGCATCTAATAATCCATAATCAGGTCCACCGTACTCTTTAGGGATCCCTAAATTTAATAGTCTCTCTTCCCACGCCTTTTTGATGACATCTAATGGGAATTCTTCTGACTCATCATATTTTCGCGCAATTGGTAATACCTCTCTTATAGCGAATTCTCTTGCTTTTTTCTGTAAAGCTTTTTGTTCTTCAGTTAAAACGAAATCCATATTTTCAACCTCTTATTAACCCATCTTTTCAATTAATTTATCTACAATTTCTTTGAAATCCAAATCCTCTGGTTTTGGGACAAATTTGATTTCAATTTTTTCATCCAAAACATCTATTTTTGCTGCCTTCATTTGTTCTATTATTTCTTTTACAGCACCACCACCCCATCCGAAAGAACCAAAAGCTAATCCAACTTTATTCATAGGTTTCAAACCCTTTTGATAGCATAAATATTCTGCTACAGCGGGATAAAGTCCATTGTTTAGAGTAGGGCTTCCTATTAATATTGCTTTTGCCTTCATTGCCTCAGTAATAACATCAGAGTAATCTGCGTGGGTTAACCTGAATCTTTTGACTGGAATGCCTCTATGGCGAATTTCTTTTGTCAAAGCTTTAGCTATTTTTGCTGTACTCTCCCACATTGTATCATATACTATTAAAACCCTTTTTTCTTCAATTTCTCCTGCTGACCATTTTCTATACTTCTCCAATATCTCTGGAATATATTTTCTCCAACAAACTCCATGAGAAGTACATATAAGATCAATAGGTAATGCTCCAACTACAGGTAAAGTTTTTGCTATAAGTCCGGATAAGTGAAGCAAAATATTTGCATAATATTTTTCTGCTTCTTCCATAATTTCACATAGATCATTCTCATCATCCCAACGCATAGTGGTTGCAATATGTTGTCCAAAAGCATCATTAGAAAACAGAACATTTTTCCCATTATTATCTGTCATAAATGATACCATAGAATCTGGCCAATGTATCATAGGTATTGGTACGAAAGTAAATTTTTTGCCATTCCCGATTTCTAAAGTATCTCCATCCTTAACTGCTCGAATTTTATCAAGTACCTCAGCATCTACTTCTTGATGAAAGTGGCTCTTTAAAACATCAACTCCTCTAACTGAAGCAATTATTTCTGCGTTAGGTAGATATTTTATAATTAGTGGAAAAGATCCTGAATGGTCCATTTCAATATGATTCATAATTAAATAATCAATTTCTGCTGGATCACATATATCTTTTATTTTATCTAAAAAATATTCGAAATATGGACGTTTCACAGTGTCTATTAATACTGTTTTTTCCCCTTTTACTAAATACGCATTATATGAGGAGCCCCTATGTGTACTATATCCGTGAAAGTTCCTTACTTCCCAATCTACATAACCAACATAATAGATATCTTTCATTAATTCTAAATGTGTAATTTTTCTTTCACCTTCATTATTTTAGGATTTAATTGATATTTAATATATTTTAAATCAAGTTAAAAAGTTATTTTCTATCAATTATAAAATTTTTCAGAAAATAAGCATTAAAAAAAAAATGTAATTATATAAGAAATGTTAAAATTTAGTCAATTTTTTCAAACATATCTTTACCAACACCACAAACAGGACATGTCCAATCATCTGGTAAATCCTCAAACTTGGTACCTTCAGCTTCTTCGTCATAAATATATCCGCAAGCGGTGCATTCCCAACGTGAAATCTCTACCACCTTTTTTAAATGATTTTGATCAATTTTATGGATTTAAATTTGAAGTTTGTTAACAATATTAAGCTAATATTTTATAAAAATCTTTAAGAAATCGATACTTTTTCAAACATCCTTTTTGAAGCCCTACACCTCGGACATTTAAAACTAGCATCATCTTGTTCTTCTAATGTTTTTTCTTGTTGCTCATCAATATAGAGGTACTTGCACTTCTTACACCTATATGTTGAAATCTTTATTCACCTATTTATTAGTATTCCTTAAATTTTTATTTCAGACTAAGATATTTCAAATGTTTAACAAATTTTTAGAATGTAGATCTATCTATATTTTTAACTATTTTTACAACTTTAAATTTTGGAATTTTTTTTCCGAAGACGATAGATAGAATTAAGTTAAGATTCAAAACGTTATTCTTTTATTTTAAATCCATCTTTTGGAGCTCCACATTCAGAACATTTAAAGTCTTTTGGTAAATTTTTGAAAAGAACGTCCATTTTAGCCTCATCATACTCTTTTCCACAGTTAGAGCATATATAAATATATAATTCCAATAATTTTCTTAGTTCTTCTTTCTCAACAGCTTGTTCCATCTTATTGTACACATAAGACATAGCTTTACTATCCCCAAATAAAATAGCTCCTTTAAGTTTACTTTCTTTTAATACTAATTTCTGATAACAGCAATCTTTTTTATCAGCTTTTTTAAGTATTTCCCAACCAGCACCTTCTTCCTTAGTGGGGTCAATAATCCCTATTGAAGTTAATTCTAATCCAACAATTTTGAGAGTGTTTTTAGGAGTTGTTCCTTTATAATCAACTTTTTTTAATCCAAGTGCAGAAGCAGCCACGATTTTAGATTGTTCCATACATGCTGGAATAATACCCCAAATTTGATTCTTATATTCTATACAATCCCCAACAGCGTAAACATCTTTTTCACTAGTTTCTAAAAATTCATTAACAACAATTCCTCTATTAGTATGGATGTTTGATTCTTTAGCTAAATCTATTGTAGGTCTAATACCTGCTTGTATTAAAATAATATCAGCATCTAATGTTTGTCCATCTTTTAATTTAATCCCTGTGACTCTACCATTTCCTAAAATTTCTTCAGTAGCAGCATCTAAGACTACTTTTATTCCGCGACTTTCAATTTCTTCCCTTAACATAGTACCGCATTCTTCATCTAGTTGTCTTGGTAATAACCGAGGAAAGAATTCTACAACTGTGGTTTCTAAATTGTAATTCTTTATTTGATTAGCTAGTTCTAGACCAAGTAAACCTCCACCAATAACAATTGCTTTCTCAACAGCAAATTTCTTTATGTAATCTCGGATTTCTAAAGCATCATCTATGCTTCGCAAAGTGAATACTCCTTTTTTTCCTATTTTCATTTCCAAAGCACTTTTTATTGGAGGGATGTTAGGAGCACTCCCTAATGCCAGAATAAGTTTATCATATGATACAGGATCGTTCTCTCCCTCAATATATATAGCTTTATTCTCTGGATCGATTTTAATTACTTTTTTGTTTAGATTCAATTTCAAATTCTTATTTTTGTACCAATCATCTTTAAAAACAATTAAATCATCAATAGTGACTTTTGCAGAAATTAATTCTGGTAAATTAACTCGTGTATAATAAGGATAATTCTCTTGTGTAAAAATCTCAATCACTACATCATTATTAAGATACCTAATATTTTGGGCAGTAAATGTCCCAGCAACATTATTTCCTACAATAACAATTTTCATAAATAATATAGTTTTATCATGGTATTTTAAGATTTTTATTATAAAATGTTAATCATAGTGTAATTGGAGCTTAAAAGAACATGTTCGAAATCAAAAATATATTCAAATCTCCATACTAAAGAATTATGATAGAAACAAAACAAAAAATAATCAATAGAAAAATAATAAAAATTAACGAGGAACTCTGTACTGGATGTGGTAGTTGCGTAGTCGACTGTGCAGTGATATAAAATTTGATTTATATAGCATAAAAGGCGCACTCGCAATTATCGATGGAAAAGCTAGAGTTATAAATGAAGTCTTCTGCGATGGTCTGGGTGCATGTATATCTGGTTGTCCTGAGGGCGCACTTGAAATAATAGAAAGAGAAGCTTTAGAGTTCGATGAAGAAGAAGTTGAAAAACATTTAGAAGCTATGAAAAATAATGAGCAGGTTGAAATAGAACAAGTAAAACAAATTGTTGCTGAGCATGCCCATCAATGTGGTTGTCCTTCCGCTCAAACAATGGTTTTTGATGAACCAGAGGCGCAAACAGAAGTAAGAGGAAAAATCTCTTCAACTCTACGACAATGGCCTGTTCAAATGCATTTAATCTCTCCTATAGCGTCATATTACCATGGGGCAGATGTTGTACTTTCAGCAGATTGTGTTGCTTACTCGTATGGTGATTTTCATAGGGACTTTCTAAAGAATAAATCTATTGCTATTGCCTGTCCTAAACTAGATCAAGGTCGAGATATATATATCGAAAAAATTAAAGCCTTGATAGATGACGCTAAAATTAACACTCTAACTGTTGCGATGATGGAGGTTCCTTGTTGTTCGGGATTATTAGCGTTGACCCAAGAAGCAGTTAAGAGAACAAATCGAAAAGTTCCAATTAAATTCATTATCATTGGCATACGAGGAGATATTTTAAAAGAAGAATGGATCTAATTTCTTTTTATTTTTTTAGAGTTCAAACATAACCTTTTTCTTAATTATTTTTCTCAGCATAACTGATAAGGCAGATTTAGATTTCCCTAGTTTATTAGCTAATTCTTCTAAGGATATTTTTCTAGGGATCTCAAAAAAGCCTAAAGAAATTGCCTTATCTAGAGCATTAGATTCATCATAAGTTAATTTGTGTTTGTCATCCTCTAGGAGATAGGGAGATTTTCCAATTCTTAAAAGTTCAAAATCAATATTTTTTTGCTCGAAAAGCGTTAATAATTGATCAATACTTTTTCTGCTAGATATAAGACGCCAATAGGCATAACCATCTTTAACTCTTACTGGAAAATTTATGAGAACTCCACATCTAATTAGGGCGTACAATAGATATGGGTCCTTGGTTTTAACGTTAAATTTAATTTTTTTATCTTCTTGCTCTAAAATACTAAATTCAAATACAGATGGATGATTTCTGATCACTTGAATGATCGAATCTATGTTATAATGCATTATCTCAATTATTGAGTTTCCTATTGATTTTTCCAGATCATAAGGGAGAAAGTATGAAATCTCCATTTTCAGATCAGGAAAATTTTTAAAGAGTTCTGAAATCCATAACTTATCTGGAAATTTTATCTTGATTCTAGCCAAACTCGATTTACTTGAATCCATCCTTAGATATTAGTGATTAAGAATTTAAAACTTTTTTTTAGATATTAAATAATATATAATTATATTATTAGCTAAATTGTATTAAAATGGTTGAAAATCAGAATTTATTATTAGGGATATGTGGAAGCCCAAGAAAACAAGGAACTGAGTATGCCGTCCAATATGCTTTAAACTATGCTGCTGAAAAGTTTGGATTTGAAACAGAATATTGGACTGTACGAAGTAAAGATATTAAGTTTTGTATTCATTGTGATTATTGCATTAGAGAGAAAAAAGGCTGTGTTCATAAGGATGATATGCAAGAACTTTATCCAAAATTAGAAATAGCAAAATTTTTACTCTTTGGAACTCCCGTGTTCCAAGGAAACTTATCTGGGCAACTAAAAACTGTAATGGATCGATGTCGTGCGTTAATAGCAAAAAAACCAAATGTGTTTAAAGGTAAAGTTGGAGTGGCTTTAGCAGTTGGTGGAGATCGAAGTGGAGGGCAAGAAATTGCTATTAGAAGTATATTAGATTTTTATCAGCAAAACCATATTCATTCAGTATCAGGTGGAGCATTTGGAGCAAATTTGGGTGCAAGTCTATGGAGTAGGGATATGGGTAAACAAGGTATTGAGCAAGATGAAGAAGGTTTGAGGACAATTAGAAAAGTAATAAAAAGATTAGTAGAATTTAAAGAATAAGATTAAAAAAGGTGTGTTAAAATAAGTATGCACGGAAAGATTTGTATGATAACTGGTGCTAATTCTGGTATTGGGAAGGCTACAGCTTTAAGTATTGCAGAAATGGGTGCAGTAGTAATTATGATATGTCGAGATAAGAATCGTGGGGAAAGTGCCCAGAAAGAAATAATAAATGAAACAGGTAACAAATCTGTGGATCTACTCATATGTGATTTAACTTCACAGGAATCTATTTACAAACTAGTTGAAAATTTTAAAAAGAAATATCAAAAGTTGCATGTTTTAATTAATAATGCTGGAGTTGTTAAAACGAATAGAACCTTAACGATTGATGGATTTGAAACAACTTTTGCTGTAAATTATTTAGCACCTTTTTTATTAACAAACTTACTACTGGACATACTAAAGAAAAGTGTTCCAAGTCGAATTGTAAATGTTAGTTCTGGAATCCATAAGAATGGCAATATTAATTTTGATGATTTACAAGCAGAGAATAAGTATAGATCTTATAAAGCATATGGTCAACCGAAATTAGCATTAGTACTTTTTACTTATGAATTAAGCAAGAAAATAAAAGGTACTGGTGTTACTGTTAACGCATTACATCCAGGATTCACTCGAACTAATATAGGTCGAGATTATTCTGTATTTATACGGGCATTTACAAAATTATCTAAGAATCCTAAAAAAGGTGCGGAAACTTCTATATATTTAGCCACATCTCCAGAAGTAGAAGGAATAACTGGTAAATATTTTATTAAAAAACAACAAACAATGTCGTCTAAAGATTCATATAACAAAGAACTTGCTAAAGAATTGTGGAAAGTTAGTCTTGAGTTAACAAAGTTAAATATTTAGAAAAAAGTATAAAAAAATAAAAATAAATTATTCTACTCCAAATAATTTCTTAGCCTCTTTTTCTCTGAGGCCAGAAATACCCCAGAGCTCCTTAAACCAGTATTTTCCTTTATGTATTACTACAGGGGTATTCACAATACAGCCATCAGCATCACAAAACGTTGTTAGAAAATTATCATCGTGTAATAAGTTATGTACAAATTCTTCATCATTTATATCTCGTTCAATGTATTTGACATCACGTTCATCCAGCCATTCTTTTAATTCATGACATCTATGGCAATCAGTTTTTGTGATCAATATTGGGACTTGCATCTCAGTCATAATTATCTACTCTATAAAATTAATTACTATTTAGAATAATATAGCATATCACTATAATTAACTTTTATTTTCTAAAATATAAATGAAATTATAAAGTTTAATACCTTAAGTACCTTTGATTATGAGACTAGACTTTAATCCTTTGGAATTCGGAAAAAGAATCTAACTAAAATTTTTTATTTATAAATATTGATAATATAATTTTGCAAAGAATGAGAGGAAAAAATATTTGAATATTCATTTGTAAGAATATTTCTTAATTTTTATACCTACTCCCCCTCTTTCCTCTGATTCTTTTTTTTTCCCAATCTGTTTTTTTAATTCTTTCAATTAGAAAGTATGGCAGAATTTCTTATAAATCATATACAAATGTCAAAATTTAATATTTTAAAAAATAAAAGGATAAAATCAATTTCTCTTAACTTTATTTTTCATTTTCATTATTTTTTAATAATTTATTATGATCAGATTCTTATTTTTCAAGTTGCTTTTCTTGATTAAGATGGATCAAAAAACTCAAAATGAAGCCTTTAATAAATACATAAAACAGTTATTTGAGAGTTCCAGTTGGAAAGAACGTGCAATAGCCGTTAAAAATATTGGTCAATTAAGAGAAGGTAGAGCAACAAATTTGCTTGCTAGAGCTTTAAAAATAGAAAATGATCCCGTTGTCATCAACCAAATTATTGAAGCTATGGGCGAGATTAGGGATCCGAAAGCTACTATGCTAATTATTAACTTTTTAAAGAAAGAATTAAAAGAGCCTGAAGAAAGTCAAGATAAAACTAGATTATTTATAATCATTGAGAGTTTAATGAAAATCGGAGATAAGAGAGCACTTGAGCATCTAGGTATATTATTAGAATCTTGCCATAGTGATATTAGAAAATTAACAGAGAAAGCGTTCGAATGCATCGATCCATTATGGAAAGAAAACATTGAAAAAAATGAAGTTCTAAAAAGAATATAAATCTAAAAATTTTTTAAAAATGTGGAGCAGATAAAATTATGTCTGAAATTATAGAAAATTTAGCGAAAACTGTAGAAGGTTCTAACAAGAATAGAGATGTTACAATTTTAACACTATCTACTTGTATGTGGTGTAAAAAATGTAAGGCATGGCTGAAAGACCGTGATGTTCAATATAAATATGTAGATGTTGATAAAATTGATTTTGAAGATAAATCAAAAATATTAGATTATTTGAGAAAAACTTACCAATCTAGAATCTCGTATCCATTAATGATCTGTGACGGTGAATTTGTGGTAGGTTATAATCCGAATAAATATGAAGAATTAATGAAAGCATGAAGGGATTAATATGGAAATGGAAACTAAAGAAGGAATGATTGAATATTGTAATAAAGTTTGTAAAACTAATAATTGGATCTTAAATAAGGATAAAAGTACTCTAAATGATTTAATTGACGGTTTGGTAGAAAATAAAAAAAGTTATGGTTATCAATCCTGTCCTTGTCGGCTCGCCTCTGGTAATCGAAACCTAGATAGAGATTTAATATGTCCATGTGATTATGCTAAATTGGATATTAAAGATTATGGGGCATGTTATTGTAATTTATATTTACGTCCAGATTTCTATGAAACTATTGAAAAAGAATTTGTTATTGTTCCAGAAAGAAGACCGGTTGAGAAGGAAAAAGCAGTATTAGAATATTTTAATAAGTAAAATCTTTTTTTAAAAAAAAAAATTTTAAGTCATCCCTAAATTATCAAGTATTAATTAGACTTTTAGAACCTTTATTGAATATATAGATTCCTAAATTCAAATCAATTTTTTATAAATAAAATCCTTAAATAGTTAGGATTCTCATTTTATAATATGTCAGATAAAGAAATATCAGATGATGAATTAGAAGAAGAATTAGAAGAAGCTTTTAGGGATAATGAAGCCAAACGGGATCACTGTGGAACAGCTCTACCTTCTAGCAAAGAAGTTGGAATTCAAAGAACCAATGTAAAACTTAAGGAAGATAAATAATTCAGATTTTTTTTTCAATTACTCCTTTTTATATAATACACCTTTAAAACTATAAGAAATGAAATAAGAATTATTTTAAAGATTAAAACAAACTTTTAATAAATTATCTCAATTTTTATCTAAAGTGATTACTATGAAAGAACGGATAAAGGGTAGAAAAAATTTCCCTACAGAGGAAGTAGAGCCAATTAATTATATAAATGATGATGAAATCATAGCAATGATAAAGAAGAAAGACAAATATACCTTTAAGCAAAAAGATTATTACAAATTATATAATTGTGTTCATTGTGGTGAGTGTGACACTGAAAACGAGCGTCTTCTGTTAAAGCAAAAATTCCTCCAAGATGGAAATTCAGTTGAGGGGCTGAATGAGATGATCAAATGTTTTGAGAAATATAGGTCACCTTACCCTTCAAATAAAATGCGTATTAAGAGACCAGAAGGAATCCCTGATAAATCTGATACCCTCTTCTTTATGGGATGCCTTTCTACAATAAGGATTCCAAGATACACAGAACACTCGTTAAAATATTTATTACGACATAAAGTTGATTTTACTATCCTAGATACTGAGATCTGCTGCGGTTGGCCTTGGTTTGCTAGTGGTTCAATGCGGGAATTTGAAATTTGTAAAGAAGAGAATATAGAAATCTTTAAAAACTTTAAAAGTATTATTTGCCTTTGTCCAGCTTGCTATTTTCTATTTAATAAATATTATAAGCCATCAATGGATACAGAAATAGAATTCAAATATATATCCAATTATTTGAAACCTTCAAAGACTAAGAAATCAGGTAAAGTGAGTATTCAACACTTATGTCAGCTAATGAATAGAGGAAGAGAAGGGGTTGATCAACTAGTAAACCGTATATTAGAAAAAAGTGGATACGAGGTGATTAATATGCCACATTGGTGTTGTGGGGGGGATTAGGCTATATGCATAGAACAGATATTATAGAAAAAATCGCCCGAAAAAGAATGGAAGATTATAAAGGGGGTGATTTTGCTAGCACATACTGTCCTAGTTGTTGGTGGATTTTAGCCAGATTTAGCAAACTTTGTAAGATAAAGCCAAAAGCTAAGGATTTATTCGAATTATTATTATAGGAGGGGTATATGAAGGAAGAATATAAATGCCCCTGTCGGGATGTTGACCCAAATAATTTTCTTGAAAACGAAGAAGTTGACTGGTTAATTAATAACCGGAAGAAATATAAATTCCAACAAAAAGATTACTTAAAACTTTATAATTGTATTCATTGTAATGATTGTGGCACCTCTGAGCAACGATTTATTTTAAAACAGAAATTTTTAAAGGATGGAAATAAAATTGAAGGTTTAAATAATACCATTGAAACATTAGAAAAATATGGAACTCCTTTTCAATACAACAAAAGTCGGATTAAACACATCGAAGGTATTTCTAAAGAGAGTAATGCTCTTTTATATTTAGGTTGCTTTACAACGGTTAAAACCCCTCGTTATGGAGAAAGCATTATAAAATATCTTGTGCAGAATAATGTTAAATTTTGTATTTTAGAAGAAGAAATTTGTTGTGGTTATCCTATATTATGTACTGGAGAAATAGATACATATAATCATTTAGTGGAAAGAAATTTAGAGCTATTTAAGTCAAAAGATTTTGAAGAAATAATCACTGTTTGTCCTAGTTGTTATATGGTATTTAAGAAACATTATAGTAAGTGTAATATAAAAGTGAAGTATTTTACTGAGTATTTAAAACCTCCAAAGAGTAAAAAATCTGGAAATTTAATAATACAACATGCTTGTCCTTTAAAAAATGGAGAAATCCCTAATATTGCAGACGATATTGAAGATCTTTATAAAAATATTGGGTATAATGTATTAAATTCTGTACCAAGAAATTGTTGTGGAGGTGGTGTTGGCCATCAATTACGAACTGAAATATCTGAGTCAATTGCTATAAAAAGGATGGAAGATTTTAAATTAAAATTATCTAATGAGAATAATAATTATATTACTACCTATTGCCCTGATGCGTATTGGATATTAAAAGTATTTGGGAGAAGGGCTAAGATAGATTTTAAACTTATAAATATGTGTGATTTACTCAAATAATTAATTTTATTACAAAAACTTTTTTATTTGATTCATCTTGGAACCGAATTTGATTGATATCGAAAAAGATATAGGAAAAAACTACAATAAATTCACTTTAAAAGAGTTTGGAGGAGCATTTGGAGATTGGGGTACGTTAATTCCATTTATAATAGGATATATATCAATTGTAGGTTTAAATCCTGCTGGGATCTTTTTCACTTTAGGAATTACTAACATAATTCTGGGGATACGATTTAATTTACCACTTCCAGTTCAACCTCAAAAGACTATTGGAACAGTAGCCATTAGCGAAAAATGGGATCCAAATATGGTAATTTCGACTGGATTCGGAACGGGAATTATATGGTTCCTACTTGGATTTTCAAAGAAATTGACTAAAATAGTTGAAAAGGTTCCTATTATTACTGTGCGAAGCATTCAACTCGGTTTAGCATTTATTTTAGGATGGACAGGTATTCTTTTATTCAAAGACAATCTAATACTTGGTTTTTTTTCAATTGCTATAATCTTGATATTAATAAATAATAAACCAATCCCTTCAGCAATTATTCTTGCCCTTTTAGGTATATCATTAATAATTTTCACTGGCTCTGTTCAATTTTCAGAAATTAAATTTGGTTTACCGATATTTGATTTCCAAATTCCAACTTGGAATAATCTTCTATTTGGTATGCTTTTTGCTGGAATTGCTCAATTATTTTTAACATTAACCAATGTTATGATCGCTACTGTTATACTAATCAAGGATTTATTTCCTGAAAAAGAGGATGAGATTGATGCAAATATATTATCATTTAATATGGGAACTATGAATTTAATTAATCCTTTTTTTGGAGGAATGCCTTTATGTCATGGATCTGGGGGATTAGCGGCTCAATATGCTTTTGGAGCACGAACTGGAGGATCCATGATATTAGAGGGGTTAATGGAATTATTACTTTGCTTATTCTTGTCTGAGACTCTATTTATACTTTTTAATGAATTTCCTAAAGCTATTTTGGGAGCAATGTTAATTTATACTGCATTTTTATTAGGAAAAATTGCTTTTAAAGAATTTAAATTGGAGGTATTTCCTATAATTTTAATCGCCGCGATATTAAGCTTTATATTTAACATAGCAATTGGCTTTATAGTAGCTTTAGTATTATTTTTCATTTTTAGGAAAAAAATTGAAAAACCTAAAAGTTAAACACTAAAATTTATCTTTTAAATTATTAATGGAATTCTATTAGGTTTTATTCGATAAATATTCAAAATTAGGTTTTTTTATAATTTAAACGAAAAATTCTTTTAAGTATGAAAGCAAATATTCATAATAATAGATTGAACTGCATTGGGTGATTTTATATTGTTTTCACAAAATGAAATGGATAATATCAAAAGAGAAATGGCTAAATTAAAAGAAAAAGTTGTACTTAAATTATTTACTGATTTTAGAACCCAAGAGGATGGTACAAAACAAAGAAAATGTATGGCTTGTGAGGGGGCATATGAGTTATTAAAAACCTTAGAAAAGTTATCTAACGGAAAATTCACAATAGATGAATTATCTACTGAGGAGAATGAAGAAGAAGCAAAAAAATATAATATTACTAGGATTCCTGCTATATTATTTGTTGATGAAAATGGCAGAGAAATAATTCGATATTCAGCTCACCCAACTGGAGCTGAATTTGTACCGTTTCTCAACAGTATTCAATATTTTTCAGGAGTAAGACCTTATTATGCAGATCAAATCCTTACTCATCTGAAAAAAATATCAAAGTCAAATATGAAAATTTTTATAACTCCAACATGCCCTTATTGTCCGGCAACTGTTCCAGTTTTAACCTTGTTCGCAATAGTTTCTAAAGGAAAGATCTCAGCGGAAGTAATTGATGTTGATTTGAATCCTGATATTGCTATGAAATATCAAGTTCAAGGTGTTCCCATGACAGTTATAAATGAAACAGAAATTATACACGGAATGTTTTCCCCCCAGGATTTGCTAGATAAACTTACTAAAGGAGATAGGGATTTTGGAGGAATGTATGCATAAGGTGATATTAGAAAATGTCTCAAGATGATAAATACAGGGAAATCATTAAAAGAGAAATGGCTAAATTAAAGAAACCTGTTAAATTAAAAGTGTTTACATCCCAAAAAGTTCAGACTGATGGAACAAAAATCAGAGCATGTATGGATTGCGGAGAATTTATGGCTTTATTGAGAGTTTACGAAGAAAATTCAAACGGAATGCTAACGATTGAAGAACTATCAATAGATGATAATCCAGAATTTGTAAAGAAGTTCGATATTACACGTGTCCCAACAATAATTTTCATAGATAATAATGGAAGAGAATTAATCAGATATTTAGCAGCACCAAAAAGAGGAGAAATTCAACCTTTCATTCAAGCTATATTTACCTTTGCAGGAGCTCCAAATTATTATGAAGCTACTATAAAACAAAATCTCGACAGGATACCACCATCAACTATTAAGGTAATGATGACAGAGACTTGTCCTTATTGTCCTCAGGTTATTGCCATCAGTAACTCCTTCGCAATTGCATCTGAGGGGAAAATCAGAACTATAATAATTGATATAATGGCAAATCCCGACATTGGGCAGTATTATGATGCTGCGGGTGTTCCTTATACCATTATAAATGATCAAAAGACCTTGGTGGGAATGGTTGGACCTAATGAAATATTACGAGCATTAATTGGAGGTAATATACGTGTTCAATATTGATATGGAAAGCATTGATTTTGAAAAGACCTATGATTTAATTGTTTTAGGAGGAGGTCCAGCTGCAATTGGATGTGCTATTTATGCTGCTAGATTCGCAATGGACGTACTTGTCGTAGGTAAAACTTTTGGAGGTTTAATTGCTACAACTCATATTGTTGAGAATTATCCTGCGATTACTTCAATAAGTGGGCAAGGTTTAATGGATATGTTTAAGGATCATATGGACTCACTTAATATCCCTTACATATCAGATGAGATACGGAGTATTGATAAAGTCGATGATTACTTTGAACTCCATTCTTTCTTTCAAAAATTTAAGGCATATTCTATTTGCATAGCAACTGGTTCAGAAAAGAGAAAACTCGGTATTCCTGGAGAGGAAGAATTTGTTGGGCGGGGTGTATCATATTGTGCTACATGTGATGGCCCATTTTATAAAGATAAAATTGTTTGTGTAATAGGAGGAAGTGATTCTGCTGCAAAAGAAGCCTTATTTCTAGCTCAAAATACAAAGAAAGTATATATTATTTATAGGGGAGAAGAAATTAGAGCAGAACCTATTAATAAGAAGCGAGTATATGATAATGATAAAATTGAGATAATGTACAAGACAAATATAATAGAAATTAAAGGAGATAACTCAGTAAAATCTGTAATTTTCGATAATGGAAAAGAGTTTGAAATCGATGGTGTGTTTATTGAAATAGGATCAATTCCTAATTCTGATTTAGCAAAACGTATTGATGTTGATTTAAACAAAAAAGGTGAAATTAAAATTAATCGCAAGTCAGAAACAAATGTTCCAGGTATTTTTGCGGCAGGAGATGTAGCTGACGCCCCATTTAAACAAGCCATTACTGGAGTCTCAGAAGGTGTTATAGCAGCATATTCTGCTTTTGATTATGTTAAAGAAATTAATATAGAATATTAAAAAATCTGTTTTAATATATGAAAGGGATGAGAGCCTTTCGATTCTCAGGATAATCTTCAAATGTTTCTTGGTACCAGCGGTGATTACTTCGAGCCCTCGGTCCTAAATTGGCAGTAGTCCAGATTGCAAAGACTAATCCTGGTAATGAACATGCCATAATCGCCCAACCATACCATTCTACTATTTCACCTAAATAGCTAGGACAACTTATAAATTGAAACATACCTCCGTGAGGGATCTTAAAATCAGTTTCACCGGGTTTACGCAGATTTCTGATTATATGATCAGAATGTACATGCATGAAAAAACCAGTAAAGAAGAAAATGATACCAATAATAAACATTGGGGTGAGAAGCCAGCTTGTTTCATAACCCCCTGAAAGAGTATTAATCCAACGTCCTTGAAGATATGCATTTGCCGAATTAAATATCATCCCAAAGAGAATTATGGTAACTGGCATTTTTCGTTTCCCTCTTATTAAACTGGGAAAAATTAATGTCCGGTAACCGTAATGCATAACCCATAACCCCGAAAATAGAAGTGTCATGAATTTAATGTGGTAATCCCCTATTATATAAAATATAGTATAAAGAATTAATGTTGGAATTTCCATTATTAACCAGCCTAATTTATCATTAATGCTTGGTCCCCATTTTTTAGATATATGTTGTCCATATCCTGCCGTTATTTTTAATAATGATATAAAAACAAGGACTGCAATTATGATCATAACAATCATAAACCAATTGAAAAAAATACTATCATCCATTTTTATAAACCTTTTAATTGTTTAATATAAATCTTCTCTTAATAATAACAAAAAAGATTAATCAACAATGTCTTTATAACAATCTTCTGGATAGAAGTTATCTTCATCCTTATCGTGGTTTGGGTACCAAGCTTGGGCAAAGAAAGGATTTTTCCTTGCTTGTTCATCAAAATTCCATGGTGGAGGTAAGCATTCAGGGCACCAATGACCTGCTTTGAGGACAGTATATGGTTTCATTTCAAATTCATGACCAAATGCACATTTCCATTTGAGCTTAGAGTAAATATCTCCATCCCATTGAGTTGATAGGCATTGACCGCCTCTGAATTCTGCAGCTCCTTTTATATCTTTTAAATCCAGTTTCTCCTTTGATTCATCGTACCCATGTTTGAGTGGATGCCATACTGGTTCAGGATGCATTTGAGGCATGTCCACACCCCAGTCTGAAATAGACTCAAATTCCTCATAAGAACCATAAAATGAAGAGATTCTCATGTCCATCTTATTTTTATACCAATATAATGTTCCTGTCTTATCCATTGCTAATTTTTTTAATTTTTTATAAGTGATTTTTTGAATCTTTTTCTTTAACCATGGAATTTTATTACTCAAATACGCTATGATCTTCAAGTAAAACGGTCTATTCTTTCTTAAAATTTTAAAATACTCTTCGATAGAATCATTCCAATTATTAATGTATTTATTAAGTTCCTCGCTATCATCAAAATATTGCACATGAAAGTTTCTTAAGACAAACCAACGACGCTGAGTTACATCATCAATTTTTCCTACACCATTCATTTCCATTGCCTCATTTAAAAAGTCATAGAATGTTATCCTGCAGGAGGGTCCTCCACCCATATTATAACATTTTCTCCAGAAGTCAGAGTCTTCTGGAACATCTAAACAATTAATTAACCCTCTACCCGCATCTTTTGATGTATTATTTTCCATAAAGTTATTAATTGGTTGATGGAACATAATTGGATCCATAAGAGACATTATATCAGGAATCATAATAAACGTCTGACGGAGTGAAGCCCAGTACTTAAGGTTAGATTCACAAAGTGCCATTTCTCCATTAATTTTTGTGATAGCATAGAAATCAAACACACTGGGTTTGATAGGATCTCCGATCCTACCATGATGAATAGGAGGTAAGCGATCACCTGTTGCTGCAACAGTTCCTATATATACAAATTTGATGTGATCTTCACCTCCAGGTTGAGATTCTATCGCTTTAATGATATATTCAATGGCAGTTGTATTTACAGCTTTAGCCATCTCTGGATTACGGTCTGCTGCAGGGGGGATAAAACCCATCGGACAAAGACACCAATCAATCCCTTTACAAGCTTCTTCAACATCGTTATAATTGGTAGCATCTCCCCAAACAATTTTTAATTCTTTTCCTTCTACTATACCTTTTCCAGGAATGGGCTTAATTCCACATTTTTTTTCATAGGGCTTAAAAATTCCTTTATTTTTCTTAGAAGGACGTTGAAGTAAGACAATATTATATTTATCCCTTTTTACCCATAAATTTTTAAATGCTTCAAAACCCATAGAACCACTTGCACCAGGTAAGAAAACTGTTTCTTTATTCATTTTGGAATTACTCGAGTCTTACTTCCATTCTTGGTTTTATTAATCATTCTTATAATATCTTCTTCTTAATATGATTTATATTTAATAAAAATAAGGAATTAAATTTTATTCTCTAAAATTTAAAGGAAAGAAATAAAAAGAAAATTTATTCCATATTCACATACGCGCTGTGAAATTCTGGTTCCTTGAACGGTACATCTATCTTCAATAGTCCATTTTTATACTCTGCTTTTCAAAAATAGGATATTAAATAGAGTTCATTAAAAAATTTTTTACATATATTATTGAAACTTATGTAGAATTATTAGGGAAAGGAAATTAAAAGGTTTTATTATACAATATAAACTAAACGCATAAAAATTATTCATAATATTGTTATCATAATGAGTGAAGCTGAAAGTCAAGATGTTATAGAAAGTTATAAGTTTCACCACATTGACACAAGTAAATGCCGTCAATGTAAAGAATTTTCTTGTGAAGAAGCTTGTTTTAGAGGAATTTATAAGGTAATTAATAAAAAGACAATTCCTAAATCAACTGTTGTACAAGAGCGAGAGGATCACTGTGTTAAATGCCATATTTGTACAACAGCATGTAAATTAGGAGCTATTACAATTGATTAGATTTTATACATCTTCTACATATATTATTTATTCGATAAACTTATAATTTATAAATTGTTATAAATTGTTAGTAAACCTATTCTAATATAATAGTAGTAAAAAACTTTATTAAAGTGTTATTATGATTAGTCAAAAGTTAAAATTAGACGATATAGATCGTCAAATTATTACACTAGTACAAGAAGATCCGAATTTAACTCATACCCAGATTGCGGAAAGAATAAATCGCAGTCAACCTACAGTTGGGATGCGTATTAAAAAACTTGAAAAATCTGGTATATTACAATTCCAACCTGGGATTAATTTTAAAAAAGTAGATCTGTTTTTAGCAACAGTAGAAATTAATTCAAGCAATCCTGAAGAAATTATGGAAATGGCAACTTGTTGTCCTTTCATGCTTAATGCTTTCAGATTGAGTGGAGAACATAATATTTGTATTTTATTAGCAAGTTCTAAACTTGATAAGCTTGATGCTATCGTAAATTACCATTTTAGAAAAAATCCAGAAGTATCATTAGTTTCAATGGAAATCGTGACTGATATCGCTAAAGATTTCATATTACCAATCGACTTTGACTCTGAACATCATGAACCCAATGAAGAAGTCGGCTGTGGAGAGAAATGCAAATATAAACTAGCCAAGATGCAAAATAAAATCTAACCAAAAAAATAAAAACTTTTTAATCTTCTTGTTTAAGCTCATTAAACTTAAATCGTGGTAAATCTTCTTTTAAAGAGCATCCAGGACCGCAATATCTACCATCAAATTTCTCAATTGTGAAATCAATTGGGACTACGAAATCATGGATAGATTCTATTAAAATATTTGTTTTTACGTTGATTACATTAGGGTCTCTTCTAAAACATAAATCTACTAATTTTTCGATTGTTTGTAAATCTGAAGCTGCAATAAAACATAACATATTAAATTCCCCCGAAATTTTAAATGCATGATTAATAAATGGGCAATTTTTTATTTTCTCAACTACATTTTCAACATCTTTAGTTGAGATATATACAATAGCAACTTTTATATCAACTTCTTTCACATTAAATCCAACTTGCTTTGTCAAAAGATGCTTTCTTTCCAATTTAATGATTCTTGCACCTACTGCAGGCTGGGATTTTTCAATCTCTTTAGCTATAGCAGAATGAGTTATATCTGGGTTTTTCTCCATCATCTCGATGATTATCTTATCGGCATCATCGATGCTTAATAATTCATTAAAACTTTTTTTCTTCATATCCATTTTATTTCATAACCTCACGTTAATTTAAACTTATTTTTAATAAATTTAAATTTTTTTAAGAGAATGATTATAGAGAATAATACTATTCAATCAAAACTTTTTGTATTATAAATTTATAATTATAAATCTAAAGTTTAAAGGTAGTATTAAATTTGAAATTAATGAATTAAAAAAAAAATAAAAAATAAAAAGGTGAATTGAATGGAAGGAAAAAGAATTTCTTATCATGATTCAGTTCAAAAAGTTTATGAGAGAATTAAAAAAGATGGAATGATTAATATTTGGGACCGTTTTGAGGCACAAGGTTTTGGTGGTGATCCTGATAAAAGATGTCCTTTTTGTTTGAAAGGTGCAAGATGTGATTTATGTTCAAACGGTCCATGTAGAGCAGATGCTTCAATTGATAAGAGAGGTGTATGTGGTATTACCGCTGATGGAATGGCAATGCGAATGATGCTTCTGAGAAACATATTGGGCGCATCAACTTATCACTATCACACAGAACAAACGATTAAAACATTAAGAGCAACTGCGGAAGGAAAAACACCATTTAAAATTTCAGAACCAGAAAAGCTCAAAAATTTTGCAAAAAGACTTGGTGTTGATATTTCTGGCTCAGATAATGATATTGCTCTTCGATTATGTGATTTTGTTAAAGAGGATTTTAACAGAGCCTACGACAAACCTAGCAAAATTGTAGAGACTTTAGCACCCAAAGAAAGACAAGAAGTATGGAAAGAATTAAATATATTTCCAGGGGGAATTTATGGGGAGATGATGCTTTCTAATAGTTCATGCTTGACAAATGTGGATGGTTATTATACGAGCTTAGCTCTTAAGGCCATGAGACTTGGAGTTTCCATGGCTTACCAAAGTCAAATTGTAAATGAATATTGCCAAGATATCCTTTTTAATATTCCAAGACCCCATAAAATGCGTGTAAATCTTGGAGTGCTTGATCCAGATTATGTCAATGTAATACCTAATGGACATGAACCATTTTTAGGATTTGCTATGGTTCAAGTTGCTAGAAAACCAGAATGGCAAGAAAAAGCAAAGGTTGTAGGCGCTAAAGGTCTTAGAATAATAGCCAATATTGAAACTGGACAAGAAATGATACAAAGATGGGAGATGGATGATGTTTTTTATGGGTTCACAGGTAATTGGATAATGCAGGAAGCTATTTTAGCGAGTGGTTGTATTGATATTTTTGTATGTGATATGAACTGTTCGATGCCAATTGATCCAATCTATGCTGAGAAATATAAATTTAAATTAATCCCTGTAAGTGAAGTAGTAGCTTTTGAAGGTATTACAGATAGGTTAAATTATATTCCCCAAGAAGCAGAAAAACAAGCAGAACAACTTTTACAGATGGCAATCGACAACTTTAAAGAGCGAAGGGCAAGTGTGGAACCAGTAACAGGATTAGATATGAGTGAAGCTATTGTTGGTTTTTCTACCGAAAGTATCCTTGATGCACTTGGTGGAACTTTAGATCCTCTATTAGATGCTATAAAGAATGGCACAATAAGAGGAATTGCTGGATTAATTTCTTGTACAAGCTTAAGAGATAATGGTCAAGATGTCCATACTGTAAGTATTACCAAGGAATTGATTAAAAGAGATGTATTGGTGTTATCAATGGGGTGTGGTAATGGAGCTCTACAAGTAGCAGGGCTTTGTTCCCCAGAGGCAAAAGAACTCGCAGGTCCGGGTCTTAAAGCGATATGTGAGAAATTAGGCACACCCCCAGTTCTAAGTTATGGAACATGCACAGATACAGGACGTGTCGCGGATTTAATTGCCATAATTTCAAATGCTCTTGGAGGAGTCCCAATTCCTGATCTTCCAGTAGTAGCAGTAGCTCCAGAATATATTGTTGGTGGATTCGGAACCAATAAGCTTTAATGGAGCAGAAGGCTACAATTGACGCGATCTTCGCGTTAGCGTTTGGATTATATACGTACGTGAACCCTGTACCTACGGTTACTGGTGGTCCCGATCTAGTTAAACTTTTAACTGAAGATTGTAAAGATGTTACCGGTGGTATCTTACACGTCGAAACTGATACACTCCAAGCTGTAAATTCTATGTTAGAGCATATTGAAGCAAACAGGAAAAAATTAGGTATTTAACTTTTTTTTTTATTTTTTATATTATACTTCTAAAAGTATTAATAATGAAAATTAGTATAGTAAATCCGATGAGCCCAATTATAAATTTTATTGGATCTCCTTTTTCTTTTTCTGGAATAACTTCTCTTACTATAACATATAAAATAACACCTGAAATGAAAGAAAAGAAAATAAATAAGAGTTCTAAATTATGGGGAAAGATTGAATTTAGGATAAAGCCAATAATAATTCCTATAAGTGCTGAAGTTGCTAGAATATACTTCTTAATTGGTTTTACATCATGTTCTATTGTCTCGTATATTTCTAAATCAGTAAAAATGATATGTGCCTCTGATCTCTTGGTTATAACTGTTCGAAACCATGCAAATATAAAAAAAAGAATCCCAGCTACTAATTCGAAACTTAAAAGGCCTACTAATATAAGACCTACAAGAAAATGATATATATAATCAGTAAAATATCTAAATCTGGTTAATTCCCTACTAATACGATTTTGGATTTTTATTTTATAGTTATTAATTTCAAGTTTCATTTCCTCTTCTTGTTTATTCAAAGACGACAAAGTTTGAGAAATATCTCTTAAGGCAGCTTCATCTAATTCTTCTTGTGTTAATTCTTTTGTAAGAATATGTTCCATATTACGTTCTACTGCTTCTAAGGTTTTCTCTTTCTTAAGCAATTTCCGCATTTTTTTCTGGGTTTTTGATTCAACTTTTTGTAAAATTAATTTTTCAGATATATGAATAAAAGTAAATCCAATTAAAACAAAAAGATACTCAAAAAGTTCTGAATGAAATGGAAATTCTGGCAAACTTTTAGCAATTTCAGGCAGGACAACAAGAAAAAAGTAAGAAACAGATATTCCTGCTATAAGGGAAGCGTGTAATTTATTTATTTTATGTTCA
Organism: Promethearchaeota archaeon; assembly: GCA_019057865.1. Lineage (GTDB taxonomy): Archaea > Asgardarchaeota > Lokiarchaeia > Sigyniarchaeales > SOKP01 > Loki-b32. The sequence continues at coordinate 43,420 of JAHLWP010000002.1, forward strand.
TAATAATCAGAAATAAAAAAGGATACTCCAAAAACTAAAGAAAGAATAATAACCATTATTAGACTGTCTGTCATTATTATTGTTATTATTTCTAAGATTTTTTAAAGTTTATAATATAAAGTCATAAATTAAATGTGAATTTTAATTAATCAACTTAGGAACCTTATTCTTAATGGTGAATATAAATTCAGTTTTTAATTATTACTTCAAGCGAAGATATTGCTTCGATGAATATTCGTAATAAATTAATCAATTCAAAAGCCTTTATTTTTGAGGAAACTGAATATTTTTGGCATAAGAATCCACTCTTTGAATTTAAAGGATTTTCGGGTAAGAGTGAAGAAAGTCTAAATTTTAACACTGATCAAATATATCTTGGTTTAACAAAAGAATCCCTTATATTTTTGAATGATTTAAATTTGGGTAAATTAGCACTTAATCCAGATTTAATTATATTTGCCAGTCGTCATAGATCTAAAGCTCAACGACCTGCATTTTTAGCTCATCTAACCGGTAATTGGAGTAGCAAGGCTGAATTTGGAGGTAATCCTTCTGAATTATCTTTGGCAAGTGCTCTATTATTTAAAGCAGGAATTTTATCTTTGCTAGAAAACTCAAAAATCTGTACAGTCTTAGCTAATTTCTCAACGGATATTGAAGTGACTCATCATGGTCCTACTACTTTGGAGAAACCATTAATTTTTATGGAACTAGGGAGTACTAAAGAAGAATGGAGTATTGATGAAGCTGGAGAGGTTGTAGCTAATTCTATAATTAATGCAATTTATAAGTATTTAGATTTTAAGGAAAAGAAAGATCAGTATATTGGCTTAGGTTTTGGGGGTACGCATTATGCTCCTAATTTTCAAAGATTAGTAATAAATAGTAATGTCGCAATGTCTTTTATATGCCCGAAATACTATATACAAGAACTGAATAGAGATTTGATTGCGCAAATGATAGAAAATAACCTTGAAAGTGTTGATTATTTCATAATTGATTGGAAAGGCACAAATTCTGAAGATAAAAAGCATTTGGTTCCTTTATTAGAAGAATTTGATATCCCTATTAAAAAGACTAAAGATTTTTAAAAGTAAGAAAATTTTTGATATAACAAAAGTTAACCAGCTTCGTCTTTTTACTTTTCATAATATTTTATTAAATTCTTAAATACAAAATGAGTAGCAGAATACCCTTGAATAGCTGATTTCGTTAAAACTTTAATGAGAAAATCGCGATGCTTAACATTCTTATCAGGAGTAACGTTTAATTCTCTAATGTTATAAAAACTACGAACAAATAATGTTGGCCAATCAATAAGGGCTTGTAGTGTTTGAATATATTGTTCTTTACCATCTTTACTTAATTCTAATTCCGTATTTAATTCATAAAAATTACTTTTACCTTTCTTTTTAATCTTTATGATACCATCTTCTTTAATTTCTTTCATAATCTTATTTAAACCGGTAGATTTTACATTCTTAATGTTTAACTTTTGTAAACTATCAAGTATCTCAGATGTGGTTTGACCTTTTAACTTAATTAACACATAATTTCTTGCAATTATATTATATTTTAAAGGAACAGATTCATGATCTATTTTATTATATTGTATTAAATTACCTAAAATTTGTTTTGCTACAAGATATTTAAGAATAGTCTGGTCATCTTCAGAAAAGTCCTTTTTAAACAAATCAGAATCAAAATAATGATTATATAATGTTTGTAATAATGATTTTATCGAATAAAATCCATCAACTACAGATTGTTCAACATTTTTCAACACACTAATTCTGTAATCGATATCATTAATGAATTTTTCTTTGTCTAAAGGTATTTGGCGAACAATATGAGGTTTACTATTAAGAGGTTTTAAATACTCATCCCATTTTTTTTTAAAGCGATAAGATTGAGTTTTTGCTATGGTTGAGAGTTTGTGTACAACTTCTAAAAGTTTATTTAAAAATTCTTTTTCAGAAACTTCAGTCATCCAAGAAATACCTTAACCTTATTACTCAAAATTTTTTTAGTTAAATATATTAAAATCTGAAAATTTTTAAACTTTAGAAAAAAATTCAGGTGAAAAAATAACAAATCAAGAAATATATTATTTTAATTATTAAATATATTGAATAAAAATAATTAGTCAATAATATTTAAATTGATTTGTCAAATGAGGTTAAGAAAAAATGAAGATTGAACATATAGCAATAGCAGCACCTTCAGAAAAAGATTCTGATAAATTCTTTATTGAATTATTAGGATTAAAAAAGGTAAGAACTTTTTCAGTTCCAATAAATTTAATGGTAGCCTTTTTCGGAATAAAGAAAGAACATGAAGTAATTCGATATGAAAATGAAAAAATAAGCGCAGAAGTATTTATAACAAATGATAATAGTAGAACAAAAGATATTTTTACTCATTCTTGCTTATTAGTGAAGAATAGAGATGAGCTTGTAGAAAAAGCCTCCTCGATGGGATTCACTGTGATAAAGGTTTCAAGGAAAGGTAGTAATGATTATTATCTTTTCATTAAAGATTCATTCCAAAATCTTTATGAAATAAAAGAAGAATTGTAATAGAGTCTAAATTTAAGGATCATTAGCTAATATATTATATAGACTTCTTAATTATGGAGAAATTTTAGTTAATAATTTTTATCATTTCATAAATTATTCATCCCATACTGCTGATGCGAGCAAATGTTCAATTCTTGTTTTTCTTGGTCTAATAAACTCTGTATGATGCTCTTTTCGTTCTAATAATAAACTCTTCTCAAGATTAACTGAGCTAACCATATACACTTCTAAATCCCCCTCATCAAGATAAATATGATTAAAACTAGGGGTATCATCAGCGCGAACTTTGTTTGAAGTCGAAGTACCACAGTAAAGATATGTTGTGTTTGATGAATTCTGCCAAGATATAACATAAGCATGAGGAACATGGCGATGCCCCATCAATACTAAATCAATTTCAAATAATTGGGTGAATTCTAAAATTTCTCCAGCATCACGAACAGTTGTGAACTTTTGCCCTGATAATGGAGGAGAAATTAAGTGGTGATGTAATGCCATTATTCTATTTTCTAAGTTCTTATTAAAGCATCTCCCTACCCAGTCAAGTTGTTCATCTCCAATCATTCCTTCAGCCATATCATCTCGTGCAGAGCACATTCCTACAATAATAGTATCTTTATCTTCAATTATCATTCTAGATCTTCGCGGACCAATTAACCGTTCGAAGAATACCAAACCTGAATTTTTCGCATCATGGTTACCTGGTACTGCAATAAATCTAGTAACCTCTTTTATTTGATCAATATATTCGATCACTTTTTTAAATTGAACAACTCGACCCCTATGTACAATATCACCAGTACAGATTACAACATCAGGTCGAATTTCTTTAATATATGAGATAATATTTTGCATGTACTCGACTACAAATTCGCTTCCGTAATGGAGATCGCTAATTTGTATTATTTCAACCAAAAATTTTCACCAATCCTAAAGAATATATTTATGTTTTTATTATGATTACAAATATGAATAATCTCTACAATGTAATTTATTATGCTCAAAACTATTTATTTTTAATTAGTTTTTTAATTTAAAGTATAGAACTATAAATTACAAAAAAATATACAATTCAGTTTTTAAAAATAAAATTAAAAAATTTAGCTATAACTTTCTACTTGAATCTGAAAAAATTCATTATTAATTTGGTGCCTTAATTTTCGCTGTTTGGTTAATTTTTCAAGAGTATTCACGTTTCTACAATAATCGCAAATTCCATCAACATACACATATCTAATTTTCCTGCATTGGGGGCACCAAAATTCTTTTTTAAATATCGGTTTCATACTTTTATTCACATCACTTTTATTCACTTAATATAAATAAAAAAGAAATTAGATATAAGTTCTCTCACCATATTCTATAAAGTCTATATACTCTATATAGATGTAAAAAAAGGTTTGAAGGATGATTTACCATGAAATTTAAGAGATTATATTTAAAATGTAAAAAATATATAGAGTAATTAATTTAAATTCTGTTGATTAGTTAAATTAGATTTTTATATATTGCCAATATATCTTAGGAAATGGGATTAGTCTTCATAGTATTTATCTTCCAAGTATTTTATTACCCTAGATTTATGAACAGAATCATCTATTATAAGTCCAGTGGAATAACTATTATTTCCACCACCTTTTCCATAATCATCAAAATATTTAACACAATCCATGACCATTTTATATGCACTGTAATCAGGTTCTTTCAGAGGCTCAGGACCTAACATAACAGTTACTTCTATACCCTTCTCTCTTTTAGAGACGTAAGCTGTCATCATATTTTCTGATGATTTAAAAATGTTTGCACTGACTTTTTGAAGATCTTTTTTTGGTAGATCATAGTCTTCTATCACAATTTGATATTTGGGATCGCCTCGTAAAAATCTTGCCTTCTTTGCTAATTCAATGACATTCTTATGACTAAGAAGGCTCTGTCTTAGATTTAAATTTTCTTTACTTAGTTCCCATTCTGAATACAATTTTTCAATTTTTGAAGGAACTTTTTCCCTATTAACACGAAGAATATTAGATAATTCAGTTAATATATCCCCTTTAAAAACCTCTTCAGATTTTAATTCTAAATCATCCTTCCTTACTTTTTCTGCTTTATGAATTAATCTATTGCGTTTATCTATTAGTTCCTTAACTCTACCAATAAGAAATTTAGAATCGACTTCTAAAAATGATTCTAATTCCGCAATAATTCCTTGATATTTTTCTTCTAACTCATAAGTAGCTTCTCCTGCTGTAAAAATTAACCTTACAATGCCATCCTGAATTTTTTGGGATTTAGCAATCTTAATTTTTCCTGTTTCAGATGTATTATTTAAATGCGTACCTCCACAAGCTTCGACATCGACCCCAGGTACCTCAACGATTCTTAAATTTTTTCCAGGCACAGCACCTCCTTGATATATTGTCATTCCATATTTTATTTCTGCCTCAGCACGAGGGATGAAATCTAGATGAAGATCTATACCCTTTTCAACTACATGATTTGCTTTCTTTTCAATTTCAAGAAGTTTATCTCTTGGAATATTTTCATAATGTGTTATATCCAAATGAGAACTTTTTAGTGTTTTTTTAGCTCCTGCTTGATTTACATGACTTCCTAAGACCTCTCGTGCTGCGGCATTTACAATATGAGTAGCAGTGTGATGTTGGGAGAGTTGAGTACGCCAGTCCTTATCGACTTCTACTTTAACGATATCTCCTTCGTTAAAATTCGGACTATCATCTAAAACATGAATTGTATAATTCCCTTGTTTAAAAACATCTGAGAATATTTGCCTATTGATTGTTCCTATATCATGGAGCTGTCCTCCAGAAGTAGGATATGCAACTGTTTTATCTAAAACAATCATTTTATCAATGATTTTTAAAACTTCCGCTTCATTAGAAGTCTCGGTATAATCATAATAATAAAGAGATTTTGTTTCAGGAATTCCTTCTAAATCTAATTCAATCTCTTTTCCTGTTGCATGTATTTGTTCAGCTACTTCATGCCTTTCAACAACTAAGTTATAAAAATCATCTGGGATGTTTATTTTCACATCATACTTTTTAGCGGCTGTCTTTACCATATCAGGGCTTATACCATTGGAGTCATATAATTTTATTAGAGTTTCAGTGGAAATTTCTCCCTTTTTCAGGATTTTTTCTAAAATTTTTCCTGCTTTTTTCTTAGTGGTATAGAATTTCACTTTTTCAATATTTAAGATTTCTCGAATTTCATCTAAATGTTCTGAAACCTCAGGGAAAATTCCTTCTAATTCTTCTGCATGCCATTGGCAGACATCTGCCATATCAATGTCCCAATTGAATTTATCAATAAAACTGATAGCACGTCGGAATATTACTCTTAAATTATAACCTCCACCAACATTAGAAGGCAATTTTCCATCATTAATAGCAAATAATAAACTCCGAGTGTGTTCAGCAATAGAGTAAAGAGCAGTCATCGGCATAATTTTAGACCTGAGTTCCTTTACACCAATTTTCAATTCCTTAGCTACTCGATCCCATGCTTTATCCATATCTTCTACTTCGTCAATGTTTAAATAAGCAGAATATTGGGAAAATTTATTATATAAATCTAAATCTAAGTCTATTTTTGTACTTTCTCTAAGATTCGTTAATACATAAGGAAAAATAGCTTCATATATGTTTGGTGTACCTTGTGAAAACCATGCAACTCTTTCTTGTCCAAGACCCATATCTAAGACTTTTAGTTTGAGTTCACGAGGACCCTCAGGAGTTTGTTCAAACATTGTATAAACTTGATTAAACAATTCCACACCCCTGCTAAAAAATTCAAGACTACACCCAAATGAACCACCACCAGCCCAAGAATCTTCATGTATAGTTATTTCTTCCTTTGGGACACCAACACCTTTATGAATGAAATCGTGTATATCTATGAAAAGTTCACCTTGGTTCCATTCTTCAGGTGGTACAAACGAATGCTGCCCAATCATTACAAAGCCTGTGCAATGTGAAGATGTCACACCTACATTCTGAATATCGTTAAACCTTAAGCAAAATTGAGGTATTAAAAGTTTTTTAGCAGGAGGTTCAACTTCACCTGTAATTACATAAGGTTGGAAGGCAGATATAGAAGCTATGGTAAATTCTGAAGTTGGATTCCACCTAGCCACACAAGGGTATCTTTTTATTGGAACATACCCTCTCGGTTCTAGCACTTCAACAATCTTCTCCCATACTCCAATAAATGAGAGTTTTTCTTTAGATGGATTATTTATAGTAACTTGAAATCCACCAGAACAGGTTGGTTCTCCGCAAACTTTCCTTTCTTTTAGTGTTGTCCAAAAATAGTTACCACAACATTCGCAGTGTTTTCTTATATATCCTAAATTTTTAAGTTCTTTAGTAGGAAAATATTCATCAGGATTCTTGGAGGCTATCTTTTTGAAAATTGACTTTAATTCTTTATCTGTTTGAACATGTTTCAATTTATCTAATGCAGCTTTAGAAAGCATCGCAATACCACGAAGATTAAAAAATCAATAATTATATTATTATATATTTGAATAATTGATATCCTAAAATTTTTACCAAAATATTATTAGTAACTCATTAATTTGATATGTGAAGGTTAATATCTCGTTCCATATCTATATGGGCTCTAATACTTGAAATCTTGAATTTAAAATTAAGGAGTATTATTATCATTTATTTCACATAGAAAAACCTTTTAAACAATAGAAATGATTTTTATGTGCAAATTTTTAATTAAAATTAAAAATTGAGGTGGAAATCAAATGGCTCATATTTTAGTTACTGGATGGTACCCACCAGATAAAGCTCAAGAGTTACTGAAAGTGTATATGTCTAAAGATAAACCAGTATACCCTGATTTCGTAAAAAAAATTCATCATTGGACAGTCGTATCTTCAGAAGGTTATTATAAAACATATGCTGTATATGAGTTTCCAGATGATAAAATAATGGAAACTTTAATGGCAATTGGTAAAAGATATACTTTATATGCCACAGTGGAGGGCTACAGATACTATCCTGAATTATTATTAGATGCTGAAGAAGCAATCAAAATGATGTTTTAATCTTAATAAATAAATTCTTTTTTTTTTTTAATTTTTAAACTATAATTTGGTGCATTTATTTGTATGAAGTAAGAGAACTAAAATACTCACAGAGGAGTTATAAAAAAATTCTCACTAATTTTAGGGATTCATTGATAAAATATTTTGTAAAAACCATAAAAGAAGAGTTAAAAGAAGCTGAGGATTGGTTTGACAGGATTGAGGGTATAATTAAATCTGAATCTGATGATTATCTATGTTATGAAATCAGAAGTGATGACGAGGTTATAGGCTTCATGACAACTAGCCTTATAAATAATAAGTTTTTTTTAATTAGACATATTTTCATTCTGGATACTAATAATAAGGAAGAAGTTGCCTATATTTTGTTAAAAGAAGCTATTGAACGTTTAAAGCATAAATATAAGATTAATAAATTTAATAATGCTGCTTTTACTATTCCAGAGGAATTATTGTCCAATCCATTAAAAAGACTAGGTTTTAACATTTTAAAAAGACATTATATGAATTTTAGATTAAATACGTTAGAAAAGAGATATAATTTGCCCTCCGAATATTCTTTCACTGATTTTAATAAAGAAAGTTTATTAAAATTAGCTGAACTTAGTGTTCAGGTATTTAAAAATCATCCTGATGCAAGTTTCTGGGAAGAAATAAATTCAATTTCTCTTTATTTAGAATACTTAGAAAAGAGCTTGACAACTTATTTTTTAAAAGAATGCTCGTTTATTGTTAAAGATAAAGAAGGACAGATTACTGGATATTGTCTAGTGAAAAAAGGAGATGAGGAAGATGAAATATATATCCAAAATATTGCAGTTCAAAAAAAATATCAAGGAAATGGGATTGGAAAAGCGCTACTTTCAAAGGTATTAGAAGTTGCACGAAAACTAGGTTATAATAAAGCGATTCTAACAGTTACAGAAGGAATTTCTGCTCAAAAAATGTATGTGAAATTTGGATTTAGAAAATTTACCTCATTTTATATAATAACAGATACTTAGAAATAGGATAAAAAAGAGTTAAAAACTTTTTTTTTGAATCTAAGTGATACTTTTTAAAATAAAAACCATTTCTTTTTATTACATGACCGAAATACTATTACCCGCAATAATATTGATATTAATATTATTTGCAATTTTGATGGCCTTTTTTTCTCAACAAAAGTTTGATTATTTCCCTATTGCATTAATCATAGGAGCCATCGCAGTAGTTTCAATGCTCACATTTACTGATGTTGAAGAGGAAGAAATTCTTGGATTTATTAATTTTAAGACTTTAATCTTCATATTTGCTATGCAGATAGTCATCTATTTTGCTATAGATGACCGAGTTTTGGAATATATCGCGATTAAATTGATTCATATAACGAAAGGGAATAATAGATTATTCTTCTATATGATTTGCCTGTTTACAGGCATTTTAGTCGCCTTTATCGAGGATTTAACCCTCTCGTTGATATTAGTTCCATTGATTTATAGGACATGCCGATTTTTAAAGATATCTGCTGGTACATACATGATGGGAATGACCATTACTATAAATATCGGTGCGATACTCACGCCTGTCTCGAGTTTAAAAAATTTAATAATCGGTGAGGAATTTGGTTGGGGTTTTATTCAGTATTTTGCCAATATGGGTATTTTGTTTATAATCACGTTAATATCCACCATTTACTTGATGGATAGATTTATTTTGAAATATGAAGAAAAACCAACTGAAGAAAATAAGAAGATATTTTTATCAATGATTGACCCCGGGGTTGTGATCAGGAATAAGAATTACTTTTTAACGACAGTCTTAATTCTTATCGCCACATTCGTGTTTATGATCTTAGGATTCGAACCTGCTCTTGTCGCTATCATATCTGCAGCTATCCTTCTTCTTACTCACTCTAAGAATTCGAATTTCTCAGATCTTAAAAACGATATCGAATGGAGAATTATCATTACTTTTGCGATTTTGTTCATACTTTCGAATTCTTTATCGAGATTTGGCTTTTCAGAGTTGATATCCACAGGTTTAGTAAACTTGGTAAACGATAACATTTTTCTAGCCGTATTGATAACATTAAGCATCTCTTCTCTCTTATCTGCATTTCTAGCTGGAACACCTGTTACCATAATTCTTCTCCCGATTTTTTCGGTATTCATAGGAGAAGGTTTCTTTCCTAACCCGATCATCATTGCTTTCATAAGCGGTGTTAACATGGCAGGTAATTTTTTACCACAAGGTTCTGCATGTGATCTTCTCACCCTTTCAATGGCAAAAAAATACAAAGTGGTGAATTTAGATTACATGCGTTTACTAAAAAATGGCGCGTTTTTCGCAACGATTCACTTCTTAATTATCTTGGGATATACAATGCTTTACACATTAATTTTAAGTTAAGAGATTTATTATTTTTTATAATTCTAAAACTTGAAGTCTTGAATATCCTTCTTTAATAAAATCATAGTCAAGAAGTTCAATTTTTTCAGGTATAATCTTTAATATAAGCTTTCTTTTTCCTCGGACTATTTTTTGTGCTTTTTTGAATTCTTCATCTCCTTCCTTTAAAAATATCAGCCTTTCTTTCCCAGAAGCCGTAATCTGCATTCCTTGGATTTTTCCTTCAGATAAGGGAGTATAGATACCAATACTAACAATTAGATTTTTTTCAATATTTTTAACTTTTCTTCCAGGCGCAGGTCCTACATATATATTAAAACTGTTTTTCTCTGTATAGAAATCCATAGGAGTTGCTCTTGGAATATTGTCACTACATGTACATAATACTAGCACTTTTCTTTTATCCAAAAATTCTCGGATTTCTTTTTTTAATTCTTCTTTAGACATTTTTTCCATATTCATATAAACAACACTTAGATTTTATTTAATTCTATTAATTATTGATGTTTGTAACAATAAGGTAAAAAAAAATTATAAGTTAATCGATTCTTAGAATTCCTGATACCAATTGAATCAATAATATTATGAACAACATATATCCTATATATCTATGGATCAATCTTATTTTTTTCCTTTTTTTAATAATTAAACTAGGAAGAATTTGCAGCAAAATTAAAATGAAAGCAGTCAATCCTGTCCAAAAATGAGGACCTTCCATTTCAAGTTCTATTTCAGGTTCAAATCCTCCAGATGTGAAAAATCCTAAAAGAAATGATATAGTAACTAGTATTCCTGTAGTAATACTTAAAAATTTATGTGTTTTAAAGCTTGTTTTTGAAATTCTTGACTTTCCAAATCTCCCAGCAGTTTTTGCTCCAAATATTACAGTAATGAGACATAATATAAAAGAAGTAATTCCAAATGAAACATGTATAAAATTAACCATATATAAAGCTTTCTTTTAGAATTTTTAAAGATATTCTTTATGAAAAATAAATTTCGATCTTGAGAATAAAACTAAATTCCTACCACATTTATTGGTGAAGAGTCATTATCTGAATCTATAGCTGCTCTCACATAAGGAGAAACTGGTCCACTTGCCATAACCATAATTTTTATCTTTGAGCCTAAGGTTGCATCCATGCTTGTTCCGAATTTTAACTGGGCGCTCTTAGGGATTTCATTTGAAATAGTCGAAATGATTTTATCTACTTTATCTAAAGATAAAGTATGATCACCTGTAACTGATACTAAACATCTCTTAACTTGACTAGGGTCTGATTTTAAAAGGGGATTATTTAAAGCTAATTTTGACTTTTCAATTAAATCTGATTCATCTCCTAACGATTCAGTTATTCCGATTAATCCAGAAGGATATTTTTCTTTCCGTTCAAAAACTCTTTTCACATCTGCGAAATCTATATTTATTAACCCACAATTATTAATCAAGTTCACAACTTCACCGATATTTCTTATTAACACTTCATCCATTATTTTAAACCCTGTAATCATAGGGATCTTTCCTACAATATGTAATAGATTATCGTTTGGGATTATAATTAATGTATCAGAATACTCTGCTAAATTTTTAAGACCAGAATTTGCTCTAATTAATCTTTGATCACCTTCAGATTTAAATGGAAGTGAGCAGAATGTAACAACTATACAATTATTTTTTTTTGCTTCTTGTGCAATAATAGGAGCTGCTCCTGTACCTGTCCCTCCACCTAAACCACAAGTTAGGAAGATAATATCAGCATTCAATGTTTTACGAATTCTTTCACGATCTTCTTCTGCAGCTTCAGCTCCAACAGAAGGATCATTTCCAGAACCTAGTCCATTACATCTTTCTTTTCCAATTAAAATTTTATGTTTTGCATTTGAATAATATAAATCGTGAGCATCAGTATTTATATTTAAAGTTTCAGCATCATTAATACCCATATCCTCTAATCGGGAAACAGTATTGTTTCCAGCCCCCCCAACACCAACAACCAAAGATTTAATTCTTAAAGCTTTTACTAAGTCCGAAAGAAACTTATCATCATCACAGGCATTATCTGGATTTGCATTTTGTTTATGATAATTTTTTATTTCATGAAATCTTGATCTTACAGATAAGCGATTTTGTGCTAAATCTGTTAAATCAAGTTGATCTTCATCTTCCAAATTCATCAACATAAACCAAAGTTATTATAATACGAGAGAAATATTAGAATAATATATGAAAGTAATACTTACATAATATGATAAATAAACTCAAAAACTCTTATCAAATTACATTTTTACTATATCTTAACACAATATAATCGTTGAATTAATAAATCTGAAAAAATCTCTCTTAGTTTAACTGCTTATAATGAAATCTAATTGTTCGTGTGAAATAAATGATATACTTTAGTAGAAGAAAATTTATAAGTCTGAATTTTCATGAATATAGTGTTAAGGGTTTTAAAATATGGAAATTGAAAGATATTCTGAAAGTGATAAAAAAGCTGTAAGCAGCTCGGATCAGAAAGATGATATGATCCAAGTTAGAGCTATTATCAGTTGCCCTACTTGTGATTATCGTAAAAAATTCAAAAATCAGTTTCCACGAAGTCAATTAGAACTTTTTGTAGTCTCCGCTAAAGTATTCGATTTTATGACTTGTTCTAGATGTGGAGATTTACTTAAATTAGATTTAGAGTTCAATGTTTAATTATTAAAAATCCTTAACAGTTTTTTTTTGAAATTTGAACGCTGTTTTATAATTCAAGTTTTATTTGACCGTATGTACCTCCTCCTCCAGGAGTATACTCAATCTCATTACTTCTAAGTACTTTTATTAGAGAAGCAATGTTTTTATCGAAATTATCAATTTTATTGATTGGGACATTAATTAAGATCTCAAATTCAGTACCAAGTTCATCAATTATTTTATTATATTCATTTAAAACTGATTTACTTGTTGTACTTTTAATATTTTTAATGGAACGGATGATATCTATTAATGGAACAGCATTTATGTAATTAGGTCTATGATCTGGATGAATTGGTTTCTCATATGTCGAAATAACATCAATTCTTTCACTTACACCTAATTTTATTTTAAAATTTTTAGCTGCTTCTTCTTTACAGGCAGGACAAACCATCTTATTTTTTGCTACTTGACCAATATATTGATTTTTAGCTGCATGTGGATTATTTGTGAAAATTAGTATGAAATTTTCTGTAATTGAATATTGATTAAATACATTCTGAACATCTTTTTTTGTTTTCCTAAATAGGATTCTCCTTCGACACTTATAACAAAACATATTATAGTATTTTCCAAGCTTAGGATGTAACCCTACATTTAATATAATCCTTCTGTTTTCTTTTCGTTTAATTGCTAATAATATTTCTTCAAAAGAGGGATTATCAATATCAAATTTATTAAATTCTCTACCTAAAGATCGAGGATCTTGTGAATGTGCATCGCTATTACTTAAAAATGTCACATTTTTTAAGCATTCTAACCTATCTGCGAGATCGGTATTAGCAGATAATCCTAATTCTATAAAAAATATTTTTTTGTTTGCATCTTGATAACATTCTTTAAGAGTTTCAAATTTATTCTGCCGAAATATTGCTTTAAAAGGTGTAAAAGCATGTGCAGGACCAACTAAAGCCCCTTCTTCCGAAATAATATCAACCAATTCTGCTGGAGATAAATTAACTCTTGGGCGACCCCCCCATTGATCTAAAATGTTTTTTGAGTAAGGTGCTAACTTCTTTTGAACTTTTCTTACCATATCAAAACTTTCAAAAAAAACAACTTCATGCACACTCTCTTGATCTTCTATTTCAGTTTGAAGAATAAAATAAATATCCTTATAAGAATATGCACCATCGTTATTTTTTTCTAATTTTTGTTCCAAGTATTTTAGCCAATCTGGTTGTAATACATCTCCTGTCCCCAAAATATTCAAACCTTTTTTTCTACAAGTTTCAACCATCGTATCTAAGCTTAAGGATTTTGAAACTCCAATAGAATGTGGAGAATGAATATGTAAATCAGCATTGTATATTTTCATTGAAATATCTATGGTTTTTAATTATTTTAAAATTATTATTTTATCATTAATCTGATCAGTTAATAATATCCGAAAATATTCTTCTTTATCTTGAAAATTAACTTTTTCTAGCTTTCCCTCAACTAAAACAGTTTCACCTTCTTTTGCATGCTCACAAAATCGACCTCTAAATGAGTTTATTTCATAAATATCTTTAACATCAATCTTATTGGAAATAAGTGGACTATCTAATATCTTCAAACATTTGATTTTGTAAGAGCAAGGAGTAAATATTGAATCTTTTGAATCTGTAATTTTTGCTTTTATTTTAAGCCTGCCATAATTCTTATACCTATAATCATAAAAGTTTCCCTTCCAATCTTCGGGACTTTTTATATATCTTATAAAAAAATCAATTCCATGAAATTTTCCTTGATGAAGCTTTCTTTTTTCACTTATCATGAAATCTTCAAAAGAGATATCAGATCCTCCAACTCTCCAATTATAATGAGTTCTAAATTTTTCTGAAGTATAAGTTCTACAATTCTTTGATTCATTTAATATCTTTTTTAGTCTTTCTTGGAATTTTAAGCTTGATTTTGTGCCATAAATTATTATATCAATATCAGAATTATCCTTATTTAATCCTATCATAGTAGAACCAGAAATTCCTATTGAATTTTCAGAAATTTCTCCTTTTGTAATGAAAAAGTCACATAACTCTTTTGATATTTTCTCATTATTATTCAAAGTTACTTTTTCTTTTAAAACTTTAAAGAATATTCTAGGTGTATAAATATGCTTAATTTCATCATTTCTTACTCCTTGTAGCTCTAAATCTAGCTCTTTAGAATAAAATAGATAATTAGGATACTTCTTTCTTAAAATTGAATATCTTTCATTAATATTATAGACTTTTCTAAAATGTATACTATTTTTTATCCTATCTCCCTCAGGATGTGGATAAAATCTTAAAAAGCAGATTTTTCTGTCATTAGGATGGAGTAAGCCTTTAACATCAAAAAATAGATTACCTTTCTTGGTTTCTATATAATCTCCTTCAATTCCTTCAATAATTTCCATGAATTTCACTATAAGATTAATTAATATTTTGAAGGAGTCTTTGTTTTAATTTTGTATTTTGGGATACTTTTAGCCTTTCTTAATTCTTTTTCAAAATCTCTTTTTTCTCTTAGAAACCTCTCATTATCTCTTTCTAATTTTTCTCTTTCCCGTTTTATCGTATTTTTCTCATTATATATCATTGATTTTTCTTTTTCCAATTTTTTGTACTCATTATTTAGTCTTCTAAGTTTTTCCTCTAAGTCAGGAATTTTGCGTGTTAATGAGTAATACTGATCTTCTGCACGAGGAACCTTTCTATTTAACTCTTTTAATCTTGCTTCTTGTTCCCGTTTTCTCCTTTCCAAAGCATTTCCATCCCTTTCTGCTTTATCTCTATATTTTTTCAGATCTACTTTTTTCTTATCAATTTCACGAGCTCTTAAACTTAAATCTTTTTTTTTATAACGAGTTTTTTCTCTTTCTTCTTTTAATTTTTGTTTTTCATCAGAAATTCGATTTTTTTCATCAGAAATCTCCCTCCTAAAGTTATCAATTTCCGTATTTAAATTATCTCTTTCTTTTGTTAGATGCTTAATTTCGTTCCTTAAATCCATTAATTTATTCTCTAAATCGTTAATAGTTCTCTCTAAAGCACTTTCTCTTCTTTCCATGCCAGGTATTTTAGTTTTTATTCGTTTAATCCTTTCCAGATCATCTCGGATTCTTTCTAATTCTCTTTCTCCCTCGTCCAAATGATGTTTTTTCTCATCAATATCATATTGTAGGTTAGTTATTTCATCTCGTAAATTCTCACGTTTATTAGTAAGATCTCTTACTTTCAATTCAGCTAGTTTTCTTTTCCTCTCAAGCTCCTCTAAGGTATTATTATACCCTTCTATTTCTTCAAGAACTTTCTGCCATTCACTTTTTTCTTTATTTAACTTTTTTCTCTCTTCTTTAATTTTATTCAACAATTTCCTATCTGGTATTAATTCCAAATATTCATCTGGTGTTTTTTCATGAATTTCATATTTAGGAGGTGTCTTATCTTTCATATATATTCATTTTTCTTAAAGTTATACTTATTAAATTTAAAATAGGTTGATTATTAAAGATAGTAGTTTATTCTTATGAGATAATTTATTAAAATCTATTTATATAGTATAATTACTATTATTTATATAAAATCATTCCAAAATTATAGTAAAAAAAAAAAGATTATAAGTAAAAATCATAAGTTATTGGGTGTGAGTTAATGGGATTTGATGAAGAATTTGATGAGGATTTAGATGAAGATTTAGAAGAACCTTCTGCAAAGACTCCTGCTGAAGATGTTAAATCTAAAACTCCTGTAGCCAAAGCTGTTCCTGCAGGAAAAAAGATTTCAGTGTATTTTATGTCAACTATAGGACCGGGTGAGAAAAAACAAAAATTACTTGTAAATACAGGAAACAATGTTGGAGATATTAAAGAAACTGTAGCAAACTTATTTGGTTTAGATCCAGCTGATTTTCATTTATCTTCAGGTGGAGTTACCATGGATGAGAGTTTAACTTTAAATGATTATAACGTAGCTGATGGAGATGATATACTTTTAATTCCAGCAAGTACTGCTGGTTAAACATAATGGAAAAAAATAAAGAGTTTTAAAATAAGAACCCCTTTTTTTAATTCTTTTCTTTTCTTGAGGGAATAAGAGCAATTTCATCATCATCTTCAATACTATAATCTTTTATATGTGAGTTTTCATCTAATAATATGCCTCCAGAGGATAAAAGAAAATCTTTGAGATTGTAATCAAATAATATTCCGACTCTTTCTTTAACTGTACTTATTAATTCGGTTGTATCGATTATAATTATATTTGTTTTTTCACCTGGCTTAACTAATGATCTTAGATAAACCCGGATCTGGTCTTCTATTTCAATAGGATTCATAGGCGGTGTATATATTATCTCCCCATCAATTCTATCTCTGTTTTTTAACATATTTTTGATTAAAATTTTTCTCTCAGTTGCATCAAAATATAACATTTCCCTGATAAACATTATCTTATCCATTTTTGATAATCCTAAAAAGTTTATTTTATCTAATTCTTCCTGACTAAATACTGTAAAAATATATTTGTTAATTACCTCTATATTTTCATAGGATTTATCTGATTCAACATATACTTTTATTGAAGGCATGGTATTAATATAATCTGCAATAATATCAGCAATTTTCTTCTTAATCGCCTTTGGTTTTGCAACATATTTTTTTTCTCTTAATCTTTCATCCTGGGTACCTTTTGACTGTATAACTGTATAGATGGTACTAGTGGATAGTACTGCAACACTACCAATAGTTAGAAAGAGAAATAAAGGAGTACTTTCTATACGGAATAGGAAAAAAAGAATATAAATCAAAATAAAAAAAGAATAAAGAGTTATAACAATTAAAACGCTATATTTTTTCCTCATAATCTTTTAATAAAGTTATTTTCTGAATCTCTAATATATAAGTTAAAATATAAATTCCATTGGAATAAATTTGAAGTTTTTTTTATATTTATACACCTTAAATTGATTTTTTAATCTTAGAATATTTATCTGCGTCTAATTTGAATAAAATTCTATTTTTATCTTTTTCAATTTTTATTAACTTCAGATTTTTTAAAACATCTAAATATTTTTTAATAGTTTGGTGATTTTTTTTCAAGTTAATTGCTATTTCTGTAATTTTTAATGCTTTATTTTCTTTCTTCATAAAATTAATTATTTTTTGAACGATATCTTTGTTTAAATAAAAATAAAGTTCGTCAAGTTCTGGATTTGAATCAAATTTGAAGAAAATTCTATGATTATTGATTTTTTTTGAACGAACAAATTGAAATTTTTCTAGACATGATAAATGCCATAAAACTTGATTACTTCCTATGTTTAGAGTTTTCATTATTTTATTAATATTTGAAGGATTCCTTTTAATGTAATTAAAGATTTCATTCCTTTTTGGATGATCAATAATATTATTTTTCATCAATCTAGTTCCAGGGATAATGATATGCCTTTTAATTAAATCCTTTAAGATTAACTCTATTCTATTCTCATTTATATTAGGATTGTATCTCACCCTATTATTTATAAATGATATAACTTCTTTAATTGAGAAGAAAGTTTTTTTTGTTAAATACTCTCTTACTAATTCAAGAACAACAGATTCTGCACTATCCAGAATACTCATAAGCCTATACTTTCACTACGTTAATATATCTGGTTTTTATATTATGTATTCTCTCTAGAACAATAATTTATACCTTATATATATTAATAGGCATTCATACAATTTATAATATAATTTCCTAAGAATCCTAATGAGGTTCTTTTTATTTTTGATACAACCTTGAAAAACTTCAAAATCATTCCAATGGGTTTTATAATATCTTTTTAATGCCATTTTATTAAGTTTAAAAAAATAAAAAATTACAAAATTAAAAAAAAAAATATGGATGTGATGTGAATGAGTTTTGATGAATTTGATGAGGATTTAGGTGGAGAAGAACCAGTAAAATCTAAGACTCCAGCAGCTAAAACTCCTTCAGCAGGAAAGAAATTGACTTTATATTTCATGTCAACTATTGGTCCTGGTGAAAAGAAAGAAAAATTAATTGTGAATGATGCTAATCGTGTAAGCGATATTAAGCAAACATTAGGAAATTTATATGGACTTGACCCTAATGACTTTCATATATCCTCTGGTGGAGTTACAATGGATGAAAATAGTCAATTAAAAGACTATAATGTAAGTGATGGCGACGATATTCTTTTGATCCCTGCGAGTACTGCTGGATAAACTTATATAATTTTCTTCACAAATTATAATATGAGGGCATTAAGCCCTTCAATTTTTTTTTATTTTTTTCATAAATTTTAATGGTGTTAATAATGGATAAGTATTCAGATTTTTTTGCAATGGAATTATCGGTCAAGGAAAGAGATCTATATGATCGCCAGTTTCGTCTTGAGGGCTGGTCCCAGAAATTGGTAAAAAACTCAAGAGTGTTAATTGTAGGTGTAGGCGGTTTAGGATGTGAAATTGCTAAAAACTTGGCCATGCTTGGTGTAGGTCACTTAGATCTCGTTGATTTAGATATCATTGAGTATTCTAATTTGAGTCGCCAAATTCTTTTTGCAGGAGCGAAGATGGAAGAGCCTAAGGCAGTTGTTGCTGCTAGAAAACTAACGGAAATTAATCCGAATATTATTATTAAGGGATATTATACCTCCCTAGAACGATTGGATCCCGCAATATATCAAGCTGCTGATGTTGTCATAGGAGGTCTTGACTCGATGAATGCGCGTCTAAATTTAAATGCACAGTGTATAAGATTTAAAAAGCCGCTAATAGATGCAGGAGTATCTGGTTATTATGGTCATGTATACACAATCTTTCCGTATCAAAATGCTTGTTATGAATGCAATCCTTTGCCTGTAGGAGAGAGTGATGAAATGGCTGCTTGTACAGTAGTTGGAGTCCCCCGAAAAAGAATTCATTGCGTTTTTAAAGGAGATATGGCGTTTAGAGAAAAGTTTGACAAAGATCCAAATCCAAAAGATATAAACGATATTAGATTCATTCAAAAGGTTACAAATGAATTGGTAAACAAACATAATTTCTTACCTGAATACACTGAAGATGATATTGTGAAAATTATTGATAGGCATGATCCCGGCATAATATCTATAAATGCAGTTATTTCTGCTTTACAATCACATGAAGCGGTAAAAATTCTACATTGGAAAGAAGGTCACAGAGGATTAGGTGAGCCTATTAAAAGTTATGTGATTTTTAATGCAATGACAATGAAATTTTACCATATTGCGAAACAGAGAAATCCAGAATGTTCTCAATGTGGTAAACATGTCCGACGAGTATCTATAAAATTGAGAGCTCAATCACCTTGTATAAATATAATTAAAACATTAGAGAAGAATGGATATAAATTGGATCCAGATTCTGAGCCAATTCTCACCTTACTGGATTTCAATGATATCAAGATGGTAGATTTAGAACAGAATCCAATTGAAAACGGTTTAAGAAATTATGAATTTATGACAGCTGCAGGATTTAAAGATGGAGAAATTTTTGTAACCTTAAAATTAAAATAAAATGTTAGTCAAAAAATATTTCTTATAAAAATTTGACGAAACAAACAATTATTTAAAGAAAAATTTTCAATATAAAATTAGAGAAAATAAAAAGGGTTGAGAAAATGAGTATAAGAAGTAGTCGAATTTCCCGAGATTTTGTGGGATTAAAAAAAATGCTTAAAGAAGAGACTATTATTCAATTAAAACCTTTTAATCCTAATAAGAAGAGTATAGATCATTTAGCCATTGCCATTAAAGGACCTAAAGGTACTGCATATGCAGGTGGTCTTTTTAAATTAGAAATGAAATTCCCTGCTCAGTATCCTAAACAACCTCCTTTTGTAAGAATGCATACTCCAATTTGGCATCCAAATTTTTGGCCAAAACCGAATGAATATAAAGGACAGAGAAATATTTGCCTTGCATTAGTAGATCCCTCTTTAATTGGCAAAAAAGGTGGATGGAGTCCATCAAAAACTGGTGTAACGGTTGTTCAAGCAATAATTGCTATGTTAAACACCCGTGGTAAATATGTCAATCCAACGGATGTTTTTAATAAGAAAGCAGCAATAGAAATGATGAAAAATCCTAAATTTTTCGATAAAAAAGTCAAAAACTTAGTTAAAAAGTATGCTAATAAAAAGTGGTGAAATTATAATGAATATTGATAATGATAAGAATAACTCAATCAGAGAAGTAATAAAACGAAAAATTAGGGAAAAAATCAAAAACGAATTGCTTGAAGAGATATACACTGAATTAAAATTAGAAGAAGAGTTGATTGGAGATAGAGCTTCTGAATTTACCCAAAAAAAGCCTTCAGAAGATACAGAAAAAATTAAAATCATACATGAGAACACTTCAACAGAACCAGAAATAGCATATGTTAAATATAATGATACTAAAGCCAATATAACTATAACAGTAAAAGCAATCCTTAAGATAGCTAGCCATTCATTAAAATATGCCCACTCTAAAATACCAAGAGAGAAATGGGTTGAAGTAATTGGACTAATTGCCGGTAAATTAGACAATTCTGAACGCATTCTTCAAATAGAAGACGCTTATCCAATGGGACATGGTACAGCAGTTTATGCTGAAATTAAAGACTATAGAAATTATGTTAGAGCTTTTAAAGATATTAAGAGGAATAAATTATTCATATGTGGATGGTATCATTCTCATCCATCTTATGGGTGTTTTATGTCTAATGAAGATATAGGAACTCAAGCGAGATATCAAAAATTATGGGATAAGGCTATTGCTCTTGTTATAGATCCATATCAAATTGATGGTACTTCATTAGGATTTGAGATTTATCGTGCAAGTATCAGAACAAAAAAATGGTTTTCTATACCATATAATATAAAAGGGCATTTAGATGTTCGAATGTTGCCTGAAATCTTGGCATTTATGATTCCTATTATTGAGGGGAAACCTGTTTACTTGGAATATGATGAAGATTAAATTATTTAATATGTGGTGATTCATAAATCGTGGTGAAAACTAAAGCTGTCGCTATATCATTAATTATATTTTCAATCATAGGCATAATCCATGGTGCTATTTTAGATTCATTTAATGTATTTGTAACTTGGTTATTAATTAGTTTATGGATAATATTTAATATTAAGATTTTAGAAAATGTAAAACGTCATCGCGAATTTAATTCACCACACAATACTGCCTTTTTTGTTATTATCCCTTTATTTATCGGAATTTTTTACTCTATTTGGGGTTATTTTACAGGTATATTGGGTGAAAACCTTCTAGAGGGTTCAGATCTATATTTTAGTTGGTGGAGTATCATTTTTGGATTTCCATTTGTAGTATATGGCGCTCATTCTTTATATCGTTGTTTTAAGAAATATAATGTTATTTATTTTGGAACGAAATCAATAAAAGCTAGGTTATTTGGATATATTTTAACTTTCATTGTTGTTCTTTTTATATTATTTTATTGGATTATATTTTATACTGTTATTGAATTCTATAATTCTCCATTAATCCCGCTTCACTTCTCTGTAGATCTTAACCTTTTACTATTATTCATAATTACAATATTGGTATTAATTGTTTTTGGATTTATGAGTTCACAAAGACCATTGCCTGCATTAACTCGTGATTATATAGTACAACGTACTAGGAGAATAAATTCATTAACATCTCCTACCGCATTATCTTCGCCTAGTAGACAAAGAAATAGGGTAAGTTCACCAACAAGAACAACTCCAACATCAAGAACTGTATCTCGTACAACGCGATCAAGTGCTCAATCATCAAGAACAAAACCAACTTCACATAGACAATCAACTAGAACAAGATCAACAAAAAGCACTCAAACTAGAAATATAAAACCAACTTCAAAAGGTCGAAATCTGGATAGATTTAAACCAATAGCATCATTTCTATCAGAAGATGATTTTAAATGTATTTTCTGTTTTAAATTACCAAAACTTCCTGAGGATAGAGGGAGAGGGATAATCTTGTGCCCACGTTGTAGATATCCAGCACATGCAGATGAATTTAAAGATTGGTTACGAACCTCAAATCTGTGTTCACGATGTAGTACTCCTATTCCATATCGTTATCAACGAACTCCTAGAATAATTAGTGTAAAGAATTACTTAATTATCTATAGACACTTTTTAAGGAAGAAGAAATAACCAGACCGAAAATTTGTAAGAAATTAGGTAATTAACTTTTCAATTTAAATTTTTTTTTTAATTCTCCTACTGTTGTTTTTAATTCAGCATAAACATTATGCGGATGAATAGATTCAAAGCTTTCTATTTTAAATTTTATTTTAAAGTTATCTTCAATATTTGGAAAATCTCTTAAAATGAAATTTTGTGCCATCTCTCGAATGACATCCTCAGAAAATAATGGTTTTAAATGAGCACTTCTAACTAATTCCGCTTCTTCTGGTCGCTTTAAAACAGATTGTATTTTTCCACTCATTGATGTCTCGATGATTTCAATTATATCTAAAACATCAATTTTTTGTTTATTTAAATCCTTAATTTGTACTATAATTGTACCTACTGAACGTTGATTATGTGATGAGAAAGGAAGTATATTGATTAGTTTTTTAATATCTTCTTCTGAAATGTTAATATCTTTTCTAGTTCTGATAATTTCTTCAGCATATTCTTGAGACATTTCTTTTGCGCATGGACAAACTGTCATCCCAACTGCGCTTGCCCCTATAAAGTAATTAAAATCCATTTCTCCCGATTCTTTTTTTCTTGCTTTTACAAAAGAGGTAATATCATAAGATTTTTGTATACTTCTTTGCTCATTTTCCCTGACTTGGACAACAATTTTTCCTTTCAACTTAACATAAGCTTTTGAGGTGTACGGATGGCGTTCCAATATTTTTCTTACAATTCTATCAGTAACGACTTCAATTGCAGGCGTAGGTTTAAAAATTACCTCATTTATAACTTCTTCTATAGTTTCGGAGGTTCTTGACATATGAATACCTCGTTGTTGGGCAGGAAGAGCAATTAAAGCAGAAATTTTTGGATAAAACGAATATCTTTTATTCTCTTGAACAATTTCGACTTTCTTCTCAAGTCCTACTATACCAACACGATCTATTGCTATGTCTATTCCTGAGTTAGAACTCTGTAAATCCATTTTAAACTTATGAATTTTGTACCACCAATATTAAAAAATAAATTCTATAGTCTAGTTTTATAAAAAGATTAGATGTAATTTATATTATTATATAGATAGAAAATTAAGAATTATTATATAGATAGAAAATTAAGAAGTTAATGTCTCAGAATCAAATTTTTTGCAAATTTGCATTAATTGGTGATAATTTAGAACTTAAACAGAATGTTACTTTAGAGATTAATAACGAAGGAATGATTTTAAATATAGAATATGATGACATTGGGGAAGAAATAGATATTTCGAAGGAAAAAAATGCCTTTATAATGATACCTGGCTTTATCAACTCACATATCCACATTGGAGACAGCTTTGCAAAAGAAATAGGATTTAATCAAAATTTAAAAGACATTGTTGCTCCACCTAATGGTATTAAACATAAACTGTTACAAGAGGTACCTAAAGAGATAATAGTTGAAGGAATAAAAAATGCGATAAGAGAAATGGTTTCAACTGGAATAACGTGTTTTGTTGACTTTAGAGAACGTAATATAGAAGGTATAAATCTCTTAAATAATACATTAAAAGGATTTTCAATTAATAATCTAATTTTTGGGCGATTTACCAATCCAGAAGAAATTGAATCTATTTTTAAAGTGGCTGATGGTATTGGTTTACCAAGCTACCATAATATTTCCACTGATATAAAAGAAATTCTAAACTATAATAAAGAAAAGTTAAAAAAGAAAATTGCTTGTCATTGTGCTGAGTTAGAAAGAGATGAAAATTTAATAAATGAGATGATTAATGATGGTATAGTTGATATTGTTATTCATGGAACTCACTTTATTAAAAAGGATTTGGAACGTTTAAATAAAAATAAATTATCTTTAGTTCTATGTCCCAGATCTAATGGGTATTTTGGAGCTGGATTTCCTCCCATATTGAATGTATTGAAATTAAAAATTCCAATTTCTTTAGGAACTGATAATTTAATGATAAATAATCCTGATTTGTTTGAAGAAATGCGTTATTTTTACCGAATAGCGAGAGTATTGTGCAATAAAGATATTAACGTCGAAATTAGTGCTAAAGATATTTTAAAAATGGTTACAATTAATGCTGCAAGAAATTTTAGAATCGAAAAAAACTTAGGGTCCATTTCAAAAGGAAAAATGGCTGATTTCTTCCTTATCAATTTAAACGATCCTAACTTCTATTCAATAAATATTGACATAAATAAAATATATCCTATAATTGTGCAGCGTACAAAATCAGAAAATGTAAAAAAGACCTATATAAAAGGAGAAATTGTATTTGAAAGAGATTGAAAAATTTGTAAATAAACAACCTTATATTTTGCTAAGTGCTGCAATGTCTATTGATGGAAAAATAGCTTCAAGAACAGGAGACCCAGAATTATCTGATGAACAAGATTGGAAAGAAGTTCATAAAATTCGTAGTAAGATGGATGCAATTATGGTCGGAAAGGAAACAATTCTAAAGGATAACCCAAAATTACATATTAAATTTCATGAGCACAAAGGCTATTATCGAATTGTTTTAGATAGTAACCTAACAATACCTTTAGATTCGAATGTTATTGTTTTTCAGCCAGAAATTTATCCCACTATAATTTGTACTACTGAGGGAGTTCCCATTAAAAGAATTAGACAATATGAAACATCTAATGTGAGAATTATCCAATCTGGAGTAGGTAAGAAAGTTAATTTAGTAAAACTAATGCCTCTTTTATATGAATTAGGGATACATTCAATCTTATTAGAAGGAGGTGGTACTTTAAATTGGAGTTTTATTAAAAACGATTTGATTGATGAAATAAGATTGACAATTGCTCCTTGGATTATTGGAGGAAAAGATGCTGTAAGCTTAGTAGAGGGTGAGGGTATTGAAAAAATGATTCAAGCACCCAGATTTAGATTGCTTAATATTAATGATAGAGATAATTATGTTGTTTTAAATTACAAAAGGAGCGATAAATGAATATTAAAGATAATTTTGAACAATTAAAGAATTTAACGTTAAAGAAAATAAAAGAAAAAGTCAAAGATATCAA
This sequence comes from Promethearchaeota archaeon, assembly GCA_019057865.1. GTDB lineage: Archaea > Asgardarchaeota > Lokiarchaeia > Sigyniarchaeales > SOKP01 > Loki-b32. The sequence continues at coordinate 69,402 of JAHLWP010000002.1, forward strand.
ATCTCAATTACCTAATAATGAGCAAAAAGTAATTACTTATTCAAAAAATTTCACAATTTCATTGTCAAATTATTGTCAAAACTTCTGTGGATATTGTTTTTACAATTTTAGAATTCCTAAGTTAGATGGACAAGGAAATGTAATATTACTTGGAAATGAACAAATGCAAACTCTAATTCAAATGGGAATTCGTTATAATTGCAAAGAGGCTTTGATAATATCTGGAGAAAAACCAGATAGTTTCAAGGAAGTTAAAGATGAATTAAAAAAGAGAGATTGCAGTGATTTTATTAAGTTTGTAAAAGATATTTCTAACTATTTATTAGATTTTAATTTATTACCTCATACAAATATAGGGATACTTACTTTTAACGAATTGAAACTATTAAAAAATTATAATGCCAGTATGGGTTTGATGCTTGAGAGTACCAGCATGGATTTATTTAAGAAAGGAGGAGTACATGAACATTCACCAGGAAAAGCTCCTGCCAAACGAATAAACCACATAAATAATGCAGGAAAATTAAAAATCCCTTTTACAACAGGATTATTGTTAGGGATTGGGGAATCTTTAGATGATAGAATAAAAGATTTGTATTTAATTAAAGAAATTCATGAAACTTATGGTCATATACAAGAGGTTATAATACAGAATTTTGTAAATAAACCGGGAATTTCGTACCAACCAAAGAAAGTAATTAAAATAAAAGATATCCTTAGAATTGTTGGAATTGCGAAATTTATTTTTGAAAATGAAATTGCAATCCAAGTTCCACCAAATCTCATATCAGGATATGAAACAGAATTTATTGAAATGGGAGTGAATGATTTTGGTGGGATATCGCCATTTACTTTAGATTATATCAATCCAGAAAATAGATGGCCCCAGATTGATGAATTAAAAAATATATGTGAGTCTAAAAGTTATAAACTCAAAGAAAGGCTTCCAGTATATGATAAATATCTAAAAAAAAATGGTTTTTGTCCAGAAAATATTAAAAAAACTATAGATAATATAAATTATTAATGATAGCTTCTCAGATATTCAACCAGATAAAAACAGAGACAAAGGAAATTTTAAAAAAAGCGTTAAGTAATGAGGAAATTTCATCTATTGAAGCTTTAAAATTATTGAAAGTTCATGGCAAAGAATTTTTAGCTTTACAATACGTAGCAGATCAAATTTGTTTTGAAAAAAAGCAAGGTATTATCACTTTTATAATAAATAGAAATATAAACTTTACAAATATATGTTTTCAAGGATGTAAATTTTGTTCATTTAGTTTACCTGCAAATCACGAAGATGCTTTTTTATTAAGTATTGAAGAAATAAGGAATAAAGTTATTGAAGCGAAAAATTTTAATTGTACTGAAGTATGTATTCAAGGTGGTATAAATCCTCAATTAAAATTTGATTATTATTTGGAAATTATCAAAACTATCAAAAAGATTGATTCAAAAATTCATATTCATGCTTTTTCTCCTCAAGAAATATTCTATATGTCAAAATTATACGGAGATACTGTGGAAAATACATTAAAAGAACTAAAAAAGTCTGGTTTAGATTCAATGCCAGGGACAGCAGCCGAAATTCTTGTTGATGAGGTTCGTAAAATCATATGTCCTAATAAAGTTTCCACCTCTCAATGGATTGATATTATCACGTTAGCTCATAAAACTAAAATACCAACGACTTCTACAATAATGTATGGACATATAGAGAAGTTGTCTGACAGGATTAAGCATTTAGAAATTTTAAGAGAGATTCAGAAGAAAACCAATGGTTTTACTGAATTTATTCCATTACCTTTTGTTAAGGAAAAACCAATTTTATCAAAACTTACAAATTATCCATTAAAACCTAGTTATGGAATGGAAGATTTAAAGTTATTTTGTGTAGCACGTTTATTTTTAAATAATTATATAGATAATATCCAATGTAGTTGGGTGAAGCTTGGTCCCAAACTTGCTCAAGTTTCTCTAAACTATGGAGTGAATGATTTTTCAGGCACTTTAATGGAAGAAAATATCTCTAAAAGTGCAGGAGCAGAATTTGGTGAGTATTTATCTCCCGATGAAATGATTGAAATTATTAAAGCTGCTGGAAAACGCCCAGCTCAGCGTGATACGCTTTATAATATTATCAGATATTATTAATAAGAGTCTTACATGAAATGTTTGAATAATTAGAGATTTTGATGACCCTGTAAATAACTTAAGATATATTGTTGCGTTATTAAGTCTGAACTAACTACACCTAATACTTTTCCTTCATCAACAACAGGTATAGCAGAAATTTGATACTGTTCAAGTTCTCTTACAATATCCAAAATAGTAAAGTTCGGAGATGCTGTGATAACATTCTTAGTCATAATTTTATCAAGCTTAACATCAATAATTCCCTCAGCAGTAGCCTTTGTAATGTCCCAATCTGTTACAACTCCTACAAGCTTATCTTTAGAAAGAACAGCAATTATCCCACTCATACTATTAATTATTAAGGCTGCACCATCTTGTAAATTACTTTTAACATCAATAGTAGGTATTGAAACCATGATATCTTTTGCGGTACGTTCACTTTCTTTTGCTGTGAGGCGTTGTAAACTTATACGTTCTGCAGCTGCGAAGGGAAGCGTATCTGGATTGGCTGCTAATAAATCAACCAATTCAATCATATTATGATGAATAACATTCTCTCTATATTCTTCTCCAGCTGTTAAGCGTCGTTTTGAAAGTTCGGAAAATTCATCGGTATGGTCTTTTAACCAATTTTCTACTGCTTTACGGTCACCTAACATTTTTTCTGGTATTTGTAAATGATCGGGAGTTTTGATGATATGTTCTTGAGCAGCATAGATGACACCACCTGAATTAACTAAATAATCATTAGCTATCATCACACCTTTTTCACGATACACGATTTGTTCCATACGAATACGAGCAGCTTTTCTATTTGGATCTGGAGAATATGTATTAGCACCCTCAACGATTACCGACCATTTACCCATCCGATCCACAGTCATTGAAGGATTCTCAGATTGCCAGACACCCAGATAATTAAATATAGGTGCAGCTGGAATCATACAAAAAGCATTTTCGAGAAGCAAATTATTTGAATTAGTAGAAAATTTCGTAGGATGCTTATAACCCTGTGTTATAATTTTATTTTTAAAATATATATCGGTAACTAACCGTTCTTCTATCCACAATTTAAAAAGATCTTCAACTGGTAAACCAGATTCATTATATAAATAACCTTCTAGATCACTAATCCCAATTATTTTAACTTGTGGAATCCGTTCTCTTAATATACGTGCTGCATGAGCACCAACAGCACCAAAACCTTGAATTATTACTTTAAGATCGTTTAGTTCTGGAATTTCTAAATTAGCGAATTGTGGAAGAACTCTCAACCTTGGCATAATTTCTAACAGAGTCTGTAAAGCAATCACTACACCTCCAGCAGCAGCACCTAACTCATCAATACGATTACCTCCCATATCGAGTGGTTTGGATACGGCACTATCTAGCCCATTTTCTATTGCTATTGTTTTCATATCAGCATCATTTGTACCAACATCAGGTCCTGGGACATAAATACCTTTATAACGTCGAATTAGACGAGCAAAACCACGAACTACTTCAGTATGTTCTTCAGGTGTCAAATTCCTTTCAGCAACTATTCCTGCTTTTCCACCACCATAAGGTAAGTTAGCAGCAGCATTTTTAAGTGTCATACCCCGAGCTAAATTATAAATATCTGAAGGTGTGATATCTGGCAACATTCTAATACCCCCCATCGAAGGACTTCCCATTGAAAGATTATCAACAACTAAATATCCACCTATTTCCGATGAAGATACCTCATCCCACAAACACACAACAAGTTTAGGACCAAGTTTATCACAAATAATTCCTAGATGAGATAAGAGATGAACATCTAAATTAGTAAATTCTAAATAACGCTTTCCATTCTCCTTTTTGGTTCTCGCTTTCAGAGTACCCTCTGGAAGGTGTTCCCTAAGAAAAGCTTCCATTCTTTTTGGTATCATAATTTTCTTCCTATACTTAATTTCTTTAAAATTGTTTTAATTGTTAATATTCGCAATTTCTATATAGAATATATTATTAAAAATATTTTTTCTTTTTTTTAACAAGTTAACAGTAAAATTATTCATCTTGAATATAAGGTTTCCCTAACTGCAAAGAAATTTCTGCTTTCTTTAACTCTCTACCAATGTAATTAATATGAGAAAGATTTTTAGTTAAATTTTCTTCTATAAATTTTTTACTCAAAGCTTCTGCATTGGTTCCAATTAAAGTATTGAGTAACTTATGTTCATTTGAGAAAAATACTACATAAATTTTTCTTGAATAATGATCTACATAAATCTTACAATATCCTTTTTTATCTGGAATATAATTAGGATTAAGTTCTTCAACAATTATTGCATCTCTCTCATCAATTTTCGGTATCACTTGACTAGTTTTTCCTTTTGCTTTAAAAATTTGAATTCCTTGATTAATTGGTGGTGTTTTATTATATTTTGAAATGTAAGTTAATTTCACACTTTCTTTTAACTCTGCAACACCACCCATTAATTTTGTGCTATGCTCAACGGTAAATAATATACCCATACCTAATTCAATTGCTATACTAGCTAAAAGTCCATTAATTCCGACAGAATCAATATCCATTAATTCAACTACATTTGATATGCCAAAAAACATAGGGAGCTCTAAATTTGTGTTTTTTGGTTTATTAATTTCCTTTTTATACAAAAAATAAGCTTCTAAAGAATTACAAATTCCTGGAGTGATTGGTGTTTCAAGCAATGGATCTGCTATTAATTTCTCAAAACCAATATCTTGCATCCTTTTCGTCAATTCAAGCAAATTATTAACGCGTGTTTCCGGGTCATTTGGAAAATATCCCTCATTAATTTTAGTTGGTAATATAACAATAGGGATATTTCTTGGGATATCTGAAAATTCCATATAATTTCCTAAATCTATGCTAAGGATTAAATCCACTTTACTCTCTATAGCGGCTAATATCTCGTTAGTATCCATTGAATCAATACTAATTAATATATTAAAATCGTTTCTAATGAGATCAATGATATTTTTAACTCTCTGGGGGTTGGGTTTATTTGCAACACATCCAATATCGATTATATCTGCTCCTGAGTTAATATAATGCTTCACTTTCTTAATTATACCTTTATCAGACTTTTCAGTACAATTTACAATCTCAGCTATTATAGGGGGAGGCAAATTTCGCCCTATTATTATATTTGAACTTTTTTTATTAAGATAAAATGTGTGATATCCAATATTCTTCTTTGCATGATCTAAACGCTCTTTCAGGATTTGATTGTACAACTTTTCACCAGAAATTTCTATTAATTTATTTGCTGGAATTGTATTTGATAATTCAATATTTTCAAGGTTTTTTAATATTGAAGGTAAATCAGAAGCGAATTCTGGTCCTTTTTTGATCTTAGTATAAAAAATTTTTTCTAAACTACTTGTATTCCATTGAACGAACCCAGGAAGTAAAATTAAATTAAATTGAGAAAGATCTTGATTTTTCAGAATGCTATCAGTCATTTTTTCTGTTAAAAATGCAGATACTGAAATTGGAGCTTTAAATATGGAAATAAAATGTTCTTCAATGGGTTGTACAATCTTTTTAATAGTTGGATAACTATTTTGACCTGTAATTATGAGAATTTTAATCTAGATCACGTATTAATTTATCTTTTTCAAATGGAATAAAAATATCGTCAAGAATTGAACCCGATGCTTCTTTAATTTTTAAGTTATTTATTATTGGCTCGAATCGACCTCCTAATATTCCATTGGCTATGAAAGCAGCACCTTGAGCAGCACGTTTAGCTATTTGACTATAAGATTTCATAATTTTAACAGGAGCAACATCTTTTAAACCACGAATCATCCTGTCTCTTAAATAAGTTAATTCAGCACCCCTCCCAGCCAATAAAACTTCCAATATTTTTTCTTTTTGTGAAAATGATGATGCAATTCCATATACTGCTTTTTTAACGCTTGAAATATAAGCTTTAAGGGCAGTTTTGGTTTGTTCATCCCTTTCAGCTAGAAGAGTTATTTCTCTTAAGCTTAAATCAGAATATCCAGAGATATAAGCTACTCCACCTTTATATATATTTTTCTTTCTGATATTTTTTATTAGATAGGCTAATTCTCCATCAAGAGAACCACAAGCTCTAAATCCCATGATATTAGAACCACCAATCCCATCAATTATTTGCCCATTTTCAATCGCTAAAACAGCAGTAAATCCATATCCAATTTCAACCATAATAAAATTAGTTTTTTCAGGAGCAACATTAAATCTCTCCATTTGATCTCTTATTCCCGTTACAGTGGTACATAACTTATCTGCTGTTCCCATATCAATTTTATTAATCTTTCTATATCTTGGAATGGTGGGTAAATGTTTCACTCCTGGAACAATTACTCCTTTAATATTTTGAGATTTAATTAATCTTAATACTTTTCCAAGACCTATTAATTTATCTTTATCTTTCTGATCAAATTTTAAAAGAGTAAAAAAAATATCTTTTTCAGTTAAATCTCGTACGTTTTTTAATGGAAGGCCAAATCCACTAGGAGAAACCATTAAATCAATATTTTGAACAGATTTAATAATATTAATTGCTTTTTGGGGATCTTGTATTAATTCTTTTGTAGGTATTGAAGTGTCTAAAATTATTTTATTATCTTCTAATCCAAAAAAATCCCATGATAAGCTGCCAGGGTCCACGCCTAAAGTGATCAAATTTCCCATTTTCACATTATATTAAAAAGTCATTGTATTAAAAATAAGTAATTATATTATAGTACTTCTAGAAATTATCTATATTTCATTATAATTTTTAGTTTTTTTTATTATTAGCTCAAATTAAAATTATTTATTTTTTGAACTGATTAGCCATAAAACTTTTAGATTTTAAGTCAAAAATATAAATAATTATAAAAATTTAAAAATAACATAATTTAAATTTGAATAATAATCAATTTAGGTGAAAAAAATTACAAAAGTAAACGTGTTTGTATGCAAAATTTGTGGAGAAGCTTATATTGGAGAAGAAGCTCCTAGTCGCTGCCCATTTTGTGGAGCTTTCAAGAAATTTTTCGTTAAAGCAAAAGATTATGATGATACTGGAGCATGGGATGTCGAATTAAATGAAAAAGACAAAGCAAACGCAGAGAAAGCCTTAGAAGTGGAAGTCTCAAATACAATCTTTTATAAATGTTCTAACACGAAAACACCAGAACTAGAAGGTCAGAAATTATTTAAAATTTTGGGTAGAGTCGAGCAAGAACATGCAGCTGTCTGGCGGAAAATCTTAAAGCTTGATAAAGTAGAATTCCCTAAATATGATAAATGTGCTGCGGAATATAAACCTAATCTCGAGGAATCACATAGCAGAGAGGACAGAGCAATAAGATTTTATGGACAAGCTGCTGCTGAAGCTGAAAATCCACGAGTAAAAGAGATATTTCAGGCTTTTGTAGAGGTAGAAACAGATCATCTTCATTTATCAGAAGCAAGACTTAAGTAGAAGAAATTGTAAAACCATTATTATCACTCCTAATGTAATTTATAGAAAGACTTAAATAAAACAAAACTTAAATTTATTATTTTTTTAATCCTTTTCTATAATAATTTTAACTTGTTATGAAAAGTAAAAATAAGTTATATATATCTTAGACAATAATTTGCATTTAATTTTATAATATTATTTAATAGTAATAGCAGGAAAGAAAAACAATGAATAATATTTATGGAAATTTAGATAATATAGGAGAACAGCGACAGCGAATAGCAAAACCTCACGATCTTTCTCCACGATCAAAATGGTTAAGAGATTATTACTTTAAGGGAAATGAAAGAGAATGAAATAATCAATACATGCCCTTTACTACTGGAACGGAGTGGGATTTAATTTTTGAAGAAAGTAATATGTATATTGTTCCAGGAGCACACCTTTATGTAGGAAATAAAGGTAAAGGAGTATTTGAAAGTTGCTTTCGATCAATGGCAATACCAGTTAAATTACCTGAAAATTTCTGGAAATTATCGCTTCCTGAACGAAGAATAATCCTTTTTGAAGAAGTAATGTTAAATTACATCCCACATGAAATAATTTCCGAGAATGATTTAATAGCAGGTGGAAGATTTCATACACAATTAAGTAAGTGTTTTACAAAAAAGGAGGCTAATCAATTTTGGAAGAAAAATTTAAAGATTCGAAAAGCTGTTTTTAAATTCCACCATTCTGGTTTTGGAAATTTAGGGGCTGTTGGTGGTCATATTATCCCCGACCATGAAACTATAATAAAGAAAGGATTTGAGTTTGTCTATGAAAAAGCAAAAAGTAGATATGAACAGCTAAATAAAAAAGAAAAGGAAGGTTCTAAAGGTCAAGAAATTCTAGCAATGATAAGAGCTGCAGAAATTCCTAGAAAACTAGCTAAAAAATATGCTGAAGAATGTCTACGCTTAAAAGAAGAAGCATCAACACCAGATAGAGTTAAGGAACTAGAAGAAATGGCTAAGAATTTAGAACATGTCCCATGGGAACCAGCTGAGACTTTCTGGCAAGGGATTCAAGCACTCTGGCTTATTCATATGTTAACTATATCAGAGGAATCATATCCCGGTGCAGGAACATCTTTTGGAAGAACAGATCAATACTTATGGCCTTTGTACAAAAAGGATGTCATTGATGAGAAAAAAATTACGAAAGAATTTGCAAAAGATATTTTGGGAAGCTTTTGGTTTCATTGTAATACGGTATATGATGCACAAATAATGGTTGGAAAACAAGGGATCACAAGTGGCTTTGGACAGTTAATGACATTATCGGGATGTGGTCCTAATGGAGAAGATTTAACAAATGAATTAACATATACAATCTTAGAAGTCGTTGATGAATGGTCTCCAATATTGGAACCCAAACCAAATATTCGTTTGCATCGAAATTCTCCTGATAAACTTTTAGATAAAATCACTAATATGATTTCAAGATCACAAGGCGCTCCCTTTTTAATAAATTTTGATGAGAGGGCTATTGCAGGATTACTTGAAGAGGGTATTATAAGAGAAGAAGCTTGGAACTATGCTTGCGTTGGTTGTTTAGAAAATACTATGCAAGGAAATGATCGTTCAGGTACAGTAAATTGCAACCCAAATTTAGCTAAGAGTATTGAGCTGACATTATGGAATGGATCAAATATGCCAGGAAACTTTGAAAAACCTTGGAATAAAGACGGAGAGCAATTTGGACCAAAAACCGGAGATTCTAACAATTTTAAAACTTGGGAAGATTTTTGGAATGCTTGGCAGGCACAAATGAAGTTTATTATAAAATATACTATTGATGTATATAATATAAGCGAATTACTTCGAGCAGAATATATACCAACTCCATATATATCGACTCTAGTTCGTGGTTGCATTGAGAAGGGTTTAGATGTGAGAAAAGGTGGGCCTGAATTACGATTTATAACTATTGAGGGTGTAGGATTCGCAACAACAGTGGATTCATTGTTAGCAATTAAACATTTAGTCTATGACGAAAAGAAATATACTATAACTGAAATTAAAAAGGCATTGATGAATAATTATAAGGGATATGAAATTATGCAAACAACATTAAGAAATAAAGCTCCTAAATACGGAAATGATGACGATGATGCTGATGAATTAGCAAAAAATGTAATGAAATTATGGGCAGATGAAACATGGAAATATAAAACACCTAATAATTTTCAATATCGACCAGGAATGTTATCATGGAATTATTGGGCCGGTGCTGACGCACGATTTACCATAGCTACTCCAGATGGTCGAAAAGCAGGAACCTTTCTTTCTAATGCAATATGTCCCTCTAATGGAGTTGATAAAAAAGGACCTACAGCAGTTACTAATTCTGTAGGGATTGCTTTGGGGGGAAAAACTGATAGTGGAGAATATTTGAATTTTCTACCTAATGGAGCAAGTCACACCATTACATTTAATCCAAGTATTATTAAAGATCCTGAAAATAAAGAAAAATTTAAATCATATTTGAGAGGTTATGTTGAGAACGGTGGGACTTGTTTACAAGTTAATATGTTAGATGCGGAGTTGTTAAAAGATGCACAGGACCATCCAGAGAATTATAAGGACTTGTTAGTACGTATCACTGGATATAATGCCTACTTCAATACGATCGGAAGGGAACTTCAAGATGAAATAATTGCACGAGAATCTCATAAAATATAAATTTTATTTTTTATTTTGAATTTTTTTTAATAGGTGTAAAATTTTTATGATTGAGGTTGATAAGGGATTAATCTTTGAAATACAGAAGATGTCAACTGAAGATGGACCAGGTATTAGGACAACAGTTTTTTTTAAGCAATGTCCTTTAAGATGTGTATGGTGTCATAATCCCGAATCAATCTTGAGAAAAAAACAGCTACAATGGTTTAAACATAAATGTATTGGATGCAAGACATGTATAGAGACTTGTGAAGAAAAAGCCTTAATGCTCAATCAAGATGGTATGCATATAGATAGAGAAAAGTGTAATAGTTGCGGAAGGTGTGTTGAGGAATGTCCAAGTACAGCATTAAATATGTTTGGTAAATGGTGGGATTTAGAGGAGTTATTCTATGAGATTAATAAAGATAAAATTTATTATCTTAAATCAAATGGAGGGATCACGGTCTCAGGAGGTGAACCTACCGTACAATCTAATTTTATAGCAAATTTTTTAAAGAAATGTAAGGAAAATGATATCTCAACAGCTCTAGATACTTGCGGATATTCTTCAAAAAAGATTTATGAAAAAATAATACCATATGTTGATTTAGTGCTTTTAGATATCAAAGAAATTAATTCTGAAAAACATGAGAAATGGACAGGGGTATCAAACGAGCAAATCTTTGAAAATGCTAGATGGCTCGCGATCAACCTTAAAAAAGATGGAAAAGAGTTGTGGATACGTACACCTCTTATTCCTCACTATACCGCCACAGACGAAAACATTCGAGGAATTGGTGAATTTATTGTAAATGACTTAAATAACTTCCCTTCACGATGGGATTTACTTGCTTTTAATAGTTTATGCACGGCAAAATATGAGCGTTTAGATCTTGATTGGATTTTGAAAGATGAACCTCTTATGACAAATGAGGAAATGGAACATTTTTTTGAAACTGCTAAATCTACTGGAGTTAATAATGTCAAATGGTCTGGTTTAACGAAAAAGATTAGTAATGAAAATATAAGTGAATAAATTATAAAGTTGAATAATTATGAATGAAAAAAGTAAAATGGCAGAATGGTGTTCTGAAGCTTCGAAAGAAGCTATAGAATTTACTCAACCTGAAATGATGTTGAAGTTAATAGGAACCATAGATGAGAGAGGATGGCCACATATAACATTTATTGCAATGAATCGAATTATTGATAAGAATACAATAGTTTGGGGTGCATTTACAACAGGAACTAGTAAAAGAAACGTTTCAAAAAACCCTAAACAAGGAATTTTTTATATGACAGCAGATATGCCCTTTAAATTTCTACAAATTAAGGCAGATTTTAGTCATACAACTAAAGAAGGAAAGGATTTAGAATATTTTAATAGTACAAATTTATTTAGATACTTTCCCTATTATAGGATCCATACTGCTTATTATAATAATATCGTTAGTTCTTCTCCCGTGAAAAATTTACCTTTATTTGGAATTATAAAAGGGATTCTAAAAAATATAATTGGTAAAGGGGGAGCAAAAACAAAGCTAAAGGAAAGGCGTTTGAATGTTATAGGATATAAGTTATTTACAACAGCTATAGCTATTAGAGCAATTGCTTATATTGATCCTTCAAATGGGTACCCAATTATTATTCCATGTATTCAGCTTCAAGCAGCTGATCATAATAGATTAGTATTTCCTCCTTCTGTCTTAAAGGAAGATTTGTATCAGATTCCTATCGATTCTAAAGTTGCTGTTTTTGGTATGAATTTCGATTTTGCGAGTCAAGTGGTAAAAGGTACATTTACCGGTTTTAAAAGATTCAGAGGAATCAAATTCGGTGTTATCGAAATTGAAGAAATTTACAATAGTTCACCTTTAGTTGTAGGGAAGATATATCCTGAGATTGAAACTCGTCCAAAAGTAACTGATTTTCATTTATAGTTTTAAGAAAAATTGAATCTTAACTTTTTATTTTTGATTTATTTCTTTAAAATATATTTTTCTCTATTCTTTCTTGTATCATCAATCCAGTTATCAATATTCTCTAATAATTCTTCTATTTCTCTTTTACTTAATCCGAGATGAGGATCTTTACGTTGGTATAAATTAGCATATTTACCCATTTCCCACATAAATTTAGATTGAAGAATAATTCTCTGGAGATTATTTCTGGCAAGTTCAAATGCTTTTCCAATTAAATGCATTTCATAATTTCCTTTAACAATATCTTTTAGATAAAGTAGTATTTGTTCAATATTACCTTCAGGAGGATATGGAAGTAGTTTCTCTTCAACTGGTTCATGTTTCATAGTTCTAATTTCAAATTTTTTTCCTAGAGGCCCTTTCTGTGTATCAATTTGGCTAATATCAGATGCACTTCTTTCAGAAGGTTTAATAGCTGGTGTTACAGGAGGATGAGTTTCTAACTCTTTAATAACAGCTGACGTTTCCAGTTCCTCTCTTGTATTTCTTTTAAATTGTGGTGACCAGTAAAAATATGAATTCATACGGTTTTCAGCTGAAAAGAAAATTGATTCTTTTGGCATTGTTTTTGTAGTTTTAATAATTCTTTCTTTAAAAGCGAGGGATGGCTCGGAAATAAGGACTCTTGATGCATTATCTAATATTGAAAAGAGATACATAGGGTCATACACTAAAGTTGAGAACTTGTCTCTTAAAGAGGATATTTTTTGTTCAATCTTCTTAAGTTCTGAGGCTGAAAATATATCACTTAAATGTTGATCAACCCCAAGAGAGATGTTATTTAAACCTGCTGTTGGATTTAAATAATTACTCTTTAAATTTTCATTCATTTTAGTAGAAATTAGGATACTGTTATAAAAATCCCAATGGGTACTTAAAATCATATGGCCGTCTTCCAATTGATAAGATTCCTTATTTTGGATTGTTTCCATCACTTTTAAAAAAATATCTTTATATGGAATGAAAACATTCCTCATCAACGCTCCTCGAATGAAAGATTTTTCAGTATTCGATTTATATGATAAATCGATTGGAACTTTGATTAATCTATCACCGATAATAACATCTCTGTCATTTTCCAACGTAATATTTGTAAGTGAAGCCAAGTGATCATAAACAAAATCTGATAAAATTAATCCTGTTAATTGTCTACCATCCGTAATATATCTTCCAGATTTAAGTTCAAATTTAGAATAATAATATCCTAAGCCGAAAAGATAATGTAGCCATCTTTTCTCAGATACATCTCCTAATTTAATTTTAATTGGAATTGAACATTCAATTCCCGCTAAAAATAGGACAAGATCAGAATCAATTTTAGACACAAAATGATTTACATACTTTCCTAAGGTAGGATAACCTAATAGATCCCCCCAACTAGGAATTACAAAAAGCATATTATTATTAACTAATCTGCTGATCATGATATAGATCTTTAATCTTTAGTTGTGAAATTTGAAATCAATTTATGGATTAGATTTTTAATATAAAAAATTTTATTGAATTTATTTTTTTGTTAAAATATTTAAAATTTTGAACAATTTTTATATTGTAAGTTGATAAGCTAAAAACGGTTGTTATTAATGAGACTAAATTATAGAGAATTGGGGTTAAACTTAAATTATTTATATGAAATATTAGCTACTACTTTTTCTATTGGCAAATCAAAAAATAAAATTATTCCTAATACTGCTTGTATGGGTATTAGATTAATTAATGACACAACAATTAAAATCACACCTTATCCAAATACTGCAACATGTAAGAATTTAAAAGCAAATAGATATATTTCGATTAATTTTTTAGATGATATTTATTTATATGCACTAGCTGCTTTAAAAAAGTTGAAACCTAATTTACTCTTTACAGAATTTCCCTCTAAATATTATAGTTATTATGAAATTACTAAAGAATTAAAGCAAATTGATAATTTAAATTTAAAAAATATTTCAATGCCTTTTATAAATAATGCTTGGGCGGTAATCTTTTGTAAGGCAATTGAGGAACAACAAACAATTAAACAAAATAGTTTAGGAGAAGTTAAACTCTCTGAATTTAAATTGGATATAATTTCTTTTAATAAATCTAAAGAATCTTTTAAACTGTTTAATAGAGCAGAAAATTTAGCTTTAGAAATTATTTTACTTTCCACTCGATTGAAAGCAGCAAAGGAAAAAAATATTCAACCTTTAATTTATAAAATTCATGAGACAATTATCAATCATATGGAAAATGTTGAAAGATTTGGAAAAAATGAAAGAGCTCTTAAATCAATAGAAATTGCTAGAAATTATATTAGTGCTTTAATGGATTAATCTATTTTATAGATTTTTTCTATAAACATTAGTGGATATTGCATATTTTCAACCCAATCAATCTTAGCAACTATTTCTATTGACTCATATTGAATAATTAATTCTACTCTGATAATTTTCCCTGAAATTTCGTCATAATCGAATTCTGTAGATTTTTCTCCACTAATTTTTTCTCGATCTAAATTTATTTTTACTGATCTTACAAATGGTTGGCATGAAATAGCTGCTTCTATTCCTTTCTCAATAGATTGAATAATACTTTCATTAGATTGAATAGGAATTCCACAAAGAATGTGATAAAGAGCACCCAGCTTTATACCAGACTCAAAACACGCTCTTTCTCTGATACTGAGATCTGGTGAAAACAAGATTTTTTCATTATTTTTTGTCATTTCTACTCATTCTATATATTCAAATTTAGCTCCATAGTTATTGGGTTTACATATGTAGATATGTCCTCCCCTATATCTCTGATTTTTTTGAACATCCTTTAACAATTCTTCTGCTTCGTAATCTGTCTCTACAATGCCTATTACACTAGGTCCAAATGATGACATTCCATAAGCTTTTAACCCATATTCATCAAAAAATTTAAGGAGGTCTTTTACAATATCATGCTGCAGACTTATTTCAATTTTTTTAAAACCAATAGACTGAATTCTTTTTAATCCTTCACCAAAACATTTTAAATCATTTTTAATTAATGCGGGTAAAATTTTCATTATTATCTGGTGAGAGACTTCATTTACCTCATTTCTCGGGATTGGGGCATGGTTTTTAAAAATAGAAACTTCCTCATCTCCGAATGCACCCTTTTTTACGTTTGGAATTATAAGAACAAATCTCCAATTATTTGGGATATTGTATCTTGAAATTGTCAATGCTGGATTTGCTGATGTAGATGCGGAAGAAGGTAAAAAAGTTTCCTTTTCTTTTCCCTTACCAAACTCATGACCTCCATCAAGAATGAAACCTCCTGTTTCGAAACCTCTCCAACCAATCCCAGAAGTACCGCCTCTTTCTACTAATTTTGTTAATTCTTGTAATGATATATTATTTAAATCCTTTAATCTTGTTATTGCAAAGGCAATAGCAAGGCTTAATTGAGTTTTTGAACCTAAACCTACATGACTAGGATAATATCTTTTAAGTTTGAAATGATAATTTTTATTATTAATATTAAATGCTTTAAAGATTCGAGAGGCTTTCTCATTAATAACATGAACAGATTCTCTATAATACCTATGACATTCAATTTTGAATTCATCAGCACTATTAGACACTTCAAGAATTACATTAGGACGGTCAAGCATAAGCCCGATCCCTCCATCTACTCTACCAGTATACCCATTTTCATCGATTAAAGAAAGATGGATACGACAAGGAGTCGTGATTTTTATAGAAGTCATATTATTTTTTTTTTTAAGAATGATGAACTATGATTATGAATTCTTAAAATAATTTAAATGTATTATATACCATAATGGGAGAATGAGAGGATTTAGATTATCTTTAAAAATAATTTTTTCAGTGTGCTTAGCGAATAATTATTACTCCTTAATAAAATTCCAAAGAATTTTTCTATAAACTAATTCTTTATATTTTAATAGATAGATTGCTATTTGTCAGATTAAATTAATTATTTTATGAAAGGTTTTATTTTTGAGTGATTTGGAAGGTTTAACAAGGAGATTAATAAAAAAAGGATATTCAGACAGTCAAATACTTGAAAGATTAGTTCAAGAATATCTTGATTTTAAAGATATTGATGAGAATTTAGCTTTTAAACTTGCAAATGCTATTTTGGAAGAATGTAAAAACAGTAATATTGATTATATCTTAGATCCTTTTATAAAAGAATTATTAGAAGTTAATAAAGCAAACGTCTCTGTAGGAAAGCAAGGAGTAGGGTGTAGAGGTGCCGGAGATTTTTTTGTTCATAAACTTGTAACAGACTTTTCTGAAACAGAACATAAAGCATATTTATCTCCTACTTCCCTCGATGATGCTGGAGCTGTTCGATTACAAGATATAAAAGGATTTAAAAATGATTTCTTTAAAATAAAAGATTTAATTGTTGTCTCTAAAATGGAAGGTATTCATTCTCGGCTTAGTGATTTTCCGTTCATATGTGGTTTTCATGTAACACGAGCAGCTTTAAGAGATTTGTATGTTAAAGGAGCAAAACCTATTTCAATAATGATTGATGTTCATTTAGGAGATGATGCTGATGTTGGAAAATTATTTGATTTTATGGCAGGTATTTCTGTAGTTTCAGAACTTACAAAAGTTCCAATAACAGCCGGGTCAACATTAAGGATTGGAGGAGATATGGTAATTGGGGATCGATTAGTTGGAGGAATAGCAGCTGTTGGTCTTGCTAAGAGGAAACTATTAGCAAGAAGAAATATACAAGTTGGAGATGTAATCCTAATGACTGAAGGAGCAGGAGGTGGAACAATCACAACCACAGCAATTTATTCAGGAAATCATGAAATTGTAAAACAAACAATTAATATTAAATTTCTTGAAGCTTGTGAAATTATTTTAAACTCGAATTACACTAATGAAATTAGAGCCATGTGCGATGTTACAAATGGAGGATTAAGAGGAGATCTATATGAAATTAATTATGAAGCCAATTGTGGAGTTAACATCTATGTGGAAAAAGTAAGAAATCTAGTAAATCCAATCGTTTTAGATATGTTAGAAAAGGTTGGAGTGGATTATTTAGGAGTTTCTTTAGATTCTCTCTTAATATATTGTTCTAAATCTATTTCAGATAAAATTATTATTGATCTTAAAAGAAAAAATATTAGGTGTGATGAAATAGGTTATGTAGATGATTCAAACCAAGTTTTTCTAACGTATAAAGGTAAAGAGAAAAAAGAAATCCTTCCTAAATTTAGAGAATCTGCTTACACTAAGATAAAACAAGAGATTGGAGAAAATGCACCCGATATTATTGATGTAATGGAAAAAGATATTGAAAAGGCAGCTTTAGAAGCGCTAAAAAAGCGAAAGAAGATAATTGAATATATAAAAAGTCAGAACTAGAAATTTTGAACATTAATTTAAATCTAAGACCTCATTCATAGATCCTGATCTAAAACCTTCAATATCAATCGTGACGTATGTAAATCCAAGTTCTTTTAATTTGGTTCCAATTAATTTCATATTATTTGCAGTTAAAATATTGAGTAAATCTTCAGGTAAGAATTCAATACGAGCAAGACTTTCTTCATGTAATCTTACCCTTAATTGCTTTAAATTAAATGTATTTTTAAGAAATTTTTCTGCTTCTCTAATCATAATTAGCTTTTTTTCACTTATGATTTGCCCATAAGGAATTCGTGATGAAAAGCATGCCATTGATGGTTTAGATTGAACATCAAGCTCATAAAATTTACTGATCTCTCTTATTTCACTTTTGTTTATATTGTAGTCAATATAAGGAGTGAAAATTTTTAATTCTTTTAAAGCTTGCATTCCTGGCCTATAATCCGAAAGATCATCTGCATTTGAACCATCTATAATAACGTCAAAATTTTTTAAATTTTTAATTTCAAGAATGTCATTATATAATCCTGTTTTGCAAATGTAACATCTATTTAAGGGATTACACTGGAAATCTTCTTCCTTTAGGGGATCTCTTTCTATAATCATATGATTTATACCAAAACTTTTAGCAAATTGAGAAGATTCTTCAATTTCTTCTTCAGGATAAAGGATTGAACGTTCAGTTATAAGCAGGGTATCTTTAGCGTATTTCTTTGAAAGAAATGCTAAAAGTGAGCTATCTATACCTCCTGAAAAAGCAACAATTACTTTTTTCTCTTTTAAAAAAGAGATGAGATTATTTAATTTTTTTCTAAGATTTTCATTTAATTCCATTATTAGTTAATAAGTTCTTTAGAATTTAGATTATTCTCTAATAAAATAAAAATTATGATTACAACCTAATAATATTTATCAAACAAATAAGAAAGAAAAAAATAAGATATTATTACCATTTAAAGTTAGGATCAAAAAATAGAATTGTATTTAGTTTTTGCATAGTTATCCATACAACAGGATAATACCACGCGATCCCACTTAACATCATTAACCATTCAAGAAATGCTCTTGTTAATGGTTCTGGGGGTATTAAAAAAAATATAGAAGCTACAGGTGGACCGAATATCATGAAATAACCAATCATTTTAGGGAATATTCTTCTTTTTAATACAATCGCTAATCCAGTGAAAAATGCTCCAAAAGCAAATCCTCCAAATGCCAAAGTAGCAAAAATAAAATGTAAATCAAATGGAGAACGATCTAAACTAAAAATTCCTATAAAAAACATTCCAAAAATTCCTACAAAAAGACCTCCTACTCCCATATAGCCAAATATCCTTCTAGATACAATTAGACGATGCTCCCTTTTCGAATTATCTATAATATGATTCTGATGTGAGCTATATAAGCGGTTTAGATTTAAGATTAAAGGAATAATGAAAATTGCAGTTAATATACAGGTTATATCCAAAATAAAAGGAGCTGGAGTATATTTTATTGAACCCAAATCACTTATATAATTATAAAATAAATTATAGCTAAGTGGACCAAAATTAATAGCAATTATTAAACCTAATATCAAGCCTGGTAAAAATGTAAGGAGACTTACATAAATACTAATCTTCACTATTTTTGGTTCTGTAAATTTGTTATAAAACCAAATACTATTTTCCTTTAATTTTATAAGAATTGGATTTAAAAATTCCAGTGAATTTTTTTCGCTCATTCTAAATTACCATTATTATAATTTTATAAACATTACATAAATATTAAAGTTATTCGAACTCTGGTAACTGTTTAATTATTAAAGCTTAACCCGTTTTTCTTTAATAAATAATTATATTACACTTATTTATTTGTTTTGATCTCATAAAACACAATTTTGTATGATTAAGATAGGAAAAAAAATATTAAACATTATCATTTAGATTAATAATTTGATAAAATTAAACAAAAAAGCTTGATACAAAAGATAAAAAATTAGAAAAAGAGAAAATAAAAATTTAAGTCTTTGCATTTTGAATTTTATAGATTTTGTAAATATTACCAGCAAAACCGCCTACTATAGCTATGATTATACCGATGTGTACCCAGAAATAAATGATATATGCAATAGAATCTGGATCAGAAGGTATTTCAGTAATGTTCCCCCCAGAAAATAATGAGATTGGGAAAATCTCAGGATTATTCAGTAAATACATGAATAGAGGAATATATGCTATGCTAAAGAGTGCTTCAAAGAATATAAGAACTTGTTGTGCAGTATAATTTCTTACTCCTGCAATTAATCGAACAAGATTAAATAACCCACTAATGAAGATTAGCAATCCAAATATGATAAGCCAATCTAAAAAAAGTTCTTCAAATAATTCCGTAAATTCAGCAAAAGGCTGAAGAATAAGGAATAATCCAAAAATAATACCTCCAGCAACACCAAATGTTAATTCACCTACAGATATAGGTTGAAGTTTCCTCAATTCTCGTTTAGCTTTAGCTACTGCTAATCTTTCCTCGCTAATAGCCTTAACTTCAGAAACCTTTTCGACTGGAAGACTTCTTGCTTTAATTATTCTCTCCTTGGCACGTTGTTTTGCTTCTTCAAGTTTAAATTTTGTATATTGTCTTGTTTCTTCTAAATCCCTTTTTGTAAAGTGGATTGGAAACATTAAAGCTAATCTTTTAGGGAATACACCAAAATCTTCAGGTAAAAATCCTTCCATTGAAAAATAAACAAAAACACATGTTATAACAACTGCAGTAATTAGGCAACTGATCCATATACCAGTAAACATACTTCCTAAAACATTCCACCAAGGTTCAAAAAAGAACTGGAAAACTGAAACAATGATATTAATAGAAATCACTATTATCCAAAAGAAAAAAAGGCTTCTTAAATAAAAGTCAAGCAATTCCTCAGTAATGTATAATTTGGGAGTCCCTCTTTTTTTGTATATATTTGCTATATTTTCTGGAGTTCCAATTTGGATTAAAGCTTGTTGGATATCTGCATTAGATGGCTCATATCCGTTTGCTATGAAAATAGCTTCATTTAGGATTTGTTGCTTTAAGTCTTCTAAGATATTTTGTACTTCATCTTCTTTCCATTTTAACCACTCAGGTAATTTTCTCTTAATCTGTGTTAAAAAATCATCAATCAAAATGTCACCTTGATCATTCAATATTCTCACATTTTTTATTAATTTGAGTTATATAAAAGTCAATTCAATATTATCTAGTTAAAAAATAATTATAATTTATTATTAAAATTAATATAGACCAATATTATAGTTATTATAGCTTAAAGTGATTATGGATAATGCCTATTTAATTTGGATAATAAATTATATTCTATGAGAGATTTGATCAATAAGAAAAGAGAAAAATCAATCAAAAGAAAATTTGGTTCTCATTTAACTTCAGTTGATATCTTTAATCAATTTATATTACCTGATATTAAGAATCTATTATTAGATTATATTTGGATTGATCTATATGCTGGTGAAGGAAATCTAATTCTACCTATATTAAATGAGATTTCATTAAATGATAGAAGAGAATTCTTTAAAGATCATATATATTTATTTGATGTTCAGCCCTCGATGGTTAATAAATGTATAGCGAATGCATTTTCTTATGGAATCCCCGAATATCTAGCAAAAAACAATATTAAACTAAGAGATAATTTAGAGAATTTCCCTTTATTTTTAAAAGGAAAAAGCTTCCCAACATATCATATAACAAATCCCCCATACTTATATTTAGGATATATTCGAAAACATCAAGACACCCAAAATTATTATAAATATTTTGAAAATGAAAATGAAGGATATCAAGATTTATACCAGATTGCTATGATAAATGACTTAAGGAACGAGATTGAAAATTTAATTTACATAATTCCAACAAATTTTTTGTTTGGGGCATCAGTTTCCAATAAATTCCGTCATGATTTCTTAAAACATTATAAAATTCTCAAAATGGTAATATTTGAAACTAAAGTCTTTGAATATACAGGAACAAATATATGTATAGGATTTTTTAAAAAGAAAAGAGTATCTAAGGTGGAACCTGTGGAGTTTGCTGGCTTAAAAATCAAAAAGCAAAATAAAATTCTAGAAAAAACCTACCGTTTAAAGCCGGAATACAATTATCGTGCTGGCTCTGAATTTGAAGAATTTCTCGATAAATATCGATCTCAAAATCCCCTAGTCGTAAAATATTATTTACTAAAAGATGAAATATTAAAGAATAATGGGAGCTATGAAATTAGAGTAATTGATGCTAATAATTATAAAAATAATAAATACAAAAAATTAATTCTTCATGTTAATCAAAATTTGAAACAGAAAATTGATTCAAATATATTATACATTAAAACTGTTGATTCAGGAACATATGATGGAAGGGTAGGGCTTGGCATTATAAATGAAGATTTCAATGTTCAAGGAATATATGTATCATCAAATACTTATCGCACTCATCCTATTCATATCTTTCTTGACCCAAAATTGTCTATAGAAGATCAAATACTGTTGAAAGATTATTTTAATTTTATTTTAGAATCTTTTAGAGAAAAGTTAGACAGTGAATTTTTAACCACATATAAATATTCAAAAGCAGAATACACGAGAAAATATTTAGGATTGACTCAAGTTAGAAAATTAATTGAAACATTTCCTATACGAGATATTGATTTAGTAAATAAGAAAGAATTAAAGAATTTGATAGAAAATGGGGAGTTTAACAAAATTTTAGGAATGTTAAAGACTTTATAAGTAATTTTTAATCTATTATAATATACTTGCTAAAATAAAGGCAATTAATCCAAGAAAGGCTCCAATTTTTAACAATAAACTAATTTTTGAAAAGTCTTTTTTTACTAAATTCTTTTTTAACATTAAAATTATAGCAAAAATGACAATAACCAATCCGCAAATCATAGAAATTAGGAATAAAATAGGATTTATAATTGGAGTAAAAAGGGGCAATACGAAAAATAAAATTGCTAATAAAGCAGAAATCATGGAAATTAATGTTGCCTTCTTTATTCCTATATGAATAGCTAGCGTTTTTACACCTTGTTCTTTGTCACCTTCAATATCTTCACAACCCTTAATTATTTCACGAGCAAGTAATAAAAAAAAGCTTGTTAAGAAAAAGAAATAAATATATAATGGAACAGCTGAATTATTTAAGACGGCACCATAAATCAAGCCTATTGAAAAAGAGATACTAACAATAATATTTCCAAAAAAACCACTTTTTTTCCCCCAAGCAGCGTAAAGCCATCCAATAAAGCCAAAAAAAACTGCCAAAATTATATTAAGAAAACCTAATTCAAATATGAAACTATGTATAATGGAAAGTACAACTCCTATGGATAAAGTAACTGAGTATATTATTATCGCTTGTTTAACAGTTAACCTCTCTGAGGGTAGAGGTCGCTCTGGGCGATTTATAATATCGATTCCTGATTTATAGTCGTAGATGTCATTTATCACCATACCTGATCCAGCAATTAAAAAATAAGTTAATACACCTAAAATTATATTGAAAACTAGGATTAACGGATCAATTCCAGTTCGTGTATTTAGGATCCCAATAATAACAGTCAAACTGCCCATAATATCATTGATAGGTCTAAGAATCTCGAAACTTACTTTAAGTTTCATATAATAATCAATGTTATTATTAAAAAAAGATTTGTGCTTTTCATTACTAAATTGTTCTACTTTATATTATGTGATTGAATTTAGGGATCTCATTCAATTCAATTCTGGTTTTGTTTACAAACTGTTTGATAATATATTTTTGAATTTTTTTAGGATGATTCATATTCTCATCAATATAATATGGAAACTCAATTAATATTATATGGTATTTCAGGCAAAATAATCTTTTAAATTCATCAGTTAACTGTTGATGCTCAAATCGTTTACGACCTTCTTTTAAAAATCCATGAATATGATTGGGGAATATATAATGTTGGGGTCCATTATATTCAAAAGCCAATCTAATCTTCTTGCCATTTATTTTGATTATTGCAAAACCGTCAAAGTGCATTTTGTTCAAAGCAATTCCCTCGAAATTTTTAGGACGTTTAATCATTTTTGCAATTCTATGTAACCGAATTTTTACAAATTGAATTGACGACCCAGAGATATAAGTAAAAATTTTCTCAAAATACCAACGGCAAATGCTCTCATATTTTCCTTCCTTACATTTAGGACACCACGAGATTCTTAGTCGATCCTTTGTAGTTTCCCATATATGACCTTTTATACATTTAACTCTGATCTTAGTTTTTACAGGGATAGTTCCCTCAGTTTTTCTATTTTGTTCATACTCTTCTTTATTTGATACAATTACTCCACCAAGCTTTAATATATAATTTTTTATATCTTTATATTTCCACGGTTTCAATCCAACACATTCAGGACACCAATGACCATTTAATCTATCTTTAGTAGTTTCCCATATATGCTCATTATCACATTGAACAGTAATCTTAGTTCTAGTAGGTATAGTACCATCATTTTTTCTTCTATTTTTAAATTCACTTCTGCTAGTTATGAGAATACCGCCTAGTGATTCGACAAATTCGTTTATGTCTTCATAAGTTTGTTTTGATAACCCCTTACATACACGACATCCTTTCTTTACCCATAAATTGCCATATTTTGTATTCCATTCATGTCCATTTTCACATTGAACCTTAATTCTAGTTTGACTTGGCGAAGTTTTTTCTTTTCTCTTATTAATATAAAATTCTTCTTTATTAGTTAAGAGAAAATAGCCAAGTGATTCGGTATAACTTTTTATTTCTTGATATGATAACTGATGTGGATGTGATTTATTTGATATTAAAGTTTTAATGTGACTAGGCAAGAATGGTTTAAAATAAGATGTACGTATATTAGTCCTGCTTCCTTTTGATAATCCGATTTTTTTATATCCTTCTATTCCCAAAAATCGCCAAATTGCATTTTTAGATACTTTTTCATTTTTGATACTCTTTATCCCTAAAGAAATTAGTGAAAAATAAGTCAAAATTATTGATAGGAAATTAGCACTTTTATTTATTCCCAGATCTGATGGTTTTAATCCATTTTCTAATGCATATTCAAATAGCCTTATGGCTTCTTTTTCAATTTTATTTCTATTTTCATCTGAAAATGGAAGATAATAAACAACTGTATTCACATAATTTATTAATTCTCTTTTAAAATTATGGTTGAACGATATAACCATTCGAGGATATTTGATTTGTTTTAAAGAAACCTCCAAACCATCTGAAATAAACGGATAAAGCTTTCCTGGACTTAAATTTTTTAACACTGATTTAGTAAATCCTATTTCTATATTTTTATCCTCTAAAAATTTTCCTATTGCTTTAGCAGATACTTTTCTATTATTAATTATGGTTATTCCTAAAGAAATTAAACCATAATAGATTAAGATAATCGATAAATCTAGTACATTTTTAGATTTTCCCATATCTTCAGGGGTCAATCCATTATCTAAAGCTAATTTGAATAGATTTTCTGACTTTTTTAGAGTATTATGGCGTTCATCTTCTGATATTGGTAGATTTGAAAGAATAATTTCAAAATTATTATATATTTTTGCTTTAAAATTTTCATCATAAATATTATTATTAGAATCCTTGCTTGAAAAGGATTTAATTTTACTATTACTCTTAAAATTATAACTTTTCAAATCATCTCGAATGATTCGTTCAAATCTGGGGAGAATTGATTTATCCCACAACTTTGAAACAATTATTACAACAGTTTCTATGAGCCATTGGATGTAAATGATGAATTCTTCATAGTATTTTGGATTTTTTTTCAATTTAGCCTGTAATTTTTTCAACCATTCTTCAAAATCGTTTTGGGAGATATTGTGAAGGTTCTCCAAGAATTCAGGTTTAATATTCTTAACAGTTATTAGTTTTAGGTGGTCTGTTAGAGCTTTAAGTTCGGCTTTTTTTAACTTATTTATATTATCTTTTAGATTTGCTATACATTGTTGTTTTTTTAACTCAAAATAAGTAATACGAGAAAAGACAATTATAAAGTTATCTTTAAAGATTTTTGAAAAATCACCGTCTTTAAAGATGCTAGCAATGCTTTCCTTTTGTTTCTCAGTTTCTTGAAATTCTCCCCCTTCAGTTTCCGTTATAAACTTTTTAATTGTTTCATAAAACCGTTTCCAGGGAGAATTTTTTGATTTATCAGTGCTGCCACTTAAATTATTATCATTTTTATTTTCAATTATTTCATCTTTTTCTTGATTTTTTTCATTATTATATCTAATTTCAGCACCACATAATTCACAAAATAGAGGGTCACTATTCTCGTTAATTTTTTCGAGCAAATCATTTGGAAATTTCCACCCACAGAATTTACAACGATTTAAGGAACTAGTTTGAGATTTTTTTTCAATCATTAATTCTTTTATTTAACAGATATATTTAAAGAAAAAGAGAATTAGAAAAATTTACAAATTCAATTAAAGAAAATACAATTATCATGTAAAAATTAAAAGAAAGGATGATTTATTACTTATGGAAAAGATGAGTTCAGCAAAGAAGAGTCTATGCAGCACTTCCACCGAAGGATCCAAATTTACAGTGCGTTAATTCTTTTTTGTAAATTTTTAAGTATTTTCAATACATAATGATTATTAGTACACAATATTTTATATCAAGAAAATCCTAAGATTTTAAAAGAATCCACAGGAAAAATTTATAGTCAAAGTTATGATAATTGAAATAGCAATCATAGTTTTATTTGGTATTTTTTTACTAACTTATTCTTTAGTGATACGACCTTTACAAGGGGAATTAATGCTTAATCTATTCATGATCGTTCTTTTAGGAGTAGTTATTATCGGCCTTATTGGCGAATATATTTATAAAAGACGTTTTAAATTAGAGAGAGTCAATATCATAAATTTATTTAAATCTTCAACCATAGTTGTTAAGTTCCTTGTTGTATTTAGTTTTATTGGCTTAGCAATTGTAGGTATTTCTGTTTATGTTAATGTATTTTCATCGATATTTTTCAAATCTGAAAGTTTATCAAAAAATTTAGATGCTTTAAGGGATTTTGGAATTTATTTATTTGCATTCGCAGCAATTCCTTTTCTCTTTATGAAAGGTAAAGAGAAAAACAATTCAAAATAAATAAGACAGTCATATTGAGAATTAATGAAGATAATTAGAAACTTGAGCCGAAAATCTGTATTTTCTTTCATTTGTTTGGTTATCATTTCAATACTTACTCTTGTTGTCTTATTGAATTTGTATTTTTTAATAGAAATAATACGAAAAAAAGGGACTAGTTATCAAGTTCAATTTCAGTCCATAAATTTCCTATTCGAATTATTAATATTATTAGGGGTTGGTTGTTTTCTTCTGATCTTATGGAAGAGATTATTTTCAGAGAAGAGAAAGAAGATAGAGCCTAAGTACAAAAGGATTTTTCTAATAATTTTATTAATAGGTGGCTTAATTCTCTTGATATTTATTCCATTAACGATAATTTTTTCTACTATTCCATTTGGTTTTGTTTTTAATAGTATTTTGAGGATTGGAATAATTTTATATATGTTTGGTTGGGCGATGTTATTAGCTGATAAAATAGAAAAACAAAAAATGGAAACATGATTGATATATAGTATTATTTTAACAATTGAATAAAATTAAATTAATTTATAACCGAAAAAAAAATGTCCTCTGAACAGAATTCTCATTTTTACCTGCGCTTTTTAATTTGATATATTGATACCGAGCAAATAAGAGCAATAATTATGAATATTTCAAATATAAAGATATTTTTCATTATAGAATTATGATTTGAATTATTATCTTCACTCATTAGACGATCATCATACTTAAATATATAGAGTGTGGTCCATGATGCACTATTTCCAGCATTATCTATTGTACATGCTCTCAAGTAATAAATCCCAGTATTAACTGCTGGAGGATTAAAAATTGGATGTATAGTAAAATTATTGGATGTTCCATTAAGATCAGTACCCCAATAATAATAGTATCCGGCTACACCTGAGTGAGAATCTAACCCATCGCCCCAAATGAAAAAGGGATCATTTACTAAGCCTTGCCAAATATCACTTTTAGTAGAGCCAGCTAGTTGATCGCATGTTGTAGGATTTAGAGGAGCTATATTATCGAATTTAAAAGTGTAAAGCGTAGTCCATGATGCATTATTTTCTGCGTTATCTTTTGCTAGAATCCTTAGATAATACGTTCCCGAACTAACTGTTGGAGCATTAAAGCTTTCCAATGAAGTAAAGGAGGATGATATTCCGTTAGGATCAGTTCCCCAATAATAAAAATATCCTGCTATATTGGATTGAGCATCAGAAGCCCCACTCCAATTAAAATAAGGATCGTTTATAGTATTTTGCCAGATATTATTTTTTGTAGATCCTTCTAATTGGTCACACATTGTTGGGTTTATAGGTGGTGTATCATCATACTTAAAGACGTAGAGACTTTTCCATGATGCATTATTTCCAATACTATCTTGAGTTTTTACTCGTAGATAATATATACCTGAGCTAACTGCTGGTGGATCATAACTTGAAGATGTGGTAAAAGAATTTGATGTTCCATTAGGATCAGGTCCCCAGTAATAATAATAACCTTTAACATTTGTATGAACATCTGAAGCACCATTCCAGCTGAAGGAAGGATTGTTTACCGAACCTTGCCATACATTATTCTCTGTCGAACCTTCTAATTGTACGCACGATGTAGGATTTAATGGAGGAGTAGCATCAATTAAAATCTTAGTGGGTGATATATAGTTTATATTATTGTCTTCATTGAATTCATCGATATCATTATTAATATCTAGAATTCTACCAATGTAATATCTTCCACTTGGCACATTTTCAGGAAAAATCCCTGACCAACCTGAAATTTTATATTTTGTAGGAGAAATTGAAAATATAGGTTCAATCCCTAGTAGATAATCCTCCTCTGAAAAAATAGTATCATTTGAAGCATAATATGAAATAGTAAAAGACTCTGATGAGACTGTTCCTACATTATGAACTTCGCACCACGTTTTAAAATGTGTTATCCCAGCCCCAACAGTTGTAGTATTGAAGCTGGCATAGTTATTAGTTCCAGAAGCTAAATCAGGTTTATTAATGGATGTCTCATCAGCAAAGATCCAATTATTTATGGCATATAACTTATTTTGATTTATTGTTGTTCCATGATTACTGCCAGAACCATCATCACCGCATGTATGGACAGAGAGGATAAATGGATCAGTTCCGTTATCGAACCAAACAGGAGCTCCACTCATACCTCCTTCTGTATCCAAATAATACCAATGATTATTTTCAGTTGCAATACGTCCACTTTCATAGCACCAGTACATATTTTGTCCACTATCTAAATCGTAAGGATAACCAGCTATGTTAAGAGCTCCTCTATAGACTGAATCTGATGTTTCTCCAGAATATAATTCCATCCATCCTGTTTGCAGACCAATATCTTGGTCAAGGGTTAAAAGCGCCAAATCATATTGAGTGTATTCACTTTCTATCCAATAAGTATATGTTCGCATATTAATCACCCAAGTATACCCATAAGGCTCATTTCCATTATCAACAGCTGGTGAAACTTTTATTGAGTCAGCCCATCCACCAAGAGAATTTTGATATACACAGTGTCCAGCAGTCAGCACATGATTTTTATCGATTATCACGCCTGAACCAATATAATTCGAGCCTCCCCAAGTTATGCGTAGTTTTACAATTGTACTCCATGGATAAGAGGTTGTTGGAGTTATTCTTACTCTATCATCATCTCCAAGTACATTGGATAAGAACAAAATATTTTCATTTTTATTATTTGAATTTACTGTCTTGATACTGATTGTAGATGGAATATATGTAAAAACAACTATAAAAATAATTATTAAGACAAAATTTCTTTTACTATACTTGATTTTCAAATTGTTATGCTCCAACAAGACTTCTTATATCCTTCTTTTCTATATTAAGACATAAAAAGTAAACACAAAGAGGAATAAAAAAAAAATAAAAGTATGAATTCCTGTTAATCCCAATCTTTAAAAGCCGAATCCTTTAAATCATTAAAGTCTCCATTGGATCCGGTTTTACATACTTCTTTTTTAACCTTTTCGCCTTGATCTATTTGTTTTTCCTTTTTTCTTTCTCCTTTAACCCATCTTCCACCTTTAACTGTTGCCACCATAATAGAAGCTGATATTGCTACGCTCAAACCTGCTAAGATTGTGCCACTCACTTTAAGCTTAAAAGGATCTGGTTCTGAAATCGTTTGTAGGTATGATAGTATATTTTGACCATTTGGATAATAATCATCAACGATAATAATATTAAAAAAGTATTTTCCTAATCCATTGTATCCATAGGTTAGAGTAAATTTTGAATGGCTTATGTAATCTTTTCGACTGAAATTTAAAGTTATAAGATCTTGGTCATCTTTTAAAATATCAATAGATAATGTCGAATTATAAACTGGTTGAAATCCCGAGTTGAATTTCCGAGATATGTTTATTTCAAAGTTAATCCATTCCTTATCCTTTAAAATTGTATAATTAACAATTTGTTCAAACTCAGTTTGAAAGAATACCGGAGTCTGACCAATTACTTTTGAACCTTCATATACCTTTATATCCCCCTCAACATAAGGATAATAGTTAGGATCTTCTGGAATCATCAAATTTAATTGATAAGTTTTATCGAATTGTCTCTCAAGGATTAAAACGCCAAACTGGATGCTTTCGAATTTAACAGAAGTATAAGGACCAAAGTTGGATAGAATTATATTACTAAAAGATGTTGAAATTGTATTAACACTTCCTAAATTAATCGATTCATCATATTCGCATATAAATTTTAATTCACTATTTTTTGCCATTTCACAAATCCATAGAAGAATCTCTTGCTTAATCATTTGGTGATCAGAACTTATATAAAACTCATTCAAATCCTCTGAATATAGTGATTTAACTAAATCCCCCGTTAATTCAAGGTTAAAATCAATCTCCAAATCCAAAATTTCTGAAATTTTATAAGAATAATAGATATTGTTTATATTATCATAATTTATGTTTTGGAGAACATAATCTTTGATCTTTTGACTGTTTAAATCATAAAGATCCAGTGCTTTTAGAATATAGATCATGTAATAAGTATTTTGTAAGATAATATCGACATTGGAAGTGTATCGAGGATCAAAATAGAGTGTGGAAGAGGTTTCAATGATATTTCTTTCAATATATCCATATAGTGCTCCTTTATCAAAAGATAAATTAACTATACTTCCTAAATTCAGATGGTTAACTAGCACTTCTAACGATTTTGTGGCATAATAGGAGTATTTAAAGAATATCTTCTTTATTTGGCTTTCATATGAAAAGAAGGAATTTCCACGCATAGGTAAAAATGCTCCGTAATATTCTGGATAAGAATCGCTTAGAAACTGTGATTGTATTATATCATTAATCAGAATTTCTAGTCCAAATTCTCCCTTAAAGTCATCCAATTTAAATAGCTTATTCATTGAATCTAAGGCAAAAAAGAGCGATTTAAAAGTCATTACCATATCAATTTCGGTAATATAATTACGATGTCCTATATTATAGTATTCAATAGGACGAGAACGAAATCCAGGCATCAGAGGATCAGCATTTATATAATCTAGAAACCCATACCAATATTCAGGATAATCATATTGTCTGAAACATTCCTTTATGACTAAATAAAGATTTTGTATATCCAAATCTGATATTCGATCAAACAATTGAAATGATGATACAATTGTATTGATAAGCTTTAGAGAGGTATATTCTTTAGAAGTAAGTGAAAAGCCCTTAAACTGATAAAAATTTTTAACTGCATTAGCAATTTGAATTTTTTCAGAAGAAGTTAAGGTAGAAATTGTACCTGTGGAGTTTAAAGACCGAATAATCTGGAATGTGTCGATTAACTCATACATGGTAACTGTTGTTGAGGAATCCCATATACTAAGATGATTTCTGTGGTTTAATATAAAGTTAAGTACAGCATTTTGATTTATACTTGAATATCCTGTTGTTAGAGAAAGATCTAAGCCAATTGCAGTAGCAACAATATTAGTATAGTTATGATCCAGCTTAGACATTTCAAAATAATTTTCATTTATAATATATAACTCATTGAGAAATTGATGAAAACTTACCTTATTAATGGTGGCTCCCATTTCAAATACTTCTAAAGTTTTAATACAATAGTAAGAAGAAAGAAGGCTGGGTTCTTTAGTTGGAGCTAAACTGTCAAATGTATTATTGTTATCATTAGGAAAACCTCCATATCTCCAATTAGTGCTTATTGAATCTTGTAGGTCATTTATATATTGTATTACCTCATTTTTACTAGCTGTATAACTACTCCAATCATCCATTAACAAGTCTAATGTCATCACTGCAAAGTATGTATTATCCATAGTAGAAATTTTAAAGTAATTGTCTAAATCCACATTGTAGGGTTGTCCAATAAATCCACTTGAGACTGGATTGTAACAACTCCAAATGAAATCGATTGATTTTTGGATGTCAATTAAATCCAACTTATTTAATAAATCTAAGGATAAAACAGCATAACAATTAACTTCAAGAAGCGTAGCAAGAGAATAATATGTACGTGAGAAATCTGTGTCCAAGTATCTATAAGCATATTTATCATAGAAAATATTAGTATTATTATCATAGCAAGACATTATGAACTCTATTGTATCATTTACATTAACCTGATCTAACTGTTCAATGATTTCATATATATAAAGTGCATAAAATGTTGCTTGCAAGGATGGTTCATATACTTGCGGAAAATATCCTAAAGAGGAATAATCTGATAATTTATCTGAAAACATCTCTTGAATTATATCATAGTTAGTTTTTGAAGCAGAGATGATTGGCTTATTATTAATCTCATTTTTTATATCAATCTGCTCATTTTGAATAAATTCTTGGCGAAACCGGGTATCTTGACCTAAATTTCCCTCAATTAAAAATATTGAACTGATACACATTAGAAAACAAAAGCAAAACAAAACTTTTTGAACTCTTTTCAATTTTTACATCACCATTTAGATATCATCTATTATGCCTATAATTGCGCCAATAAAGACCAAAATACCAGGTAAAATTTTACAGAAAATGAAAAGTAGTACCCCAAATACAATAAGGGTAAGCCAATGCCATGGTATGGGATCATCAGGTTTCATTGTAACTAGAAATGTTAAAGTAGCGGTTATCATTCCAATAATAATACCATTAACTCCGTTTATGCTGAAACCTATGGGCCATATAGTAAATTTCTCAGTATTTAAGAGAGTAAAAAAGCAAAATATAAATCCTAAGAGTGCTCCAAAGGCTGTACAAAACTTTATTATTTTATTATGTTTGTAGTTTTTTACCATTTTTAGAATCATTTTTAAATTTAATTTTTCTGAAAAAGATATTCAACTCAGTATATTTAAATAAAAAATATGAATAAAAAATCCAAACAAGAATTAATTGTCTTTCTCAATTCTATCTATGAAACCTTATAATTTTTTATCTAAATCATAAGACTCTATTAATTTAAAAGAAAAACCATGTTTTAATAACCACAATTAACTCTTTATTAACCAGATTTAAAAACTAGTTATTGTTATTTATTATAGTACTTTTACATTTTTGGAAATCTAGTCATTATGAGCTGGGAAAAGAAAAAATTTTTAATTGTTGTAAAAGCTTATCCAGAAAGGAGTGGTTCATACGGTTCTACTATTTGTATGGCAGGTCTAACTGAAGATAATGAGTGGATTCGAATCTATCCTGTAGTTTTTGACTATTACATTAAAAAGCTCAAATTTGAAAAATTTACGTGGATTGAAGCAGAAATTAGGAAAGCTAAGGAGAAACTGAAGAGAAAAGAGAGTTATAAAGTTAATATGGATTCAATTAGAGTAGTGGATACATCATTAGTATTAAAAGGAAAAACTGAAAAAGAAAAAAGAAAAATCTGGTCTAAAAGACGTGAAATAATAAATAATAATTTAAGTTCTTCAATTTATGAATTGAAAGAAAATTGGAAAAAAAATAACTTATCCCTAGGAGTAATAAAACCTAAACTAATTGATTTGCATTTTAGAAAACCAATAGATGATATAAAAATAGAGCATGAGAAATTAATTCAAAAGACTCTCGATGGAAAAAAAATATCAGTAGCGGATCAAATTGAGCATAAAATAAGTTATAAATTTAAATGTCAAGATTCAAAATGTTCATGTAATTATACAAAAAAAAAGCACCATAATATTATTTGTGAAGACTGGGAATTGGGTGAATCATTAAGAACTTGGGATTACTCTTCAGAGGAAAAAGAAATGAAAATAAGGCAAAAGTATTTTGATGAGATGAAAATTAAGAGAGATTTATATTTCTTTATGGGAATGTATTCTCAATTTACTACATGGTTAATCATAGGTTTGTTTTATCCACCAAAAATTGGTGAAGGAATTGGACTTTCAAGATTTATATGAGAAAATATAGAAGGATTTTTTATTTTTAAATAATTGGAATATAAGATCAGAAAAGAATAAAATAGTATGAAAAATGAAAATTAAAATTTCAAAAATAAATGTTGGTAAACACTCAATAAGAGATAGTATAGATGCGAATCACGTTAAAGAAATTAAGAATAGTTTTAAAATAGATGGACAGTGGGATCCAATAATTGTTAGACCAGATATAAACGGAAATTACGATTTAGTTGCTGGACATTATCGTTTACAAGCGGCAAAAGAATTAAGATGGAATGAAATTGAAGCCACTATAAAAGATTTAGAAGATATCGATGCGGATGTTTTATCTTTAAAGACCAATTTAATGCATTCAGAAATGAGCCCAACTGAGAAAGGAAAGGTAATTAATAAACTAATAACTACTTATGGAATTTCTCAGAAAGATCTTTCATTCAAACTTGGAATAAGTCAAGCACAAGTTAGTAAGTTATTAACTTTAGCTCTATCTTTACATAAATCAGTTGTTGATTCTTTGAACTCTGGAAAAATTAACTATGGTGTTGCTTCTGTAATTGGTAGCTTAGACCCTAACCAACAGCCAAGTTTTCTTAAAATTATTACAGAGAGGAAAATTACTCAACCATCAGAAGCAAGCACACTAAAAGCTAAATTTTTAAACAACACAATTTATACTATTGGATATCAAGGAAAAAATCTAGATTCTTTACTAGAAATTTTAAAAGAAACTAAGATTGACGTTCTTATTGATATTAGAGAATCTGGTAAAAGTAGTAATAAACCAGAATTTAATTCAGAAATATTAAAAAGAGAATTTCAGAAGATTAATATAAAATATATACATAAATCTGAGTTAGGAGTTATATATCAGATTAGAACACCATATATAGAGGAATACATTGATGACAAAGCTTTTAAGGGATGGTATAGATGGCATTTAAAAGATATTGAATTCGATATCTCAGAATTCATAAAATTCCTTAAAAATAATGGAAGTACTTGTTTAATGTGCATGGAGGAATATGCAAAACCAATTAAAGCTCAAAAATATTATTGTCATAGAGATTTTCTAGCTGATCTCATAATAAATCATAAATCTGAAGATCCTCTGCTTAAATTTGAAAATAGAATAGATCTATAGACTTTAAAAATAAAATCTCTTATTGGGAATTTTAATATGGAGTTCAATAAATTTATTTATAAGATTAATACTACCATTCATTTTTATCTTGTTTAAGATTAATGGAATTTTCTTGGTTATATTATACGTTATTGCTTTCCCAATAAGTTTTATGGTAGTTGTTTTTATACCTATCTTTTTCACTTCTAGCTACAAAGTAAGCTAAGATAAAACCAACAAGAACAAGTAATCCGCAAAATATTAGTAAAAACCCATTAAAAATTCCCTCAGATCCTTTAATAATCAAAATTGCTATTCCTAATTCTAATGGTAGAACTGAAAGAAAACTAAATGCTCCACCTATGTAAAACACATGCTCCCACTTAATTTTCCTTTCTTTTTCTGATTGAGTAAAATTATAATATAATAGAGTTAGTATGAATACAATTCCTATCTGTAAGAAATAAAAACCAAAAAAGAATAATAAAAATTTATCAATGAGAGTTAATCCTTTTAAATAAAATAAAGAAGAAAATAGTAAAAAACTAATAATAAAGAAGGAGACCAGAAATAAATAATAAAATACTTTACTTTTAACATCGTGAAAAATCATCTATATATAATACTAGTACTAATTCTAATATTAAAATATGATATTTCCCTTAATGATCTTCCTCTTCACCGTTACCCTCAAGTATTTCATTTACAAATTTCTCAAATCTATCAAAACCCTCTGAATCAGCATCAGTAGAACTTAAAGTTTCCTTTTTCTCTTTAGGAATTGAATTCTTGAGCATTCATGCTTAATTTAAATTTATAAGTAATTTTTAAAATCCTTTTTTATACTAAGATTTTTTGAATACCCTAAAGAAACTGAAAATAATTAAACTAAAACCTGAAATAGATAGTATTAATAACAATATAACAAAAGGGGAATTAAATTGAAAGATATCTATTGCATTATCTGATGGAAGAAGAAGATAAGCATAATATAAAATAAATGCTACCATAATCTGCATCATAAATCCAATACGAGGAAATAATCTAAATATATTTTTACTTTTTTTAGATTTAAGAATTATTTTTCCTTCTCCTCTCTGGTTATACTGAAGTCTTTTACTTAAGTAATTATAAATATTTAAATATAAATATAGAATAAATAAACTTGTTAAGAAAAAAAGCCCCCAATAACGATATTCATATGTTAAACCTAAATCTAGTTTAGAAGTCTTTAAATAATAAAAAATATAAAAAATAAGACTAAAAATAAGAACAAAAAAGAGAACTAAAAGAATTAGGTAGTTTAAAAGTTTAAATTTTGTAATATTCAATTTCCTTTCCTTTATCTTAATTCCATTCTTTTTTTTCTTTGATTTTAATAAAATTACCTTTACCAACTCTTGGGGTGCATCAGCTTTTTGTGCTATTTCTTCTGATGAAAGATTTGGATATTTTTGAATTATTGATTTAATCTCATTAATTCTTTCTTTTTTTAGAATTATTACAATAGTAAAAATATAAATAATTGTTGATAGGAAAAATGCTGTAAAAGTGAGGACAATATCAAGTATTCGAATAATTCCTAATATTAGAATTACAACTATTATCATAAAATACATTAACCTAATAACTAGTTTTGTTTTAATCATAACTTTACGAGATTTAATCATAATAGAAGATTATATTGGTAGTACTTATTATAATGCACTAGTAATTATTATTATATCTACTTTATAACCTAATCTTCTTTCTCTTCCTCTTTACGCTCAATTAACTCGTTCACAAATTCTTCAAATTCATCCAATGCACCCTGTAAACCCATTTTAATTCCTAAAATCATTAAAACCAGTCCAAAAAAGGCAAATATCCCTACCCCCCATCCAATTAAATTTAATATAGAGTGGAGTAAAATAGTGGAATACAAAAAGACAATAGCTGCAAGTACCATTATTAATATACCCGCTACTATTATTGCAATACAAAGTTTTGCTTTTTTCTTATCAATATATTTATTGCTCTTTTTATCAGAATGCTTTTTAAACTTGTTCTCAAAATAGGTTATTATGGGAAAAAATACGAACATAGCTACTACTACATTTAATAACTGAAGTAGCCAAAATTCTGCTTGCTGACTGAATCTTGTATTAATATAATTTATTGAAGTAAAAAATAAAAAAAAAAGTAAAATTACAGTTATAATTACTAATGTAATTTTTACTAGTGTCTCTTTAGTTTGAATAACTAATCATCACTTATATGAATAGTTTTTATAACCATATCAATTAATATTATGATAGAAACTATCCATCCGAATAATACTTGTTAATAATTGGCTTCCTCATAACATTCCATATAAATAATAAAAAATCTCGCTTTTAATCTTTACTTAAGATTAATCCTCTTCCTCACCATTAAGTATCTCACTCACAAATTCCTCAAATTTCCTAAGAATATCTGAATCAGCATCAGTAGAACTTAAAATTTCCTTTTTCTCTTTAGTAATTGAATTCTTTATAAACTTTTTCTCTACAAAATGCTTAATTGCCTTCCTGTATTCCCTTCTCTTACTTTTTGGAACGCGAACGCTTACAAAATCAGATATACATAAATAATAAGAAGAAGGAGAAATTTTAAAATCGATCGATAAATAATTACTTTTTAATATAATTTTTATTTTGAGATTTTCCTGCATCTTTAATCTCATCAATAATGACTTTTAAAGAAGAACCATTATCCTGTAATATATTATTTTCAAGGTAAGTGCCCATAACGATGATATCTGCTCCAGCTTCTATAAATGCTCTTGCGTCCTCCTTATTATCAACCCCTCCTCCTGCTATTATTGGAATATTTAATACTTGTGAACAGACTTTTATATGATCTGTTGGAATTATTTCACTACCTGAACCTGCCTCCAAATATACGAGCTTGAATCCATACATCTCTGCTGCTAATGAATATGCAGCAGTTAATTTTGGTTTATTTCGAGGTATTAATCTCGCATTTCCAATCCATCCAGCACTAGCTCCTGGTTCTATGATTAAATATCCCATTGAAATATATTCTAATTTCACCATTTTAATTGTGTATGAAACAAGTGCTTGTTGACCAATAATAAAATAAGGGTCTGAGGAGTTTAATAAAGACATGAAAAATATGGCATCAGCATATTGAGAAACATTACTAATACCTCCTGGGAAAATAATTATTGGTACATTTACATTTTCTTTGATAGAAGAGATTGTTTTATCCACAAATACTTGATCAAATACAGTACTCCCTCCTATTAATATTGCATCTGTTCCAGCTTCTTCAGCATACTTTGCGATCTTTGCTGCTTTATTAGGACCTTGTCTTAATGGGTCTGGATCTATAAGAGAAAAATGTAATGCTCCTTCATTCTTGATTTTATTAATGATATATTTATATGTACTGTTTTCTATATATTCATCTACTAAAATATCAACCATTTATTTCACATCTCTAATTTTACTTATTTTTTTTTATTAATTATCATTCTTTCGATTTTATTATAGACTTCTAAAACTTTTTGTTTCCAACCTGGAAATATATCAGGATTTTGAGGGAAATTTTTATAAAGATTTGAAATTTCATTCATCCGTATTCTAAGATAATTTAAATCTAATAACAAGTTAGGACGAGAAATACCCTTAAAAGCTTTTTTTACCATACTAATTAAAGAGATATTTAATCCACCAGTTGAAGAAATATCTAATATTTCTTCTCCACTTAATAGATCACGTTCCAATCCAAAATTTAAATCTTCATTTGAAAGAACTTGGAGAACTCTTCTTAATAAATCTAATGAAGCAAATTCCGCTCCAAAACTTGTCATTACTTTATAATTATAATCCCATAATTTATTTAATGATTGATCTTCATCTTCAATTGCTCTTATTGCTGTATTTGCAGCATGTAATCCTGCTCTCATTGATGGATCTATCCCACCACCATGAAGCGGATTAACTTGACATGCAGCATCACCTACAAACATAATGCCATTATCAGCACAAGACCATAATGGCCTTCTTACAGGTGCTATACCTCCTCCCGTCGAAATTATCTCAAATTTTGAAGTCGTTATGAAATTATTAAATATATTTTGCCTATAAAGTTCCTTTACTTTACCACCATAATCCATAAATACGCCTAGACCGATATTAACTGAGGATTCATTTTTTGGAAAATACCATATATATCCTCCAGGAGCTTTTTCCTGATCTAAAATAATGGTAATATATTCAGAATCTTTTACTTGTAGATCTTTTGGTGAAAATTTCACAATCTCACGATAACATAAAATAACATCTTGTTTAGAGATCTCTTTTTCAACTATTGAGCTCTTTACTTTTTTTCGCAATGGTGTATTATACCCACTTGCATCAATTACTATTTTTGATTTAAGATCGATTTTTTCTCCGTTTTTTGACCGAACTTTTACTCCTGTAACATGATCATTAGTATACAATAAATCTAATGCCATAGTATTGTCTAAAAATTGAGCTACTCCAGCATCTAGAGCTTCATTTAATAACCTTTGACCAAACTCTAATCTATTTATTATATAACCTGCTTGCTTCGGATCTACTAATGTTATACATTTCTTAAGGTTTGGTGAATAAATTTTTGCCCCCTTTATATAACAAGATAATTCTTCATTCTTTGGATGATTTATGTTTAAAAAGTCGAATATTTCGTTTCCTACAGCGTCTCCACATATTTTATCTCCAATTTGGTGTTTTTCTTTTCTGTCAATTAAACATACACTTAAACCTTTTTTAGCAGCAAACCTAGCTGCAATAGTTCCGGCTGTACCTGCTCCAACCACTACAACATCAAAGAGTTTTTGTATGTTTTCCATGTTAGTTAGTTAAATTACTTTTTTAAAATAATTATATTAGTTAAATAAAAAATTGTAAATAGTGTTAGATAAGAGTTAGAATATAAATTATCAATGTACTGCCTATTGGAACTGTTAAATCGTCATAAGTACTAGGAGACAATAGTTCAATTATAGTTGCTATTGTACTTGTAATTAAAGAATATATTAAAATCGTTTCAAAAGCTAAAGGTTCTTGTATATCAGGAAAAAGTAAACCAAATAGGAAAAAGGAGATAAAACATAATAATAATGCTGTTCCAAAGAAAGTTAACGATCCTTCAAGAGTTCTACTTGAATTTGTCCAAGCAAAGCTGATTTTTACTTTTCCCCAACGCTTTCCAATTACAGAAGCAAGAGTGTCAGCAATTATCATTAGTAAAATACCCGCTATTGGAAAATAAAATTGTTCTGGAGCAAAAATTGCAAAAATTAAAACTAGTGATGTAATGGAGAGACAATAGAAAAAAGGTCCTTGTAAACATCCAACTTTTTCTTCTGCTTCTTCACCAATTGCTTCATATAATTCCTTTAATTGTTTTATTTTTGATTCTTTTGAGCTAAAAAATACTAACACTGTGAGGGATCCTGCAATAATTGCTGACCAAAAAGGCCAAAAATAAAATGGAGCAGTTAATATAGACAAACCAGCAAACATATGCACAGCTTTTCTTGCTGTAAACTTCGTTATTTTATCTTTTTTCTTCAAAATCAGTGGAATAAAGATAGTTAAAAGTATATATACATATGCTAATAAGACAATAAATAAATCTAATAATAACGATGAAATTGCCATTGACGAATCATTACTTCTTATTAATAACCGTGTAAAGTATTCATTTTTTAATAAAGTTTTCAATAATCTTATATTTCTTACATTTCCGAATATGAAACGTTATAAAAAAACAAATTTGTTAAAAAAATTCCTTTTTAGGTTTTAAATGTGGTACTGGTGGAACTTTATTAAACGTCCATTTTTTTAGTGTGGGATATATATATTAATGATTCTGTTTTTTCGCATAAATTCAATTTTTCATGATTTAAAAATTAAAATTTTTATTATATCTCAAATTTCCTTTTCTAAAAGATAGAAAATTATAATAAATGTCAAAAAAAGCGTTTGGTTCGGGGTATTTTGGTGAATGGATTGAAGATGAGTTTGGATTACCTGCTTATCGATATACATGCGATCAAATAAATGATCCAAAAGCAATTACACCTATAAATGAAGTGTGGCATTCCAAAACTGACCATTGGCATCAAGTAGGAAATGACCGTTTAGTTGCTTTGGCATCCAATTATGGTTATATCCAAGTACGTCAAGATGAGGGAAGTCCTAAATTACTTAATGAATTCGATCCTGATCATGGACAATATGCAGGAGGATTTGGGTATCTGATAGATAGAAACCAATATATTAGTACATTTTATCCTGGAAATGGAGATTTTTTTGAACGGATTTTTGGAATTGGTTATATTCGGAAAAGAGTATCAGGAATAGGTTTAATTGTCGATCAAGTTGTATTTGCTCCTTATGGAGATGATCCTATCTTGATCTCGCGAATAACAGTGAAAAATAATCGTAATAAACCAGCTCATCTTCGCTGGATTGAATATTGGGGTTGCCATATGTATCAATTTTCGCCAGATGCATATCTTAATGCTATGAATAAAAAAAATGTATCACTTACCAGAAAATATCGTCGAGAATTCAGTGAACAGTTTACTCATGAGTTTAAATTAATAAATGGTAATGAAGGTCTTATGGAATCAAAAATTTTTAAAGATCGAAAAAGTCAGAAAAGATCTACTGCTCCTAAAGCCGTAATTAGAGATATGAACCCCCCTATGACATTACTTATATCAATGGATGCGAAAGCAGATGGATTTAGTACGGATTCATCTTCTTTTTTTGGAAAAGGAGGCGTAGAATCACCAGATGGTCTAAAAAAGTCTTTGGATTCAAATATTACTCTTTCTGATAATAAGAGTGCTATGCTTCTTGAGCGTAAAATACAATTAAATCCCAATGAGAATAAAACTATGTATTTTGCATATGGTTATATCCCCGAAGGATTCGAGATTGAATCTCTTCTCAATAAATATAAAAAAGATTTAAATCAAATATGGGAAACTTCATGTGAATATTGGAAAAAAAATCGGATTGACTTAGTGATTCCAGATGATTCATGGATACGACGTGAATTACTATGGCATAATTATTACTTACGTGGGAGTATGACCTATGATAGTTATTTTAAAGAGTATATTCTTTCACAAGGACAGGTATATCAATATATTATAGGATTTCAAGGTGCTTTACGTGATCCTATGCAACATGTTTTACCATTTATATATAGTCAACCTGAAATCGTTAAAAATATCATAAGATATATTTTGAAAACTATAAAACCAAATGGAGAAATACCCTATGGTATTATGGGTAGTGGAATGATATTGCCTGTTCCCTATAAGCCTTCTGATCAACAGATGTGGTTACTATGGTTAGTGAGTGAATATATTCTTGCAACTAGAGATATTGATTTCCTTGACGAAAAAGTACCAATTTATCCGGTTTATGGAAGAAATGTGATTAGGAATACTATAAAGGATTTGTTATTATCATGTTATGGTTATTTTACCAAAATTCTTGGAACAGGACGACATGGTCTTCAGCGAATATCTAACGGAGACTGGAATGATGGTGTTATTATAGGATATATTTCAGAAGAAAAGCAAGATGAGGTTATTAAACATGGAGAAAGTGTATTAAATGCTGCCATGGCATCATATACTATTAGGCTTTTTGGAGAAATGTTGAACTTTTTTGGTGATACTGAAAATTCAGAAAATGTAATCCAATATGCTAATGATCAAAGGCAAGCAGTCCATGCTCAATGGAACGGAAAATGGTTTAAACGCGCTTGGCTTACAGAAGATATTGGATGGATTGGGCAAGATCAGTTATGGCTTGAACCCCAACCTTGGGCAATTATTGGAGGAGCAGTAGATTCAGATCAGATGAAAATTTTAGTGGCCTCAATAGATGAGTTATTACGTCAGCCCTCGAAAATTGGTGCAAGACTTCTGAGTAAGGGTATTGATGCAATGAAAGAAGAACTAGGAATGAGAGTGAATGGCGGAATATGGCCTTCAATAAATGGCACATTAATTTGGGCTTTATCCTTAGTTGATAGGAATATGGCTTGGGATGAATGGAAAAAAAATACACTTGCTTTCCATGCAGAAAATTATCCTGAAGTATGGTATGGAATTTGGAGCGGTCCGGATGTTTACAATTCTGATCTTTCTAAATATCCTGGTCAAACGCATTTCAGTGAAGATTTAATCAGTAGCAATAAGAAAGAAGGAGAACCTATATATGATGAAACTTTTGGGGTGAATTGGACAGACTTTCCAATTATGGATCTACATCCCCATGCATGGTCTATATACAATACAATTCATCTCATTGGAGCAAAATTTACCCTTGAAGGTGTAGAGTTGACACCAATACTACCTAAAGATGAATATAAGTTTTCTTCTCCAATTTTAGGATTTGAAAAATCAAAAAAAGGATATTCAGGTTGGTATAGTCCCCTTGATGAGGGTACATGGATGATCTCATTAACACTTGAAAGAGAAGATTTACAGGCACGATTATCTTTAAAGATTAATGATAAAGAAGAAAAAGTTGTTATAGAGGATGGGAAAATAACTTTTCGTGGTGGGAGCAAACCAAATAAGCCATTAAGATGGGAGGTTATGAAGTATTAGAGTAGGGATAATTGGATGTGGTGATATCTCAAATTTAAACGTATTAGGATATCTCCATTCACAAGATACTGAACTTGTTGCTGTTTCTGATACAGATATTAAAAGGGCTGGTGAAAAACTTGAACGATGGGGATTAAGAACCGTAAAGATTTATACAGACTATAAAAAAATGATTGATCATGAAGATTTAGATATTGTAGAAATTTTAACTCCCCATCATCTACATAGCCCAATGACGGAATATTGTGCGAAAGCAGGAGTACCTGGTATTTCAGTTCAAAAACCTCTTGCTCATACAATTTTAGATTGCGAAA
Organism: Promethearchaeota archaeon; assembly: GCA_019057865.1. Lineage (GTDB taxonomy): Archaea > Asgardarchaeota > Lokiarchaeia > Sigyniarchaeales > SOKP01 > Loki-b32. Next base: position 113,773 of record JAHLWP010000002.1, read on the forward strand.
ATATGATACAAGTATGTAAAAAAGAGAACGTAAAATTAAAATTATATGAAAATTTCCGATTTTACCCGATTTATCTAAAAGCAAAAGAATTATTGAATAGTGGAATCATTGGCGAATTATTAAATTTCAGAATTAGCACTCTTGTGACAGGAGGACCGAATATGTATATAGATATTAAATCTTATAGATGGCGGACTGATGTCGAAACGTGTGGTGGATTCCCTTATATTTATGATGATGGTATTCATAAATTTTCAATGGCACTTTGGTTAATGAACCAAGAAAGATTTGAGAAGTTATTTAGTTGGATAGATTATTTTAACGGAACCCAAGATATCCCCAGTTATGTTCTTTGGAAATATCCAAAAATAAGTTCAGAAGCTCCCCCGAAATATGGAATTATGGAAATTACTTTGGCTCCAAATCTATATTATCCAAGTAATTATTATTTTTGTGATGAGTATATTGAAATATCTGGCTCAAAAGGAATAATGTGGATTAATCAATGTACATGTGGGGGGAACTTTGTTTCAAAAAGCCTACAATATCCTCCTATTGTTGTTTATATTGATGGAGAGGTTAAAACATATGGAGATAAGCTTCCAAGAGATTGGAGGTATTCTTTTATAAATTCTACTGAACATTTTATAAACGTTGTTAAGAATGGGGGAACACCAATATATACAGGAGAACAAGGAAAAAATCTGTGTATTTGTGCAAAAATGCCTTATATTTCTCAACAGCAAAAAAGATCTGTTATTTGGGAAGAAATAACGCCTGAAAGTGAGAAAGATCATTCTTGTGTAGTAGTAGTTCCTGAAGAATTAGATGGTTCGGGATTACTTAAATTTTTTTCCAGAAAAAAAAAAGATTTGAGAAAAGGTATTAAAGGAGGTTTAATCCATAAAGAATTTAAATATGAATATGAAGTTTAGAAAACCATTACATCCTATTCAAATTTATCGAGATAAATTTCCTTACCCGATTCTGCTGATTCAATTGCCGCAAGATTAAATTTTAAAATATATCTTGCCTGCTCCCCTGAAAGTATTGGATTTTTTTTGTTCTTTATAACGTCAATAAAATGGTTTGTAGCATTAATAAAACTATATTTCCAATCTCTTTCAAAATCTGTATAAGTTTCTACTTTACCATCTCTGATTATTACAATTGGAGCAAATATGTCCGAATCAGACATTTTATTTCCTATCGAAGTCCCTTGATTAATTTTCATTACTCCACGACTTGCAATAATTTCGATAAACTCATCTGTAGGATAATAATTTGAAGGGATTTTCATTTCTGGCATTAGAGAAAATTCCATATTTCCATATTGTGGTACTACATGCTCAAAACTTTGTTTGTATTTAAACATAACATAAGCAGGAGCATCAAGTCCTTGATAATTATCTGTCCATGCAAAAACTTTTTCAATTTCTTCATTAAAAAACCAATGAGCTAATACAAAATCGTGCCATCCATTATCAAATAAAACTGGTGAACCGCTTTTTGCACCCCCAACCTTTTCTGGTCGTTTTCTCCACTCTTCCGCACTTGTTGGAATATTCCAACCTCCTTTCCCACCCATTGCGGTTTTAATACGTATTGACGAGGGATCACCTATATAATCCTGTTCGAGTAATTCTTTAGCCCTCTTAATATGAGGAGCAAACAGAAAATTTTCATAAATTGATAGAATTGACCCAGATTTCTCACATGCATTAATCATTTCATCTGCTTGTTCCAAAGTAAGGGCAATTGGCTTTTGAACTGAAATACCTTTAATATTTTTTTCAGCAGCATAAATCGTTGCTTCAGCGTGTAGATGATGAGGTAAAAGAATCTCAACAATATCTATATCTTCTTTATCCAACATTTCCCTATAGTCTGAATAAATAGGTATATTCTTATCTAAGTTGAAATTTTTTACTTTTTCTTTCGCTTTCGCACTGGTTCTATTACATAAACAGGTAATTTCCACATCTGGATTATTTAAAAACCCTAAAACATTCAAGTCAAAAATAACTCCAGTGCCAATAAATCCCACTTTGAACATAACAATTAGTAAAATCATTAATTAAATTTATATAATCTCTATTTGTAAAAATATTATCTTAGTAAGTTAAGATTGAAAAGTAAGATTTTTATCATGAACATAACGTTACTAAATTTTTTAGAAGAATTTTTCGAGAATAGTGAGCTCAATCGTTTACATAACAATTACAATGGAGGGAGGATTTTTTCTTCCCCCTTAATTGGTGTTACTAGTGGTGATGACCCAATTTTCCAGATATTCAAAGAAGTTGTTGGTCCAGAACATCTAACTCCAAATGAGTTGTGGTTAGCTTGCGGACAGAACGATATACCACCATCGCAGCTTCGCGTAATTTCGATAGTTTTTCCCTTTGTAAAAAAGATTAGGGATGAAAGTCAAAACCCAATAGTTCTTTCAAATGTAAAATTACCTGCAGAAATTTATTCTGTTGGACGTAATTATGCAAATCCATTTAAAAAAGAAACTTGTAGACAAATAGTTGAATTCTTTAAAAAGAAGGGATTTAATGCTGTAGCAGGAATGTTGAGTGAAGCTTTCACTGTTATTGCGAACGGGAATTTTTATTCTAATTAGTCCGAACGACACATTGCATTCGCAGCTGGACTCGGAACTTTTAGTTTACATGAAGGTTTAATTACAGAAGTAGGATGCAATATTAGATTAGCTTCTGTTGTCACTAATGCTCCCCTTGAAATTACTAATAGAAAAAGTGATGACCCATATGCAAACTGCTTATATTATAGAAATGGTAATTGTAAAGAGTGTGTGAAAAAATGTCCCGCTAAAGCTATAACAGAAAAAGGGCATGATAAGATAGAATGTTATAATTACGGGCAGAAAGTAGAAAGAAAAATGATTTCCCGTATTGGGCAAATATTAAAGCCACACATCAGTCGCGTCAATGGTAAACTGAGACCACCAGTCTTTCCTGTAGGTTGTGCTTTTTGTCAGTTTGGAGTTCCTTGTATGGATAAAAATCCAATAGCCAGTGAAGAGAAGTAAATCTCTAATTTTTTATTCAGAAAATTAAAATTTAAGAGTATTAAATAATTAAAAATGAGATCAGAAAAAAAAAATTTAGATCCAAATAAGGCTTATGAACGAGCATTATACCTTGGTTGTGGTTATTCTTATGAAGATTTAGCAAAACCTAGAATAGCTATAGTAATTTATGGAATGAAATTAATCCCGGACATATTCATTTAAGAAAACTAAGCCGATTTGTTAAAGAGGGTGTTAAAGAAGCGGGTGGCACTCCAATGGAATTTAATACAATCGCTTCTTGTGATGGAATTGCAAATTCTGGAAATTATTCAAAATATATTTTGCCGTCACGAGAAGTAATAACTGCATCCATAGAATGTACAATAAAGGCATATGGCTTTGATGGGATGGTGATGTTATGCTCTTGCGATAAAATCATTCCAGGAATGTTATTAGCTGCTGCTAGATGCAATATCCCTACAATTTTTTTAACTGGAGGGATTATGGAGGCAAAAATATTTGAGAATGGTCCTCTTAAAGGAAAAACCTATGTAACATCAGATATTAAGGAAGCGATTGGTGAATACAAAGTAGGTAAATTAACTAAAGAGGAATTTTTTCTAATTGAATCACAAACATGCTGTTCCCCTGGGGCTTGTAACATGATGGGAACGGCAAATACAATGGCATGTATAGTAGAAGCTATTGGATTATCTTTACCAGGTTGTGCCACAATGGGCGCTATCAGTAAAGAAAAGGAAGATTTAAGTAGAGATACAGGAAAAAAAATAATAAAGTTAGTTGAAGATAACATAAAAGCTTTGGACATTATTACTCACTCCTCCATTGAAAATGGAATTAAAGTTGCGTTATCCTTTGGTGGTTCAACTAATATGATTCTTCATATGTGTGCCTTATCTCATGAACTTGGAGGAAATTTAAATCATTTTGATTTTGATAAATTGAGTAAATCTATACCGCTATTAGCAAAATTCAAACCTGCATCTGAATATAATCTTACTGAATTTCATGAAGCCGGTGGTGTTCAAGTCTTAATGAAAAAATTATCCAATCTACTAGATTTATCAACTAAAACTATATTAAATTTAACCTTGAATAAAGCACTCGAGAATCTTGAGATACATGATTATCAAATAATTCGAAATTTAGATGATCCAATAGAAAAAGAAGGTGGGATTGCTGTATTAAAAGGAAATTTAGCCCCAGAAGGAGCAGTTGTGAAACAGAGTGCTATAAGCCTAAAAATGAGATACCATAAAGGTCCAGCTAAAGTATTTGAATGTGAAGAAGATGTAAAAGATGCGCTTTTGTCAGATAAAGTACAAGAGGGGGACGTACTGGTTATTAGATAAGAAGGTCCTAAAGGATCTCCAGGAATGAGGGAATTATCTATACCTGCAGCAATTCTTATAGGTATGGGATTAGGTGAGTCTGTAGCAATGATAACAGATGGACGCTATTCGGGAGCAACAAGAGGACCTTGTATTGGTCATGTTTGTCCTGAAGCAATTGAGGGAGTCCTATAGCAATTGTACAAGATGGAGATATTATCGAAATCGATATTAATGATCGAAAATTGAATTTATTAATTACAGAAAAAGAAATAGATCAGAGATTAAGAAATTGGATTAAACCAGAGCCAAGAATTACTACTGGTTATTTAAATGCATATAGAAAAATTGTAAGTTCTGCTAAAGTTGGAGCATATTTCAATTAAAAACAAATATATTTTTTCAGAATGATTGAAGAAAATCGGATAAGAGAGAATTTATCAGTTTTTTCTTTTCCAAGATTATCTGGTACTGAATTCGAGAAAAAAAGTTTTAACTTAGCCAAACAAAAGATTGAAGGTTTAAATCTTACACCTTCAGTTCAAAAATTTTCCTTCAGTACGTTTTACTCAAGAATTTATCCTAAATTTGGTTTAATTTTACTATTTTGGCTTCATTTTACCTTATTTTTCAATAATATCTATTGGGTTTTTACATTGTTAAGTCTAATTTTAACCTTAATGATGTTTCTGGTATTAATTTTTATTACAAGAAACCCAGAAAAAATTCAATTTGGAAAGACACTTAATTCTCAAAATTTATATATAAAATTACCCTCGAAATCTATATATAAGAAGAAAACTATTAATTCTGATAAGAATATTCTACTTTTTTCTCACTTAGATTCAAAAGGACAAATATTACCTATAAAATTTAGAATGCAATCATACTTTATTTGGTTCTTTTCCTTTATTTTTGGGATTTTAATTAATACAGTTAATTATTTCCTCTTTATGGGGTCATTCTTATGGCTTTTTATTATAGGAGCAATAATGTTAGGGATAAATTTTATCTCAACAATTATTATTACAATTAACTCAACAAATAATAAATCTAAGGGAGCTATAGATAACGCATCGGGAGTTTCTTGTGTATTAGAATTATTAAGATATTATTCAAATCCAGAATTCAGATTAGATAATTTTAATTTATGGTTTGTTTTTACGGGAGCAGAAGAGTCTGGTACAATGGGAATTAGAAATTTCTATAAGCTTATAAAAGACTTCGATAGAGAGAAGACATATATAATTAATTTTGATGGAATAGCAAAAAGATTCATTCTGTATGATCATGGTCTCCTTAATAATAAAAATTATAAGTCTTATAATTTTATTTTAGAAAATAAGGACATAATGAGGATGGAAAGGGCACATAAGATTTATATTGGCATATACAGCGACGGATTATTTCTTTTGAATAAAAAATTCCAAGGACTTGGAGTAGGTGATAAAAGTGGGCAAATATATGTACATTCTATCAATGATACTATTGATAAAATAGATCCTAAAGTTTTGAAAAAACTCTGTCAATTTATAACAATTCTTTTAAAAGATATTGATAAGTAACTTAAAATTAAAAAATGTGGATTAACAATCCAATTCAAGAATAAAGATTTAGGAACTGTTATTACTCCTCCATTAACAGCTAAGTATATTATATCAAGGTTAGGCCAGATTAATGAGGGACAAAAAATATTAGATCCTTGTGTTGGCAATGGTGCTTTTGTTGAGAAATTAGTAGAGGCAGAAGTAAGTGAAAATCAAATTTTTACTTATGACATAAATCCAATATATAAAGATGAAATAGAAAAACTAGGAGTTTCTTTTAAAACACATGATACTCTTTTATCATTATATCCTGATTCTTACAATGAGTTTGATATTATTGTTGGTAATCCTCCATACTTGAATAAAACAAGTGAATATATTCGAAAAAATAAATTAAAATTAAGGAAGATCTATGGAAAAATTAATGCTCATGAAACTTATTCGATGTTTATAGTAAATAGTATATGGCGCATAAAGAAAGGAGGAAAATTAGGGTTTATTACTAGCGATTCTTTTTTAACATTAAGTACCCATAAAAAGTTAAGAAAATTTATTCTTGATAATTGTATCATAAATGAGATCCTATTAGCCCCAAAATATTTATTTTCTAATCAAAAAGTAAGCACTAATCCAGTAATAATCATTCTAACAAAATATCCTGGAGAAAAATGTAAAAAAAAGAGACAGGAAAATACAATGAGAATTATACCAAGAGTAAATAATGAACAAGAATATTTTGAACCTAAAAATGTTAAGGAAATTACGCAGGTAAAATATCACTCATTACCGTTTAATATATTTTTTATAGATGTTGAGGAGCAAGTAATTGAGTTATTTGAAAAAGCACCTAGATTAAAAAATTTTGTTAATGGCCATATTGGAATGCACACTCACGATAATAAAAAATACATTGCTGCAATTGAGAATACTGAATTAGCAGATATTTTTAGAAAACGAAATAAAACAATTATAAATCAAGGAAATAAATATAAAATCATTTCAAAAGAAGAATTAAGATCCGGAAATTGGAAACCCTATTTGAAACGCGGTGGTTCAGATCAATATTTTAGACCAATAATGGAAGCTTTGATTTGGGATGAGGATTCTATAAATGAATATGATATTCCCATAAAAGTGACTTTTGAAAAAGAAGGAATAGTTATAAGCGGTGTTAGTTCAAGATTAGCAGCTCGCTACATGCCCGAAGGATGCTATTGGGATTCTAATAAAGCTATAGGATTTTATATAATCGATAATTCTATATCGATAGAATATATCTTAGGATTGTTGAACAGCTCCTTTTATAATTATCTTATGAAAGGGATTATTAATAACACAAATAGTATACAAATATCTGGGATACACACTTTACCTTTTATTGTTCCTGACAACATTATTAAAGAAAAAGTGGAAAAATTAGTTAAAAAGATAATTAAAAATAAAAAACAAGACTTAAACTATGATTACATTATGGAGCAAAAAGAAATAGATGAAATCATTTTTAATTTCTATAAAAATAGGTTTAATTTTTCTGAACAATTAAGAAATAAATTAGATAATGAATACTCAATTTATAAAAAAAAATGAGAAAATCATAATTTTATCGATTTTTTACTTTTGAATTGGTACTAGCATATAACTTTTTCGTTTCTTTGGCAAATTTTGCCTCTCTTCCCAGTAGAAATCCAAAAAGAATACCTAAGCCTGAAGCAAGTATTAACAGAAAATAACTACCGGTAGTAATAAACCAATAAATCCCTAATATTAAACCCAAACTAGATATTAAAAAAATAATTAAAGTTTTTATAATCAACATTTTCCACCTTGAATATCTTTGTAAAATATAACTAAATAGGATTTATCAAGGTTTTCCTCATATACTATAAGATTTCGGGAGATTTCACTTTTAAATTTAAGGAAAAAAGAATAACATAATTATTAAAAAAATAAAGATAATATTATATTAGAAATCAATTCAAGGAGGTAAAATTTTGCCAATAGTACATGTAAATGTTTGGAAAGGATTTGGAGAAGAAAGAGTAAAGACTTTAATAGAAAATATTACCAAAGTTTTCGTTGATTTAGGTGTCCCCCAACATGCTGTAGAAGTAATTGTCCACGAAATACCAAAAACCCACTGGGGAATCGGTGGAGAACCCGCTTCTGAAAAATTTAAGGACCAATATTTAACAGAGGCTCAAAAAAAGTAAGAACAAATTGATTTTTAAAGCTTCTCGCCTTTAATCTCTTCCTCATACTTCTTTCTTCGCTCTAATAAGTAAGTGGGAGTTGGAACATCCCACCATCCAACAGCGGGAGATCCAGTGAAAGGATAGGTTCTATTAACTATAATTTCTATAACAATAGGTTTGTTAGATTTACTTGCTCTTTTCAATGCAGGGATAATTTCTTCTTTTTTAGAAATTTTTTCAGAATAACACCCAAATCCTTCTGCTATCTTAGTAAAGTCAGGAGAGTAAGGATTACCATTTTTATCATAAAAAGCTGTGCCGTACCCTCGATCCTCACCAAAAGCGGCTTGTTGCAAGTCCTTTATAGCAATCCAACCATAGTTATTAATTACAATGAAGAAGATATTAGTTAATCCTAGTTGTACAGCAACAGACAATTCCGAGATGGTCATCATAAAATCTCCATCTCCAACTAATGCTACTACTTGACGATTTGGTTTTCCAATGTCTATTGAACCTAATTTTGCTCCAATTGTAGCAGGAATACTATATCCCATAGTTGAGAACCCTCCAGCAGTAATGCATGTTCTTGGCTCATAGAATTCGAGTTCCTGAAGCATTTGAGCTTGAACATTTCCAGAACTTGTTACTATAACCGCATCTTTATCGAAAAATTTTCTAATTTCTCTAATAACTGTAGAAATCATTACAGGTACTTTAGTGTCATCTCGATGCTTATCAAGAAATTTAAACCATTTCTTCGTCTCTTCTTGAATTTCTTTAAAGTAATCGGTTTTTTCATAATCTTTTTTATAATCTCCTAGCTCATCAATGATTTGCTTTAAGCAAGCTTTAGCATCTCCAATAATCCCAGCAGAAACGGGATAATTTTTACCAATTTCATGAGGATCAATATCAATCTGAATCAATTTTGTGGGAGGGATGGAAAAACTAACACCATTTTTATAAGAACTTGCGGTTTGATCTGCAAACCGACAACCAACAGCAAGAAGTACATCAGCAGTAGAAGTCATTTTTAATCCTACTGTTGTACCTTTGCTACCAGATGCCCAGCAAAATAATGAATGATCATTTGGAAAAGCATCTTTAGCCATCATAGTTGTCACCACTGCAGCCCCAATCTTTTCCGCTAAAATCTTGACTTCATCAAAAGCATTTGAAGTTACTATACCACCCCCTAAAAATAGTACAGGTCTTTTTGCTTCTTTTAATAAATTTGAGGCTTCTTTAATTAATTCTGGATCTCCAAGAATTCTCCCACTAGATCTCCTCTCTAATGGTTTAGGTATTTGTACATCAGCAGAAGCCGCCTGTACATCTATAGGGAGATCTATTGCAACTGGTCCCTTCCGACCTGTCAATATCTGATTGAATGCGCGTTGCATTATTGAGGGTAACTGACCTACTGTATCGACTTGAAAATTGCGCTTAACGATTGGCTCAAGAATTCTAGGCATATTTGAGTCGCCTTTTCGTTCAATCTCCTGTAATACACCTTTACCTCTCATATGAACATGTGTATCACCCGTGATGACTAAAACTGGCATACTATCCACGAATGCATCTGCAACTCCGATTGCAGTATTAATAGCTCCTGGACCAATAGAGGTAAAAACTGCTAAAGGTTTACCTGTAATTCTATAATAACCAACTGCTATATGAACTGCGCTCATTTCTTGCTTCGGTTGAATTAAGGTAAGTTTATCCCGATCCTTGAAGAATGCATCAACGAGAGGAAGGTTCCCATGCCCAGGGATTCCAATAACATATTTTACTCCTTCTTTTATTAAATATTTGGAGATTATTTCTCCACCAGTATATTCAGGCATCTTTAATTCTAATTAATTAATAAGTCATTATTAAATATAATTTGATAAATAAAGAATAGATTTAAGTTTGTTTATCATTGAGACTGTTTACTTTAAAATTATTTTTTTAATGATTAAAATTATTTTGAAAATTCAATAATCCCTCTCTTTTTATAAATTAAATATCTAGATTTAAATTTATATACCATGTTTAGGTATGTTATTCTACTTAGCTGATGGATAAAGTGCCGTCTACTTTAGAAAAGATTCGAGTCTTGGGAGAAAATTCTAAATATGATATTTGTGCCAGTACTGCTTCCAGTCGTACCAATAAATATCCAAAACTTTTTGGAGATTCAAAAAAATGGATTGGAGCTACAGCAAGTGCTGGAATTTGCCATAGCTATACACCTGATGGTCGATGCATGAGTCTTTTCAAAACCTTATATACTAACAAATGCATCTACAATTGTAAGTACTGTTTTTCTCATAGTTGTAAGAAAAAGATGAGTTTTACACCACAGGAATATGCTCGCACATTTATGAAACTTTATTCGATGAATGTAGCGGAAGGTATATTTATATCATCTGGAGTTTGTGGCAGCGCCGATGAAACAACTGAAGAAATGTTGGAAGCGGTTCGACTCCTTCGGTTTAAGTATAACTTTCGAGGATATGTACATTTTAAGTGTTTACCTGGTGTAAGTCAATATCTCCTCAAAGAAGCAATATCTTTATCTGATCGTATTTCAATCAACATGGAAGCTTCCACAAAAGATCATCTCGCAGAAATTGCGGAGCAAAAAGATTTTCACAACGATATTATAACCCGACAGCGTTGGTTAAAACAAATTCGCATCAAACACAATAATGAAACCCTTAAACTAATGAGAGATTTGAAGCAAGACAATCAATTAGAATACCAAGAAAGGATTATTAAGGACAGGCGAGAGGATGGGTACAAAAAATTTCGATGGGACGGTGCTCCAATTCTCAATAGTGGACAAACGACCCAGTTTGTGGTGGGAGCAGCAGAAAATGAAAGTGATTTTGACTTACTTAACAGAATTGATTGGGGATATCGAGAAATTGATCTAAGGCGTGCTTATTTTTCTTCGTTCATTCCAATCGAAGGCACGCCTTTAGCAGGTAAGCAAGCAACCTCACTTGCAAGAGAGCATCGATTATATCAAAGTGATTGGCTATTACGGATATATCATTATAAATTAAAAGATTTAAAAGATATATTGACCGAAGAAGGCAATTTACCTGAAGGAGATCCTAAAATTCATTTAGCAAGACAGTATTTTAAAGATCGTGGACCTGTGGATCCAAATCAAGCATCTTACCAAGAATTAATAAGAGTTCCTGGAATAGGGCCTATTTCTGCTAAACGGATAATAAACTTACGAACGCAAAAATTTGTATTTAAACGTCGACAAGATCTAAAATCTGTTGGTGTAATATTAAAACGGGCTGATCCTTACCTCCTAATAAATGGACAAAATCAAACTGTTCTTCATAATTTTATTGATCTTGAAGAGAATAAAATTTTACAAAGAGGGATATAATGAACAAAAAAAGTAAAGATGAGGATCCATTGAAAGTCCTTGGTTGTGCTAAAGGACATTCGCATGAAGAACTGATTCGTAATCTTCCTCGTCATTGTAGATTTTCTCCTGTTCTAATCCAACAGATTAAGAGACTTCCAGAAGTGGTTTTACGCAATTCAAGTACTCCATTCGCCAAGAATGTCAACCATATGATGCGAGAGGTTTCTACTGAAGCATATCGTGCGAGACAATTTACACGGACAGAAATAAATAATCGTGGTGTGATGTTTGGAGTAGTATTACTTAAACATCGAGTAATAGATCTTGTTTTACACTATTTTTCTAAAAGATTTCCACAATGTATAATTTGTTTATACAATAAACACACACATAAAACTACCATAATAGATGAAAAAGGGTTAATTCAGGAGTTTAACTCTCCTCTAAGAAGTGTAGTAAAAAAGGTTAGTAGAAATCGTCCAATTATCCCATATTTCGACGATATCCAATTTTCTGGTGAGGAAATCTTCGAGACGCTATACAGTTCACAATTTATTTCTGAAAGAGAAAACAAAAACTACTTTAAAAAGATGATTCCTAATAAGTGTTTTAAATTACCTGGGATGAGAAGTGGAGTAGAAAAACGTTTTCGAAATAGAAAGATTAATGATTATCTTTAATATCAAATTATTTTTGTGAAGATTTCTTTAGCTTCTTGATAAGAAGGATTATCTTGCGGTAAATCTAGCAAATTGACTTTAGTTCTTTTTTTAGATCCTCTAATATATTATTATTCATTTTTGCAAGCTCATCCGTATTTAAGAATTTAATTTTGAAGATTTTATTTTTTTTATTTTTTTTTTTCTGTTAACATTTTCAATTTATTTGTCATTATGTAGTGAAAATTTTCTACCTTATTGTTTTTGAATCATTTAAACTTATCTTTGATTTTCACTAGAAATATTAAAAACCCGAACTTCATATTTTTTTTCAGGGTTGATCTTACCTGTACGGATAAAATCGATTGGGATATTAAAATAATACGAGTCTCCTTTTTTTGTTGGTTTTTTAACAACCACAGTGATTAAATTTTGCTCCATAAGGTACCATAAACTGTTATAGTATTTTTCTGTTATACAAAAAATCATAGGACTCTTTAGAAATTTAACTTGGAGTATCTTTTGTATTAATTATGACACAATCTCACCCCAATTCTTATTTTAAAAAACTTTATGTTTATTTGGACACCAAAGAAGTCCAACTACTTGTAAACAAATTAAAGATTAATGAAGGGATGACACAAAAAAAAATTAGCGGGAAAATCGGGTCAAGCATTAAGAGTGTGATGAATCGCGGGTCAGCATTGAGGATTAAAAGCTACCAAATATTATGTGAATTGGCTAAGATGGTAAATATAACACTAACTATAAAGAAAAAAAAACCTGTTCATACTTATTGCGTAAGATCTATGCAAGAATTAGCAAAAGAAATTGGGCTAAAGAAAACGGGAATAGCAGGGAGATTCTTATCAGAAGAGTATAAGGGAATGAATGTATCTCATAGATGGCAATGCGGGAAGTGCGGAAGAAAGTGGAAGACGTCTCCAAATAGCATTAAATATCAAGGAAGTTGGTGTAAAAAATGTTCAGGGCGGGAAACATGGACATATGAGCAGATGGTGGAACTTGCACGAAAGCGGGGTATTGAAAAAACTGGAGTCATGGGTAAGTTTTTGACGAGCAAAGAGGATTATAAAAAGCAATCATACCCAGATAGAAATACATATCGGTGGAAATGTGGAAAGTGCGGTCATATATGGGAAGCGACTGCCAATAATATTAAGCGAGGATCATGGTGTAGAACATGCCAATATACCCTTCTTTCCCATATATTTAAGAAGCCATATCAAGAAATATTGGAACTAGCTAAAAATGTAGGGATTATAAAAACGGGCTATGCAGGTACATTTTTAGCAAATAAAGAGGAATATAACAAAGTCAGAAAACCCAGCCACCATAAATTCATGTGGAAATGTGGGAAATGCAAGGAAATTTTTGAGATGGATATAACTCACGTAAGCCGACCGCAATGGTGTCCGAGCTGTACCGAAGGGGAAAGCGAAGTGATATGTCGCGGGTTTTTCGAATGTATTTTCAAAACCAAATTTCCTAAACAGCGACCAGAATGGTTGGTGAATCCCTTGAGCGGAGGTCAGATGCACCTTGACGGATATAATAAAAAGTTAAAGTTGGCGTTTGAGTTTAACGGACCGCAACATTATAAGATGTATCCCAAATTTCATAAGGATTATCAAGATTTTAAGAAGCAAGTAGAGCGGGATATGTTCAAAGCGTTATTGTGTAAAGAGCATGGATTAATAATAATTATAGTGCCATATACATTAGACTATGATGAGTTTCAGGAATATATTCAAGCAGAATATATGAGATTAACGGGAAAAGAGATAAAAAACGTACCTAAATACGATTGGAGAACGTTTAAAATAGAAGGCTCTAACTTATTAGACTATTTTTGCAAATAATTCTTTTCCAGTTTCATACACTTCACTTTCATTAGGTAGTCTGACTCCTAACCTAATATTTTTGATGATAGATTTTCAGAGAAATGGATAATCCACGCTTCGTTGCTATTTGGTTGGATCGGAGACCCCCATTCCTTTAGATTATGATGTGAAGCAATTATATGGATAATTTCATCTAATTTATCATGAGAAAAGTTTTGAGAAAGTATTTTTATACCGTTAATAATGTGATCTTGTTCATTCAATATTGTAGTTGCCTCAATTTTTCCATCCTTATGTTTATAGCAGTTTATTTTGCCAATATCATGAAGAATTGCTCCGGCAACTAGTACATCAGTATCTATGTCTAAGTCTTCTTTTAATATATCTGCAATTGATAAAGCTATTCTGCAAGTTTGTACGGTATGTTCCAATAATCCTCCAATATAGTTATGATGGTATACTATGGCACAGGGAGCATCAAAGAATTCTGGATATTTCTTTAGGAAATTATAAATTAGGTTTTTTAATTCAGTATCTTTCACTATTTCAATGTTTGCCATTAATTTTTTCTTCAATTCATCTAAATTTTGGGAAGGTTCTACCTTTAATTTGATTGATTTAAGATTTTTGATTCCAATCTCTCCAATGTACCAAAATTTTTGATCCCAATTAAAAATAATTGAATACAGGTCTTTTAGTTCCTGTTTTAATTTTGGATTATTAGAAATAACAAAGTCTTCATCAATAATTATAATATCTTCATGAGATCTGAATCGTAGATTATATGATTTATATTTTTGATTTAATTTTTCAATATTTACATTCAAGTCCATATTGATAATATAGTATAAATCCAATAAAAATCTCATAGAAATTTTTCTTTTAAATATAGCTGAAATAATTTGGATAAATCAAATTTAATATAAGTTTATAGCGTTAAATTTAAAAAATAACTAAATAATCAAAATGGTTATTAAAAATGATAATTAAAGATGAACAGGATATATTAAAATATAAAATAGAATATGGTGTAGAATTTTCAGAAATGGATTCAAAATCAAGAGATAAGCTAATCAGTGAAATCTGTAAAAGAGTATTGAAATTAGAAGAAAAGTTTATTACCCTAAATTATGTTACATTAGAATAATTAAACAAATTGCTGTTTTCATATATCATCTATTATCACATTCACTACTTTAAAATATATTTCTATTTATCATAGAAGAATATCGAAGATTAACAGGAAAGGATGTAAAAAATAAGCAGAAATACGACTAGAAGAAATTTAAACGAGAAAATTTAAATTTATTGCATTTCCTTTAATTTTTTAAAAATCCTAAATAATAGAAGCAAATAAGTCTTTTGCTGTTCTATATGCTTTGCTATCATTAGGCAGGTGTAAGAGATTTTCACCAACTAAATTCATTCTACTGATTTCATCACTATTTGAAATGAAGCCTAGGAGCTTTACATATTCTTCCTTAATGTTAGCCACTTCTTTTTCTAAAATATCTCTAATATTTTCAGGAAACCGATTTCCGAGTATCCAGATGTTTTCAAATTTTAAATTGACTTCTTTAGATACTTCTAATATACGTTTCATCGTATGGATGGCCATTTTGCTAGGATCACTTACTATTACTAAATCTGTGACATTTCGACCCGTTTTTCGGGCAAAATATTCTAATCCTGCTGGGGCATCTATTAATGTGATATCATAATTTTTTGAGAGGATGTCAATCACACGCTTTAAGGTGTTATTCACACTGCAATAGCACCCTTCACCTTCGCTACGCCCCATTTCTAAGATATCAAAATCATCCATTTCGATTAACGCATCAAAAACCTCTGATTCAATAATTTGATCTTTCGACACATCAAGGGGAATTTGTTGTTTTTGGATCTTGTCTTTTAGGACTGTCATTTTTCCGCCAATGGTTTCTTTAAAATGAATTTCTTTGCCGATAATATCTCCAATATTTGCGTCGGGATCGGCATCAATTACGAGGATATTGAGATCCTTAAATGTTTCAAGGAGATATTTGAGCATTAGGACGAGGAGAGTAGATTTCCCAACCCCACCCTTTCCGCTGAACGAAATAATTTTTTTCATGAATAATTCCTATAAAATTAGTTTTTAATCTTTATGTAGAGGAAATTGATTTAAGATTAAAAATTTATTATAAATAATTCAAAAGATCATGAAAATTTCTAATAAGAAATATAAATCTAATTTAGTGTAGAATTAATAATTAATAAGTTATTTATAAATTACCTTGTTTGTTCTTGACGATATACTGGTACGATTTTTGAAGTAAATTCTTCCAATGTATGCGGAAATTCATCTTCACTTGAGATTTTACCTAATTCTAGCATAATTTGTCTTGCTAATAGGTAAAATGCTAATCCTAAAGCCTTCTTTCCCCGATTATTTGCTGGAATCGCAAGATCTATGCCATCAAGAGTATCATCAGTATCAAATAGAGATACCACAGGAATTCGAGCTAATTTAGCTTCGTGTAGAATTACTTTATCCGCATGTGGATCAACAATTACTACAACACTAGCATCTTTGATATATGTATCAATAATTGGATTTGTAAGTGATCCTGGTATAAACCTCCCAGTTATAGCTCGGCATCCTAATACTTCACAGAATTTTTTAACAGGTTCTTTCCCGTATCTCCTAACTGAAGTAACAATGACTCTATCGCTTCCCTCTTCTACAAACTTACTTAGAAATTTTGATGCAATTTTAAGACGCTCGTCAGTTTTAGTTAAATCAATAACATACAATCCATAATTGGTTTGTCTATAAATAAATCTTCTAGCATCTCCAGTTAACAATTTCGTGCCAATATGAATACCACAACTTAAGTAAAGTTGTTTTCTTTCCTCATCTTTATCAATTATTTCTTCCTTGACTTCAATTCCTGCTTTAATATCCTCAGTATCCAATAAATCAAGTTCTTCTTCCAAATCTAAATCATCTTCGAAATCAATCTCGAAATCTTCGTTAAAATCTTCTATAGCATCGTCAGTTTTTTCTTTATCTAGTTCTTCAGTTTTCTTTTTCTTTCTAGCCAAATTATTAGCCTTTTTTATGATTTTCTTAAGTGAGTTTAATTAGAATTTTTTTTAAATTAAGAATTTTAATGAATATTAAATTTAATACATAATAATTTTAATATTTTATTGAAAGAAATCTTCTAAGCCATTAAGAACTAAAGTATTAATATAGTTTAAAATTTAAATTATTTATATAACCTATTTATTTCATATTAAAGTATAAAATTAGAATTCTAATATGGTTTGAATAATGGCTTCCTACCGGTTAGTTATTGGAATCATTGTTGGTATCATCCTTAGTTTTTTTACCGTCTTTTTCTTTAATATGACGGATATTATAAATCAAATAAAACTATACGCTGAATCTAATACGATAAAAGCGGCTGCTTTATTAGTTGGTGCTAATTTTAATTTCGATATGATTTCATTTTTCACAGGTACACCTACAGTTCTAGGATTCTTTGCTCCGGAACTTTTAGCATGGATTTTTATAAGTTTTATAAGTGGAACTATATCCAAAGGTTTGAGGAGAGGTATTATAACGGGTTTATTAGTTGTTGTTATAGCCTTGTTAATCTGGATTTTATTAAGTATAATTTCTGGAGAAGATTTAATGGCTTTATTCCAAGGAAATCAATTAATTGAAACTTTAGGAGGAACTTTTAGCGCAATTTTAGGAGCACTTATAGGAGGTTTATTTGGTGGATTAGTAAGTGGTCCATATGAAGAATTTTATTAATTCCCTAACAATTTCACTTTATCGATTTTTCTTAATTATTGAAGTTCTAACTCGCTTAAAATTAAAATTAAATTATTGGATTGAGTAGAATTAGTATTTTATGATAACAGTAGATATATACTGATTTGTTCATATTTGTTAATAACTAAAACTTAAAGTTAATTTTGAATTTATAATTAGTAATGGGAAAGAAAGAAGAAATTATACCAGATCGGGAATTTGCATTAGATTTACTTAGAAGACTGAAAATTCTACTTTCAGTTAGACGCCATTCTGAAAAGGTTGCTGACAAAGCTTTAGAAATTGCAGATAAAATAACCAAAACCAATGTCGATAAAAATCTGATTGAAATTGGTGCGCTTTTACATGATGTTGGAAGAACAAAAACGCATGGATTTAGACATGCATTAATAGGGGGCAAAATTTTAAGAGAAAGAGGTTTTTCAATTAGCCTCGCTAGGATTTGTGAGACACACATTTTAGGAGGATTAGATAAAGAAGATGCTAAACGATTTGGATTACCTGAAAAAGATTATTTACCAAAAACACTTGAAGAAAAAATCATTTGTTTAGCAGATAAACAAATGGCTGGAACTAGGGAGGTAACGATTAAAGAGAGATTTGATAGATGGTTCCAAAAATATGGGAAAAGTAGAATTTTATTAAAATCAAAGAAAAGAATAGAACAGATTCAACAAGAGATTGAAAGTTTAATGTAGGGACTTCAAGGAGATTTCAATGATCTAATAATATTTTTTCTATAATTATATAACTTATTTAGCCTCACAAACTAATTCTTGATTTTTACATAATACTTGAAAATCATTATCTAGCATTAGAATTGCTTCTTGAATTATTACACATGTTTCTAATAATTTTTGAGGATCTACTTTATCAGGAGTATCCTCTTTATTATGGGCATATCTACTAGCTATTCTGGTAGTAATGTCTACAGAATCAT
Source organism: Promethearchaeota archaeon (assembly GCA_019057865.1). GTDB lineage: Archaea > Asgardarchaeota > Lokiarchaeia > Sigyniarchaeales > SOKP01 > Loki-b32. The sequence goes on from JAHLWP010000002.1 coordinate 132,579, forward strand.
ATCCTCTTAAATGAAAAGCGACTGAATCTGAATGAGCACCAGTAGATAAATGAAATCCTAAAACTTTTAAATTTTTTTTATTTGAAGCTTTATCTAAATATTTACTTAATAATGGCGCAATTTTTTTACGAGGTAGAACCCCAAAGGTCTTCAGATACTGAATTTGATTTTTTTCATGATTAGCACAGGAAATCATATCAAAATTAAATTGAAAAATACTTCCTTTTACAAATTGATTTTCATATTTATTTACAAAAACTCTTGAACCCATTGTTCCTAATTCTTCAGCCGAAAATTGGCAAAACCATAAATTAAAATTTTCAAGAGGGTTGTTTTTAAAGTAAGTGCTTAGTTCAAATACTATAGCCATTCCAGAAGCATTGTCGAGAGCACCTGGTGATTCATTATGGGTATTTAGGAACATTAAGAAGATATTTGAAATTGAAATTAGAGTTGTAAATGTCCAAATACCAATTCCAATAATTAATAGATCGGGTTTTAGAATAGTAAAAGTGCGAATGAATAAAGCAATTAAAAATCCTCCTAGGAAAATTCCACTATATAACCAAACTCGATAAAGTAATATTCTCCAATACGTTCGAAAAGTTTGAGATTTGGAGTCTAAATGAGCAGAAATTATAATATTACCAGCGCTTTCACTTTGAAGGTTTTTAGCTGATAATTTAATAAAAACATTAGTTGCATTAAGGGTCTTTCCATAATATTCACCCCAGAATCCAGGATATTCAGGATGTTTTAATCCCTTTATAATTAAGAAAATAATTAATGAAAAACCACTTACTACTAAAATTGTAATATAAATATTGATATAGATAAACATTAACAGGAATAGTGAAAAAGTTAAGTTGATAACCATTATCAACTTAACGAGTGTTGTAGAGTAAAAATCAGAAAAATTAAAATTTTGGGTTTGAATTTGAGAAGCTTTAAAGCCAATATTATTAAAGGTTTTAATTGTTAGATCAACAGCTTTTTTTTCTCCTTCGGTTCCAGCTAAACGAGGAAAACTAAATTTCTTTACATAATTAATAATTTTTCCTTTATCAAACGTATATGTTGGTTTTCCTGTATTCAATTTTTCTAATTATGTATGTATTATGTAATTTTTGATTTTACAGTTCCATTTTTTAAAATAATTATAAAAATTTATGTCTTATTATTTAAAAAAAATACTGGCAACTACAAATCCAACTTGGGCTAAAAATTTTAAATTTTTTAAAAAATAAATATCACTAATATTATTTACTATTATCAAACGATATAGTAATAATTTCTTTACCTTGAAAAAAATCAGAAATAACCTCATCTGTATCATAATCATAATAATCTCCCCAGTCTATATAATCGGTATCCTTAATCTCCCAAGCAACACCATCCTCATCCTCAATATCTACGTCATCTCCTATGTATTCTTTATCGTCGTCTTTTAAATCATTTAAAGTCACTAAAGAGTTAATATTGATATTTGTTTCATTTTTCATATCCTCTAAAAATTCTCGCTCTCCCGAAGAATCGTACATTATTAACAGAGTTCTTTTATTTTCTTGCCCTAATATTTTTCCATCTCTTGCCTCTAACGTACCATTAAGTATAGCAAAATGCATTATGACCTTCAATTCCTTATGACTCTGAATGAATTTCACTATCTCTTTAGCCTCTAACTCTGAATGAACAGGATGAATCCAACCTTCTATCGGCATTCTTTATCACATAATAAATAAAAAAATATATTTATAAATTTATAGACTGGCCTAACTTATCTTATCATAATAACTTAATTATAGATCGCCAAGATAATTATCTAAAGTGTTGCCCCAAGTACCATAGTAACTGGGTTGAAACACAAAATTGGGATCATTGAAAATGACTCTAACTTGCCGTGTTACCTCTTTAATGATGTGATCTCTAATCGCTGATGTTGAATGAGGTAAATAATTTAAATTTGGAAATTGAGGATTTAAAGAAAAAATGAATTAAACAATTAAAACCACTAAAAATAAGCGAATTACTCGGCTTAAGACAATTAATTTAGAGCTATATTCTCAAAACGTCTCCTTTTAGAAAAAAAATAATGGTTATTAGAATTCGAAAGAGGGGATAGCAAAATCATTCATTGCGCTGAGGCTTTTCGAAACCAAATAATTATTGTCGGGATTAACTATGGAAAATCGAAGCAGGAAAAAAAGAATTACCACGGGGATAAAGGTTCCAAGGTATATGGAAATCGTTAGTAATAACGAGAATAAAATTGCATTTTTAAGATTAGCTATTTTTAACATGTTTAAATATAAGAGCTCCACTATTAAAAATTTAAGTATTATCAGAATAAAGTGGATTGAAATTATAAAGATTGAATTATCAATTAATTTAGAAGTACCAAAAAAAAGTGATTTCTGAAATTTGCTCTATCTTCTTAGAGTTTAGAACATATTTTTTTTTATTAATTATTGCAACAATATGTGAAAAATGCGTTATCATGACTACTATAAGGAGATTTACCATTTATTTAGCTATTAAAATTTAAAGGAGAAAATCGGTGTTACTCAAGAGAAATTATTAAATCATATTCATAAGCAACTAGAGCACGATCTAAGTCGAGACCAAATCGAAATCAATAAAAAGATGTTTCAAAAGAAAAAAAGAAGAACTTAATTTCTATTTTTTTTTTTTTAATTCTTTATTAATCTTCATATTCTGTTTGAGGCGTTTCAGGATTCAAATAATTATAATAAGAAATACCAACATCAACTAGATCCATAAAGGCATTAGAAATGATTAGATCATCCATATATCCACAATAGGAATCAGAGTAACCATTCTCATCTTTATACTGCCCGAGAACCAAAGTTCCTGTGGGAGCGATTCGTCCAAAACAATGTCCACCACAACCACAGTGGTTTATATCGCCATTATTCACATAAAGCCAACTCTCATCATGACTTTCTGAATATGATAATGTTACCATCATCCAGCCCTCTCCAGCAAGATTAAAATTTAAGTTGTGTGCTCTATATCCATTAATATAAACCTCTAGATTCCCCCCATCCGCGTAACTCGCTTGACAAATTCTAATTACCTCATTACCAGCATCATCTAAATAGGTAAGATAGGTTCTAGCACTAGGGCTAGAAGTTGAATGTACCCAAAATTGGATACATATATCTTGATAAAATTCCGGATCATCAGTGGACATTGTAAAACCTTCCTTTTCTATATATGAGTTAGTAGTACCATCAAAATAAGCTCCGTTGCCCCAGTCATGGTTATTAGTGTCGTATGATTCCGGTTTTAACCCTCCAGAAGTTACTATAGAATCGGATTTAGTCATATTATTATCATAACCCTCAGTTTCACTTATATCGCGAAGAAAAATATCGTCTTCGTCTTCATTAAAATCATAATGAGTTGTCATTGCTGGTTCACTTCGAGCATAATAGAATTGTTTTGTCCCAAAGACATTTCCATATTGATCTTCTCCCGTAAAATAATAGGTAATTACATCCCCTTTATTTATCGTAATAGTACTGATATATTGACTTCCAACTTGAGTCATGACAACAGGATTCTGTCCTAAAACATTCACTTTAACATTATTTCTATAGCGATAATCTATATTATCTACTATAACTTCATAATCATCCCCATCTTCAAGCCAAGTTATACTTTCGTCATCGAATATTAAATCCCCATCAAAGTAATTAGTAGCATCTACTCCTGTAAGTTCTCGAGTTATATCATTTAAAGAAATCTCCTTTTTATAGTATCTCGTATGACTTCCTACCTCACTCTTTGTATAATAGTAATTATTTACATCATTGCCATGTAAAGGTATACCTGCGGTATCTACGGTTCCATCCGTATCCACACCCAATATAGTATTATATTTTGTGGCATATGTACTATAATGAATTGTATTATAGGGACCAAAATCTGAAATACTAAATGGAGTATCACCAGGAGAATTCACAAAATTTAAGAAAAGACTGCCCATCTTCATCTGATCCAACTGGTATCCCCAAACATCAAATACAGCCCCAACAAGCCCAACAATGTATTTTAATCCGGGAATCCACATGAGAATATTTTTACTAGCCAATGTATTTCCATAGTTAGGAGTACCCATTAAAGCTACATTGTGGATAGTAATACCCTCCGCACGAAGCAAAGGATAAAATAATTTAATCATAGCTCTTGTAACTAATCCTCCCATTGAATGGGCGGCAATGTCAATATTTGATTTCATATGTTCGGGATCATCTTCAGGGAGAGAACAATGATTTTTGATATATAGGTAAAGTCTAAATGCAATTATTTCGATCGGTGTGCTTACGGTAACTAAATTAAATTCGGGTTCTTCATCAAAATGTTCATAGTAATCGGGATAAAATATATCATCTTCACCATAATAGTCATATAATGGACGGTATCCATTACCATCTAAATTTAACGGATATTTAAAGTAATCATAAGCACTTCGTTTGTGTCCATATCCATGGAGAAAGATAAGAGATCTATCGTTATCTAAATTTGCATGGGGGTCATTTGTAAATGTAAAATTATCAAACATCGTACATCCATCCTTGTAAGCTACATGTGTCCCGATATAGACTTTTTCGATTTTTACTTGATTATCATATTGAACACCTTTCAAAGATTTGCACGCATAATCTCCAGTAGTTTCATCAGCTACACTTATAGAATATCTGCGAACATCATAATAAATACCAATCTCAATTTTAATTTTATACCACACACCATCGGATACAGCTGCTAAAACGTCATAAGACACTCCACAATCAGTAGTATATTCTATTGTTAAAGTCTTAAGGTTAAATCTGAAGCGAAATGCTACAGTACCATCAGCGGCTCTAAAATACATGTAATGCTGGTTATTAGAAGGACTTTGTTCTAATCGAACGGAAAATTCGATTGTTCCATCTACTAAGATATGATCAAAATAATGTTCAAGCCAAGCTTTTCCATCGTCAGTATCATCATATAATTGTAATACTTTCGAATGGCTCCCATAAGGACCATCCTGAATCCAGGCTGTTGCAAAATCATTTGGATAATAATAGCCATCAGAATCATCAACAAACGCTATAGATGTTCCCGATGCGTGATGACCCTCGCCTGAAAAATCTTCGGTCTCAGATGAGCCAGCTGCCCAGACCCAGTCTTCATGAGCCAAATCGTTTGCTATCGTTTGGGCTTGAGCTGACGCATCAGCATCAGCACTTGCCTGAGCAATTGCCAATGCAGCCTCATATGCTGCGGTATATGCTTTATTATCCGCATCACTTTGGCTAGTATATGAAATTGCTGATCTTGTTGCGCTTCCAGTCCACTCTCCCTCCACGGTTACATCTACATAGTAATCGTCAGAATATCCATTATAAGTACCAGTTTTTGTTCCCTCAAAAGAGCCAGTATACACAGTTACTGTAGCACTTTTTGTGGATGAATAGGTATCATCACCAGGCCAAAATCCTGCTTGTGCCATTGGTGCAAAGAATCCAATTAGAAAAATAGAAACGAAAATTACGCCTAATATTTTTAATTTTTTCATAAATTTTTAACACCAATTTTTTTTATATTTTTTTGTGAATTTCATAATACAAAGAGCATCTTTTATTATTAAATGTTGTGGTTTGATCCAAAAAAAGAGAGGGATCAAAGAGATAAGAATGGTAAATAATAAGATCCACTCTATTAAGGGACATAGAAATATACAATATAGAATAGACATACCTAGAGGAGAGATACCAAGTATTCCGTAAAATTTTGGAATATTTGTCTGATTAAATAGAATACAGACACTAAAAGAAAATATCGAAAGTACAAATCCGCTAAAAGCTAGTCCTGCAAATGAGCCATGAATAATAATTTCTGATCCTGCTCTATCTAGGCTAAAGATTCCTACAAAGATATATCCCACATTTCCAGCTATACCAAAAATTAATCCTAATTTGGAAATCTCATAATTTATATAAATTCGCCTGAACTGATTGGACTTTTCTAGAAATACCTGCCTAAAAAGCAAAAAATTAAGAAGAATCATGGTAGCTCCACCTATAATACAGGCAAAATTAAAAAGAAAGGGCAACGGGGTAAACTGCTTGGAACCTAAAGCACTAATAGCGTGTGATGTGATGGTAAAGTGGGAGACATCTGATAGGAATGCTACAAAGATACTACTTAAAAGTAATGATAAATATATTAACAGTCCTGTCATCAAACAGGATTTTAATACTTTTGGTGTTATTAAAAAGTTATGAATTTGCAATTTAAATCCTTTAGGTTTAGGTGATAAGAAAAAACTATTATTATCATGCTTTATATCTTGAACTTGGTCATTTGGAGTAATACTTATTACATCAATTAAATTCCAGACTTCTTTAATTAGCTGAATATTTTTGTTTAGTAGACCTTCAAAATAGTTGAAAAGAATATAATCATCAAAGCGATCTAATTTTGGATTATACTTCCAGCTTGGAATGTAGCCTCTAGGAGATAATCCTGCGTTAAAGAAAATTTGCTGGTGTCTAGGGTGATAGGCGGACAAAAATACTTCCAAATAGCGTACATTAAGTTCTTTCTTACATTTCATAAATTCTTGTATAAACACATATAATTCTTCTAAGTTTTCCACCTTATATTCGGTTTTTTCAAAATTTTTAGCGTTTGGAGTATATAGAAATCTGAAAAATGAATCTGATCCTGGAAAAGAAAAATAAATAGTCTCATACCCAAACTTATCCTTTTTTACTTTTTTAATGACTTTCTTTTTTAAAGTAGATACTTTCTTAAAATCTAACCTGATATGGGGTGTTATAATATTATATTCCCCTAATTTATATCGAGCATCAGAGTAACGATAACAATCTATTACTTCAGGTATAATTTGAGGAGGCTTTTTTCGTCTATATTGTCGCAATACCCTCTCATCATAGAGAATTTGCATGACATCCGATTCAATATTCCCTAAAAAAATATCTTTATTAGGATAGAACCCAATTGGAGCAATTCCACACACTCTCATGGAGTATTGAGATTTAGCATGAGCTGTACGATTTTCCACATACCAAGTGTATATTTCATTTTTGTATTTATGGCACATTCCGATCATGGAGCCAATCATCGCTTTTGTTATATCAATATAGCCTTGATACTCCTTCTTTAGCATGAACCCTCGAATATACCCTCTCTTATTCTCAAAATCTAAGACAAAAGTAATACAACCTGCTACGTCAAATGAGGGATCTTGGTAGATAATCCATTGAATAGTTGGATCTTGTATCATTTTTCTAACTTCTTGCTCATCTTCCATCTCCTCATAAGGATAGGTGCCATTGTATAATTCCTTATAGATCTCTACAATTTCTTTTGCATCTTCTGGTCTTGCTAATCTTAAGATGGGAGTAATTTTGTTGGTATGGGTCCGATCATTGATTTGAAAATCAAGATACATGTCCTTATGGATATCAGGATCAATTACATCCTCAAATGGTCTCAAAAATTCAGCAGTAGAGACGCAAAATAACTCATTTAACGAGATACCAGGAATCGAAACAGTTTCTTCGGAAAGCATTTTAGAATGACTTTTTTTGTATGCATTTAAAAATTAAGATCTACATTTTTCAAATATATTTAAATGAAAAGACAAATTCAAATTTTTAATATTTCAGATGAAATAAAATGGAATTCTTCACGATACTATGAAGTTGGAACTTTCGATGGGACTATTATTCGGTGTTAATTGATACTTCTAAATTAAATACCTATGGCTTTTTACCAAAAGTGGGGCAATAGATTCATGTAGAAGGCTTTTTATCGAAAAATGAGAATGAATTGTACGTTCCCTCCATAAGTCGAGTTACCGTCTTAAAACATATTGAAAATCCGAATCGATAAAAATCCTTTGTTTTCACTTATTTTTCTTTAAATATACCTATTATATGATATTTTCATGGAGTCATCAAGATCAATCTTTATGTGACATACTAAGCATTTAAATGTTAGAAAAGGATAAATATTACTTGATTTGCGAAAACCTTTTAATTGTTAAAAAAGTAATAAGCTAAAGTGATTGGATTGATAAAAAATAAAGTAGTAAAGCTAACTGTAGCATTTGTAGTATTATCTTTGATGTTACTAAACATTTCGGCCTTTACGTCCCAACTTCACGGGCAAAAACAAACGCCCACCAAGGTAGAATTTTTCCTACCTAACACATCAGACCCGAACGCGTTTATCTCGATCTGGAACACGACTCAGACAAGCTTGGATTCCAGCGGTAGCAATCAAGTGCGTTTACCCTTGCAATCGAGCGGAACATATAATTTCACGGTGGATTGGGGCGACACGAACACCGACACGATCACAAGTTGGAATCAAGTTGAGGTTACACACACCTATGCTTCTGCGGGAGTGTATACCCTTACGATCACGGGAACGATCATTGGCTGGCGGTTTGCTCATGTAGGAGATCGATTGAAGATACTTGAAATCCAACAATGGGGCTGCTTACGATTAGGAAATTCGGGGCATTATTTTGGGGGGTGCGAAAATTTAGAACTCACGGCTACCGATAATTTGGATTTAACAGGAACGACCAGTTTATCTGATGCTTTTCTGGAATGCGCGAATCTCGGCAGTAACGGTGACATGAACGGCTGGGACGTCTCGAGCGTGATAGACATGGACTTTATGTTCACTATGGCTTCTTCGTTCAACCAACCCATTGGCAACTGGGATGTCTCGTGCGTAACAAGCATGTGGTGCATGTTTGAAGGAGCCTTTTCGTTCAACCAGCCCATCGGCGACTGGGATGTCTCGAGCGTGACAGACATGCGTTTTATGTTCGAAGGGGCTTCTTCGTTCAACCAGCCCATCGGCGACTGGGATGTCTCGAGCCTGATAAGTATGTTGGGCATATTCTACGAGGCTTCTTCGTTCAACCAGCCCATCGGCGACTGGGATGTCTCGGGCGTGACAAACATGAATGCGATGTTCTACGAGGCTTCTTCATTCAACCAGCCCATTGGTAGCTGGGACGTCTCGAGCGTGACAACCATGTATGGAATGTTCTATGGGGTTACATTATCGACGCCTAATTATGATAACTTATTATTAGGCTGGTCACAATTAACCTTGCGAACCGATGTAATCTTTGACGCAGGTAATTCCAAATATAGCAATGCTGCCAAGGATGCAAGACAATCTATCATTACTAACTTTTCTTGGACTATTATCGATGGGGGATTTGCATGGAGGGAAATTCCTATAATTCCAGGTTATAATTTAATATTGATTGTTTCTGTGTTAGGTGTTACCATTGCCTTAGTGATTAAAAAAAGGATGTTGTAAAATGTCAATCCTAGATCCTCTTTTTTTTAAACTTTTTACATTATTTCCTTTAGTATATTTATTAAATGCTTCTCCAATGAAAGTGTGATGTTACTAAAATTTTTTAGATGCTAATGAGTATTCTCTAACTTTATTATTATTGATAAATTACTTAGACGGTAAATATAAGATAGATCTTATAGGACCACTTAATATTGAAAAGTGTTCGGATTCAATATAATGAATTTTAGGGAATAGAGAAGAGAAAAATAAATTGAAAAAGAAAAGGAAAGATAGAGGACATGCCTTTTAACGTCATATGATTATGAAATAATTGAAAGGGGAGGCCCTTTTCCATGACTATATTTACATAATTCTAAATCAAACAATCTTCCAGATTGGCTTTCTACTGAAGTATCACGATCCATTTTTGATTTGTATATTTTAAGCCCTAAAATAATTGATAATAAGGATCATAGTGATAATGATACTAATTCCAAATTCTGAAGTGCCTGAAAGAGTTAAGAGCAGATTTTCAATATTGGCAGGGATAATCCCGATACCAAAATAGATCATGAAATAAAACCCGAAGATTAGATAAAAGGTTATAGTTTTTTGTTGATCATACTCTAATCTCATAGATAAGACCATTTTTATTTGCATAAAATATGAAATGACTGTATTTAAAGAAAAAAGAGTCTTTAAATTCTAAAAAAAAGGCTTAGATGAATTATGTATGTATAAAGACCATGTATAGGGGTTAAACTCATTATCGAAATTCCATACGGTTGCGAACCCGTACTAATAAATCTTTATTCACAGATTCAATTTTAACAATTTTTATAAAATAAAAAAATCTAAATAATAAATTTTAAATTAACTATTAGTTTCTTGAAAATTATAAAGAGACAAAAAATATTAAATGGTCTTCGATTTTGAAAATTGAAAAATTTCACGTCACGAATTTTAAATCATTTAAGGACCTTAATTTTGATTTCAAGAAGATTAATGTTATTCTTGGACCAAATAACAGTGGCAAAAGTAATATTTTAAAATTTCTATTATTACTTAAACAAACGTTTATATCTTCTCTTAATGCTCCGTTAATCTTAAATGGCAACATTTTTAATTTTGGTTCATATAAAAATATTACTTTTAATTTCAACTCTAATCCCATTGAGATCTATTTTAAATTCAATATTGAAAGGAAAGATACTAGACCAGTTTTTGCTAGATATATATTATTGGACAAAAAAGCAAGTAAATCATCATTTTCTGTAAAAATTAAATATTCTTATCTTGCAAAGATCAATAAAATTAAGATTGAAGATTTTGAATTGAAAGATCTTCAGAATAACAATAAGCTTTTAGATTATTGTAAAGATGGTGAAACTAAATTAAAAAATAAAAATACACAGTACTATATAGATAATTTTAATATTAATTTAGATGAACTCATTAAAATCTTGGGAGAAATTCCTAAATTTAAAATAAAAGCTAAGAAATTTATGATTTCTAGGAGATTTTCAAAAACAATAAGAGATAAGATGAAATCTTCTGATTTTTTGCCTTTAATTAGTTATTTTAAAAAAGAATTAATAGCTATAAGAAAAGATGAATTTACCATAGAAATTAATGAAGAAACAAATTTTCCAACGATTTATACCAATATTACGACTGTATTTTTAGATGAAATCGAAATAGAAGAATTTTTTGAGACAATAAATCGATATTTAAAAAGAGAAATTATTTCTAAATTTATAGAATGCGAAAATATGGCCATACTAAGAAGAGATGTTTCAAATATTGTCAAAATTCTGAAGGACTTTAAAAAGATTCAAAATAATATAACGGAATTACAAGATAAATTAATAGTTTTGAAAACATTAATGATAGACTATTTCAGAAATGTTTTTTATGTCGGTCCTTTAAGAAATATTCCACAAAGATATTATAGTGTTATTGGTGAACTAGCAAAGGATGTTGGAATTAGGGGAGAGTTTGCTCATCTTGTGTTAAAAACCTCCTTTGAGGATAGATCATATAAAGATTTATTTGAAAAGCTTCAATTTTGGCTTGAAAGTTTTGAAATGGCTAAAACTATCAAGATTAGAAGTTATAAAGAAATTACTGAATTAATGTCGATTATGTTTAAAGAATATTTTTCGGGAATAAATGTTAACATAACAGATATGGGAATTGGAACATCTCAAGTTTTCCCTATAATCCTTGAAGGTTTTTTAATAGAATCTAACTCAGTTTTATTAATAGAGCAACCTGAGATTCATTTACATCCTAAAGCACAATCGATATTGGAGAGATTTCTTTAGAGAATTTAGAGAATTTAGTATACCCTTTTGAGTTTTCCCTAACTAAAGAGAAATTTGAATACACGCTTAAAAATCTGGGAGTGTATAGCGAAGTAATAGGAATTTATGTTAATAATAACACTATAACTTTTAATGAGTCAGGTCAATTAGGAAATTCTGAAATTATTTGGAAAAAAAATCAGCTCAAATCATTAAAATTCAATCAAGAATTGCTTGAAAATGAATTAGAGAAAGATGATATAAAAGAAGCAGAAAAAAATGAATTAGAAACTATTTTATCATCAAAACAATGCTATTCCTATCATTCATTAGAGTTTATTAATTGGATACGGAAAATGACCTCTATATTAGATAATAATGATTGTATTACTTTATTTCTCAGAACGGGACATCCATTAAAGACATTATTAGCTTATAAGAAACTTGAGCATACTTCCATGCTTTCATTTTTTACTCCCCGAATTGATGAAGAAGAGGATTTCGATGATGATGATGAAGAGCAGGAAGAGGAACTCCGATTTGGAGCTAATCTAATTTAGCAATTACAATGTTCTGAATTTTTTCTTGAACAAGTTCTATGATATCATCAGTATTAACTATACAATAACCCTCTTGTTCAGCACGAGTAAGATAGAGATGCCTAACTTTATTTAGAAATCCTATATCTTCAAATTTTTCTAAAGCTTTGTCAGTTTTTCGTGCTAAAGCAATTTTAGGATCTATATCTAAGATAATAGTTAAATCGGGTTTACCAACAAATTTATTTATTTGTTTAATCCAATCAATAGAAATTTTATTTGATTGAACTGATTGGTATATTATAGATGATTCAATAAATCGATCAGATATCACGATATAACCTTCATCTAGTTTCTTTTTGATCTCATTGTGATAATGAAGATCTCTATCAGCAGCAAATAATAGAGCATCAGTTGTAGCCGGAATATCTTTATTTCTTAAAAACTCTCTTAAAAGAACTCCTATTTTGTTTCTTGAAGGTTCTCGAGTTAAATGGACTTTAAAATCTTTATTTTCAAGAAAACCTTTAAGGAGGTGGCTATGGGTTGTAGTTCCAGCTCCATCTCCTCCATCTAGTACAATAAACAAAGAATTAAGTTTCAATTTGATACAAAACGGAAAGTTAGTAGAAAAATATATATTATTAAAAATTATGTAGGTTACTAATCAATAAAAGCTTATTTATTTCAAGTCGAATATATCATTTTAATTATTTTTTTAATTGATAAATCCTATATGTAGTTGGTACTTATTTACAAAATTTCCAATAAAATTAAAAAGAGTAAATTTTCTTAATTAAGTTGAGATATATGGGTAAAAAAAAACCTTACGCATATTGTACTACTTGTGAAAAAGAGATTTCCAAGCCTAATAGGAAATCCATGGATAGTATGTATTATACAGTTTGGATCCTTATAATCATAGCTTCAATAGGTTTTGCAATAATCCCTCTACTTATCTATCAATTTATTATAAAAAAGAAGATATTTTGTCCTAATTGTGATTCTATATTAGTATTTTATAGTACTCCTGAAGAATCTCCAGAACCAAAAACACAAATTAAGCGAATTCTTAAGACAATTGAAACTGAAAAAAAAGAAAAGGCAGAAGGTGAAACAGATGAAGACTATATGTTTTGCCCATTTTGCCAAAAAGAAATTACAAAGCAAGCAGAATTTTGTCCAAATTGTGGAGTTAAAATTTAAAATTTAAATGAATTAAGATATGACGACAAAGAATCCAGTAGGTTATTGTCCTCATTGTAAAATGAATGTATTGTTAACTCGAGAAGATATTGATATTTGCCTTGCGATAATTTTACTAATTTTTACAGCTGGAATAGGTCTAATTATTTACCTTGTTATTTACTATAGTGGGGTAGAAGATAAATGTGTGCATTGTGGGACACGTATAACTGCCCTACAAACACAACCAGTTAGTCAAATTTCATATCAACAACAAGCTCAACAAAATCCATATACTTATCAAACTCAGCCTACTCAAGAAGCCACAACTCCAGGTGTTGGAGGTGAAGTCAGAGGAAATAGAACTTTTTTTTGTACATTTTGTGGAGAAAAATTAGAAGTTGAAGGTATAAAATTCTGCCCTAATTGTGGAAGTAAAGTAGAAGTGAATTAAGATATGACGTCAAAAAATCCAGTAGGTTATTGTCCTTATTGTAAAATGAATGTAATTCTAAAAAGAGAGGGAATAAATATACCCTTAGCTATACTTTTAGGAATATTTACTGGTGGAATTGGTTTATTAATTTATCTTGCCATATATTACAATCGAGCAGAAGATAGATGTATAAATTGTCGAAACCGTATTTTCCCATTACAAACACAAGTGAATTCATCTAATTATCAAACTCAATCTAAATTAACAAAAACTCAGGAGAAAATTGAGGAAGTAAGAGGAGATAAATTATTTTATTGCACTTTTTGCGGAGAAAAGTTAGATGAGAGAAATATAGAGTTTTGTTCTAATTGTGGAGGCAGAGTTGAATTAAAATAAATATTCTTTGACCTCATTGATAAAAAATGCATTATTTCAATGTATAAATAAAGCCTTTAATTTATTGGAGAGCTTTTTATATTTTTATAATCAAATCTAATTTCTCTCATTTTATATATAAAAATTGGACTAAAGATCATTTTAGTATGGTTTTAACTAGTTTTTAATTAAAGCCTAAAAAATAATTAATAAATTTTAAAATAAGTTGGAGGAAAAAAAATGTCGACAATGTATTGTCCTAATTGTAATATAAACGTGCTTACATCAAAAGATAGTCTTAATATACCTTTAGCAATACTTTTAGCAATATTTACTGGTGGTATTGGTTTATTAATTTACCTTGCGATTTGGTATTCTAAAGATGATAGATGTGTTCATTGTAAATCTGTTTGTCAGCCATCATTAAGCAATAATCAATCAGGTTCCAATTATCAAGCACATAATCAAACTTATCAAGTCCAAGAATATACCCCATTGCAGCAAAAACAATCTGTTGATGTAAAAACAAAATTTTGTTATAATTGTGGCAGTAAAATAGCAGATCGAGAAAGTGCCAAGTATTGTCCTTATTGTGGGTCAGGAACCGATTAAGTTTTTAATACAAATTCACTTTTCTATTTTAATTTTTTTTTTAAAGTTTTCATAAATTGGAAGAAATATTTATAGGAATCGTTAAAGTGATAATCCTCTTTTGAATATTCTAACCCTTCAGTGAAAATTTTATAGAACCCTTTCGTATCTTTATTTTTTATAACATTTCTATATTCTTTTATTAGATTTTCAAACAAATCTAAGACTTTGTGAAACTCATTGTTTTCAATTTGAATATCACCAAACATTTCCATTTCCCTTTGAATAATACTTTCAGCAAAAACTTTTTGCAAAAGAAAAGTTGTTCCAGTGTATTTTGTTAACTCTGATAATGATTCATTTGTTCTTCTTAATAGGTTTAAAAATAAAATATTAAACATATGTGGAACCCCTAAAGTTAAGGCAATCTTTAAATCATGAAGTTTATGTGTAGTCTCAGTAATGATTAACCCAGAAATCTCAAAAATTCTCAAAAATTCACTCAGAATTTCATTATACTGTTCTGTTCCTCCAACTTTTAGGGCTAATAAAACATAGTTTTTCATATTTTTAATAGCAGGCCCGAACATAGGATGAAGTGATAAACAGTTTATTGGATATTTTTCGTGAACTTCATAAAGAGCCTTATACGTCTCACTTTTTAAAGAACAAATATCAAAAATTAGTGAATTTTCCTTTAAAAATGGAGCAATAGTTTTAATCATTTTTGGAGTAGATTGTATAGGAATTGAAACCATTACAATATCAGCATATTCAACACTTTTTTTGAGGTCCAATTCGTAATTAACTTCTAATTCTTCAGCAATTTGTTTTAATCGATCCTCATTTCGAGCAAATAATGTAATTTCAAACCCATGGCTCTTAAAAAATTTTCCAAAAATTTTACCCATACCACCAGAGCCACCAATAATAGTTAGTTTTTTTCCTAACATTATTTTTTCCCCAAAAATTCTATAATTTTATTTTTCATTAAGTTGATATTCGGTTTTTTATTTGTCCACCATTCAAAAGCTAAAGCACCTTGATTTACAAGCATATCTAAACCTCCAAGAGTTCTACATCCTATTACTTTTGCATCCTTTAATAATTGAGTTTCTAACGGATTATAGATTAAATCGAAAACATTTAATTGATTATGCAGGATTTCCTTTTCTATTGGTGATTTGCCGATTAATGGATACATACCTACCGATGTTGCATTAATTAAAATATCAGTTGTTTTGATCTCTCGCTTTAAAGTAGTCTCACTATTGTTTGTTCCTTCTGCGTTAACATTAATCTTTTTCTTTAATTCCATTGCTAATTTTTTTGCTCGACTTTCTGTTCTATTCGTTATCACCATTTTTTTGGCATCTTTTGCTAAAGAATAGCAAATAGCTTTAGCTACCCCCCCTGCTCCTAGTATTAAGATGTTTTTTCCTATGATTTCAAACCCAGCATCTAATATTGCTTTTCTCCCCCCTTCAGCATCAGTGTTTTTCCCTATTAAAACACCATCTTCATTCTTTATAGTATTTATTGCTCCAATTTTTTGTGCTGTGCTATCTATTTCATCTATAAATTTAATAATTATTTCCTTATATGGGATAGTAACACTTATTCCTTTTACGTTTAATGCTTTAAATCCTTTCACTGCTTCTTTAAGTCTATTAGGGGGCACATTGAAAGCCAAATAGGCATAATCTAATTCAAGATCTTGTAAAGCCGCATTGTGCATAATAGGACTCATACTATGCTCAATTGGGTATCCAATAACACATAAAATTTTAGTTTGCGCTGTTATAGAATTTCTAATTGACATTTTTTAAATTAAATTGATAAATTTAAAACTAATAATATGTTTAAGAAGAAAAATAATTTATTAATATTTAGCTAATAAAAAGAAAAAGAAATAAGGAAAATGAAAAGATGAAAAAAATAACTCTTAGTAAAGAAATTTCTGCTTTTCCTATGCCGGCAGCAGTTATATCTGTAGGGACTGGGGAAGAAGCAAATTTAATTACTCTAGCATATGTTGGGAAAGTTTGTCTTAAACCACCGATTGTCGTGATTTCAATACAACCTAAACGACATTCTTATCATTTGATTGAAAAGCATGGCGAATTTGTTATTAATTATCCTACAGTCGAACAGTTAAAAGAAATGGATTATTGTGGAACACGTTCAGGAAGAAATGTCAATAAATGGAAAGAATTAAATTTAACAAAAGAAAATGGATCGATAGTTCAAGTCCCGATGGTTAAAGAATTTCCTTGGAATATGGAATGTAAAGTAATAAATCGATTGGAATTGGGATCACATGTTTGTTATTTTGGTGAAGTAGTTGCTACTCATTCGGATCCTAAATATGTTAAAAATGATAAGTTAGATCCTAATAAATTTAACTTCTTCGCTTATATTTCCGGCAATTATATTGGTTTAAAAAAGGGTGCAATAGAAAAGCATGGGTTTACAAGCGAATAATCTCTTAGATCTTTTATTCTTTACCTAAATTCTAATATTTTAAAACTAGAAATTATTAAAATATACAAAGAAAATTTATTATGACTAAGGTTTCTATAGCGCTCATTGGATTTATGGCAACAGGTAAAAGTACAATTGGTAAAACATTGGCAGATTATCTAGGTGACGATTATAGATTTATTGAAACTGATCAATTAATTGTTGAAATGGCTGGTAAATCCATTCCAAGAATATTTGCGGAAGAAGGAGAAGAGAAATTTCGAAATTATGAAATTATAGTTTGTGGAAAAGCTTCTAAATTGAAAAATGTAGTAATTTCATGTGGAGGTGGCGTTGTCTTAAATAGAGCAAATATAAAAAAACTAAAGAAAAATTGCCATATTGTTTTGCTCAAGGCAACGGTGGAGGAAATTTATAAAAGAGCTATTAAAAATGGGAAAAGAACTAGACCTCTAATTAACAACGAGTATCCAAAAAAAGAAATTGAAAGAATTTTAAATTATAGGGAAGAATTTTACGAATCATCAGCAGAAATTATTATTAATACAAAAAACAAATCAATTGAAGAAATTGTAAATGAAATCATCGAAAAGACTAAAGTTGTTTAAATAAACATCATTTTTCTCTTTCGATCTTTATTATTTTATCTCTAAACATTATAAAAATTAATTTATAATATTTAGTAAGACACCATAACGTAATAGTATCATAAAACCTAAATTTAAATTTATCAAACCTTAACTATAATTAAAAAAATTAGGTATAAGAGTGTTGTTAGGTAGATAGATATGACAGAAACTAAAAGATTTAGATGCATTAAATGTGGAGAGGAGAGCCCTCGAAAGTTACATGAGGAACCTGATAAGAGCAAAGTCCTCTATTATTCCATGCAAGGTACTCCTGTTTATAAAAATAAAATTAGATGTGGTTCGTGCGGAACGATATTTGATAAAACTTAGTGAACATTAAATAATGAACATAAATCTCTAGGAACTTTTTTCAAAAAAAATCAGTAGATTTTTGGTAATGGTGCCAACTAATTGATTAAAAACTTTTTTTTTTATTTATTTTTACAATGATAGGATTATTTTATTTTGAGCTTTTAACATATCTAGCATGATAAGTTCCATAGCTTCTTTAATATCTGGCACATTATCAGGTATACTGCGTTTTGCGTTCACACTTGCCATTAATACTTCATTTAATCCACGCAGAATCATATCTGGGCTGTAAAAGGGTCTACGTGAAGCCCACCATGACTGGCAGCTGTGAATTCCTCTGTCAAGCAGATTCCGAGCGTTATCAAAAATTTGCTTTCTCTCATCATCCATGCTTTCCCGGTATTTAGCAGATAAATGAATCAAAGTGAGGGCATACATGAAAAATCGATGTTGTTCAAAGTGGATTTGATTATTTGGGTTGAACCAGAGAGGAAATGGTACATCCGTGGCAATATCGTAAGGCATAGTCGACCAGCTGGAATCTTGTGGAGTCTGAGTAAATCCTTTAGGAAATCTATCAACAATTTCTGAGATAGTGCATATTTTGACATCATCTCTATGAGGTAAAGCTTGAAAAAGGGGTATAAGGAAATCTTTTATCGCATGCTTTACATGGTGTCCAAATGTTTCTCCATCCATAGCGAGAATTACATACATATCCTCTGAAGTATTCTTGTATTTTAACCTATTGATAAAAGTCTCAACATTATTAATTTTATCGAAAGCACAATCGATTGAGATGTAATCATCTCTGAACAATAACTTTAAACCACTTGAATGTATGGAAATATGATTTGTAGGAAATTCTGGTAAAGTATTGGCAATTCCACTCATTACTATCCACTCAAAACCAGCTTTTTTAACAGTACTGAAAACCTCTTCAGAAATTGCCATTTCGGGCGGAAAAAATCCACGAGGGTGATAAAGTTTTCCAAAGAAATACTGATTGGTTTCATCATTAAGATTTATTTGACGTTTAATTTCAGGTTCTGGAATCAATGGAAGTAAAGGGTGAAATTTACCTGAACCTGTAAATTCGATTTGTCCTCGAGACGCTATGGTTGTAATTAATCCTAGTAAATCATCATAGCCAAAATCATGCAATTGCTCAGTTAGAGTTCCATTAATATTTAAAGTAATTTTAGCTTCAGGATAATCCCTAAGTGCCTCAATTATGGGCCTATATGATTCATTTACAATTTGTTTTATGACTAGAGGGATTTGAACGGGAGGTTGATAAATATGAAATAAGAAAGCAAAATAAACAACCATATTATTTATAAGAAACCTAGATGTTTTATATTTTTCTTGTGTTCCAATAAGAAAAGCGATGAGCTAAGAGGTGTTTTTAAATAATAAATTATAAAATTCTCTTAATATTTTGTTTTTATAGATTTATATTTGAAGAAAAAAAATAATTAGATTATAAAAATTAACTTGAGTTTTACTTGTATATTCCAGTTCTAGATACTAAGATTCTAGAAAGTCCATGAATCAATAATGAAATGAATAGAAGTATGATAATAACATCAATAAAGTTAATATCTAATTGGGGTCCTAATAAAAACATCATAAAATTAACTACAGATAAGATTATCATTATTATACCTATAATCCCCATCAGATATTTACTTGCTGTCCAATGTTCGGATATAATAGCAAATATTACTGCACCTCCAACAATTCCAAATATTATTACAATAATAAAAAGTAATATTTGAATCATTGAATCATTACTAATTAATGCTATAAAGAAAAATATTAACCCTATAAATGTGACAATATAACCGAAAAAAATTTCTATTATTCGATCCTCTTTATCTTGTTTTTCTTTATCAGGAAAACTAATAGTTGTAAATGCTACTCCTACTATTAATAAGCAGATTGAAATTATTATTATTTGTGCATTGGCATTATTAATCAAATATGACATTAAAATATAAATAGATAAGAAAACAATAATAATTCCAAAAAATAAATTTAAAGCTCGTAACTCTTTATCATTTGGCATTTAACTTACCCTTTTAAGATTAAATTTAGATTTAATAATAATTCATTTTTTAATTTGAGAGTATTTAAGTTTTTTCCCTTAATGTCAAATTATTGTTATTGAATTTAAATTATTTAAATTTAACAAATCAAAACTAAAACTATTTAATTTTATATTTTTCTTGTGTTCCAATAAGAAAAGAAATGAGTTAAGAAGATTTTTCGAATAATAAGTTATGAAATTCTCTTAATTTTTCAATTTTAATTTGTCCTGGTGCTGTTTTTTCATCTAAAGAGCAGTAGGTCATGAATGAACCATATTTTACGCATATTATTCTCGAAAAAATTCCGATTTCTCCCATGCAAAAAGAAATTATTTTTCTATTATTTTTGGTAAAATATTGACATAAGTTTATTGGAATTAAATTATCTTCGAAATTTTGAGCTGTAAATATAATTTTATATATGCTTTTTTCCACTATGGTGGCATTTATTAAAAAGTTTTTAATTAATTTATCTTCAAACCTTAAAATTAGTTCAAGAGTTTCTTTATAAGACGGAGTTTTTTCAAAATCATGATAAGAAAAGATTAAATTGATTTTTTTTTTAATAGCTAAATTTATAACATGATTAAGGACTTCTTTTTCAGAATTCATCTCAATATCAATAAAGCCAGGTTGGGCTTCAAGTAAATTTTCTAGAATCTTAAATCTTTCTTCTTTATCAATCTTTACTTGTCCTCCCTCAGAATAATCTCTAAATGTAAAAATTGTAGGAATAGTTGGATGAATAATGTTTAATAAACTAGATCCTAATTCTCTTGTTAAATTTTCCACATTATTTATAAAATCGAACCTTAATTCAATGAAATTAGGTTTTTCATCTAATGCTTTTTTGATGAGCAATAAATTGTTGTCATAATTATTAGTTTTTATCGGAATGGCAATACATATATTGAATTTCATAGGAATTCAAAAAAAAGATATTATAGTTTTTTATTAAAAAATAACTTCTTTTACTTTATCTTCTGATAATTTATTTGTATAATCAATTTCTTTAACTAAGCCTTGATCTTTATAATAATCAATTAGAGGTTTCGTATTTTTTTCATATACATCCAAACGATTATTTAGCGTTTCTTCAGTATCATCAGCTCGTTGTTTAAATTCTATTCTTTCACCGCACTTATCACAAATCCCTTCTTTTTTAGGCTTCATAAAGAATTTATTATAAATAGCTCCACAATTTGGACACGAATACCTGCCGAGAATTCTTTTGATAAGAATTTTATGATCAACAGATAAAAGGATTACTGAATCAATACTAGTGATTGTAGAAAGAAATTCCGCTTGATTAAGATTTCTTGGATATCCATCTAAAACCCATGATTTATCACTAATGTCATCTAATGTCTTTTTCACCATATCATTAGTAATTTCATCTGGTACAAGTTTACCCTCATCCATATATGATTTTGCTTTCAAACCTAGGGGAGTTTCATTTTTTAAATTTTCTCTAAAAATATCTCCTGTACTAACATGAATGATGTCTGGCAATACTTCTTTTACTTGAGAAGAAAAAGTTCCTTTGCCAGCTCCCGGAGGGCCCAATAAAATAATATGTTTATTTTCTTGCATGTGATAGATAAATTTTTATTAATATTATAATATTTAGGAATTTCTCACATCACTCATACTTGAATATATTCTTTAGTACAAGAAGTTTAAAGAATCTTTTAATTATTTTGAGATTTATCAAATTTTTTTACGAGTTCTATTATTTGTGCTTTTCTATAAGAAGAAGGAACATTAATATTATTCTTAGCACAATATTCTTTCAATATCTTTACGGTCCATTTATTATAATCTATTTCTTGCTTTTTCTCTATCTCTTTCTCAATTTTCTTCGGTAGTGGAGTTTTCATTTCTAAAACTTCTATTGCTTCAATAGTATTATTTTCATTATTGACATGAACTCTTAATTTATGACCCTCTAATTCAATAACTTCTTTTGGGAGCTTTTTAAAAGCTTCCCATTCTATTTCTTCAACAGGTTCACCAAAAATTTCAGCTTTTTTAATGACAACTCCAAAAAGTGTATTATTACCAATTAATATATGAGCTCTCTTGTAATCTTTTGGAAGCTCAAGTGAGAGAATTTTTTCTAAAATTTCTTTTGGAGGTGTATTTGTGGTATTAATCAAATTTTTAGCAGGTTTTGCAACGATCTGTTTATTTTTAATATAGGAGCTGCTTTTCTGCACTTTAGTTACTACATCATGAGTCTTAATTATAGGTGGTGAGTTATAATTATTTGAGTTATTTAAAACAGCAAATTGAGGTTGTTCAATTTCTTTTTCTATAGAACTTTTTTGCGAATCAAATCCAAAAGCTAGTAAAAATTCTTGGGGTTCATCTCCTTGATCGACTGAAACAATCTTACATCGATGAAATTTTGCCGAAAACATTAGCTCTTGTTGTAATTCTATGGCAACACGAGAAGCTATGAATTTTTTTCTTACTGGTGATGTAATACCGTTCCATATATAAATCCTTCTAAGATCTTCTTTAACAATTAGAGCTACTTGTGAATTATTTAATACTTTACTTCCATTATTTTGGCGAAATTCTTGTTCTGATATATCTAATCTTTCTCTTTCACCAGTATCCTTCAATTCATATATCATGAAATTAGAATAAGCATCTGACATTTTACTATTCTTTTGAGAATTAATTAAATACATTATAAGAGTACATATTTTTAACATTATTTCTATAGTTAAATAGAGAGAAGATTTATTGTAACATTATAAATAAAAGAAGAAGTCATAAAAGCAGTGCTTTTATCCTGTAAAATAGGAATTTTTAATGTTTTTTATTAGAAAATTTACTTTTTTCTTTTCATTGATAGATAAAAGTGTAGGAAATTTACTTTTAATGGAAGTACCATAATAACTATTGCCAAAAAATGTATTTACTCTAAATATTGTTTCTAATATATACCTTTTACTTCCTAAATGGAGATAAATAGAAATATCATTAATTATTAAAAAATCAGTCGGATTTTCTTTAAAATTGTTAAGAATTTTAGAGGTTATTTTATAATTAGAACATATATTTTTATAAAGTTCAGATTTACTTTTTGCTTTTAATCGAGGTGGAATAATTTCTCCTTCAAAGATAAAATTTTTACATTTAATGCTCTTATTATAATAATCTTGAATTCTTCCACCAATTTTTAAATCCTTGAAAAATGCTAATTTAGGAGCAAAATCTAAAATACTAATCTCTTGTGGGTTAATTTTTTTGGATTCTAAGAGATATTGGACAAATTTTGCTGTTAAATAGGTTTTTTGGGTGTTTGTTTCTCCATATACTAATGTGTATTGCCCAAAAAATTTTTGGAAATCTATATTATTTAAATTTCTCATAAATAAAAGTAAATTGTAATATAATTAATCAAAATAGTCTTTTCTTGATATTCCTGCCCTTTTCAATATTTTTAACATTAAATATCCTAAAATACTTCCTGGAATGCTACTAGCTGCAAATAAAGCCCACCATATTACTAACGGATAGATAGGCGTTATGAAATAAGCAATTGTAGCACCGATAAAGACTGTTCCTATTGGTTCTGTTAAAGCAGCAATTTCTACATATTTTGGTCTTTTTTTCCATAAAACAAATGCTATTAATCCAACTACTATTGCTCCAGATATTCCTCCATGAAAGGCATGAATTGTTCCTATTCCCAGTGGAAATCTTAATGAGGCAATACTTACTGCTGCCATTACTGCAAAAGAAAATCCAACCAATACTCCCATTATTCCATTAATGAAATGAGCAAATGGGAAAATTTTAGCTCCCATGATTTCAAAGTAAGCAAAATAATTAATGTAACTTAGTACTAACCCCACTCCCACAAATATTCCCGTTGTTGCAACCTTTTTAGTCAGATTCTGTCTAATAGGGGGTACTTTTTCTGTATCTTTAGTGTTTTGATTTAATTTATCCAAACTCATCAATTATAATTCATTGATTTAATTTTATATAATATATATTTTTACATAAAATAAGATTTTCTTACTTCTTAGGAGAAGTGTGATAAATGATTAAATTAGGAGAGTATACTATTAATCCTTCAAAAATTATTTGCATTGGCACAAATTATATGGATCATATCGAAGAAACTAAAATGGATATTCCAAAAGAGCCGGTCTTATTTCCAAAAACTCTAAATTGTTTAATTTTAGATAAAGATCCAATTATTTATCCAAAATACTTGTATAATAATCGAAAATATAATAGAGTCGATTATGAAGTAGAGTTAGCTTTTATTATAAAAAATAAATGCAAGTATGTAGCTATTGAGGATGCATATAATTATATCCTTGGATATACTGTTTTTAATGACATAACTGCTCGTAAAATGCAAGTTAAAGATATTCTCTCAAAATTACCTTGGTATCGCTCTAAATCGTTTGACAGTTTCGCACCTATCGGTCCTCTTATAAAGGAGGTTAATGAAATCAAAGATCCTCATAATTTAAAAATTGAATTAAAAGTAAATGGAAAGATTAAACAATCATCCAACACAAAACATTTATTATTTAAAGTACCTGAATTATTAGCTTATATTTCAAAATTTTTCACAATGGAAGCTGGTGATATTATTGCTACTGGTACTCCTAGTGGTATTGGTCCAATAAAACCAGGAGATTTGATTGAAGCTACTATAGAGAAAATTGGAACTCTTAAAAATAATGTAATTTTAGAAGGAGTATGATGTTTAATATGAAAGTAGGAACTTCTACAATTCACCCAACCAAAATAATTTGCTTAGGGAGAAATTATTTAGATCACATTCAAGAGACAAAAGCACCTATACCTACAGAACCTGTATTTTTTACGAAGACTTTAAACACACTTGTTACTAATAATGATCCAATAATATATCCAAAGCTTTTGTATGAAAATCCTAATTACAATAGAGTTGATCATGAAGTAGAACTTGCATTTATTATCTTTCAACCTTGTAAAAACATTTCAGCAGTTAATGCATATGATTATATCAGGGGATATACTATTTTCCTTGATATAACCGCAAGAAAGATGCAAATTAGTGATCGAAACATAAAATTGCCCTGGTATAGAAGCAAAAATTTTGATACATTCGCACCTATAGGACCAGAGATAGTTTCCTGCCATGAGGTTGAGGATCCTCATAACCTCACGATCCAGTTAAAAGTAAATGGAGAATTAAGACAATTTTCTAACACAAAACACATGTTATTTAAAATTCCTGAAATCTTAGAGTATTTATCTAGATTTATAACTTTAAAAGCAGGGGATATAGTTGCAACTGGAACACCAAGTGGTGTATCACCTATTAAGCCAGGTGATATTATTGAAGCTTCAATTGAAAAAATTGGGACTATAGAACATGAAGTAATCTTAGAGAGTGATTAATCTTTTAAAACTCACATTTAATTAAAGAATAATAAATAATTGATTTATTAAATTATACTTATAAACCTAAAAATTTTTTAAATAAAATCATTTTCTTTTTACTAATGAATTCAGACGTTGATGAAGAAACAAAGAAGGAAATTTTTAAACTAATCTCAACCCCTGGAATTGAGATAGAAGATATTGTTGAACGAGTAAATCTAGATTATGATAAAGTCATGAAAATCTTGTCTGATGAATATTTACGAAATAATTTAGATTATGGTCGTCGTCTTTGTTGTAGATTTTAAAGTTAAAATATACCTTTAGGGGTATTTTAATAAAACTTTTTAACTTTTATTCATTTTTAAAAATACTAAGTTCAAAATGAATTTTTTAATGGCTTAGGACGTAATTGTAATACGGTTTCAATATATCATAGATATTGAAATATAAGAAAAGTATTTAATAATCCTATGTTCCTTTGCCTTGAAAAATTGTATTGAATAATATTTTAATTGAAAACTAAAAGGATCAAAATGAGTAAAAAGGGTAAAGTTGTAGTAAAAGCATTGGTTACAGGTGGAGCTGCATCAGGTGGTCCGCCTATCGGTCCAGCCGTTGGTCCAACAGGAATTAACATTAAAGACGTTGTTGACGTTGTTAATGAAAAGACAATGGTATTCAAAGGATTAACAGTACCAGTAAGAATTGAATGTGATCCTGAAACGAAACAATTTGAAATTTTCGTTGAAACACCAAGTACGGCTTCATTGCTTCTAAAAGAACTCGGTGTAGAGAAGGGTTCCTCAAACCGTTTAGAAGATAAAGTAGGAGATTTAACATTAGAGCAAATTCAAAATGTAACTAGAGCTAAAAGAGATATTTTTTTAGATAAAACCTACAAAACAAGCATAAAGACAGTTTTAGGAACAGCCTTGTCTATTGGTGTTACTGTAGAAGGTGAAGATCCAAAAGCGATTCAAAAAAAACTTGATAATGGAGAATATGATGATATTATTAAGGAGGAAGGATAAAATATGAAAGTAGACGATAAATTACTAAGTAGATCCCTTAATGCAGCCATTGAATTTTCGGTTTTAAAAAAAGAAGGACACAAAGATAAAGTAAGGAAATTTGATGAGACAATCGATCTCATCTTAAACATTAAAGATGTGAATCTTAATGATCCAAAGGCTAGAATTGATAAAGAATTAATACTTCCAAATGCGGTTATTACAACAGATAAACCAAATATCTGTGTAATTGCTTCTGATGAGATATTATTAGAAGCTAAAAAATCAGGTTTAGATACTCTTGACCGTGAAGGTTTAGCAAGGATAAACAATGAAGAAAAAAAATATAAGAAAAAATTCGTAAAGAAGTATGACTTCTTTGTAGTTGAGGATAAAGAAATGAGAAATGTTGCTAGGTATCTAGCGCGTTTTTTGGGACCAATTGGAAAAATGCCTAAACCTTTTCCTAGCGGATATGGAATTATCTCATCAGTAAACGAATTAAATACGGCTATTGAGCGATATAAAAAGATTATTAGAGTTCAAATGAAGAAAAAACCAGTAATTCAAGTAAAAGTTGGTAAAAAATCTATGGATTCAAATGATTTACTTGAAAATATGAAAGCCGTGGTAGATTATATTATAGATCTAATGCCACATAAATATAATAATATTAAATCAATGTTCTTAAAAACAACAATGGGTCGTTCTATTAGGGTTGATAATGATTATCTCACAAGTTTAGGGGTGTAAATAAATGATAAAGAAGAAAGAAGTACCTCAATGGAAATTAGCAGAGGTAGATAATTTGGTAAATTTATTTAAGCAATATAAGAATATAGCAGTAATTGATGTTGCACATTTAAACGATAAACAAATTCAAGAAACTCGGAAAATATTAAGGGGAAAGGCAATTATAAGGATGTCTAAAAAAAATTTACAAATAAGAGCAATTGAACAATTTAAAAAAGAAGCTAAAAATGAAAATTTAGATGAGTTAGCAAATAGCATTCCTGGTCAGTCAGCTCTATGTTTCACTACCATGGATATTTTTGAATTGAAGAAAATTTTTAATGAAAATGAATATTGGGTACCTGCTAAACCTGATGAAATAACTCCGGTAGATATATGGGTACCTGCTGGAGATACAGGATTACCTACAGGTCAAGTTATTTCCGAATTAAATATGATTTTACGTTTACCAACTCGTATTCAAAATGATACTATCTGGATTAAAGAAGATACAAGAACCCATGGAGCAGGTGATTTTGTAGATGTTAAACAGGCAGCTGTTTTAAAAAAATTAGGTATAACTCCAATAGAATCGTTAATAAAGATTCATTTTGCATGGAGCGAAGGAGAAATAATACCAGAGGATATTTTATATATAGACACCGAACAATTCAAGCGAGATATAACTAAAGCATATAGAGAGGCGTTTGGAGTTCTTTTTGAAATGCCATTTTATGTGGATGAGATGTCTGATGAATATATTCGAAAAGCAATATCTGAAGCTTATACATTAAATGCTATGATATTTGGAGAGGGAATTCAAGTCACTGCCGAAAAAGAATTAAAAGTTGAAAAAGAAGAAGCTGAAGAAGAAACAGAGGAAGAAGAAGTTGGTATTGGAGGTCTATTTGGCTGAAATTTAAAATAATATAATAATCTAATAATAAGATGATTTTAAAATAAAAAATATTAAATGGGAGGTTTGAAAATATGGAAAGCATTTATGCTGCATTATTGCTCCACAAAGTTGGAGGAAAAATTACAGAAGCAAATGTAGAAAAAGTATTAACTGCTGCGGGTGCAAAAGTAGATAAAACTGAAATCACCAAGCTTATTGCTGGATTGAAAGTAGCAAATATTGATGATGTCATTAAAAATGCTAGTGCTATGCCAGTAATGGCTGCTCCTGCTGGAGAAAAAGCTGGGAAAAAGAAGGAAGGAAAGAAGAAAAAAGAAGAAGTAGAGGAAGCGGAACCTACGGGTATCGGAAGTCTCTTTTAAGCGTGTATCCTATGCCAGTTTCTCAATTCGGTTAATCTCCAGAACACTATAAGCAAAGGACATCAATTAACAGCGGTTTTTTTTATTATTTTTTTTTAGTTTTTTTTAACTGATTTATCTATATTGTTTATAAATTTATTTGAATATTCTTTTTGAAACATAAACTTTTTTTAAAATTCTATTTTTTTTAAATTACTTCTATCAATTTGTGAAGAAAAACTTATTTGATTTATAAAAATAAAGTAAAAGATTCTTAGTACTGATGAAACATGGCTGGAAGATTTCTTAAATTTTTCTCTCCTTTCGTTCGGGTTATGCCTGAGATTAAGCAACCCCAAAGGGAGGTTTCCTTTAAGGAGAAGTTCATTTGGACTGCTCTCGTTTTAATAATTTACCTAATAATGTCTAACATTCCTCTGTACGGAGTTCAGCTTGAAGAGTCCACCGATTATTTTTATTGGCTTCGCGTCATCTTGGCAAGTCAACGGGGAATGCTAACCGAGCTAGGAATTGGCCCAATCGTTACATCGGGTCTTATCATGCAATTATTATTAGGTTCAAAAATAATCAAAGTAAATATGGCTGATCCCTATGATAGAGCTATGTTTACTGGTGCACAAAAAGTACTAGCAATCTTCTTGACAACTTTTAATGCTCTTGCATATTTAGCAGGAGGAGCATTTGGTAGTTTAAGTGCAATTGGAATTGATGGAGCAACATTTATATTTGTACAATTACTTTTTTCTGGAATAATCATAATATTACTTGATGAACTACTTCAAAAGGGGTGGGGCATTGGGAGTGGTGTCTCTTTATTTATAGCAGCAGGAGTAGCCGGTCAAATTTTTTGGAATAGTTTTAGTTTTGTAGGGGATGAGAAGGGAGTACCAAGAGGTATAGTAATTGCATTCTTTTGGGTGCTGTTTGATGGTGATCCTAACACAACTCTCGGTACAATTTTTGCACGACAACAATTACCATCATTATTAGGGATTATTACTACAATAATTATTTTCTGCATTGTTATTTGGTTTGAATCTACAAGGATTGAGATACCGCTTGCCTATCGGGGTTACAGAGGGTTCAGGGGTAAGTACCCCATGAAATTACTATATGTTTCTAATATCCCCGTTATCCTTGTAATGGCATTATATGCGAACTTTCTATTTTTCGGTCAGCTGCTGGCAGGTCCAGATTCTGCATTACGTGATATCATTTCTCCTTTTTGGGTTGATTTATTAGGGAAATTTAAAGTTCAACAATCTCCAACAGGTCCAGGAGCTCAGTTAATTCCAACAGGAGGATTGATATGGTTACTCACACCACCATTAGGATTAGCTGATCTAATTGCAAATCCAGTAAAAGCGTTAATATATTTAAGCATATTTACTTTCATGTGTATAATGCTTGGGCGCGTATGGGTCGAAGTTTCAGGTCTAGCGCCGCGAGATATCGCGGATCAAATAATAGCTTCGAAAATGCAAATACCAGGATTTCGTAGTTCCGCAAAAGTTGTAGAGCGAATTCTGAAGAGATATATACCCACTCTCATTATTCTGAACGGAATAATAATCGCTTTTCTGAGCTTCTTTGCCGATAGTTTGGGGGCGCTTACGTCAGGTACAGGTCTTCTAATAGCTATAGGAATCACGCATCAGTATGTAGAGTCAATATCGAAAGAGATAGCGGCTCAACAGTACCCAGCCATGCGTGACTTCCTTGGATTAGGTTAACAGAGCAATCTAATTCAAATAAAATAAAAATACACGAATGTAATAAATATTTGAAAAATTTAATTTCTAAAAAATAAAAGAGTTTAAAAAAAATTCAAATAAAGAATTATATAATTAAGTATCTATATGTATAAATTGAGCCCAAGAATCTTCTTTTAAAAATGAACGCACTATAAGTTGACAAATTTAAAGATTTAGAAGAAGCAGATGATTATTATAATATTACAACCAATTCTGATATTTCTTACATCCCCTAAGAATATCTAATTTTAGGTAATTTTCTCAATCTGAAAAGTTTATAATAATTTCAAAATAATTAAATAATAGACATGTTTTTTATGATTTTCAAAAGTGCATTTATGGATTGGATTTCAGAACCACCAGGTTCAATGATCTTTGTTTTATCATTAGCTTTAACAACGGGACTAATTAGTTCACTTTTAACAAGATGGTTAGTAGATGCTGAAGAGGTTGAAAGGAAGCAAAAACAAATTAAAGCACATGAAGAAGAAAAAGAAAAAATTATTGATATGGCAGAAACAGATGCAGAACGATATAGAAAAAATCGTAAGCGGTGGGAACGCAAAGATATGATGTTAAAAAAAACGCAACAATCTATGGCTCTTCAGAGATTAAAGCCCACTTGTGTAACTTTTGTCCCTATGATTATTATATTTACACTTGTGAGAATGATTTTCACAAATAATCCGGTTGCTCTAAGTCCTATGCACGCGAACGATGTTCCTCTCATAGGTCCCTTAATAAGCGCAGGTGCTCTCTGGATTAATTTCACAGCATGGTATTTCCTCTGTTCACTTGGTATAAGCACTCTATTTCAAAGGTTTTTCAAGCTTCAAACCCAGGCTTCTGGCGGAATAGGAAAGGCATTTGGAGGTACAAAAGGGAAAGGATTAGAATTTCCAGATGTATAAATTCATGGCGCAGACAGAGGGATTTGAACCCTCGAGTGCAAAGCACACTGGCTTTATGGTATAACAATCTTCTCCAAGCCAGCGCCGTACCAGGCTTGGCTATGTCTGCAAAAAAAATTGAGGTAAGTTTGATTTATATTTTAAGATTTGAAATTAATTGAGACTTTTAATTATCTTATCGGGATAGAGACAACTTCATTCATTTTTTTTTGTAATTTTGCTTGTTTAATAGCAGTCTCAATTTCTTCATGCGAAGCTCCTTTTTTAATGTTTATTGTGTCTGTAATCGGTTCAATGTGTCTATAATTAACTCTTCTTCTTCGAATTTTCAATCCATCTATTATTAAATAATTTTTATCTATGATATCCACAATAACACAATAATGTCCTGCTTCTCTTCCCGTTGTTTTTATACATATTCTTCCAATATCGTAAACACTCATATATAATTCGTCACCAAATTATTTTTAGTTCATTTACCTTCACTGAATTTTTAATATTTCAGTAAAGATAAATTATCTATTGTAAATTAAAAAATATATGTAAAAATAAAATTTTTATGATTTTTAAAAGTTAAAGATAAGTTATAATTTATTTAGAGAGGAGAGAATTCTATTTAAAACTTCTTCAATAGTTAAATTTTGCGTATCAATTATTAAGTCATAAATTTTTTTAATTTTATCATTATCACTTAAATCAATATTGTATAATTCTTTGAATCTTCTTAATTCTGATTTTTCTCTCAATAGAGTTTCTTTTAGATTATCTTCATATAATGTCAGATCTCTTTCAGCCATTCGTTTAACACGAGTTTCTAAAGGACAGGTTAATAATATTTTAAAATCTGCGATTGATTCAAGGATATAGCCACTTAATTGGCTATCAACTATTATATTTCCTTTTTTAGCTATATCTATTATCTTTTTGTCTAATTGTTTATCGATCTCAGGATTTTCTTCTACATAATGAGTAAATTCTTTTAAAGACATGTTCATATCTTTTGCTAAATCTCGAAATGCTTCACCAGTTGAATAATATTTAATTCCAATAAATTTAGCTAACTTTTTACCTATTGTTGATTTCCCAGTGCCATGTAAACCTGAAATCGTTAAAATCATTGTTGTAACTAAAATTTCTAAATAATTTAATAATTAAATTATTGATTCTTAATTTTTAGAATTTTATTATGAATCATTAAGAATTATAAAATTAAAATTCATTATTGCGTCCATACTGTCTCTTTAATTAGAGTTTGAAGACATTTTGCACAATATCGTCCACTTTCTAATCGGTTTGCCCTTCTAGCAGTCTTGTTTGTTTTTTTCATTTTTGCAGGTCGTAATCTTGGAATAGACTGAATTGGTTTCTTACAAATGGCACATCGAGCTCTATGAGGTTTTTTTCTCCAATAATGTGATACATTTCGGTTACCTGGTGTCCTTACCTTCTTCCTAGCTTGAGCTTTAGATCTAAGACCTGGACGAGGAATAGTGATTACCTTAATTTTGTATTTATAGAATTAATACTTAAACTAATAAAATTTAAAATAATAGAAGAAATATTAACTTTATTATCTTAGGTTTTGAGATTTAATTTATTTTGAAATTCTTTAAAAACTTGATAGATATCATCTACTATTCTCTCACTAAATCTTCTATTTTCATGGAGCTTAGTAGAATTATTTAAAACTCTTTTATTTATTTTATCAATATTTGTTTGAATCTCCTCCATCCCAGGGAATTTTTCCACATTTTTTTTTAAATCTTCAAATAACTTATTTATTAATTCGATCTCTTTAAATTCCCTTAACTTGATAGCGTCCATAAGTGTTATAAAGGATGATGTTATCTCTAAAGTTATCCCAGGTAATTCTAATACTGATGCTCTCATCTTTTTTGAAAATTGGGATCCTTGTCTATCTCTACTTCCTAATACTTCATTAGAAAGATCTAATGAAGAAATTTCATTAATAATATCAATAGCTCTATAGTAATCTTGAGTTAACTTCATTTTTTTTAAAAGTTTAGAAAGAATTATTTTTTTATCATTCAAAGAAAAATTAAATTTAAGTAACTCATTAGTAGAATTCTTAATAGTTTTTAGAAAGAAATTTTCTTTAATAATTCCATTCTGGTACTTCTCATATAAGTTAAATATAGTATTTAATAGTGCAAATAACTCAGATTCAATTTCAGGTTCGAATGCAAGAGATTTATCGTTATCTGGTGCCATTTTAATTATAATATT
This sequence comes from Promethearchaeota archaeon, assembly GCA_019057865.1. Classification (GTDB taxonomy): domain Archaea; phylum Asgardarchaeota; class Lokiarchaeia; order Sigyniarchaeales; family SOKP01; genus Loki-b32. Next base: position 166,245 of record JAHLWP010000002.1, read on the forward strand.
TAGTAGATTAAATTAGTTATATAACAATAAGATTTTGTACTAATAAATTTTTTAACCAAATACCGATGGTCTTAGAAAATAGAAAATTACTGCAACCAGAATACCTATGATAAAACTAGGTATTAAAACACGATAAGTAGAAGAATTACTCAATTCTCTAATAGCCAATGTCATCAAGATAGGAACCCATATTGCTATCGTTAAGGCATCAATAACATCTAAAGCAGCCCAGCTTTTAGATCTAAACATTTGATTAAATATAACTTCATTAAATATCGAAATATCAGGAACATCTACTGTAGGAAAAGCAACTAGTACAATCAATATTTTAATGGCATTTATTAGTAAAAAGGGAGTAAATGCACATAACATCATTCTAAATTTATGTGAACCTTCTAAGTGTAACATTGTTCCACCTTTATAAATGCTAAATGGACTAATCTCTTCTTCTTTATACCTTTCTTTTACTTCTCCTATTGATCCGAAGCGATCTTCCAATCTTTCAGTAAATCCTACAGCGTAATTGGCTCCTTTCGTAACCAACCAAATTAATATTGAAAAAAAGATTAATTGAAAACAAAGTCCAAATATGAAAAAAGCAGCAAAAAAGCTAAAGGTAAAGTAAGCTTTTATAGGTGAATATGTAGAAATACTAGTGAAATTAAAGTGTGAGAATAAAGCTAAACCCATTAGCCCATAAAGTAAAGAGCTCAATAACAAAATTAACCACCCTGGAGCTTTACTGCGTTTATGGTTAATATCCCAAAATCCTCGATTGGGCTGAATGAACAGATAATAAATTTTAATATACCATGGATACGGATTTGTCCATTCTGCTTCATATCTTCTAAAAAAAGAAATTGTTTCAATTTTTTCGATTTTTAATCGTACACCACAGAAACTACAAGCAAAACTATCAGCACGATTCTCATTTCCACATCTAGGACATCTTTGAATAGCAATGCTCATTTTTTGATTACTCCTTAAAATTCATTATAATAATCATATAATAAAATAATCTTATAAAAATTTCTTTTAATTTTCTTATTTAAATAAATTACAATTGCTAAATTAAGAATTATTGTCTTTTCATTAACTTATTTTTTGAAATTCTATAATAAAATAATTTTTTTCTTTTAAAATGTCATATTTGCGATGTGAGAAGGATTGAATTAATTCTAGATTAGTTTTTGTATGGTTTGTAATTTCAAGTACTTTTATTTTTGATGCCCCACTACAATAGGCCATTAAGGGTATTAATTGGTCGCTTAGAAAATTGTCAACAGGGATCTCATTTTTGATATATTTAAGGATTTCATTAGCAGCTATCGTTCCAAGTTTTTCAGAAGTAATTTGTTTTTCACCTAAAATTGTACCACTGGATATAATGGCTCCTGTATCTGAATGTGCCCATAAAAAAAGCCCTACACCAGGACTATATGAATTTACAAACTTATATTTTATGTTTGTTTCTAATTTTATATTTTTTCTAACTTGTTGTTCAATTGTTCTTTTTATTCTTTCATTTATATTACTTTTTTTCAATTGATTAGTTAAAATGATTTCTCCATTAAGATTTTCTAAATTCCCTAAATCTATTAAATTTATTGGCTTTAATTTGTCGGTTGGTGGATATATTACGCATTTAGCTTTAGCACCTCCCTTAGGATAAAATCCATGTTGATCTATATCAATATCAATTTTCAATCCGGATTTCTTGAAAATTTGATATGTTACTTCTTGAAGGTAATTGAGACTGGGAGCCCATTTTCCAAACGTACCTCCTCCATTCAATAATAACTCAATTTTTTCTGGTTTATTGAATCCTAAACTAGATATTTGAATTGGCTGGAGTAATAACCCAAGGTTTGCTGCTGTATTTATATTAACTTGAATTTTATCTTTTATTTTTTTATTTGGAATTAAAGTTACTTTTTTCGTACCAACATGACATTCAGATAAGGTACTACTTGTTAATTCTGATAAAGTTTTTAGACCTAACATATGTTGAGTTCTTAAGCCAGGTTTTGGTCTATTAGCACGAATATTTTTAATTCTGATCGGTTGATTAAATAGAATAGAAAATCCTGCACCTAACCGGAGTATAGCTCCTCCCCCCTCTCCCATTGCACCATCAATTTCTAAAAACTCTAAATTAGTCATCTAATTCACTTTTTTCATATAACATTTTTATTCTCTCAATCCCATTAAAATCTTCAATCAAATCAATAACTTCTTTAGGTACTAAGTGCCTCCAGCTATTATTTCCTTCTCTTATTAAGGATCTTATGTTATTCCCATTGAATTTTTTTTTAAATATTGTTATTTTTCTTCCAACTTTAAAACCTTCATTCTGAAATAATTCTCGAACCCAATCGCTATTAGAAAAGACAACATTAAAGTCTCCAACTATAGAGACAACATGGTCAACCCAATTTTTTGCATTAAAAATGTCTGGGATCTCATATATATTATATCGCTTATTTTCTATTTTCCTTTTCTTTAGGGCTGCTTTGATAAATTTTATTCTTTCTTCACTTGTAAATGGATCATTTGGCAAATGGGATAACTGAGAGCTTCCTATTCCTATTTTTACTGTATTATATGAATTAGGAATTTTATTTAGTACATAAATATGACCATGATGTAATGGTTGAAATCTTCCTATAAATAATGCTACATTTTCTGTTTTACTATTAATATTATCAAATCCTTGCTTAAAGTGAGAGATAATATCCATATTTAAGATTTTTCTCCAGATTTTATGTGAATGATCGATGAGTTTCTCATTTTTTAGCAAAACTTCTAATTCTTCCTTTGTATAAAATTGGCTTCCATCAATTTCTAACTCGTTAGGATTAGGTTTTAATTTAACATCATAATCAACCATTCCAAGAAATATATAAGATATCTCTTTTGTTAAATTATCCTTTTCTGTACTTAAGTCAAAAAATTTAATGTTTCTAATCTTCCTTGAAGGAATTCCAAATTCTTCTTCAAGTTCTCTTATAGCATTTTGCTTAACTTCTTTGAGATCTAAAGTTTTTTTCCATATTACATGCCCAGAAGCAGAATCTGTATAATATTCAGGATAAGATTTCTTACTTTTACCACGTTTTTGTACAAGATAAAGAAGTTTATTATCAGAACTTTTTGAGACTATGAAAAATCTAATAATTAGATGTGTTACTTTTTTTCGATGAGCTTCTTTCCGTTCCATAGGAAAGACATATTTAGATATTTGCCCTGATTGCAAATATTTTATATTCTTATCATCAATGCAAGCTAAAAATTCTTTTTCCATAGACTTTTCCTTCATAAATTAACTTTTATAACATCTCCTACTTTGACTCCTAACTTTTTTACAGCATTTCCTCGATTAATAGAAATTTCAAGATATCCACTTGATCCTCTTAGAAATAATAACGATTTTATTGGTATAACTGAGAAATGGGATGTGTATTTACCTTTAAACAACTGATGTTTAATCTGTACTGTAATTATATCATCAATATTTAATGAAAATGAAGTTCCCTTAATATTATTATTATCATCTATTTTAATATTAGTAGTTATATTCCCAAAAGAATCTATATATTGAATAGTACATAAGATCTCTTTTTTTTTCAATATAACTTCATACTTAATTGGAATTCCTACTAGATTGTTTAAACTAAACTTTGGTCCAAAATTTTTAAGTGTTATTCCATTTGAAATATATGCTCCAACGGGAGCCATAATATCCCTACCATGAAATGTATTTGATATGGGATGAAGGAAAAAATTCTCATTTTGAAGTTTAACACATTCAGAGATTTTATCATTTTCAAGTAAAACTGAAAAAATCCCATTGTTAGGACCCACAAAAAAATAATTTGATTCAGTCTTTAGAGCTAATAGTTCCCTATAACTCCCAACCCCTGGGTCAACAACAATTATAAATATTGTATATGGAGGGAAATGTTTATACGTGGTTTTAATTATATAAGAAGCTTCAATTATAGAAAATGAAGATATATTATGCGAGATATCAATAATTTTTGCTATCGGATTGATTTTTAAAATAACTCCTTTCATACTTGATATATAATGAGAACTTTTAGACCCGAAATCTGTTAATAAACCGATTATATTACAATTAGGCTCTGCCATTTTAATAATACTTAAAATTTGATAAATGTTTTAAAAAGTAAGAATTTGAAAAGACTATTACTTTTTACCATATTTTTGATCTACATTATAAAAATCTTCTAATGCTTTGGATTTCAACCTATATTCCTCTTCTTTATCAAATTCAACTAACATTTTAGATAACTCGCTTGCTTTTCTATAGTGCATATAAGCTGAATGAAATTCCTCATTTCTAAGAGCATTGCGCGCTTCTTGTACAACTCTTTCCCTCTCTTTTGAAAATTCAGGAACTTGTTGAGAAAAAGATCCTTTCTCTTTTAAAGAAGTAGATATATCCATTAAATAGAGTTTTTCAGCGAGCTCCGCTGCTTTATTGTAAAATTTTGCTGCTTTTTCATAGTCCGAGGATTTTAATGATGTTTCAGCGGTATTATAATAATCAGAAATTTTTGTATGTTCTCCATCTTCAATTTTTTGTAGTAATTCTTGAGCGATACTCCTTTCTTTCTTTCCACCACTTATCATAAATTTTGTGATATTCTTGATACTTGCTCTTAATGCATCTGGTTGTAAAATATCAATTAAGGGTTCCAAATGTTCAAGATATATATCCTTTAATACATTCTCAAATTCATCTTTTGATTTCTTTAAGATGTTAAGGCTTGGCATTTCAAAAGTTTCAGCAGCTTCTTTAAGAGCGGAACGGAACTTCTCTGGTTTATCATCTTCATTTAATAATAAACCTAAGATAATTCCATTAGCGTTTCTAGATAATTTACCCTTAAATTTATAAAAATAAGAAAAAATCCTATGAATTTCTTTTAATTTTAATAGATTAAACTCATTTTTTGAATGATCAAGGTTTAATCTAAGAAATAAATCGCTCGTGACTTCGAAATCTGACTTACCCTCTTTAAAATAATATCCTAAAATTTTATAATCTGAATCTGTTGGTAATAATATTGCAAAACAGCCTATTGGCATAGAGAGAATTACACCTTTATTTTTACTTGTATTAATCTTGTTATCAAATTTAATTATAAAAAATAAATTTAAGTTGGTTTAGCACCAATTAATCTATTGGTTTCTTCTCTTATAGATTGAATTATTGCTAACAGTTGGGTATAATAAAGATTATCTGATACTGCTTTCGATACCTGCTTTAGAGTTTCAATTGCTTTCTTTTCTTCATCTGTAATTGCCTCAATGGATTTTTTATCCCATAAATCCTTAACTTTTTTATTAAAATCTTCAGCAAGCTCTTGAATACTCTTACTGGACTGGACTCTGAATTGTTTTAATACTTCAACGATTAATCTAATATTTTCTGTTAATGCAACGTTCTGTTCAGAGAAGTTTTGGCTCATTTGATCAATTGATGCTCTCATTTGCCCTATTTGTGCAATAGTTCCACCTAAAGATTGAGTAATTTCATTAATTTTTTGAATCATATGCTCTAAGAGAGCTTCTGCCATTTTTCACTCCCATTTCCTTTCTTAATTAAATTAATTATTTTAATATATTTTAGACTTCTTTTTTAACAGATTTCTTTAGAACTTTTACAGAATCAATTGCCTCTGATAAAAGTAAATTAACCGTATCTTGGTTAAGAACACCTCCAGAAATTTTAACGATCTCTTCAAGTTTATTAATTAGATTAGTAATAGCATCCAATCCTAACCCTTCTTGAATCTTTATTAATTCTTTTGTCGTTACTGCTCCAATTTCTTTTACAGTATCTATATGCTTAGTTTGAGTAATCTTAATCTCTGTTGAAAACTCTTGTAATTTTAATGTTAAATTAGTTATTTTTTGTTCAATATTTTTGTTAAGTGCATCTAAAGAATTCTTTAATTCTTGTATTGCTTTACCCAATTGGGCTATTCTACTATATATATTTTGTAGAAGATCAGTTAACATTTCCGCCAAGATATTTCACTTTTTTAATCTTTTTATAAGATTTAATTTTTTTCTTATTATAACTTCAATTATTAATATAACAGATTACTACAATAAAAAAATTTTTATGTTTTTATTAGTTCAATTATTAATATTAAATGCATCAAAAAAAGAAAGTCAAGAAGAATTCATGGACTCGGGGGGATTTGAACCCCCGATTTCCTGTGTCTTCTACAAAAAGTAGAAAAAATTCAGGCTTTTACTTGAACGGACATTTCTTAGAATTTCTTGTTTGTCCGTCGGTCATTTATAAGACCTGCGCTTTAACCAAACTAAGCAACGAGTCCGTATATACTCGAAAATTATAATGTATTAAAAAATAAAAACTTAACTTATTCATAGAACTATAGTATATTAATTAATTTGAGCTTATTATTTTTTGAAATTGTGGTGGGGAATTTTACTTTAGGATTTCCTATTATATCTAACTGCTCAAGATTTTTCAATTTACAAATACCTAATTTTTCAATTTACAGATTTCCGAAAGGCAGGGAGATCTGGGGTTCAAATCCCCGATGGCCCATATTTTTTTATTGTTTGATAATTGTTAATTTAATCATTATACTTCGTGAAACATCAATTTCACGCTTGTTCATATACATCTATGTAGTATTTAGAGATATCACTAGATAATATAAAAAAAGTTCTTGGTTAGGATCAATTTCATTTATCTAAACGAGAAGATATTAAATTAAGAAGCCATTTCTTAATTTGAGTTAAATTCTTTAATATTCCAGGCATACGATTTTCAGGATATGTATGCTCTTGTTCTAATCTTTGAGTTGACTCCATCCATTTATTTAAAGCTAATTGGACCAAATTTGAACCTTCAGCTTCCATAAATAAAGGGATAACAGCAGCACTTTCTCTTGCATCACCGATGGCAAAATAAACCTTTCGATTGATATCCTTTAACATTACAAGATTAACACACTCATCTATTTTTCGTTCTACTAAAATGGCTTTAAGTATTTGTGCTTGAATATCCTTATCTTTATTTTTAAAAATATCTTTTCTTCTTAAAAGAGCTGGCTGAACTTCTGTAATAACTTTTTCACCAGTGCTTCCTGTGCTAAAATATTTAGCGATTCTTAAATTATCATTTAAAGCTTGGATAGATGTAAATTTTTTACTATTTGAATATAAAATTGCTTTAGAACCACCTGAAGTTTCGCTTGATGATAATTTAATATAAATATTTCTCATAGCAACGGAATTACAGGTATGATATGCTAATTCGAATAACTCTCGTGAACTTAATGGTTTGTAAGGTATTTCAATATGTTTGAAAAGCCATTGAGAAGAAATAACGTCATTAAATTGAATAAGAAGTCGATTTTCCATAATTAAAATAAACACTCAATTACGAATTTATTCTTATAGTGTTGATTAAAATATAGAACTTCTTATTTTTAACCTTTCCCCCATATGAATATTTCTATTTGAATAGAAATTTAGATTTCTGAGTGTAAACAATTATTGTTTTATTTGATTGTAAGCTTTTACAAATCTCTCAACAGCTAATTCGATATCTTTCGTTGTTGCACCAATGGCAGCATTCATAACAATATAAGGAGTTGTATAATTTTCACAACATGTTCCAAATGCTGTTTCTTTTGGATTATAGACTCTTGGACCAGTAACCCGTAAATTGTATAAAGCACCTCCAAGGGCATATAGTTGTTCTTCTTTTAAGTTCTTTAAAGATACTGCTACTGCTATTGGATTATAAATATCAAGAATTCTTTCATTAATATTATCTGCAACTATCTTTAATTTTTCTTCTAATATTTTACGATTCTGCTGTTGTTCTTCAATTAATTTTTGATATCCATTAATTCCTAATGAAAGAACTGAAATTAAGAAGTTAACAACTGGAGTGGCTGAAGCACGTCCAGCATAAGTTTGACTAATTTCAATTATAATTTCTTTGCTAGGTGATGCTATTATTGCACCTCCAACCGGAGTTAGAAAGTTTTTGTCAGTTGATTGAATTATCGCATCTACTCTACCAGCATCTATAGCAACTCTAATTAGTTTCATCCATTCAGGGCTTTGAGCTCCATATGCATTTATAATAATATGTACTAGGTTATTATCTTGCGCAAATTTACTAATTTCTTTGATATTATCAGATTCTCTAGGAGGAAAATAACTAGTGGTTGAAACAATAGCAAAGCAATCATTATCTAAATTTTTTTTAATGTCTTCAACAGGTATTCTCACAACATCTCTAAAAATTTTTCCTTTAACGATTTTTGCCCGAAAACCCATTAATTCAATTGATTTTAATAATGATTTATGATCAATTTGTGGCAACAACACCTTTCTCTTATGAAGTAGTTTAGAATCATCCCAATCTGGTCTTAATGCTCCTAAACATAAAGATAATGACATTCCAGTACATAAGGGCACTACAATTGCTTCTTTTATATTTGGTAATCCAATATTTTTCAATAAGTTTCGCGCTAAATAATTGGTAATTTCATACATTATTGATCCTCCAGGTGCTTTAGGTTGTGGAGCTGTTAAAAATCCACTTCTACCTACACCATGACAAAATCCAGCCGAAGTTTTCAAATGAAGTTTTGACGCAATTCTAGCCTCTCTTTCACCTACTCTAGCAGCGTTATCATCCTTGTCTGTATCCATATTTGAAAGTGTTGCAAGTAAGAATTCTATTTGTTCATCACTCCACGGTTCTTTTGGAACACTTTTCTGTTCAAATAAGTTCTTTATTGGATTTAAGAAATTATTTAATACAACCTGTCCTCGATTCAACATATTTTGAGGAACAGATGAACTTTTAAAATATTTAATAATCTCGTGAAAATTTACCATAAAATTCACATCAAAAATATTAAAAATGGCGGCCCCCAGGGGGATATTCTTAAAAAGAGTAAATCTCTTTTCATATCGAACCCCTATCCCTCCGCAGGATAACTGGGTTTGAAGCCCAGCGTCAAAGACCACTTATCGTCGAGGATCGGAATGACCTCCAATTCGACCGCTAGGGGCCACAAAAATTTATTTTTTAATTTAATTTATCAGTTAATTTAAATGAATTTTATGTTTTTGTTTTATTTATTTGATTAGTCGATCTTTTATATCTTCACAATTTATACGTCTACAGCCAGGGATCATCAGTCCGATATTGTAAATATTATCTATGAAATTAACTATAATATGTGAAGTTGCACCGAAGACAACATACTTTTTTCCATTAGGTGCTCTATAATTAAATTTTCCAACACCGATAAGATCTCCTTTAAGCAGGTATGTTCTTTCTCTATAATTTTTTTTTTCTGTGAAAAAAGATATCGGGATTTTCACTATTTCCTTTACTTCTTCATCTTGCTTTATCATTGTTTGATTTTCATTAATATAAGCAACAAATGCAGTAATTATAAAACCTTTTGGTGTTAAATGATCATCAATACAACCTAGTAATTTTACATTCGATTTGGGAATTCCCAGCTCTTCCTCTAATTCTCGTAATGCGGTATCCAAAAATGTTTTATCTAACTTGGAGTCAAATTTTCCACCAGGAAAAGACATTTCTCCAGAATGTTTATCCCCTTCTCTCTTAGTACGCCTAATCATTACCAAATCAAAAGGTTTATCTTGATAAGGAATTATTAAGAAGATGATACCGGAATTTATAAAATGTTCATGGTGCATGGAAAGTCTATCTGAAGAATTGAAATCTTTTAATTTACTTTTGATTAAATTTGCATCAAAAATAAGATTCAATATTCCACACCAATTTATTCAAAATCTTAAAATTCTTTAGTAATAAGATTTCTATGTTTGATATATTCTTTAACATGTTTCATTTTATCAATTTTAAATCGCTTTAATCCGAGTTCTGATAAATCAAATTCATATACTCTTTCAATGAAATTAGAAATCATATATGCGGTTGCTCCCCATACGGTATATTTCTTTCCATTTTCTTTATCTACATAATTAAAATAAAAAACGGGGAACTTATTGCCATTGATATCGATGGCTTGTTCTCGAAAGTTTGTTTTGTTTATAAAAAAATCAATAGGGATCTTAACAATTTCCTGAACTTCTCTTGGATCTTTTATTAATTTCTGATTCTTATCAATAATTCCAATAAATGGTGTAATTATAAATTTGGTCATGGTAGGAAAGTCATCTAGACAACCAATTATTCTAACATTTTCTCTGGGAACTCCAATTTCCTCTTCTACTTCTCTTAAAGCAGTATTTTCTAAGGATTTGTCAAATTGAGATTCATATTTTCCACCTGGAAATGACATTTCACCTTTATGTCTTGTCCCCTTATTTGTACGATGAATTAGAATTAGATCGTAAGGTTTATTTTTATAAGGTATAATGGAGAATAGAACTGCTGAACTTGTAAAAAAATCATCATTTAAAGAGATTCTTAAAGATGAATCACATGGAATTAATTTATTTTTTACTAAGTTTTCATCAAAAGTTAAATCTAAACCATCCATATTAGAATTAGCAAAAATTTTAAAATATCCAATATTTAAGAAACATAATCTTTTATCCTAAAAAAGTTTTTAGAAAGTGTATAACTGTGAAACTTCCGAAAGAACTGAGAGATAAGAATGATTTAACTAGAGTAGGTAAAGTAAAAACATGTTCTGTAAAAGGATGTAGTGAGAACGCTATTCGTTCATTATCAGAAAATGCTTGGAAAAAGTATCTTGAAAAAGCCCATCTTAAATTTGAAAAAAATCGATATCATAAAATTTACTTGTGTAAAGCTCATTATAATCAATCAAATAAGTTTAGAAAATCTCAGGAGAAGATATATCAGAAAAAAGGTTTTTTAGAAAATGCTACCAAAAAGGGGATAAGGGAGTATTAAGGAATTACTGCCATCTGTTCATAAGATTGCCTTATTAAGGCAAATTGACCTTCCATAATTCCTAGGGTAAATAGTGACAATCCTAGTAAGAGTATTATAAGTGCAATTAATTTATTCCTCATTTTTATCAAATTTTGAAATTATTCTTAATTTTAAAAATTTTCTTTATAATTTATTTTGTTAATTCTTCTAATGTATCAACCTTAGCTGTTATTTTTTTTAATTTTAAGTCAAAATTTTTATCATTCTCTTTGTATTCTTCTTCAGATATCTCCTTAGCAGAGAATCTACCTTTATTAAGTTTTCGCTCACTTGCTAATTCTGCTTTTTCCAATTTCAATTCTTGAATCCATAATTTCATTCCAACAACTAAGTCTTCTTTCTCAATTTCTAAATCTGTTTTTTCTTGCTTATATTTTTCTCTTAGTTTTTCAAAAGTTTCTCGATCTATTTTATGTAACTTATGTTCTCTTGTTAAATTCTCAAGGTGAAAAATTTTAGATTCAATATTAATATTGATCTTCTGAACTAAGAATGGTTCTTCCATTTTTTGCTTAATAACTTTTTCATTTTGTTTAAGCTCCTCAATAAATGCTTTAACAGCTTCTAATTTTATATTTAATTCTTTTTTAAAGCTGTTATCCCATTCATACCTTGAATCTTTTGTAGATTTTAGAATTTCATCTAATTTTTCAGTTAATACTTTCTTATTTAATTGGATGTCATTATATTCAATGTAAAAAACTATTTGCTCTTTTACTTCTTCAGGTAGAGGTTTTACTTCTTTCTTTTCTTTTCCTTTTTTCCATTTTTTCAGCTGTTTTTCTATGCTTTTCTCTTCTAATCGTTCCTCTTTTTCTATTTCTTCATCCGATATTAATTCATCTAGTTTCCCCTTAGTTTCTTTCTTTTCTTTCTCTTTTTTAGTATCTTTTATTTCAGGAGCTTTTTCTGGCTTTGGGATGCCGGGGATGCCGGTAAGCATAGGTTTACCGCATATGATACAAAATTTATCTGTTTGTTTTACAGGGTTTCCACAATATGGACAAAATTTTGGCATTTTATTCAATTTTTTTTATATTTTTATATGATATTCTAAACTAAAATAATAAATAAAATTAATTGAGACCGATTTTTGAAATTTGAATTTAAAATAATTTGTTTCTTAATTTTTTTACATTAAATTATTATTATTTTATCGTTTTATATAATGGCAATTTATTTATTTTGCTTATCTTTTTTTGTAATTAGAAATGGAGATTGAAAAGAAAATCCCTGTCCATATCGGATTATTTGGTCATATTGACTGTGGCAAAACTGCAATAGCCGAGGTACTAAGTGAGATAATTTCAACCGCTGGTATCGATGCTCATCCACAAAGTAAAGAAAGAGGAATTACAATTGATTTAGGATTCACTAGTTTTGTCCTTGATAAATATTTAATCACATTAGTAGACGGTCCTGGTCATGCCGATTTAATTAAAATTAGTGCGTCATCAGTAGAAATTATTGATTGTGCAATTGTGGTTATTGATATAAATAAAGGTCCTCAAGTCCAAACTGGTGAGCATTTAGTTATAATTCAATCACTCAAAATTGAAAAAATTATTGTTGTTCTTAATAAAATAGATCTTTTTACTGGAAATGTTAAAAATGAAATTGAAAAAACAAGGAGATTTTTCAATTCTACATCATTTGGTTCAGATGTCCCCATTTATGCCGTATCTGCAAGAAGTAAGAGTGGATTTGAAGATTTAAAATTGGGAATCTTAGAAATGATTAGCTCATTAGAAATCAAGAGAGCCATTGATGGAAGTATTGTTATTCCAATTGACCATCATTTTCCAATCAAAGGAATGGGAGTAATTTTAACTGGTACAATTGTAAGAGGAATGTTAAAATTGAATGAAAATCTAAAAATTTTGCCAATAAAATCTTCAGGAAGGGTTAAAAGTATTCAGATTTTTCATCAGAACGTTAATACTGCAAAAGCAGGTGATCGCATTGGGATTAATATAAAAGGTGTAGACGTTAAAAAAGTATTTAGAGGTTGTTATGCTACGAATAATCCAGAATTATTTGATTTTTGTGATATTATTGAAGTAGAAGTAAATTGTAATGAATTATTCAAACCTAAAACTAGTTTTGGAACCCAAATCCACATTACGATTGGAATGGTAACGGTTGCAGGAAATATTTATCCATATTACAAGAAAGAAAGCAAAAAAATTCAAACAACAATTTCAAGTAAAGGAGTGAATTTTGAAGCAATAATAATGTTAAAAAAAAAGGTTTTAATCAGAAAAGAAAAAACTATAATACTTTTAAGCCGATTAGATTTACCACCTACTACTCTTAGGATAATGGGATCTGCCGAAATATTAAAACTACATAAACAACCCCCAGTTTTTTATAAATATAAAACTAAGAAAGGGTATATTAAGAATCCAGAACATCCTGAAGGAATTATATGTACTGGATTAGCGCAAAGTGGGACTGGTGCGAAAAAGATTGTTGGTAGAAAATTAGAATCCCCTTTTACAAAAGTTTTAAATACCTTTGGTACCAAGGGTGCTGTAATCGTGGGAATTGAAAATAAAAATATACCCCTTAAGAAAGGAGGTCCCGTTCTACTAAAAGAGTTGAGAAGTTTTCAACTAAAAAACATTTAAATTTTCAGAAATTATAATATTATTAACAAAGGTGGTTAGAATGGAAAAAGCTGAAATTGATATAAGCCAAGAAATTCTAGATGAGTTAATGCGGAATTTAGAAAAGCTGGAAGCCTCGACAGATTTAGAAGGGTCTGCAGTTGTTTCAAAAACGGGATTAAGAATCGCAAGTTCTGAAACTGCTGATGTAGTATGGGATATCTTTAGTGCAAGCCCGGCAACTTTAATTTCACTTGGTGAAAAGATTAGTCAAGGATTAGAACAGGGTGAGTTGAGGGATATTGTCATTAGAGGGACTAAAGGATATACGATTATTTTAGTTGGTGCGGCTGACAATAATTTTATGCTTTTTACAAATTGTAAAAAAGGATATAAACTAGGATATTATTTTCATAAAATTAGAAAAGCTTTTAGAGAAATGGAACCTGTTTTAAAGAAAATCGAAACTAAAGATATGATATATTAAGATTACTTCTTTTTGGTTAACTTTTATCCATAAATCCATTTAACTGTATCTCCATCTCTTAAGTTATATTTATTAGATGATACTCCTGGGAAATCATCGTTAACCGTATACCGCCAATTTCCTTTTACTCCATCTATTTCCTCTACAAGAATCCCCATATCACCATAATCATGGTACTTAACTTTACACCATGTAATTAATGCATCAAAGGCTGTTGTATTATAATCTGTCAAATCAAAATTTTCTATAATTTTTACTGTTCCATTTCCATAATCTACAATTAAAGTAATATCTTCAACTTCTCTTTGTGGTTTATTTACTTCACCAACTTCTAAACTCGAGGTAAAAACAAAGAAAGAGGTAAAACTTGCTATTGCTATAATTGCTACTAAAATATATTTATTAAATTCCTTAACTTTACTGTTTACCTTCGAAGCAATCAGAGTAGTTATGGCTGAAATAAAACTTATTGATATGATAATCAAATAAGGTAGAAAATCTAATAAGAAATTAGTTCTTGGAGGTAACTCTGTTTTAAGTTCCCAAGGAATATATCCATCAATCACCATCTCGAGCAAGTAACTGCCAACAGAAGTTTTAGTCCATAATAAAAGCCCTGTCCACTTCTCGTAAATTAAAGAAGTTTCTTGACCTCCTCCATCTTGAATAAACATTATTTTAATTGTTAAATCAGATTCTTCTATATTAACTACTCCGCTTACAAACCCTTCAGCTTCTTGTAAAGCTAATTTCTTCACCCTAGTAATATTTTCCATAATCTGAATAAGAATTCCAGGTTGAAATTTGTTATATCCAAGCGTGAGAGCCCATGCTATTTCACTATTTGAACGATTAGTTAATGTAAAATTAGTTTGTAAAATGCCAGAATTGTTCTCAAATATAGCGATATCAAACCAAGCTATTGGATCATCAAAAATATTACCCCAATCATTCGGATCCTTATTATAGAAACCAGTAAAGTTTACAACTATTTCCCCACCAGTATTAGTCTTCCAATCTCCCTCATATGAATTTCCTGGCCATGGAGTAAAATTATACCAACCTACTGCTCCCCCAAATTGAAGAACATTATAATTAAAACCTGAAGTATAATCTAATGTAAAATTTAGAGATCTAACTTCAAGAAGGTACCCAAAGACACTAGTTTTAGCCCATACCAATACTCCTGACTTTTTCTCATAAATCAAATATGTTTTTTGATTTCCTTCAATTTGTTCAAAACCAATATAAATAAAATTATAAGTCTCTTCGATGTTTACTTCTCCTTTGATATCATATAATCCTCCAGGGTCAGCTTGATTTAAAGCTAATTGTTCAATATATGTCAAATTACTGATAGGTATTAAAAAACCGGGTTGGAACATGTTATACCCAAGGGTTAAAGCTCTTGCGACTTCACTATTTGATCTATTGCTTAAAGTAAAGTTTGTATCTAATATGCCAAGATTATGTTCAAGTATTTCAATGTCAAGCCAAGGAATAGGATCCTCAAACACATTACCCCAATCATTAGGATCCTTGGCATAAAATCCCGTAAAATTAATCTTAATCTGACCTCCAGGATTCGTTCTCCAATTACCCTCAAAAGAATCTTCTGGCCAAGGGGTAAAATTATACCAACCAACTGGATCACCAAATTGAGATACATTATAGACATATGGTTTATTGAACTCGAGATTCTGGTAATATTGAATAGGGATTTCAGAATTAGCTTTCACATTTGGAGTAAAACTTAAAAATAATAATTGGATTAACATCAAAACAGCAAAAAGGTAAGCACTATTTTTAATTTTTTTCATAATATTGACTCTTTCTATTTTATGGTCTATAGATCTTTTGTTCAAATGTTCGTTTAACTAGGTTAAAATTCCTATATTTAATTAATAAAAAAGTACTATTCAATTTAAAACTTTTTCCTTTTTTATAAATTTGCAATGCCTAAGGATTTAAATAGACAAATCTCTTTAATAATATTAGCAAAATGAAAGATGAAAATGGAAAAGAATTTGTAATTTATAAGGGAAAGAGACATTATGTTAATATCTTACGATTTAGTTCTTTAGAACGATATAAATCCTTAGATCTTGAAGATATAGAAATTAAGAACATCAGCGAAATTAAAGGATTAGAAGAACTTACAGACTTACAACGTTTAATTTTCTATTACACTCAAATTCCTGAAATAAAAGGTCTAAATAACTTAAAAAATCTCGAATACTTAGACTTACAAGGAAATCAGATATCTGAAATTAGAGGTCTCGAAAACCTTACTAATTTGCAAGAATTAAACCTTTGTTATAATCGAATATCTGAACTGAAGGGATTGGATTCATTAGAAAAATTAAAAATTTTACGCCTATATGGAAATCAAATCAGTGAAATTAAAGGACTTGAAAATCTTAAAAATTTGGAAGTTTTAGAATTAGGAGCAGCCCGATATCAATCAGGCAATCTTATAAAAGAAATTAAGGGGATCGACAATCTAATAAATCTTAAAGAATTACACCTTCCTTACAATCAAATAACAGAGATAAAAGGGCTTGAAAACTTAAAAAATCTTGAATTTTTAGACTTTCATAAAAATGAAATTTCAGAAATAAAGGGACTGGATAATTTAGAAAAACTATTTTGGTTGAATCTTTCTCACAATCGAATAACTGAGTTTAAAGGTCTGGAGAAGCTTGAAAATTTAACACGGTTATTTTTAGAGCCTGAACTTCTGAAAGGCACGGTATATGAATCAAAACCAGCTGATGAATTACTTAAATAAAAATAGATATATAGAAATGATTTATCAATTTTAATTTTAGAGTAATAACTTATTCTTAACTTTTTCTTTTAATTCTTGTAATGCTTTTCCCCAAGCTTTTTCAAAATAATTTCGTGCTTCTTGCCAGTTTTCATCTTTTCTCCAACCTGTATGGAAGAGATGAATAGTTGTTTTATTTTTTTCATTGGAATTGGATGAAAAAAATACGATTACATGTGTAAGAGGATCAGCAACATTCATAAATGATTTGAACTGAACTGGTCCCTTCCAATCAAAAGAAATAAATCTGTTTTCTTCAATTCCAGTAATTTTACATCCAATTGTACTATTGTTTTCTCTATCTTCTGGTTCCCAAAAAAGTTCATATTTGCCTCCAACCTTAGGTTCTACTTCTGCCTTTTCAGATAACCAAGCTTCCAATAAGTTATTAATTGTAAACATTTTAAAAGCATTGTAAATATCACATTCAATTTCTACATTAATTTGAATTATATTTTCCATTAAGAACGACCATTAGTATGATTCTTATATATTTTTTAAATTAGATGTTTGATATTATTGGTTATCATTCTATTCTTAAAAAATTTCTCTATATACGTCTTAGATTTTAAAGATTGGGGAAATAGGAAAGAAAGCCTATAAATTTTTAAAACTTTATTTATTAATAATCTTAACTAAAAAAGAAGAAGTAAAGATTTAATTGGAATTAGAATCTGAAGTACAGGAACTAGATCAAGAAAAAGAAAATCACTCAGCTTGGCTTGAGAGAAAAACTTTTCGAATTGTCTTAAGTAGCACATTTGTAGCGTTAGCTATAGTTTTAGGATATATGCTTGCATATATTCCTAACATTGAATTATTTACCTTAACTATATTCTTGTCAGGCTTTATTTTAGGAAAGAGAGATGGGATTATTGTTGGATTTTTTAGTTCATTAATTTTTTGTTTTTTTAATCCTATAGGTGCTTCTCCTTTGCCACTCTTAACTTTCCAATTGTTTCATTATTCTCTGACGGGTTTTTTAGGAGCCTTGACCAGAGATTACTTAAAAAGAAAGACTTTTTTTAAACCAGATGAAGATATGTTTGTACTTCCTGTGATGGTGTTATTTGGTCTTATGGGGGCATTAATTACAATTAATTTTCAAATTTTTGCTTCGATGGTTGATGTATTATCATTTTTTGGCACTATAGATGAATTTATACCATATTTTCTTACTGGCATAGTGTTTACAGTTACCCACATTATTGGAAATACTCTTGGATTTATTTTTATATTACCTGGATTAATTCAACTAACTTACAAAATGCTCGATTAAGTTAGAAGAAACACTTTAAAAAATAGCAAGTAAAGCTATTGTTGAGGGTAGCATCATAACTAATATTATAATGAGACAAATTATCAACCAAATCTTTCTTTTTTTTGGTTCTTCATTATTAGATTCAATTTCATTCTCATCTAAGTAATCTTCCAGATTTAACTACCTCATAATATCTAATATTGACAATTAATAGTATATATTATAAATATAGAAGGAGATGTTTTATTTTGTAGTTGAAAGAAGAGTTACCTTACCGCCAGCAGCCTCTACTTTTTCAATCGCACTTTTTGAGGCTTTATTAACTGTAACATTTATTGATTTTTTAATTTGTCCTCGTCCTAATATTTTTTGGATATTAATACCATTTAAATTAATAGCATATTTATTTCCAGTTTTTGATGCTTTATTATTTAAAACAAGGTTTTCGATCTGATTATCAAGTTCTCTAATATTTAAAGTATTTACCTGGTAGATACGAACCAAATCTTGAGGTTTTTTAAATCCTTTTTTCCCAATATTCCAATCAGGATCCGGAAATCCTAATTCTTTTTGTTTTAGGTAATAACTCTTTTTACTTTTTTTCCATTGAGTTGTTTTACCTTTTCCTGCGCGTTGTCCTGCTTTCCTGTGTTGTCCTACTCTACCATAACCCTGAGTGCGGGTTCCTCTTTTTTTACGTATTTTTCTTGGAAACTTTCTCATATATACCATTCACCATCTATAACATCTTATAGATTAATTCATTAATATATATACCCACATTTCCGAGAGTTCCTCCTTCCTTATAATGTTTTTTAATAGATCCGCGATATCCTTTTCTTGGAGGGTGTAAACGGAACACAGGTTTGATTTTATATATATCTTTCTCTCTATATTGTATTTCTCCATTTATTAATGATTTTGCTAATTCTTTAATAGTCTTATATTTTGTTAAATTTTTAATATGTTCATCTGTGAGTGGTTCATTTCCAATTACTCTTCCCCTAACTCTTAATAATCGGATTAGGGTTTTTTCATCAATTTCTCCAAATGTAATATAATCTTTACATTTAACAAGCATACCCTTATAGGAAGGATTACCCCATACTAAAACTCCATGATTTACTTTATGCATTCTTAACATTTTTAACGTATCTAAAATCTTTCTCCGCATACCTGGGCTTCCTCTAATCCTAATTGCAAAAAACAATTTAGGGACCTCTTCTGTTTCCTTTGATTTTACTTTCTTTTTAGCCATAGCCATTTTCACACCACTCAACATTTATAAATTAAAGTTAAGTTTATGAGCGTTTTTAAGGGCATCAAATGTTGCTTTAACAAGATTTTCGCTTGTTCTAGTATCACCGTAAGTTTTACTCCAAATATCTTCAATTCCAGCTAATCTTAAAACTTGTTTAACCTTATCAGCACATGCTAATCCTACTCCTACTGGAGCGGGCATTAGTCGAATCCTCACTGAACCACATTTTCCTTGAATTCTAAAAGGGACACTATGAGTCCCACCACATCCACATTCTTTACTTCCACAACCTCTAAGTACAGGTACTACAGCGAGTTTCGCTCTGTCTATTGCTTTCCTAATAGCTGGACCAACTTCTTTACTTTTGGACGCACCAACACCAAGAAATCCATCAGCTCCTACAATTACAACTGCTTTAAATCTACTACGTTGACCGCTAGCAGTCATCTTTTGAATCATCTTTATCGTCACAACAGCTTCACGTAATTGTGGGAGCAAAATATCAATAATCTCTTTTTCTTTTACCACAAGATTATTTTGATATATCTTATCTATAGTAATCAGCCCTTGTACCACTAATTCTCCAAGTTTAGTCTTTGGAACCCATTTTTCATCAATATTTCTTAAACGACTCATTTCTATTCACTTAATTAAGCTTTACTTTCAATAGTTTTTAATGCACTTGAAAACAATTGATTAATCTTTTGAGGATCAATTCCTTGTTTCTTTATATATCCTGAGAAGATTTGTTCATACTTTTCCGGGTCTTCTCTTTTTAATAGCTTTGCGTAATTTTCAATATGAGAACCTTTAATTCTTTCTTCTAAATTTTCTGGAAAAAATTCCTTTCGATAAGGAATCCCCATACCAGCATCGATAATACCCTTACAAGCGGCAAGTACTCGGTTTCTATGATAAAAAATACCGAGGTCAAATATACCTTCATTAATTTTTTTAGCTTTTGCTCTAAATCCTGCTAAATAACCAGTTAAGTAAGAAGCTGGGAGGTTTCCTGTATTAGCATTCCATGCATATTTTGAAACTAATTCTTTAGAAAATGCGGAGACTAGAACTTTATCTCCACGCAATTTAGACTGTACAATTTGAACCATAAGATGATTATTTGAGGCTCTTATAACTACTCTTAACTTTCTTGATTTTAATAATTTTAATCTTTTATGATAATCTGTTTTTCCTTGAACTCTTCGTCGAAATCCTTTTCTATATCGCGGACCTTTTGCCATTTTTATCTACCTCTCCCCCTTCTTATTAATTCTCTTTCTTTAATATATCGATTTAATTGAGCAACACTAGTGAACATTCCACCTTTAGCATTTTTATATAATTTTCGATAGGTAGCGGTAGTGATTAGTTTACGATCTCTTAATTTTTTCAATTCTCGTCTAAGCGGACGAATTCGTTTAATCCAAGCTCTTTTTTTAGGAGTTCTGGCATACTTAGTACCTTTGCGTTTTCCTAATCCTCTTGCTCTACCTTTTTTCTTTCTCTCATGTCGTAGATTTTTTCGATATTTAGAAATTCCTTTTTTATATTTCTTCTGTATGGCTCCTTCCTTTATAAGGTTGCGAATATCCTCCCTAGTAATAGCTAATTTGATATCCTCAATGAAATACGGATCAAAATATACTTTATTAATTCCACATTTAAGTATTTCTGAAGCGATTCTTTTCTGAGCATTTAAACTCAATTCAATTCACCTTAATATTTTTCCTTTTAATCTATTCATCCATATCAAGAGCATCTTCTAATTCATCTACATCAATAAATTCTTCATCATCTAATTCAGATATTGGACTTCTAACCATCGATTCTAAAGCTTCAATTTCTTTTTGAGAAATACCAAGATTTAGAATTTTAAAGCCCCTCCTTTGACAATAATCAATAAGAGCTATTCTTTTTTTCGCTCCTAGTTTGCTTGAAATTTTAACAGCATGCTTTTTTTTATTTAGATTTTTAAGTTCATTTATTGTATTTATTCTTACCTCTTCATATCCTGATGGATGTAAACCTCTAACTTTTTTTGGACCTCTATAACCAATTGTTGGTGATTTAACACCTGATTTAGTCTTTTTACGCGTTTTTGAATCTATTCCTCTCGCCTTTCTCCAAGATTCTTTTACTCTTTTATATCTCCAGGATTCTACTCGTCTAAAAGACGGTCTTTTCATACTAATTTTTTTCCGAAGTTCCATTAATCTTTTATTTTCTACCATAAATAACACTTTATTTTATTTGCCATATGATTTCTTCTCCATGCATTTTTTTATAACAATAAACTCCATCTTGAAAAACGCGTGGATCTTTCTTTCGTATTCGACAAGCTCTTTTTATATTTGCTGCCACTTGACCTAAGCTTTCTTTATCTGGTCCAATAAGATATACATCATCTCCATCAACTTCTACTTTAACATTATCAAAATAATTTGTAACTCTCGGAGCTCTTTCTCCAAGAAAATTTACAATATGCACCTCTTTTTTATCAGTTTTTACCTCTACTGTACAAGGAAAATGGGAATAAGCTACTTTACATACATATTTATAGTTGGTTTGTACTCCCATAATTAAATTATTAATAATGCTTACAATCGTTTTAATTAATGCTAGCGTTTCACGTTTAGGAAAATTTGTTGAAAATATTACTTTATTATCCTTTATTGCAACTTTAATACCTCTAACATGTGAAAAATCTTTTATAATATCTCCATTAGGTCCTCTTACTCTAATTTGGTGACCACCTTCTAATGTGACTGTTACTCCCTTGGGAATCTCCACTTCTTCTTTAAAGAATGCTATTTTAACCATTTTTTAATAACCTCTAAATTGATTTAATAAATATAACATAAAGTATGGCCACCAATATTATTTTCTTCTGCCTCTTTCATTGTCATAATTCCTTGATTCGTTGTAAGAATGATTAATCCAAATCCGGGAGCAAGCAATAACTTTCTCTCTAATGCTTCATATTGAGAAGTTTTATAATTTAGACGCATTAACCCAGCACAATGATTAATTTTTCCCAATAGTGCAATTTTAAATTTTCCTTGGCGTCCATCTTCATATCTCTCAAATTCTCCAATATACGCATATTTTTGAAATATTCTTAGAACTTGTTGTAAAATCTTAGAAGCAGGGCTAATAACAACTTCATTTTTCCGCGCTCTTTCCGCATTTTTTATCATATTCATCGAATCCGCTAATGTATTTGCCATTATTTTACACCTCTTCTATTCATACCTTTTGAATCCAATTTCCCTCCCTATTTCAAAAAAACATCTCCGACAAATGTATAATCCATACCTTCGAATCACTCCTCTATGAGTATGACATCTTCTACACTCTCGTTGACCTTTACCATAACTTTTGCCTTGTGGAATATCTCTTCACCTTTATTTATTATATATATTCAAGATCTAATACTTTAACGATGTTCACTCCAAAATTTTTTTCTAGAAAAAATTGAGCCTCCTCACGTGAAACATAATGATATTTTGGGACTTTAGCACGACTTTTCCTTCTATATTTTACACGAATTCCTGGTCTTATTATTCTACCGCAAACATCAAGACCCCAAATACCTAAAGTGCTTTCATATTCTATCCCGGGAATGGAGATATGTTCTTTTATTCCAAAACCAAAATTTCCATAATTATCAAAACTTTTCCTCAAAATTTTATTATTATTAACTATTAATAATCTTTGTAATAATTTCTCTGCCTCTTTATCCCTAACTGTTATTTTTGTTCCTATTGGACGACCTTTTCTTAAATTAAATTCTTTTACATTTTTTTTAGATATAGTTTTGATTGCTTTTTTACCTGTAATTGATTCTAATATTGTTACTGCTCGTTCTAACTCCTCACCTCCAGCTCCAACTCCTATATTTAGAACTAGTTTTTCTAAATATGGTCGTTTCATAGGATTTTCCCACATTTTTTCATATTCTTTCAGTTGAGCTTTTTGTATGGTTTTTTTGGTTCTGGTTGACATTTAAAATCTCCCATTTTTATGTTAATTTGTTATATTTGGTAAATTAATTTCGAGTTGATCTTCACCAATAATAAATGTATAGTCATATAACGTCTCTGTAATTTGTGAATTTTGCTGGCTGATTGAAACCGTACTTGCTTTAGGACCAAATCTTTTAGTAATATTTAAGATTTTTCCAATTTGTCCGATATTTTTTCCGGACATAATAATTGCTAAATTATTCTCTTTAAATTTTAAAACTTTAATAATTTCTTGCTCGGGGATTGAAATTTTTAAGACATCCATTCTTTTGTAGTTATCCTCTTTAGGATTTTTTGGATCATTAACCTTTATTAAAATGTTTCTTCCATCATGAAGATTTAATTGAATATGTCCACCTTTAATAGTTCTTTTTTGGATTATTCTACACAATTTATATTGACTTTCTTCTTCGGTAATTTCATGTAAAATTAAATCATGATGAGAATCTGGTAATATTCGAAAATATTTATTCATTTTTTCGATAGAAAGTACATCCATTAATCCAACCGGAAACGAATTATCTTTACAAACTTTACCATCTACTTTAAAATATCCTAATCCAATTATTTTTTTCGCTTCTCTATAATTATCTACAATTTTAAGAAGATCTCTTACTATATGGAGAAGTGGCAAACAAAATTTACTAGGATGAGTTCCTGGAGATGGCTTTACAAAAAATTTCCCATGCTTTCTTTTAATCTGTAAGAATGCTGGAGTATTTAATCTCTTTAATGTCTTCGTTTCTCCATGACGAGTCATAATTTATCTTCCACCTCTTTTTCTTTCTTTGGACCAGTTAACTCTTCTTCCCAAAATCCATATAATGCTTTTCTCTCAATCATCTTAGCACGCCAAGGATCCATTTTCTTTTCTTTTGTAAATTTTGTAATAACTAAATTCGATATGTGTATTGGAGGATTGAATGTCGTCCCATCTGTTTTTTCGAACTGGGCTTCTTTAATTTTTACTCGCTGATCTTTTGTGATCTCAAGCACAGAGCCTTCAAAATCTTTAAACTCCCCCCGACATACTCTCACTTGGTCATCCACTCTAAGAGGAAGTCGCTTTATGCCATATTCATCACGTAAAAAATCGGCAACTCGTGTGCTAAGTAATTTTGATCTTTGATGATTTTTGTAATTGTATAAAGCTTTTCTTTGCTTACTTGGTTTTTTTGATTCAATTTTCACTTTTACCACTCTAATACTGATATTAAATAATTAATGATGATATTGATGCTAATCTTGGAAAGATTTCAGCAGCTTCTCTTGCAATTGGTCCTCTAATCTCTGTACCTCTTGGATCGCCTTCCTTAGATATTAAAACACCTGCATTATCTTCAAAACACAATCGTGTTCCATCTAAGCGCCTATAAATCATTCTTTGTCGTACGATAACAGCTTTTAAAATATTTCCGCGCATTTCAGGTTTTCCTTTCTTAATTGTAACCGTACATACACTCCCAACGGTTGCTTTAGGTAATCTTCTTAATCTTGTTTTACTATGGTCAACATTAATAATTTGAGCAATCTTTGCTCCAGAATTATCCGTAATGAGAATTCTTGAGCCATTGCACAACCCATAACTCGTTCTTGGCTTAATGACTCTTTTATGACCTAATTTTCTTCTTGTTCCCATTTACATCGCCGTACTTGAAAGTTTTTCTAATACAATAAATGCTTTGGTTTTTGATATTTTACGAGACTCACCTACTCTTACCATATCGCCAATTTGAACCTCGTTATTTAAACATTCTGGTAAATGACATGCAAGTCGTGAATTACGACGTTCATAACGTTGATATTTTCTTACAAATTGAAGATAATCTTGTCTTATAATTACGGTATTTCTTGATCTTTTACTTACTATAACTCCTTTGGTAATTTTTCCTCTTATACGAGTAGTACCATGAAATGGACAATATTTATCATTGCATTCGCTTACTTTGGGAGGATTTACTCCAGGAATACCAATATTTCGTGCACTCATTTTATTTCTTCAACCATTTTTTCTTTTTTAAACTTCTTAATCTATTTACCGGAATTCCAACAATCTTAGATCCGTTCACTTCCAAAATTCCTTCTACTATTTTAAACTTAAATATATGATCTTTTTTTATATATTTTCTAATCACATTATTTTTTTGTGTTATTAACATATTTCTTGTTTCATCAATTACAACACCAACATCCGAGAAATCTGCATTATTTGGTTTTGATTTGGATTTTATATATACATATAGACCAATTAAATCATGATATATTAGATATTTTGGATTAATAGTCATTTCTCTTCATTTATTATGGTTAATATTCTAGCTATTTGCTTTTTTAACATTTTTGCTTTTGCTGGGTTATCAGAAAGACCGCCACCAGTTTGGGATGAGTATAACATCATTAATTGCTCTCTTAAATCAATTAATGCTCTTTCCCTTTCCCGATCATCCATCTCTCGAACTTTATTGGCAGTTATGATATCCATATCTTAACACAATTTTGTATTTTTATTTTAATTATTTTTCTTTTTCAACTTTTTTATTTGGCTCTAAAGAAATCTCAGAAATATCTTCTTCATCCACTTCATCGAGCAATGCTCTATCTTCCTCACTTAGAACTCCCTCTTCTTCCACCATTTCATAGTCTTTTTTCAATTTTTTCTCTGCCCTTGTTTTGGTTAACTCTGCTGCCTTTTTTGCTTGAGCTTGTGCTAAGAGATCATCTTTAATTGTAATGTCATCCCCCATTTTAGTATCGGCTCGCATTACTTTTACAATTACTCCTAAAGTTCCTGATTTTAGAATACATTGAGCAACTCCTTTATCTACCCCTTCTTGAGCGGGTTGTCCCGATTTTGATATGGTTCCAGCGCGAAATATTTGCGTACGTGCACGTTGTGAAGTAACCTTGCCTGATATAATTATTTCCACACCCTTTGCACCAGCATCCATTACTTTGCGGAGGATATAGTAACCTGCTCTTCTATAATGCCTTCCTCTATCGAGACTGTATGCAAGCCTTTCAGCCATAATTTGTGCATCTAAATCAGGCTGTTCTACTTCTTCCACTTCTATTTGTGGCATTTCTAATTCAAATCTTTCTTGAAGAACATCTGTAATTTCTTGAATTCGCTTTCCACCTTTACCTATTACAAGGCCAGGCCTTGATGTTTTGAGCGTAATACGAACTCCAAGGGGAGTCTTCTGGATGTCAATACCTGCAAATCCAGCTCGAACCAACTCAAACCTTAGATATTCATTTATTTGCATTAATTTGATACCCTGCTCGATTTCACTTTAGGAAAGTCTTGCTTTACCTAATGAAGTGTTTAGCAAGCGGCATCAGTATTCACCAACCATCTTGTTCTTTATCACCAATTATGTTTTTTTTTTTTTATGTTTTTTTTTAATTTTAATAATTCATACCTAACTTGGAAATTCATAGATTACAATTTCAACATGGCTCAAATGTTTAAATTTAGCAGTTGATCGACCTTGAGCTCGAGGCATATACCTTTTTATTATTCTTCCCCTATGTGTTGCCGCATGGATTATTCTGCATAATTCTGTGTCTAAACCTTTATATTCAGCATTTGATTCAGCAGAGGCAAGAAGCTCGTAAATTATAGCTGCTGCTTTCTGAGGATATCTTCCAGCGTACCATTTAAATTGTTTTAGATCTTTTTTATGAGCAAGTTTTTTCTTGTGTCGTCTGAAGGGGACTGATTGCTTTAATTGAATTACATTTTCTAAAAAAGCCTTAGCTTGATCGACCTTCATACCTTTTATTACAGCACAGATTTCTCTTCCATGTTTAGGTTTGATTCTTAGATCTCTACCTGCTGCCTTTGCCAATCTTTCGGCATCATATTTCTGTTCTATGAAAGAATAACCCCAGTTAGGCATTTAATATCATCTTTCTTATTTGATTAATTATTGTAATAATTATTATTTTAAAGGAACATATTTACTTGAACGTGTGGCTCCTATTCCAGGGCTTCCATGCTGAACTCGCCTTCTTGTTAATGAAAATTCTCCAAGATAATGTCCAATCATATCTGGTAAGATATCAACGATTTCAAATTGTTTTCCGTTGTAAATACCGATCTTAAGTCCAACCATCTCAGGGAAAATAATCATATCACGGACGTGTGTTCTTGTAATTAAATCTTTACCTCTTTTCTTAGCACGATAAGCCCTTCTTAATCTCTCGAGCAATTTTTTTTGTCTTGGCGGTAATCCTCTGCGTAACGATCGTCGTGCTCTTGCTGGTAATATTTGAATAAATTGGTCCATGTTCATCTTCTTTAATTCATCTAGTGTGTAGCTTCGATATTGAAATTGCAATTTCCTTCTTGCTTCTTCTAAATCTAACTCTTCCTCTAACTCTTCCTTAATTTCTTCATCAGAGATATCTTCTTTTTCATCTTTTTCCAATTCTTCTTCATTAAACTGTTCATCCGGAGCCATTTTTAAACCAATCTGCTTGTTCCATTTATTATATTATGTAATTTTTTTTTATAATTTTATTCATTACGGTGAGGTTTTAAGTAATATATCAAATTTTAATTTTATTAAAAAGAGATATAAATCTAAGAAAAAACATAAAACTTATAAGTCTTAGATACGCATTTGAAAGATTTTTTGTTTATCTTCAAATCTTAAATTTATCGAATATTCTAATTGCTCTTTTTCAAAATAGGCATAATGATTATGTATAATTATTTGGGTTAAATACTCTTGAAATGTCTTCCTCGTTAAAATTTCCACTCCATTGCTCTTTTAAAATGACAAATCTTTTTTTATTTGGATTAATAACTGTGTGAAATGTGTTTGTAGGAATTTTAAATTTAGTACCGCTTTTTACATTATAATAAACCGTATTTCCATTTAGAATAATAGAATTACCATCTAAAATTTCCCATAACTCATTCCTATACTTATGTATTTGAATTGAAAGCCCATATTCTGGTCGAATAAAAATTAAATTATGATCTGGATACGTAAATTTAAAACTGTACCACTTAGGAAGTGTGTTAATATATCCTTTAGGGATTCGATATTTTCTTTTAAAAAATTCAGCTTTAAAATATATTTTTTCTGAATCCTCATACTTATAAGGATCATAAATAACTTGGTGATTAGAAATATCCCTACTATATGTGATCTCAATAGGATTTTTTTCTTTATTTATGATCATATAGTGATTGTCTGGTTTTATAATTAAAATAGAACTCAAATTATTTTCCGTAATAAAAGATGAACCATTAATAATGTATACTTTTTTAGTGTTGTTTTTTTTAAACGAGATTCTTAATTCTTGAGAACCATTTTTTCTCAATGATGTACTTCTTTCCGGGAAAATTATTTTTTGTATCACATTAAATCTCTCTTTAATAAAGATTAATATTCAAATTTTTTATTTTTTCTTCAATTTCATTTAAAAAGGGCATTGATTCTTGAGCTCCTTTTCTAGTAACAGCAATAGATGCTGCTACTGTTGCATATTTAACTGCTTTAACAATTGTTTCACCTTTACTCAATTTACTTGCTAAAACTCCAATGAAACAATCTCCAGCTCCAACTGTATCTACTGCCTTAACTTTAGGAGCTGAAATGTCAAGAATCTTATCTTTTTCTCCATCATAAATAACACAACCTTTATTACCAAGTGTAGTAATGATAATTTTTGGACCTAAATTGTATATATCTTTAGAAGCTTGAAGAATTTTTTGCTTTCCTTCACCAGATAGACCTTTTAACTCTAAAAGTGAATATAAACAAAATAATTCTCCTTCATTAGGGATAATTATATCAATGTTCTTTAAAATACTGAGAGGAATGGGTTTTAATGGGGCAGGATTTAATATTTTTATTACATCACCTTTAGAAGCTATATTAAATATTTCAATGATAGTTTCAATTGGAATCTCCATTTGAACCACTAACGATTTAGCATTTTTGATTATATTTGCTTTTAATTTGATTTCTTCTGGAGTTAATTTGAAATTTGCTCCTGGAGCTACACTTATCATATTTTCTCCATTATCATCAATGATTATGAATGCTACACCGCTATGTTCTTGTGGATCTCTAAAAATATGTTCTGTATTAATACCCTCAGCAGTTAATCGCGATATCATTTGTTCACCAAAGGGATCAATTCCAATTTTTCCTATGAAAATTGTACTTGCCCCGGATCTAACAGCTGCAACTGACTGATTAGCTCCTTTGCCACCTAAAAATTGTTTAAATCTCCCGCCAGTAACAGTTTCACCAGGATTTGGAAATCGCTTAGAATAAATATTTAGATCCATATTGCTCGAGCCAATTATTAGTACATAACCATTTTTACTAGACATTCTATTAATACAATATTCAGATTCTGTTAAGATTTTTATTATTTCTATATAGTCTAATTATGGATCATCATAATATTTTATTTATAATTATATAGTTTTGATCGAATGGTTTTAATTAAATAAATTTTTAAAATATAATATAAAGCAAATTAATCTGCTTAAAATAATAAAGTGTAAAGCAATTAAATAAAAAATACAAAAACATTTCCTAAAGGTTATTAATATGGCTAAAGATAAAGTGATTGGAGCTATTGTGATGATTATCGGGATTCTAATCGCTATCGTCTATACAATGGGTTCTATCTTAGATCTCTTATTTACAACAATTTGGGCTCCTTCCAGTGGTGAGTGGGATGAATGGACACGGATATTTGATATAGATTGGTTAGATTGGAGACTATTCGTTGTCGCTCCCATGTGGCTCCTGGTTATGCTAATCGCGATTATCGCAATCTGGATTGGATATTCAATGCTTACAACCCCAGCGCCTGTTCCATTAGAGGAGTTGGAAGAGGAATTGGCAGCAGAAGAAGAGCGCGAAGAATAAAATATAACAAAATTATATTTTTTTTATTTTTCAAATTTAAATCTTTAAGATTTAATATTGTCTATTATTCATTTGAGAACAACCAATCTAAAAATTGAGTAATCATCTTTTTCTTCAGTATTTTAATACTAATTAAAGAACTTAATTACAAGATTAGTTCATTTTCTTATCAAATAAAATTTTTTTCCAGAATTTTAGCTGAGTATTAAAAATATTAAGATTCTTCTAAAAAATAGGCAAATATTGTTCCATTATCATGGCAAGCGATTATAATGTTAAGATTTAAACAATATTTAATAGCATTCAAGCACGATTTATATTTAATATTGAGTAAGATTTTACCAGTAATTTCATCCATAATAATCAATTCACCCAGGTAGTTCCTAAGAATATTAAATTTCTTTTATTTTTTTTAACTATATGTATGGCCTCGATATTCTTATTTTTTAATTCCCATTTTTGCACTAAATATTCATCTAAATAGACTAATTTTGAAGTGAAAGAAATTTTTTCATTTGGAATTGAGTCATTGAAATACGCGAATGAATAAGTACTAACTATTAATTTATTGTAAACACTAGAAGGGAAAGATTTACAATTCCATACGTAGTCATTAAATTTCATAGACTTAATTTCTTCATGTGAGCTTTTATCTATGAAATGCAGAAGCTTATCGTCTCCACCACATATCACTAAATTCCCTAAATTTGATTTTAAAGTAGTAATACAACGTACTTTATTTGAGAACTGTTTAAACCAGCTTAATTCTCCACTTTTACCATTAAATACTCTAATAGTGCCATCATTTCCACATGCTATTAATTCTTTATTTCTAAATCCATTAATTTCAGACCAAATGATTGCATCTTCAATACCATCTTTAAAAATTTGTCCCCAAACTAAACTACCCTCTAATGGATTTAACACTCTAATAGTTTTATCTAGTGAGAATGCAATTATATTGTCTAATCCATCATTATTTATATCATCGATAAGTACTCCACTTATCGAAGCCCCAAATTGGTGTGACCAGAGGAGATTTAAATTATAAGTTAAATCACAGCTAAAACTTCTTAATACACCATCTATTCCAACCAAGATAATTTCTTTTTTTCCATCATTATCGATATCATAGATATATGTTTGCCAAATTGAACTATTTTCTGAAATTTGCTCTTCACGTAATATTTTTCCTTCTAAAGAAATAATTAAAATTTTGCCAGTTTTAGAATAAGCAATAATTTTTTTTTGACCATTATTATTAATATCACCGAGCTCAATTCCTAGAATTGAGTCATTGTACTTAACTCTCCAGAGTTCTTTTACTTTCAAGATTGATTTCCATTTAAATATTAAATTTTTTGAAAAAAAATACCTGATTGATAATTCTAAATAAAAACGAAATTTAAATTTTTTATATTATTTTCAAATATAGAATTATTTTAAAAAAAGTAGAAAACAAAAAATCACAAAAAAAAGTGTTATTAAGTCATGAGTTTCGATATAAAGCTTGATTTAGATGCCTGTACCGGCTGTGGAACATGTTATGAAGTCTGCCCTTCAGAATGTTTTGGCGAACCAGAGGGCGGTAAAGTAAATGTTCTCGAGGAGAATCGTGAAGATTGCGTAGGTTGTATGGCATGCGAAACCCAGTGCCCTGAAGAAGCAATAGAAATAATCGAAAACTAATTTCAAATTAAGTATTTTTCTCTTTTTTTTCTTTAATTATTGTAAATAAGATGGAGTTCACTTACCATAATAATATTCTACCACAATTCTTACATGTTCCTTCATTTATTTGTGTATTTATGCAGTTTTCATGATAAGGGACTCTACATGCTTGGCAAAAATAAATTTTGCCTGAATATTCTATAAAATCATATCCACAATATACACATTTAGATGTAAAAGAAAAGCTTTTACTATTAACATCTGCTTCTATAATTTGAGAAGTTTCTGTTAATCCTCCTCCAATAGGATTAGGCGTTATATAATTTTCTTGTTGGGGGACCGAAACCCATTGATCTTCTAAAGGTTGTTGAGGTTGAGATTGCATACTTTCCCAATCAGAAACATATCCAGAAGTAGGTTTCTTTGTTATCCCCATTTTTTTAGATATTTTTTCATCTAAGATATTTGTTAAAATTAATGCGGAAGCATATTTTCCTTTAGCTCCTCCTTTTTGCAAATGTGTATGGCTAATCATATGAATAATTTTTCCACCTGTTTTACCATAATCGAATTCAACTAACACAGGTGCTTCTCCCCATTTATTTTGAATCTCCCATGAGCCAATTAATACCTTAACCGCTTGATGGTTTATAATTTGTATAGGAAAGGAGCGAGTTTCAAGCCACCATCTAAACTCTTTCTTTTTTGTATTTTTTGATGCTTGTTTCTCCCATTTACTCTGTTGAATTTCATTTATCACTCCTTCTAGAAAAGGATGATTTGGTTCAAGAATTTGACAAGCCACAACAGCATCAGCAGTTTTAGCGCCATTCCATCTGATATAACCTGGAAAAATATTTTCAATAATACTTCGAATGGCCCAATCAGTAGTAATTAACCATCCACCATTTACAACAAAATTTTTAACTTTGGGATGAGCAGAATAAGGAATATCACTTCCTGGACATCCTATAAGTAATACATCATATTGAGATAAATCGACTTTCATAATTTCTTTTTCTTTTATTACTTCCTTTTGAGAGGCATACATGTATTCAATCACTTTTTTAGGTTTCTCATATTTTCCACTTACAGCTAGAATTTTTCCATGTTTTTCCACCGCTTCTACTACTTCTTTTTTATTCAATGCCTCTATTTTTCGTTTTTTTACTTCTGAATATAAATCTTTCCAGCTCATTTTACTTGCCTTTAAATAAAGTTAAAAGGAATCTAGTGTTATTTTATAATTAATATAAATAAGTTAATATATATTTTTGTATAGGAAGTGAAGAAATTGTCAATATTAAAAGAGTTAGGTCCACCATATGAATTTTGGGATTATTTTGAAGAAATTTCTAAAATTCCTCGTTGTTCGGGTAATGAAGATGAAGTAAGAGACTATATTAAAAATCAAGCAGAGAAATTAGGTTTCAATACAAAGGTTGATAAAGCAGGAAATCTAGTAGTTAGAATTTCATCAATATCTCATGAAAAACAACGAATTATTTTGCAGTGTCATATGGATATGGTTTGTGAAAAAAATGAAGCCATTTCCCATGATTTTACAAAAGATCCATTAAAGTTAAAAACAATAAACATTGATGATGAAATATGGGTTACAGCTGAAGGAACCACTTTAGGTGCCGACAATGGTGTTGGAATTTCTTATTTATTAACTCTAATGAAAAAGATTTACAAGAAAGAATTAGAGTTTGATTCATTAAGTTTTGAATTATTATTTACTGTTGATGAAGAAGTAGGTCTAAAGGGTGTTTTCGAGATAGAAACAGATTTAATAAAAGGAGATTATCTAGTAAATATCGATTCAGAAGAAGATAATGCTTTTACAGTCGGATGTGCAGGAGGTATAGTTACTATCTTTGATATTAAGAAAGAGATATCTAATATAAATCAGAGTGAAGATCGACTAATACCTATAAAAATTTTTATAACTGGCTTATTAGGAGGACATTCAGGGGCTGATATTCATTTAGGGCGAGCTAATGCTCTAAAAATAATGAGTCAACTTCTCTGGAAGTTAAATGATAAATTTTTAATTCATATCAATTCGATAGATGGAGGAAATAGGAATAATGCTATACCTAGAGAAGCTAATGTTATTTTATTAATAAAGAGGGAGAAGTTTTCAGAAATAACCACTTTTATTGAGGATCTTATTAAAGATATAAAAATTGCTTTTAATGGTATTGAGCCAAAGATGGAAGTTATTATAAAAAAAATAGAACACGTTGCTGACAACAAGGTTTTATCAAATAATTTCCAGGAAAAACTCTTGAATATCTTATATTTACTCCCTAGCGGTCCTCATTTGATGCATCCAAAAATTAAAGACTTAATATTTACTTCAACAAATTTCGCAATAATAAATACTAAAAATAATCATATTGAAATCGTATTTCATCAAAGAAGTATGAGTGAATACTTCAAATACGTAATTTGGGAAAGATTAAAGACTTTATTCAAATTATCTGATTTAGAAACTAAAATTATAATAGACAGTGATTATCCGGGGTGGACACCTGATTTTGATTCCAAGCTATTGGCATTATCCAAGGATGCTTATAAACAAATATTTAAAAAAGATGTTCACATTAAAGCAATTCATGCTGGTTTAGAATGTGGTATTCTAAAGAAACATTTTCCTAAAATGGAAATGATTTCATTAGGACCTAACAATGAAGGAGCTCATTCTCCCAATGAGCGATTACAAGTAAAATCTGTTGAAAGGATCTGGAATTTTCTAGTTAATTTATTCGAGAAATTAGATTAAGATATTAAGACTTTTTTTATATCATTTGAAAAAATTAATAAATTTAAATAAATAATCTATCCATAGTTCATTATGCAAAAGCAATCAGGTTCAAAAAAAAAAATTAAAAAAGAAGAAGTCATAGGCTCCGAAACAATATTAGAAAGAATAAGAAGTAAAACTCCTTGGATTCCAGGAAAATTATTGAGAAAACCTAAAATCAATTTTCCTAAATTTAGAACTCCTAGAGTTTCTTTACCTATGCCATCAAAATATTTGAGTATTGTGTTAGTATACATAATACTATTTATTCTTCAGACAGGAGTAATTTATTTAATGATCAGAAACCCCCCAGCATTAGGATCTGATCCAAATAGCGGTAATCCGATTTTTCTTTATCCAGATCTTTATGAAAGTTTTATAATAGAGGGTATAGTAGCTTCTATGTTGATGTTTTTTTGCTCAATAGGATTTATCTTTTTATATCAAGCGTCTAAACACGTCTATAATAAAAGTTTAGCTATACGAATTCTGGCAATTGGTATAGTAATGGTAATTATTACATTTATCATACTCCAATACATGATTGGGGTGAAAATGGGCACGCTGGATGAACCATAAACAAATTATTAAATTAGATATTAAATTTATTTAAATTAAAAAGATATAGGCTGATACTTTTTTAATTCTAATAAAGGAGTATGATAAATTGCTTAGTTTTCATTAAAGGGATTAGATTTCAATTTGAATTTATATTATTCCACTTTACAGATTTTTATCTCGTCATAATCTACAAATGCTTTATATAATCCTTTCATTTCTTCATCTAATTCAGAATCGCGCGTATCTAATCTTAATATTTGATTAGGAATGGTTTGAAGTTTATATTTCGCACATAAAATAATTATATTTTTAGAGCTTATTTTACGTAAGATTCTTGGCGAAATTTGTAAATTACCACGTCCAAAGAGAAATCCTTGCCTTCCAATAGGTGAAACAATGATCTTAACTTTTTTATCCTCAATATATTCGAGAATTTGTTGTTCATTTAAATCCATTGCAATAATTTTACCATTTCTAAGCAAATCCACACCTAAAATTGATTTTTTTTCGTTTAATCTGTCTGTTATTGCCTTAGTTGTGGATCCAGGTCCAATTAAGTAATATATATCTTTTTCTAAGTTTTCCACAACTCTTTTAGCAATTCTTTCTTGATGAATTAAATCCGAATCAATAGAACCCATCTTAGATAATTGAGAAAAATCTGGATTAAAAGGTGTTAGTAAGTAACCATATAATCTTGAGATTAATTTACCTTCTCTATATTCAGTCTCATCAATATCTAAAACCTCTGATTCCTTTAATGGTAATTCATCCCATAGAAATTGTATTATTAAATAGCTTGCAATTCTTGGATTTAAAGAAAAAACACTTGAATAAATTTTTACACCTGCAGGAATCCCAAGGCATGGGATATTTGTATTAACAACACTAAAGATGTCACGTGCTGTTCCATCACCTCCAACAAATAATAACAATTTTAGATCTTCAATATTTTTCATCATCTTCGCTGCGATTTTCGTGTGGTCAGCATTAGTATCTAAAATTCCCTCAATTTTATTAAAAATCGAGTGATCAATAAGTTCATAATCAAAATTCAGATCTTTCAAAATATTTTGACCCATAATTCCCGGACAAGTAATGAATTTTAGTTTAGCTTTAATTGATTCTAATTCTATTAAAAGTTCTTTTGTTCTATTTATAGCATTAGGTTTAGCACCTAATCTAATTGCCTTTTTTAATATTTCCTTACCGTCTGTACCTTTTAATCCTACAGAACCACCCATTCCTGAGATGGGATTTATGATTAAACCTAATTTGAATTTAGTAAGATTTTTCATTTATCATCAATATAATTAAAAAAAGAAAAAATTTTTGAAGTTACGTAAAAAAAATCAAAGATGTATTATTCTGCTGTAAATGATTGATAATCTGCTGCCGAAAGTAAGTTACCTTTTTCTCCGTCCCAATTTGATGGTTCAATTTCATACAACCAGCCTGCTCCATAAGGATCTTCATTCATTTTTTCAGGTTCATCCATTAAGTCGTTATTGATATTAGTAACTTTTCCACTAACAGGAGAATATATATCACCTACTGCTTTAGAGCTTTCAACTGTAGCATCAATAGGATCTGAGGTTGGTTCATCCCCTGACATTTCCACTTGAGTCAATTCTGCTCCCTCAAGACCCTCAACATCTACAAAACTAATTTCTCCAAGTTGTTCAGCAGCGTAGGCGGTAAGACCTACTTTTTTAGATCCAGGATCGAACCATTGATGAGTTTTAGTGTAAAAAAATCCCTCTTTAACATCAGCCATTTTTTAAATCACAATTTTTTTATTTTTAATTTATAAATAAAAATTATTAAAAGATATTGAATTTAATGATATTTTAAATTAATTATAGTAAAGATTTAAAATTTTTTTATTTATTAATATTAGAAAAAAAGAACAGTGACTCTTAAAGAACAAATTGATTTTTATAGAGAATTTAAAGATTGGTACTTTAAAATTATAGAGGATTTTAAGTTTAATCATAAAAAAGATTACAAAGCACGTAATTATTTATCTCAAATTTTAGAAAAAAAAGGAAAGAATTGGGATCTGGAATTAAATTTAGTTACTTTTAAAAATCTTCTTAAAACTAAAAATATCATTTTAATCTATGGGTGCGGACCATCACTAGAAGTTACCGTTAAAATTTTATTGAAAGAACTTAGACCAAAATTTTTTGCTAATTGTATAAATTTAGCTGCTGATGGCGCCTCGATTTTACTAAAAAATAAAGGCTTACATATCAATGGAATCTTTACTGACTTAGATGGAATAACTAAAGAAGAATTTTTCTATTCAGAGTTTCTATTTATTCATGCTCATGGAGATAATATTGAAAAATTGAAAAGTTTTAAGGATGAAATACTTATTTTTAAAAATGTAATTGGAACTACTCAAGTAGAACCATCAAAGAACTTAATTAATCCAGGAGGTTTTACAGATGGAGATAGGATTCTTTATTTTTTACGAACACTTTTAGAACCTAAACATCAAATATTTTTAATTGGTATGGATTTTCAAAATATTATTGGCAAATATTCTAAATTGAATATAAATGAAAATCAAGAAGGAAATGCAATTAAAATAAAAAAACTCAAATTTGCTATAGAATTAATAGAATGGATTATGCATTTAATAAAAAACGAGATATATTTTGTAAATTCAAAATTTATCTCAGATAAATTCAACTACCTTTCAATAGAGGAATTTAAAAAAATAATTTCATAAATAAAATCTATATCTTATAATCTTGGATACCAGCAGAAGTAATTTTATATAATAATCTTTTCTCAGGATTTGCGCTTGAATTGACATTATGAATATAATATTTCCCTTCTTCTTTGCGATTTAGATATAAATATTCTGAGAAATAATTATTTATGAAATGGTTACCAACAGGTAATACTCGAATAAATGCATTTTCAAATAGGTTCGGAGCAACTTGTGCTGTTGCTATAGTTATTAGATTATATGTTTTGGTGAGTGAATTTATTTTCTTTATAATTTCTATAAACGTATCTTTTGATTTTTTATATGAAATTCTCTTTTCACCCTGTTCTGATCTAAAATGATTATTTAGAGTATCAATAATCAATACTCCATAAGGTTTTTTTTCTATTAAGTTTTCTAGATCATTTAAAGTAAGTAAAAAAGCAGAATTACTTAGAATTTTAGTAACTAGTATACTTTTTAATACTTTTTTATAGTCATATTTAAATTCATTTGCTATATCCCTTATTCTTTCTGGACGAAAGGTATTTTCTGTATCAAAATAATAAACAAATCTTACGTTTTTTAATTTTTCATAAATTCTTGAAAAATTTTTGTATGCTTGAACACATATTTGATGACAGATCTGAGTTTTACCTGTTTTATTAGCTCCAAAAATCAAATATTTTTTACCCGTATAAAGCCCTCCACCAAAAATTTCATCACAATTTTTTGAACCGGAAGATAATACTAATTTTTCACTTCTTTTTTTACTATAATCATTTAAAGCATAACGTATGTTGATCAATTGATTTTGTTTAATATTTAGGCTGTTGCAGAGATCCATTTTCATTTAATATTTAATTAATTAATTAATTAAGGGTTTTAATATAATTTAACGTATTCATCTAAAAAATTTTTATTGTATTCTCCAATATAAAATCGAAAAATTAATTTTTAGGTAATCATAAATATGATCTATCCTAAGATTTGTGAATTTTCTTATAAACTACCACTTATTTATATAATTATAAAAATGGCAAAACGAAAAAAAGAAATTTGTCCGTATTGTGGAAAGAGTTTCGTTTATTTATCTCGTCATAAATGCAGAATTAAAGAACGAGTTGAAGGTTCTTCAGATGAGAAATCTGAAATGGAGAGAAGAGTTGAAAGAATGGAAGAAAAGAAGAAAGTATTTAACCGAACATTACGAAAAGATGAGGCAATGATCTTAAGCATTATTAATAGAAAAAAAGATTTATTTTTTAATGATCTTTTAGAGTTGAGTAAAAAGAAACGAGATGAATTGGATCAAATCCTAGATGTTTTAGCAATGCAATCAAAAATAAGACTTAGACGAGAATTATTGGAGGCTTCCTGGACAAAACATATAACTTCAATTGAAGAAATTGATATAAAAACTAAAGAACTTAAAATTAACAAGAAACTGAAGCCTTTCATTTGGAATATGTTTTCAAGACAACCGTGCTTCATTTGTCCTTTCCGTGAAAAGTGTAATGAAACTAATTCAGATCAGTTTAATCCATATCATTGTCATTGGTTAACAGATTGGATTGAGGTATCACTAGAAGGAAAAGAATATAATGTCAATTTTGATGAAATTAAAGCAAGATTACAAAAAAGCTAATTATATTTTCTGTAAGCCGATAAGATAAATTTCGTTACTTGTTTTTTTAGATGATTTTGGTTTATAAGATTTTAAATATTTAAATTCTTGCTTTACCTTTTTATAAAAATTATTAAAGTCAGTTCCTTGAAAAACTTTAATAACTAAACTTCCATTAATTTTTAGATTTTTTTTTGTTAAATCAATAATTTTAAGACAAAGGTTAATTTGTCTTATTTGATCACTGAATTTATTACCAGATTTATTAATTGAAGCATCAGATAAGATTAAATCTAATTTCTTTGGAAAAAATGCATTTAATTCATCAATGAATTTTGGTTTAGTAAAATCCTCTTGGACTAGTTTAATTTTTTCAATTGGTGTTGTTTTTTTTATATCAACTCCCATAATTTTATAATGATCTCGATGATAATACTGATCATTATATTTCTCTAAATTTTCTTCAGAGAATTTCCTTGCTACTTGCAACCATGAACCAGGAGCACATCCTAAATCTAAAATATAAAATGCTCGTTTAAAAATGTTGAATCTTTTTTGAATTTCTAATAATTTAAAAGCAGATCTCGCTCTATACCCTTCTTGTTTAGCACTTTTATAATGTGGATCTCTCCTATGCTCTTTTGAATTTCTAACCATCTTTTTTCAATAAAGAATTAAATTTTTAAATCTAATAGACTATCCTTTATAAGGTTTAAACCCATATTTGTTTTAATTGAGAGAAAATCAAAATGTGTTCTTGAAACCTTGTATCCTTTTTCCTTAATTTTGTTTTGAATTACATGCATCTTTGGAACGTAGGGCAACTTTAAGTTTTGACTCAATTTATGTATATTGTAATAAGAAACAGGCATATTAATTTCCTCTAATGCTAAATTTAAGAGCTTATCTATTCTATTCTTACATTTATATCCAATTTTTTGGTTTAAAATTAAAATTTCTTTGATAAATTGAATATCATGAATTTCCTCAAGCCACAATGGTCCTGCATAATCTAATGTATCCTTAGTATTACATAAGGGACACTTTTCAAATATATGAAGGGGTTGATTTTTTAGAGTAGTTCTATATCCACAGTATTGGCAATGGATTATATATCCATAATTTTTAATGAATTTAGTTATTATTTTTTTATTTTTAAAAGTTAGAGCAAAAATACGGATGAAATGTTTGTAAGAAAAAGTTAAAAGAGGAATGATACCTAAGTTATTGATATTTGCCATTCTTGAAATAAAATAAATCAAAATTCTTGCTCCAATTTCCTTACAATACTCACTATGAAGTGGCTTAGATAAATACTTTCTTATGCAAGCATTTTGTTTGATTCCAAACAATACAGGTGTATCTGTAGCAGTTACACATAATAAACCATTTACTTTTTGGATAGCTTTAAAGGCTGAATCTAAGTAGCGATTTGGGGTACCAAAGGGATCAATGGAGATTATATTTGGTTTATGTTTTTCTTGTTCTGATGTAAAGCAGTCATCTTGAACAATTTCAGACAAAAGGAAATTAGCATCTTTTCTTGAAATTTCAATTTTATGTTTTGGCTTGTCTAACTTATTTAAAGTGATATTTTTCTTAATTAACTTAATAGCAATGGGATTAATATCATTAATATATATTTTTTTAACATTTCTACATTCTTTTAGAATTCTAATAGAACTTACTCCCGATGCTGCCATAGAATCTACTATAATGAGACTTTTTTGACTGTAAATTTTATTATATGCTGTTATTGCTAGATTAGTTATATCACGATTTATCATCATATTTTTATTATAAAAAACAACCATAGATTTTGAAGGAACTGTGTTTTCATCAATAGCAAGAACATAAAAATCTGCTAATCCTTCCCTGTTTATTATGAAATCTTTTACTTCCATTTTTTTATGTTTGAAAACATTATAATAATAATTATTCAAATCCATTTTCAGTTAAATTCAATGTAAAGTTATTTAACTCAATTTCAGGATCTTTAGTTAAAATTA
Organism: Promethearchaeota archaeon; assembly: GCA_019057865.1. GTDB lineage: Archaea > Asgardarchaeota > Lokiarchaeia > Sigyniarchaeales > SOKP01 > Loki-b32. The sequence goes on from JAHLWP010000002.1 coordinate 208,030, forward strand.
ATTTTCTTTCATTCAATTTTTCTGTTCTTGTTATTTTTATACTAAATTCCACCCAATATTTCATAACTTTACCGCCACTCTGAACTTCAATGATTTGATCATTGAAATTTTTTCTACTAATTTCGTTAATTATCATAATTTCGATACCATAGGTTTTATTTATATAGAATAAATTTGCTAAGATCTGATTTAATTGGTAATTTAAATTATAATTCTTTTCTTTTTTATCTTTATTTAACTCTATTCGATATAAATTAGTTAAAGAATCTATAACAATTAAGTCAAAATTGATATTACTCTCATTCAGATATTTCAGAATCAAGAATTCAAAATTAAAAACAATATTATTCAATTCATCAAAATTAGTAGTTTGAATAAATATTATCTTATCTAATATTTTAAAGGAATCCTTTTGAATCATATCAATTTTCTCAGAAGGAAAGTTAGGTTTAGTATAAATATATATAACTCGTTTTCCAATTTTTGCGGTATTAATTGCTGTCTGAAGAGCAAATGTAGTTTTTCCAACACCGAAATCCCCCCAAATAGAAAATATTCCTTTTAAAGGATCGGTGCTTTTGAAATATGCATTTAATTTCTGGGTTGGAAATTTCATTTAATTAAAAATTTTTAATTTTATTTAATATTTATAATTATAATTTGAGAAATAAAATTTTATATGTATATACGGAAAATTTAAATTTTTTTTATAGAATAAATAATGAACTTAACCGTCTAAATATTAAGTTTAAAATTTTAAATATAGGAGCTAAACTTCCATTTCATTCCTCCCTAATCCTTACAACTTCAGAAGATCTCCAACAATATAGAAACTCTAATAAAAATTTAAATTTCCTCATATATTCTAAAGATGATAATTTCAACCATTATATTCTAAAAGTAATCGCCGCTTATCGAATAGAATATAAAAATTTTTATTCAGAGCTGACATTTTCTATTGATCCAGGAACAAAACATATTGGAATGGTTGTTTTTTTAGATGATTATTACTTAAATTCTCAAACAACTTATGACGAAAAAGCTTTTATCATGGTGATTAGAGATTATGTTGACTGTTTCCAAAAAAATAACCCAAAGTTATTAGAAGTAAACCTTAAATTTGGAAGAGGAATTCTGCAAATAACTATAAATTTGATAAAAGAAATTTATCAAGTTTTTAATAATAGAAGTCATTTGAAACTTTATTTAATTGATGAATCAAAATCCTCAAAAATTAAAATTCAGGATATTAAAAAGAGAATAATGACAAAGCATGAAGTTTCTGCATTAATCTTAGCATTTAGGAATGGAATTGAAATGAATTATGCAAATAATTTTGAAAATATTAGACAGAATAAATTTCAAAAGTTAAATACCATGGATAATAAAGAAAGACACATTGAAGAAGTCAATGATTCAGTAATCGATTTAAGAAATATAATTGAGAAAGTATTAAACAATGAAATTTCTCTTAGTAAATCAATAGAAATGTTAAAGGATGATAAAAATTGTTTATAAGAAAGTTGTTAACGATAGAGTCTTTATATCTTTGTGTATAACCCAACCATTAAAATAATTAATAGAACAATCCTTTGAAATTTTTATGAAGAGATTAAAGAGTATCGATATTTTTCGAGGAATGGGAATGGTCTATATTATAGTAGGCCACATGATTGACTGGTGGACAAGACCTGAAGATGATTTTTTATTTTATATATATGTATCCCTTTTCTCCGCTATAGGAGCTGCTGGATTTGTATTTATTTCAGGAGTAAGTACTGCGTTATCTTATAGAAATAGGCTTGTTAAAGCTAAAACCTTAGATGATTATAACAAAAAGGTAATAAAAAAGGAATATCTATTTCGAGCATTTTTAGTTTTAATACTTGGGTTAATATATAATTCTATTGTAGCAATTGAATTTTTAGATCCCCTTCTAATTTGGAAATGGTTTATTATATTAACTGTTGCAGTTTGCCTTTTTATGGCTTGGCCATTTTTAAAGACTTCAAAATTGTTCAGATTATTAGTTGGAGCTATAGTATGGATTGTAAATCAATTTGTATTGATATTTTTATTACCCTTTGAAGAGCAAACCAATTTTTTTGGCGTAATATTCTTCATATTATACAATTCTTTAGATCAAAATCCTATATTGTCTTTTTTTACCTTCTTTTTAATAGGAACAGTAATAGGGGATATTATCTATGATATTTACCTAGTAGATGATGAAATTGCTAGAAAAAGAGCTATAAAACAGAAAATTTTAGTTCCGTCATTAATATTTGGTATAGCTATGATTATGTTTAGTTTTTGGTTTTTATTACCTAATTTATTTACCGAAAAAATTCTTACGATAAAAACAAACATTTGGTGGTTAATCTATTCATTAGGAATAGAATTAATTTTAATTCTAATTTTATTAGGCATTGAAGAATTTGAACTCATTAAAACTGAAAAAAGTTATAGATTTTTATATTATTTTTCTTATTATTCTCTAACCCTTTTTCTCGTACAAAATATAAATTACTTTCTTTTTTATGCTCTATTAAATAGATATAATATCTGGCTTTTTATTGTAGTGACGGTTATAGTATATGGTTTATTGTTAAGATTTTTGTATAAAAAATTAGGTCCCCAATATTCTTTAAAAGTTCAAATTGGTAGAATGGCGGTTTCTCTTGCAAGAACGGAAGAAGTAAAGAGTAAATAGAAATGAAATAATTAAGGAATAATTAATTGTAAAAAGGAAAAAATTGCTTTAAATGAAACCTCAAAGACTAAAAAGTGTTGATATTTTTCGTGGTTTATGCATGTCTTGGATGGTCTTGGCGCATCTTATTGATTGGTGGTTAAAAAGTGAATATAATTGGCTACATAAAGCTTTAATAATGATCCTAGACCCAATTGGAGCTTCTGGATTTTTATTTATTGCAGGAGTGAGTACAACTTTATCATATCGAAGTAGACTTATTAAAGTTAAAATTTCAGAAGATTATAATTATAGAATGGTAAGAAATTCATACCTATTTCGAGCACTTTTCATATTTATAATTGCTATATTTTTCAATTTTTGTATAGCAGCACTACTTAGCGATCTTTCATGGATTTGGACTTGGTTTTTTTTATTAACAGTAGCTGTATCGCTTTTTATGGCTTGGCCCTTATTAAAGACTTCCAAAATGTTTAGAATTATTTTCGGAACAATAATTTTAATTGTAAATCAGTTTATAATTGGATTTTTAGTGCCTTATAAAGGTGATTTAAACCTATTTGGAATACTGTTTCGTATTTTATATAGTGATATGCATCAAGATCCAATATTGACATTTTTTCCTTTTTTTCTATTTGGAACGGTTATTGGAGAAATTATATTCGACTCATATCTTAGAAATAATAAAAACGAAAGAAAAATGGTATTGAAAAAAAATCTTTTAATTCCGTCATAATAACTGGTATTCTTCTAATAATAATTGGGGTTATCTTTAATTTTCCTAATTTTTTAAATAGAGAAAATTTTTCATGGATAATATATTCTTTAGGAATTAATTTAATTTTACTTACAATCTTATTAGCCTTTGAAGAGTTTAAGATTATTAAGACACAAAAAAGCTATAAGGTGTTATTTTACTACTCTTATTATTCTTTAACTATTTACTTAGCTCATAGTTTATTATATTTTCTATTTTATAATCAATTAAATGCATTTAATATCTGGATCTTAGTAGCAATGGTGTTTATTATTATATCTATATTATTCAGAGTCATTTATAAAAAATGGGAAGGTTATGCATCTATAAAAGTACAAATAGGGAGATTAAGTTCAGGTTTAACAATGAAAATTGAAAATATAAGAGGAAAGAGAATCAATGAAAGAAAGAATTGATATTCTATTAGTAGAACCGCGGTTAGTTGAAAGTAGAACTAAAGCGCAATGGTTAATAAAGAATGGGTATGTTTTTGTTAAAGGAAAAAAAGTGTTGAAACCTGGAAAGAGAATAGACAATTCCCTTAATATTAAATTAGAGAAAGATTTCCCTTATGTAGGTCGTGGAGGTCTAAAATTAGAAGTTGCTCTAAAAGAATTTTCAATTACTGTTGAAGGGAAAACATGTATTGATATTGGAGCATCAATAGGAGGATTTACAGATTGTTTGGTAAAACATGGAGCTTCAAAGGTATATGCTATTGATACTGCTACTGATCTACTTCATTCCTCATTAAGGTGCGAGAAGATGAAAAATAAGGTAATGCCTATGTTAGGAGTTGATGCTCGTGATATAATAAATATTGAAGAGAAGGTTGATATTTGTACTATAGACGTTACCTTTACCTCCTTAAAAACAATTCTTCCAAATGTAAAAAGAATCTTGTCAGCTAATGGTGATATCATCGCATTAGTAAAACCACTTTTTGAGGCAGCCTTTCAAAATGAGATTAAATTTAAAATAATTCAAGATTCTAAGAAACTTTACCAAATTCTTTTAAATTTAATTCAATGGAATATTGAAAATCAATTATTCCCTTGTGGAATCATTAAGTCTCCAATATCAGGCAAAGAGGGATCAATTGAATTTTTTATTCATCTAAGAGTAGAAAAGTTAAACTCAAACTTTAATTATCAAGGGAGATTAAAGGAGATCCTACATTGAACTTCAAGAGTTTTTAAATTTTTTTTATGTTTCGGGGTAGCTAGTAAAAATTTTACCCCACCCTGAGTTTAGGAATTTCTTTATCAATTTTTTCCCTTTTGTAGGATACCAAAACATATCATGATATATTTTAGATGCATAAATAGGACCTAAAAAGAAGAGTTCACTTCGAAAAAGGGGGTAAATAAATTGTAGAGGACCTTTTCGAACCATTTGATCTCCCCAAATAACCAAGCTTCGTTTAACTTTGAATTTCCAATTAATTTCAGACATATTTTCTCCAATAATTTCAATTTGATCGAAATCTCCACAGCCCAATCCTTCGTCATGCGCCATTTTTATAGCGGGTAATTTTAATGGTTCAAAACCTAGCATATGAGCCACAGCTGCATCAACTGCTACTTGATCATATCCCGCTAGCAAAAAATTTTTAATACGCGGAATCATAGTTCTGGGACCTGCACCGTCTCCACAAACTGTACCATCTACCACTGCAAATATGCTAGGGTGGATCTGCTTTTGAATAATTAATAGATCCACCAATACTTCAGACATATACTGATGACTAAAATGTCTTCTTTTTGTTAATAATCCACCAAACGCATTTTTCATTGCACATGTTATTCCACCATGTTTCATTACTCCTTTTGTTTTTTTTAAACTACCTCCTTCTGCACCGGTATGGCCATGAGTTTTCATAGTTGGAAGATGAATTATAGGCTTCCCTACATAAAATTTAGGAATTTTAAAACCCTCTGGAAATATTTTTGAATCTAAAGCATGCAATTGTTTATTTTTTAACGTTATGAACTTAGATTTTAATGATTCATATGGAATAAAAGGAATTCGAGTTAATGGTATAAACCAAACGCCATACCTTTTAATAATTGGGTTCCATTTATTTCCTTTTAAGCCTTTTTCAATGTTCGTAACAACAGTTCTATTCTCAGCAGTAAAAAGTTTTTTAGGATCATATCCATCTTCAATCATTGTTTTAATTAATCCTTCTACTTGCCATGGAGGGCTAGAACAAGCTGGAAAAAATTTAGACCAACTTAAGTTTAATTTAATGATAATTCTTTTATCTTTATCGTAATATTTTTCATAATTCGCCATGTGTAATAATTTCTTATAGTCTTCTAAGACTGTTTTAGGAGAAGTTTTAATTACGAATATCTGAGAACTTTCTGACTTCATAATTCAATCTGCTTTAATACTTTAACAATTTTATTGGGTTTTTTATATAAATATCTTCAAATCTAATTGTAAATATAATTACAAAAAAAATGAAATGAAGATTAATAAATAGAATAATAATTATTATAAAAAAAAAGTAAGCAAAATTAATCTGAAATATAATCCATGCCCTTGTAAGACTTATATTCTTTTTTAAAAGGGAGACACATCATATAATGATCTCCATCTAGATGAATCTTTCTTGGATTTTCTATATCACAACCTATGTGTTTATCTTTTTCAGGGCATCTTGGATGAAAGGCACATCCTTTGGGAGGATTAATTGGACTAGGCACATCACCTTCTAGTATAATTCTAGTCCTTTTTGAAGAAGGATCAAATGTGGGTCGTGCAGATAACAAAGCTTTCGTATATGGATGACTAGGGTTATAAAATACCTCTTCAATTGTACCGGTTTCTACAAATTTACCTAAATACATTACAGCAATTCTATCAGCAATATGTTGCACTACAGTAAGATCATGGGTAATAAATAAAAAGGATAGACCGAATTTTTTTTGAAGATCTTTTAATAGATTCAATATTTGTGCTTGAACCGATACATCAAGGGCTGATGTGGGCTCATCCAATATAATCACTTCAGGATTACATGCTAAAGCTCTTGCAATTACTATTCTTTGTTTTTGCCCACCTGAAAATTCATGAGGAAATCTATCTAGATGTTCAGATTTCATAGAAACTATTTCTAAGAGTTCTAGCACTCGACTTCGAATTCTTCTGCCCCTTTTCATACCTAGAAGAATTTTAAGAGGTTCACCAATAATATCTACAATTTTCCATCTAGGATTTAATGAAGAATCTGGATCTTGAAAAACCATTTGAATTTTTTTACGGATTTCTATATCAAACCTTAGCTCTTTATTAATTTCCTTAAGAATAGGTTTAAGTTCGTAAAAAATCTTCTTAATCCTTACTTCTTTTATGATTTTCTCTGATCTATCCCTCAGAACATCTTTTAATACAGGTATATGAGAAGTTTCTTCTTTCAGCTTGCGAATTCTATCTTTAATTTCGTTTCTTTCCTCTTTAGCTAATTCTCTTTTATTACTTTTTAGTTGTTCTTTTAATTTTTTAATTTCTTCTTTTTTATTTTTCCTTTTCAAAAAGCGTTCATCCAATTCCCTTTTTAATTCATCTAGTTGGTCTAATAAGAATACTTCTTTAGAAAAACTTAATAAAATATAACGAAAAAAGATAATTGTTGCAGTCCAAACTTCAATTATATAGAACGAATATATGTATAGAACTATTGAACTCATTGATGGCAACATTGGGATAATAAAAAGATTTGATACAAATAATATCGTACAAATGACTGGCATCATAACTATGAGAATACCATATAAAAGGGTCATGTTGGACAACATATACATAAGTGGTAATGTCGGAAGAAATGCGGGAATAGATATTCTTTTTTTGAATTTTTTGTTAAAAACTGATGATACGTAAAGAAAAACACCTCTAAGCCATTGAGTCAAAATTTTATATGTTATAGGATTATTTATTAAATTTTTTAGAGGTGATTTAAGAGGAAATTCTCTTTTCTTCCATATTTGTGTACCCTCTAAACTAATTGAACCATCAGTAGCATCTACTAGATTCAAAATATTGTTTCCTATAGTAGTTTTCCCACACCCACTCTCACCCACTAATCCAAGAGTTTCTTTTTTATAAAGGTTAAAAGATACATCATCAACCGCCTTAACCTCTCCAATTTTACGCTTGAAAATTCCACCATAAATCGGGTAATATGTTTTAAGGTGATCAACGGTGATAACTGTTTCTCTTTTCTTTTTTGGTTTTTTTACTTCTTCCAACTCAATTCTTTTTACTTTTTCTTCTCTTAAAGTCATTTTAAATCTTCTTTTAAGTTGTAATTATTTTATTTTTAAATTTTTTTAGCTTTAACAATTTCTTATTCTTCCTATTTGTATTTTGGAGAATCCTTATATCTTGGATCATAAAGATGACAAGCAACAAAATATCTATCTCCACTTTCAATTAATTGAGGCTTTACTTTATCACAAATTTCCATTCGATAATCGCATCTTGGATGAAATCTGCAACCTGAGGGAGGATAAATTAAGTTCGGAACCATTCCACGAATTACTTGCAACTTTTTACCCTTCTTTTCTATACTGGGGATTGCTGAAATTAATCCTTGAGTATATGGGTGCCGTGGCTTTTTAAATAATTCCTCAGCTGTTGCATATTCTGTGATATTTCCACTGTACATAACAGCGACTCTATCACACAATTCTGCGATAATTCCTAAATCATGAGTAATTAAAAGAATTGACGTTCTGAATTTCTTTTGTAAATCCTTCATTAAATCAAGAATTTGCGCCTGAATAGTGACATCTAAAGCTGTTGTTGGTTCATCTGCTATTAATAATCCGGGATTACACGAAAGGGCCATAGCAATCATGATTCTCTGCCGCATACCTCCACTCAATTCATGAGGGTATCTTGTTAATATTCCTCTTGCATCAGCAATTCCTACTTCTTTTATGATTTTCTCTGATTTATCCCTAAGAACATCTTTAAATACAGGTATATGAGAATTTTCTTCTTTCAGTTTGCGAACTCTGTCTTTAATTTCGTTTCTTTCCTCTTTAGTTAATTCTCTCTTATTATTTTTTAGTTGTTCTGTTAATTCTTTAATCTCTTCTTTTTTATTTTTCCTTTCTAAAAGACGTTCATCCAATTCCCTTTTTAATTTATCTTGTTGGTGTAATAAGAATATTTCACCCACCTGATCTCCCGCGGAAATTACTGGATTGAGTGAATTAAGTGGATCTTGAAAAATCATGGTGATATTATTACCTCGATACGTTCTCATCTGTTGTTTATCTAGTTCTAATAAATTTTCACCTTTAAACCATATCTCGCCTTCAATTATTTTTCCCGGTGCTCTAACTAATTGTAGTATAGATAATGCTGTAACCGATTTTCCACAACCTGTTTCTCCTACTAATCCAAGTACTTCATCCTCATATATGTCGAAAGAAACACCATCTACAGCTTTTACTACGCCTTCTTCTGTATAAAAATAGGTTTTTAATCCTTTAACTTCTAATAATTTCTTTTTTTCCTCCACTTTAGATGTTGAAACTTTGGTTTCTGTAAGCTTTGTACTTTCTACCATAATTAATTCATATTCTCCAATATTATATATACTATCTTTTCTTTATTAAAAAAATATAGAACAAGCTATAAGTTTTTCAGTCGAGGATCTAAAGCATCCCGTAATCCATCCCCTAATAACATAAAACCCATAACAGATAATAAAATGAAAAACCCAGGCCACAAGGAAGCCCACGGGGCATCATAAAGTCTATCCCGAGTATCTGCAATTTCATTGCCCCAGTCAATCATCAGTGGATCGCTGAAACCTAAAAATGAAAGCCCGGCTAAACTCAATATTATACCTCCTATATTAAAAGTGACCGAAACGATAATAGGTTGGATAACATTAGGTAAAATGTGTTTAAACATAATCCTCGAATTTCCCGCTCCCGCTACTTTTGCTGCTTGAACATAAGGTAATTCTCTGGCCTGGAGAACGTTCCCTCTAATTAATCGGGAATAATAAGGTATTCCAAGAATGCCCCAAGCAAGCATAATATACTCTATTCTAACTTCTGTTTCTAAAATATTAGTGAAAACAGAAATAAAGACTAAAGCAAGGATCAATCCAGGAAAGGCGAGTAATACATCCATTATTCGCATAATTAGTGAGTCCACCCAGCCTCTATAATATGCAGCAATAACGCCAATAAGAACACCAGCCACCACACTAAGAGAGATAGCCGGAAGAGCGACTATTAAGGAAGTTCGAGCGCCAAAAATAAGTCTAGAAAGAACATCACGCCCAAATTTTGTCGTTCCTAAGAGATGCTCAGGGGAAGGCGGCTGCCAGTCACCCCAGAAAACTGCACTATTAGCGTCCTCATAGGTATATGGAGAAATCCAATGGGGAAAAACCGCTAAAGTGACAATAAAAAAAACTAAACATATACCTAATAGGGTTAAAAATGACTTAAATCTTCTAATAAATTTTCTTTTACTGATAGTTTTTTCATATTCATATTCCTTGATAGATAATTCCTCTAATCTGTAAGCAGGAATGAATATAAATTTAAGATTATTTATAGTCCAGGATAAAATTCTTCTTGCTGTGCTCCTTATTTTCTCAATTTCTTTCTCTTCTTCTCTAATTTCATATAATTCCTCTTTTAACACATTTCCTCACTTTTTTGCGTAATTTAATATCTATAATTTATTAATTCTGATAAATTAATATCTAATTCTTGGATCTAACACTCCATAAAGAATATCTACTGCTAAATTGGCAACTACAAAAATAATTGCAAAGAAAAATACTAATGCATTAAGCACCCAATAATCACTGGTGACAATAGCTCGTACTAGCAATTGTCCGACCCCTTTTAAATTAAATGTTGTTTCTGTGAGCACAGCACCAGCTAAAAGTCCTGCCAAATTTAAACCTATTACTGTTACAGTAGGAATCATAGCATTTTTTTTTGCATGGGTATTTATGACATCCTTTTCTTCACAACCTTTCGCCCTAGCAGTTCTTATATAATCTTGTTCTAAAACTTCTAGCATACTGGAACGCGTTTGTCTTACTATTCCAGCAAGTGATATAAATGATAAACAAAAAACAGGCAAAACTAAGTGCCATACATAATCGGGTACCATATATAACTCACCAGAAAGTAATGCATCAATTATTCTAAAACCTGTTACGTATTTAGGGTCTACATACTCATAAGTTTTAAATCCAGTAGTCGGAAATAATCCAAGTTGATAACCTAGAAGAAATTGTAAGAGCATACCAAGGAAGAAAACGGGAATTGCTACACCTATAAGTGACATACCCCTAAAAACGGCATCTTTAGTTTTATTTCTATGTGTAGCGGATATGATACCCGTTTTTATACCGATAAACGAAGAGATGATTACTGAAAAGAGTGCAATATCTACTGTTCTAGGCAAACGTGTCATTATTAAATCCCATACCATCCCCCCACGCGCGATGGAAACAGAAAGACCCCAATTACCGGTAAATAAATCACCCAGATATCGAAAATATTGGATTATAATTGGTTGATCTAGTCCTAATTTATGCTCCCAATACGCGTGTAATTCGGGATTTGGTTTCCCTTCGGGAAGAAATGCTAATATTGGATCTCCTGGCATTAATCTTGACAATATAAAAGTTAATGTTAATGCACCAAACAAAACTGGTATCATTGCTACCAATCTTCTTATTATGTAACTAATCAAGCTCATAATTAAATACTTCTTTACCTTTTAATTTAAATTTGCGTTTTTATTTTTTTTCTATATATTTTATATCTTTCTTTGGTTATGGCGGCTAAAATTGCAGTAAAGAGATTTATTCCGAGTAGTACAAGGATTGTTGTATAACTTTCTATTCTTAAAAAGTAACCTCCAATGATCGTGATATCAAAAGATTCACTTATAAACCAATACCAAATCCACGATTCAATTACAATAAATGGAACTAACCAGATACTATTTTTAATTCCGTATTCATAAAATTGTTCTCTAAATACCATTATAAACACTATGACACATAGGATTAAAACTGAAAGAAATGATCTTGGATGAAACATGACTTGATATAAAAATAAAACCCCTTCTCCGATATCTTTCCTATAAACATTTGATAAATACCCGAAAAATAAGAAATGCGTCAATAATAATGCTAAAATGAAATTTCCTTGTCTACCAAAATCAATTTTTTTATAAACCATAAAATCATTCTCATTATTCTAAATCGTTATACATTTGTAATAACTTATCAAATTCAAGATCACGTATATTATCCATATCTGTAAATTGTTTACTATCTCTCAGTTCAAATAAATTTGATCCTTTATTAATTATTTTATAATCTTCGTAAACTTTTAAGTTTATCATTTTTTCTTTATCATTTTTCATTAAAATAGTCTTATTATAAGAGAAATAATTTAATAGGGACAATATCTTTTCTAAATGATTTTAATTTTGAGGGAATATCAGATAATGTGAAAAAATTCATTATAAATAAAAAAAAAAAAAAAAATTTTAGTTAGCTAATTTTTCTGTCTTTTACTCACGATATATAGGATATGCTTGCCAGGTACCCATAGCGTTATAAGTTACTCCTTTCAAGTTTGCAGCATGAACAGCAGTAATAGTGGGATGATATGCATATATGTGGAAGGTACTTTCAGCAAAATACCATTGAGCATGTTTAAACAAATCATTTCTAGTGTCTGGGTCAGTTTCTTCGACCATCTGTATCATCAAGTCTGTTAGGTATGGATCATCCACTTGTGCAGAATTCGATGATGAGACAGGATTAAATAATGGATCTAACATGTTCCAAGGATCGAGATAATCAGGAGCCCAACCTATGAAATAGAGTTCTAATTCATCATATCTTGATGGATCTAGTAAGATGGCAAGGAAGTCATCCCAAATCATTAGATTGTTCGTTACTGTAATACCGATTTGGCTGTAAGCGTCTTTGACAACTACCAACATATCTTCTCTAAAAGCATTACCAATATTACCAGTATAGCTATAGGTGTCAATACCAGCGGCTTTCCATGCAGCATCAGTAGTATCATTATTTACAGGTAAAGTATCAGGAGCGATTCCGGCATCAACTAATATTTTCCTTGCATGCGCTAAATCATAGTTAGGATAATTAACAGATTCATTATAAACTGCACCGTAACCAGGAGAAATTGGCGAATAAGCTCGTATTGCTAAATACCCTTCTAACATTTCCTCAAGCATATAATCGTAAGGAAAAGCCCAGGCCATAGCCTGTCTCATAGTCTTGTTAATTTTAATATTGTTAAGCCCAAGGTATTGGTAAACCAAGCTAGCCCTTCCAGTTTCTTCGGTAAATCTTTTTACGGTAATGTCAGGATTTGCTTCAAAAATATCATATAGAGAAGTTAAAGCCCCAGATATGTAATCAATCTCTTTAGTTAGGAATGCATTACTTCGGGCTGTTGCATCTTCGATGATAACAAAAATCAACGTTTCGAAATATGCTGGTCCTCTCCAATAATTATCAAATCGTGTAAATCTCACTTCTATATCTGGTGTAAAATAATCATACATAAAAGGACCGGTTCCAACCAAATCTCCTGTTGTAAGATCTATCCAGTCCGTAGCCGGAGTTGAGGTTGGTGAAAGCATAACAGCGTTTGCATAGCATAGTAAATCTAAGAAAGGTGCAAAGACACCATTCAAAGTGATGGTAATATTATAATCACCAACAGTCGCGGTATTATTGATAATCGGTTCGCCATTTGGTAGCCTCCATAATGATTCCGTTTGAGCAACCGGAACAGGTTCGGTTCCTGTAGCGTTTATGAAATAATTTATCCTATCGAGATTCCATTTAGCTGCTGCGGCATTAAATGAAGTACCATCGTGAAATCGAATGCCTTGCCTTAATTCTACTTGAAGGGTCACACTATTTTCCCACCAATAACTTTGGGCGAGTAAATTTATTCTGGGTAAGTCAACCTTTGAAAAATTGTAAGAAAATAGACATTCTGTTACTTGTTCAATCACATCATTTGAAGCACTATCCCATGAATTAACCGGATCAAGATCACGAGGGCCAGCAGCAGTACCAAACTTTAAGGCTATTACGTCTGGTGCTTCAAGTTCAAAATACGGTAAAGCAAGTATAACGTTCCCAACTCCAGATGCGGCTAAAACTACAGCTAAAATTATTATTGCTAAATTTTTCTTTTCCATTTCCATATTGAATTCACTTTAACTTTTTATTTTTTTTTAATTTTTTTTAGATTTGTTGTTAAATAGTTGTTTAAATTTGTATACTTATAAGTTTTATCTTTTTTTTTAAATCCTTTTATGAAATTATAAAAGGTTTTTTTCGAGATTTTTGGATTCAAAGGTATTCTATATTTAATTATTTATAGTGTAGTGCTTTTTAATTTGCACTAAATGCTCAAATTCTTCAAAGAAATAATTAGGATGTTTTTAGGAAAAATTTCAATTAGGAAAAAATAAATTCTTACAAGGGGAAAGAAGTGGGATTGGTTTTAATTATTTTGTTATTTAAATAATTTGTCAAAATAAAACGAGAAAAATAGAATTGCAACAAGTAATAATGCTGCTATTATCATGCCTTTATCTAGAAAGGCTCTTTCTGTATTACGAGCGATTTTTGGCTTAGCTGAAATTAAATACATATATCTCATGAGAATATATAAAGAAATAGGGATAGTGAGTATTGCAATATATTCATAAAGTTCAGGAACACCTGGTTCAGTTGAACCAAGATTAAATGTGATGATTAAATAAAGAGAATAGGTCATAAATAGAGAGCCAGCAATAATAACATGAAATTGATCTAATAATTTTAGAGAATATTGGTCATATATTTTCTTATGCTCAACAGCTCTATCTTTTCCAAGAAATTCCAAATCTCCTTTTCGTTTAGCTATACTTAAAAACATGGCTATCTCAAAAATAGCTAAAAATAACCAAGCTGAAACAAATTCTTCGATTATTGCACATCCTGCCAATGCTCTCCACAGATATCCGGTAGATAAAACAAGTATATCAATGAAAGCATAATTCTTAAAAAGGTGATTATAAAGTTGACCTGTTATGATTATTAAGACTATCGTAAGAATAAAACCCAAATTAGGGATCAAAAAGATCAGAGACGAAACCATTATTACCAATAATGCTATCAACAATAGTATAGCAAGATAAATAGGTAAATCTCCTGATGCAAGTGGTTTTTTTCTCAATTTTTCTGGGTGTTTTTTATCAGTTTTAATATCTCTTATGTCATTGATAATGTAATTAAATGAAGAGGCACAACATAACAAAATAAACCCTACTATTAGAGGAAAATAGAGGGATGTTTCAAATAGTCTTTCACTAAAAAAGATTCCAACGAAAATCATCACATTTTTATAATATTGTCGAATGCGTAGAAGATATATAATACCTCTGATTTTACTTGTCATTGTTAACTTTTTGAAATACACATTTATTTTAAACTTTATTAAGTTATTATAATTCTTTCCGGCTTAAATTTCTTCAAGATTCTATACCCTAAACGACTAGAAAAGCTTGTTGAAGATTTAGTCTGAATCATTGCACTACTGTATTCAAAACTAATTAATTCTATCGTTTTATATAGGATTCTTTTATCTTTACCAAATATGTTTTTAATACTAATTATATCTTCATTGTATTCTTCATTCTTATTTGAGCTTTTTTTCAAATTTTTTAATTCTACATTTACTTGCTGAATATAACCAATTTCTAAATTATTTACAGGTTTTTTCAGATAAATATATGCTCTTATATGATTATCCATCAACCATCTAATAATTCTAACTTCAGATTTTCTATATTTAACATTTTTGCTTATGGCTAAATATATCTTTTTAGGGCGGATAATTAACTCACTAAAAGCATAATTCAAATGTTCTTGATCATGATTTTCAGCTTTAGTAGAGTCGGAAAGAAAAATCTTAAAATCTTCTAGATTTTCAGCTCCTACAATATTTACACATCTATATATATTTAATTCTCCTTTTGATCTTAGAAATACATCTTGATCTTTAAAATTTTGAATTAATACTATTGAATTTGGCAATTTAGTTTTTAAAATCGATTTTTGAACAATAGAACGATTCTTATTCATAAAGATATAGTATCCATTTTTATTATCATCCTTAAATTCAATATCCGTTAAAATTAAGGGATTATCATTTTGAAAAAAATATGTTTCATTCAAATCAATTTGAATAAGTGAATACATTGACGAGTTTAACAAATTTATTTCATTGGATTTTAAATTAGAAATAATATATTGATCACTATCACATATATCGTCAATAAATTTAATATCATTTAATTTACCAATTACAATTTCATCTGTAATTTTATTTTTAAAGATATAATCTTTCTCAAGCTCAAATTTGTATATTTCTTTTCTTCCAAGTGTATCCATCAATAATGAGATATCATTAATATTAAAAAATTCTTTAAATTTTTCATTTGCTATATTCTTAAATATATCTCTAGAATTTTCAAATTTTTTAGCATATTTTTTTTGTTTTGACTTTTTTAAACAAATAAATGGTAGAATTGCTTCCTTACTTGGTTTTAATTCATCGCTTAATATTGCAGCAATTCTATAAAAACTTGGAGGATGTGAATTTAAAAAATTTGATAAAAGTGAAGCCTTAGAGGGTTTTATCATTGAGCCATATAAATAATTTGCGGTGTTCATATAATCCAGAAGTTGGTTCTCTTTTGAGATCTTTTCTTCACACAAAAGCATAGTGTTAAGCCCAATTTCTCTTCCTGTAGCATAGAAACTCTCCAAATTATAGAGGGCTTTAACGAGCTCATATCCATAACCTGATTCTTTTGCCCTCAAATCTGCTTTTCCTTCTAATATTCTGACAAATATAAAAAGGATTATGTATATTATCAAATTTAAGAAGATAAAAGCAATCATTGGAATCTGAGGATTCCCAAAGGTGTAATCATAAAAAGTTGCTGGTATGCCTAATAACATTCTTAATAATAAATCACCTGTAGTTATGAATGTTAATATAAATGTATGCTTTCCTTTTGTATGAGCCAATTCATGAGCTACTATACCTTTTAGCTCATCTTCAGGAATTTGATTAATATCTTCAGCAATAATACTAATTCTTTTATCAAAAGTAGACCCATAAGCCATAGCATTTAAAATTGGATATTTCCCAAAGCCAACCTTAACATCACCTTTTATTCCAATATCTTGTTTTACGCTTTTTACTAATTCTAAAATTTCACTGTTTTCTACTTTTTTAATTCCAAGTAATTTATCTAAAATTACACCAGAAATGAAATATATAAGCCAATTGACTATAATCAATATGAAATATATATTCATAAAAAAATCTGATAATCTGAATTCCTTTAAAGCAAGAGGTTTATTAGTAATAAACTGCAATGGCGTATATTGATTAATAAATACAACTACTAACCAAGCTATTATATATAATAACAAAATTAAATATTCGGGGCTCATAAATCGCCAAACTACTATATATTTCCTACCAAATAGTATAAACCCCAGGATGAGAATAATCCAGAAAGAAAAGGCAAAGCTTGTATTTATATAGAAAGGATTATCTAAATAATAAGAAAAGATTCCAGCTATAAAGATGGTATTATAAGTCACTAAAGAGATTATTAATATCTTATTAATAATAGGATAATCCTTTAACTCAAAAATCCCTATCCATAAATATATTGAAAATGCTCCCATTAATGAGGTTAATATATCTTTTGAAAAGAAAAAGATGAGAAAAAAAAAGAATAAAATGGCAACAAAATCACTCATTTCACTTCTTTTTCCATTCTTTACCCAATGATAGAATTCTTCAATTGTTAACAAATATAATAAAATGGATACTAAAAAAATCCAGTCTTTTAGAAGATCAAGTAAAGAGTAATGAAGTATTACAAGATTTAATAAGAAAAATGAACTGATTGAACAAGAAAGATATATAATAAATAGAGCATACCTTGTGAACTTTTTCAAAATAAATACCTTTAAATTTTAATCACATTAATTAGGTTTTTTTGTTTTCATTTTGTTAATTTGTTGCCAAAAATATCTGATTGTAATATAATACCACACGATGAATCCAATAATAAATAGGAAAAAAACGAAGAGTAGATTAATAGGAAGTTCTATTACGCCTAAATCAATTATCCCAAAAGGAAGTGGAAGGATTAAAAATTCAACAATCATTAGGAATATGATTCCAGAAACTAATAAAATTATCATTAATGCAATTATCCCTCGAATTCGAGGAAATTTATATAATAGGAATGAAGTTGGAACACCAAATATGAGGATGATAAGAAAAATAGTAAATATATTATAATTCCCTAAAGTCCATTGCATAAATAAAATAGATACAATAGAAAACAATCCACAAATAATAGAAATTACATAAAAATTTTTAACTAATTCTGGTTCTGTTAACGCTCCTTTTGCTAATATTAACCTTGGTAATGTAAGAGCAGCATCTTTTTGATCTGATGCCTTTATTCGATCATCTTCTAGTAGGATAATATCCTCCTTTTTCTCTCTTATATCACTGCTTTCAAGGAAACCACGAACTGAATAAATTACATAGAAGCTATTGAATATATGTATTAAAAGGGCGCAAAAGGTAGCAACTTCAAGTGATCCGAATAATGCAATACCTGCAATCATTGCTCCCATACTTAATGTTCCTATATCTCCTGGAAAAACTTTGGATGGGAATTTATTGTATATGAAAAATGGTATAATAATGGCAATTACTGGAATAGAAAAAATAACTGCTTCAGCAGAATTCCATAAAAGACCACATATAAATAAAAAACATACTGCAATTAAGCATGTTCCAGAACCTTCACCATTATAACCTTCTAACATATTCACAGTATTTGTAAATACTGCCACAATTATAGGTAAAACTAGAGGATAAATAATGGTTAATCTTGTTCTATCTAGAAATGGAATTATTGGAGAAGGGATGTTTATAAAGTTGAGATAATTAGCTAAAAATATAGCACTACCAGAAAATAGGGATAAAATAATTTTATATCGCGATTTGAATTTTATTCTATCATCAATAAATCCTATTAATCCCGCTAATAAAACTGTTAGTAAAAAAATAAAAGTTACTTTGAAAAAATTAGAAAAGAATATCATTACCAAAATCGAGGCAATTACAAATCCAATAACCATACTAAGACCACCAGATTCAGCAATTTCAGGGCGTGCGTTTTTATGGATGTCATATCCTACATATTTTTTCTTTTTCATAAATTCTATTATATAAGGGAGGATGAAGTATGTAGCGAAAAAAGATACAATAAAAATAATTATTAGATAGAGTATTTCTATTAAACTCCAATTTAATTCAGATAACGGAATCATGATTTTATAAAATGTTTAAATTTATTATGAAGTTATCAATAACTGAACTTTCAAGATGAAAAAATAAAATACTTGATTTATTATATTTTTTTATTTTTTTTTTTTAATGTTTTATATATTAAATAGATTGAAATTAATTCTTGAACTCATTTAAATTATTTTCATTAATTTTTATGAGATTAATTGTACTTTTAAGAGTTAAATTATACAACTCTATAAATATTTATTATATAAAAAATTAGCCCGACACGGATTTTCGAGACAATAGCCGATATGCCTAAGATTTTCGAACCGTGGTCCAGGGGTTCAAGGCCCCCGATGCTTGGCCACTACACCATCGGGCTTTAATTTATAATTTTCAATATAATTATATATTAAAAGGTTTTAGATCTTGATTAAAAAACTCTTCATCTAATAAATTTTTTTTGGTTTTAAGAAAGTCAACTTCTTTTATTTCATCTCGATATTCATCAGGTAGCATTTGTGGAATTGTTTCTATTATAGGATACCAACGATAGCAATTTTTACAAAACAATAATCCTGATTCAATTTCAATTTCTAATTTTATTTTATTTATAAAAAAGAGCTCAGGAAGTAAATCTTCAATTTGATTAGGATTTACATTTTCGGAGAATTTAATAATCTTTGGTTTTATCTCTGATTTAATAATTTTAAAGCAGTTTTTGCTAATATCAAGATTAGTTTTGTCAGTAATGTTATCTAATTCATTAATACTTGCAATAATCAGTTCAAGGTATGTTGTACTTGGGCTTTTTTCCATAATAATATTATCTTTTAAAAAGAGTTTTTCGTTTTCCATTGAGATTTCAACTATTTTTTCTTGTTTAATATAATTTATATCTCTATTCCTGTATACATTAATTATCGATTCGAATTCTTCTGGTTTAGTTTCAAAAGAAAAAATATATAATTCCAATGGGAAATGTTTATCAATAGGACAAGCCAATATATCGAATAACCAAGGTTTCATTTTTTTTCTACACTCTTCGATTTGATAAATGATCTTTAAAATTTCTATGTTTTAATCAAACAAATAGGTGCTCAAGATATATTGAAAATTTAATTAAGGTAATAAAATTTTTTTAGATAATCAAGAGCATGTTTAATAAATATTTCAATCGATTATAATATAATAATCTTGATATTTTTAAAATAATTTTATAATCAAATTATATAAGATAGCTTCTTAATTGTTGAATAAATTTATTGATATTTCTATCAATTTTCTTTCTCCTTTTCTTGAAATCATCTGATAATTTCAAATAAGCTGCTCTTGAAGGCAGTCTTCCCCGTTTATACCGAGTTTCTAAAAGATTCAAGCCATCTTTAACACTTATTCGCTCAGCTTCTAGAACATCCAATTTTTTTACAATATTATTAAAAGTTTCATTTGTTTCCATTACAACTTTTTTAAATGGAATTATTTCTTTTTGAATTTCCTCGATTTTTTTTGTGTTTTTATTTAAAATACTTTGATACTTCTTTTTTGCCATTTTTTTTCTTTTTGCATCTTCTTCTGCTTGTCTAATTTCTAGAGCTATAGCGTTTTTTTCCTCATATAAAGAGCAAAATTCTCGGATTTCATCTATAGGGATGAATTCCTTCTTAATTGCAGCTGAGTCATATTCTCTCTTTCTTGTTTTTATTAGTAAAACGTAAAAAGATGCAATTGAAGATATAACTATTATAAAAATGATAGGTCTTAAGAGCATATCAAATAGATCAATTGTAAATGTGAATTGTATTAATTTATTTTCTAAGGGACTTACATAATTAGACCTATAGATCAATATAGTCTTACCTTTAGAATTTTTAATGGCATCTGGAGGATCGGTGATATCATCGATTTTATAGCATCCATCAATAACAATTTTAACGGTTTGTTCTCTTCCCAAAAAATCATATTTAGTTGTTAAAATATCGATTTTAATTGATTCTTGGAACCAATTTAATGAACAAAATTTTTCAAAAGGTAAATAATATTCTACTGTAAATTTAAATGTTGAATTTGGTGCCATTGTCACTCGATTTTCTTCTAAATCAATGGTTAAAATACCAGAGGTATCAATTGTTGCTCCTAAAATTTCACCTAAATCATCTGAGATATATACATTTCTTGCAGATTTAAGAAGTTTCAATGAATATGCCTTAACATCTATCAATCCATCATTTTTTAGTAAGAAATCTTCTTTAACTCTTAGGATCCCCCAGGGTGAAATGAAAATTTCTCGAATAATTTCTTTCGCTTCTAACCTTGCATAGCTATTATCAATGAGAGAGATTGATGTATATCTATAATTATTCAAATTTTCTAAGAAGGGTTCTATATAATTGTCACCAAGTTCACTTTCGATATATTCCAAATCATAAATAACTAATTGATAACCTGGAACTATAGAGTGCCACTCATCATTTGTTTTTAATTCTTGAGCAGAATCTGGAAAATCAAAAACAGCTCTCATATTTTTTCCTGATTTGTACGGTAGAAGTGGAAAAATATAACCTGTGAAATAAACTCCTTGTCTTGGACCTGGTTCAATTTGAGTATACAAAAGATTTCTAAATGTCTGACTAAAGATTATAGTTTTTGATTGGTGTGGTAATAGAGGAGAATCGAAATATATTGCTATCATTTCATAAGCATCCATTACCATATAGGAACGCTCAGTTAGTAATGTGTTCCCCCCAATTCCAGTACCTTCCAAAAAAACTAGATAATCTGAATATTCTTTAGGAATTGCAATAAAAACTGATGTAATAGGATTACTGTTTAAATTTTTAAATATTATTTCATCTCTAAAATGCATTAAATCATATTGACTTATATTGACTGCGCGACTAATATTAGTAATTAAAATATTCTCTGCCCCTTCCAAATTAGGTGAGAGTTTTGGATTTTCTGTACTGTTTTGATTAATATAATTTATTTCAGATGAATTTGAGATAAATGAAAATATTGCAGTAATTAACAGAATTACTGTGAAAACAAATAAAATATTTTTTCTTTTTAACATATAATTATTTAATCTTCCTTAAATTATCTAAAAATAATTAAAACAATTTATAAAAATTTATTAAAATTTTATTTTTAAACTTTCAGATAAAATTTTATATTTTCTTGGTTATTTATTTAATACATAGTTTTTAATTAATTGTTGGATTTTTTTAAAAATGTCGTCTCGTACAAGTCAATCAAGGCGTAAGAAAAGAAGAAGCGGGAGTGCTCCAATGCCAATGGGAGGAGCTGGATTAATGAGATTCTTTGAGGATAGTTCAATAGGCATTAAAGTGGGACCTATAAGTACACTAATATTATCTGTTTCATTAATTCTAATCGTAATCCTTGCTCATGCGCATATCTTTGATTGGTTATTTACTCCTGGAGGAGGTTAAAGTTACTTCTTTTTTTTAATTTAGTATTTAAGTATTTATTTTTTTTTAATGTTTTTCCAATGAT
>JAHLWP010000022.1 GCA_019057865.1 Promethearchaeota archaeon
CGTCTAAAGATATTTTCCCCATTCGATAGTCTCGTTTCACGCCCTGAAGAGTGAATCCGCGTTTCGCTTTTATTATCAGGTAAACATGCTGAAAAAAGCGGTGTTTTGCTTCGGTGGCGCTGGAAAACGTGTATCTCCCCACCCGATTTCCTTCTCCCTTTAGCTTGGTATCGTAAAGGAATCACATCATCAAGATTAGGCAGATATAAAGAAGCAATTCATTGCTTTGAAAGAGTGCTTGATATTGACCCAAAATATGAAAATGCTTATTATCATCTAGCATTGGCTTATGATAAATTAGGACTTATTGAAACGGCAATAGATTACTATGATAAAGCCCTTAATATTAAACCAAAACATGAAGATGCATGGATCGATAAAGGAATCGCACTAGCAAGTTTAGAAAGATATGAAGAAGCAATTCAGTGCTACGAGAAAGCAATTCAAATTGACCCTAGATATGAAGAGGGGTGGTATTATAAAGCAATAGCTTTAGATGATTTAGGAAATCATGAAGAAGCGATTAAGTGCTATGATAAAGCACTTGAAATTAATCCAAAACGTAAAGAAGTGTGGTTTGATAAGGCAATAGCGCTTGAAGCGTTAGGAAATCATGAAGAAGCAATAAAGCATTATGATAATGCTCTTGATCTTGACCCAAAATATAAAGATGCATGGTATCATAAAGCACAAGCCTTAAAAACATTACGAAAGTATAAAAATGCCCTCAATTGTTATGAAAAACTCCTCGAATTATCGTCCGTTCAGACACAATATATTCCACGATACATAAATCATAAAGAACTTGCTGCTATAAAGGCGTTTTCAGAAAAGCATCAACATGAGGATAAAGTCGGAGGGATGATTCGAGAAGCCCCTTATCATATAATGATAGTTCCGAATAGCGTAGCGTATACAGCGGAAGTGATTTGCGACATTTGCGCAAGTGAACACAAAGATCCTAAAAAATATAGAAAAAATGTGACGGATTACGATAGTTGGTAAAAATTAATTCGAAATAATAACTAAATTTGATAAATTTTTATACTTTTTCAAAGTATAATGTCATCACTTTTATTACATTCTTTTACTGAAATTCTATGATTCAATTTTAAAAAATGTTTTTAAATATAATTTCGTAATAAATAATATGGATGATGAATCAAGAAAGTCTTTATCTAGTATTCTAGGTGATATTGGAGAGAAAATTGTTGGATATGAGCTATTAAAAAGGGGTTGGGAGGTGAATCTCAATCTAAGTGCAGGTTACGATCTTTATATTAGAAGAGGTGATGTTGGGAGAAGAATTGAAGTTAAAACTAGTGATCCATTTGAAAGGTCAGGTAAATATGAAAAACACTTCAGGTTCCTTGTCACTGAAAAAGAAATGGCTGAATGTAATTTTGTAATTGTTTACTTTCACGGAGATAATAAATATTTCATTATTCCAAGAAAAGAATTACCTGAAAATGGCATCATTACTTTTTACAGAAGAGATGATGGTAGCATTGGAGAAGATACAAAATACAAGGAATATGAAAATAATTGGCAAATACTAAACTGATTTTCGTAAAACGGTTATCAAATTTAATATGAATGCAAGTGCTCTTTCCTAACCATTAAAATCAATTTTCATGATTTGAATTTCAATATTCTCAACTAAATTTATATTAATATACTTAAAAAGAGTATAAGGAGTATGAGTTCGTAAAATAACCGAATATTAAGATCTCAGAATAACGTTAAGAACGAGAGTTAAGGACTTAAACATGTGAATATTGTATTAGTCCTGAAATCTTTGTAATTGGTGGTATAAATGTGAAAGATTTATAAATTCATAAAACTAGATTAAGATATGGAGGGTATAGTAAATGGTTAGAATTCAATTAGATGGAAAAGAAATCAAGGAAATGGAAATTTTTGAGAGAAATTTGCATGCAATTGTAGAAAATAATTCAGAATTGCTATTAAACTGTTATCTGATAAAATCAAAGTATAGTTTTAAGGGGCGCTATGATAAGAAAGGGGGAGAATTAGACTCACTCATGATCGATAAAGAAACTCTTCGCCCTGTTATTGTTAAATATAAAATGGGTAAGTTAGAACGAAATCAATCCGCTATCAATCAAATTGTTTATTATTATGAGTGGATAAATGATCATAAATCTAAAGTAAACGATTTAATATTAGAGGAGATTAAACAAAAAAAATTAAAATTTGAAGTTGTAAGTGAAGATGAAGATATATTTAGTATCAATTGGAATGAGGGCATACGATGCATAATAATCGCTAAAGAATTTAGTGATTGGGATAAAGTTCTACTAGAATATCTTAGTTTCTCTATCGAATTATATACTTATCGCTATTTTGAAGATAAGACATTCGATTTAAACCTTGCTAGAGATTTACAAGATAGTATAAAACACGAAAAAAGAGTAAAACAAGATGACCCTAAAAAAAAGAAAGAATACAAAAATAATGAAAAACTTGTTGAGGAATTATATAATAGATCTAAGTTTCAAGCAGTAAAAGAGTTTATTGATAAATGGAAAGGTAGTTTTGAATTAAGAGGTACCCTTTATTATCTGGCTTTCAAAGATCGTTCCGAAAATAACACAATATTAAGGTTATATATTAGAAAGACTATGAAGCTAAAGATCACTTTGATTCCAATTCTTTCATTAGAAGAATTAAAAAAAAGATTCCAAAATTTAAACATCAGAGAAGATCCTTATGCGCATGACTTGCCTATAACAATCACAGAATTAACTTCTAAATTGGATTGAACAAATCAATAAACGAGATCATTAAAGAAATATCCTCCAGATTACTCTTACATTATAATTATAGAATTCTCTTGATTTGGTATAGAAAAATTTCAAAATTTTATTGATTTCAAAGAATTAGTTATATCTCCAGTATTCCATCCCATGCTGCTCGCTCTTTGTCGAATAATGCATTAGCAATTTTAAATTCTTTTCCAAATAAAAGCGTAGCTCTGCTTTTCTTATCATATGCGGGCCAATGTGGAATCCCATCATGATTCGGATTACCACTATGAGCAAATGAAAGCCAAGCGTCCATCATATTTTCACATAAATTACCTGTATTGGTTGCATTGCCCACCAAAGCTTTCATTCCAGGTTCTTCAAGAGTATTAAATATAAATGGAAGTTCAAGAGCATGGCAAGCACCAAGATTTCCCTTATATACAGAAGTTTCCCATGTAAATAAGTAATTATATGTATTTGGCTGATATTTGGACTGTGTTTCAAGTATTTGTAGTGTTGCCACTCGGAACATAAGATCAGTAACAATAGAATCCAATAATTCTTTTGGTTCATTTGAAAAGATTCCTGCTCGTGCTTCTATATAAGTATCAATAATATTTCGAGCTTTCTCAGAATTTATTCCCATCGTACCTAAATAAAACATTATAGCTTTTTCATCCTTAATTTTGCGTATAGCGGGATCCAATGAAGTAAACAGTTTGGCTTCATGTAGGTTAGTTCCCATCATTAAATCAATATTTTTACATTTACCCTCCTTGAATACGGTTAAAGGATGTACTGGGAATGTTTCACTATAGATTAAAGGTCTAAAGGCTAGCGCTTCTCTTTCAGTGATTTTATTTTGAGCTTTTATAATCTCTTTAGGGGCTACTTTACGTAATGCATTAATATCTCTATATTTAATCCCTAAAATACGCATCAATTCTCTTGTAGGTTTTTTTGTCACTTTGGGATCGATGGTAGGCATACTTTGTGCTATAATTCGACGAAAGAGACCATTAGCTGCGGGCATCGCTGTTAGAGTAATAACAGAATAAGCACCTGCGGATTCTCCAAAAATCGTAATATTATCCGGATCACCCCCAAATTTAGCAATATTATCATGGACCCATTTTAATGCTAAAATCTGATCTAGTTGTCCTACATTTGCAGTTATACCGGGAATGAAAAGGTATCCAAAAGCACCCAATCGATAATTTATCGTTACTATGACAACATCACCACTTTCAGCTAAGTTGGAACCATCATAGGTAGGAGCTCTACTTCCACCAAAAATGAAAGCCCCGCCATGTATCCAAAACATTACTGACCTTTTCTTATTATCAATAGCAGGAGTCCAAATATTAAGTGTTAAACAATCTTCACTTTCAGGTTGAAGTTTTCCGATTATTTCTTCCAGCGCTGTATATCCTTGAAATGCACAAGGTCCAAATTCTATAGCTTCTAACACACCGTTCCAATGCTTTTTAGCTTGTGGAGGACTAAATCGTAAATCACCAATAGGAGGCTCTGCATAAGGAATTCCTTTAAAAATTTGCATATTATTTTCAGTATAACCTTTTATTTTTCCACAATTTACTTCTACAATTGTCATAATTAGATATAAAATAGTAATGAATATAAAAAATATGTTGAATCGAGAATAAATAAAATAATACTTCTATATATTCTATTCGTTTAGAGATAATAAAATTGAAAGTGATCTCATACTTATTCCTTTGATTCAAACAATTCAAAAATTTATTATATTTCAATCATTTGCTTGTATTATAACCATCTGAAAAATTATTTGCTAAATTTTAGAGATAATGAACGCCTTTAATGATCAAACTTGTCAGAGGTGTGGTACTTGTCTTGAACAGTGCCCATTTTTGCAATTACCCATAGAAAGTGCTAAAGAAGAGATTTCTAAAATGATTGAGACGAGAAACTCACAAAAGATAATCAAGAATTGTGCAGGTTGCTCTTACTGCAATATAATATGCCCAACAGAGTCAAGTCCATATGAACTTATAAGAAAAATACGATTGCGAAATTATCGTGAGAACGGTGTAAGATGTATATCACTTATAACAAAGGAAATCCCACATAATTTAATGTCAATCGGGTTAGAGATTGATACCGAGGTAAAAAAACAAGATTTAAGTCGATATGAAAATCCCCCAAAAACCGATAAAATGTTTTATGTGGGATGTGCCATTCCCTATTGTTTTCCAGATCTCGCCAAGACCAAATTATTAGCGAATTTACCCCTACTAGGTGGAATGAAGTATTGTTGTGGTGGTTATATGCATTCTTGTTTTGGTAGAGATGAAGCAAGGATAAAAGGATTAGAATTATTTGAAAAATTCAAAGAATTGGGAGTTAAAAAACTCATCACCTTCTGCCCTGGATGTGATGCTATGATTAAAGGAGTCTATCCTTCGATTATCGATGGTTTTGACGTAAAAGGTCAAACAATCATTGATTATTTGGTTGAAAAGTATCATGAGGGTGAGTTTATCATCAAAAACAAGATCCCCCTAAGAATTACTTTCCAAGATCCCTGCCCTTGGAGACATTTAGATAGGAAGATATACGATGGTCCACGGGAATTTCTTGAAATTATTGGTGCCGAAGTTGTAGAAATGAAACACAATAAAGAAACATCTCTATGCTGCGGAGCGCCTCTTTCTATATCAAATCGATCACTTGCAACAGATATCGCTAATAAAAGAATTTCTGAAGTAGAACACGTAAATGCGGATGTAATAGCCCATATCTGCACAGGTTGCCTTACCACACTGTCTAAATATGCCACTGAAAAGAATATTAAGTCATACTATATTACGGAATTAGCCCAAATGGCAACCGGAGAAAGCCCATCCCTTACTATCCTTAACAATGCAAAAAAACTTCAAAAACAGGTTATTAAAACAATTAGCAAGAATCCGAATGTTCTAAAGGAACATTACATCATAAAAGATGGAAAAATATCTCGTTTATAATTTGTGATCTGATATAATTAAGATCATTTAATTTTCATTCGATTTCTCATTCAATATTTCATTTATAGCTTGTTTAAAAATCTTATAAGGTTGCGCTCCAACAATTAGCTTTTCTCCAATAATAAAAGTAGGAACACCATTTATTCTATATCTTCTTAATTCTTTTAAGGATTGTTGTACAGCATTGAAAGGTTCATCTGTATTCAAGTAAGATTCTATTTCGATCTTATTTAACCCAACCGATTCAGCAAGTTTTAATAATAGACTTTTATCTCCAATATCTTTTCCTTCTAACCAATAAGTTTCTAATACTAATTTATGAAATTCATCAAATTTTCCTTTTTTCCGAGCAAATTCAGAAATGTATAAAGCTAATCGCGAATTTGGTAATTTTTCTGAAAACTTAAGTGTTAAACCATCCTCATCCGCAAGACGTTTAACATTAGCGAACGCTATCTCTAAATATCCCTTTGGAAAGGGCAAATCTTCTGTTAATGCGCCTCCCTTTGGAGTTTCTGGATGAATCTCAAATGGCTTCCATTCAACATCAAGATTATACTCTTTTTTGAGTTGTTCTATGCGATGATATCCGATATAGCAAAATGGACAAATATAATCAGAATAAGCTATAACTTTTAACTTTGTTTGACTCATATGTAGGTTTAAGAAGAAAAAACAATCATAAATACTTTCTTCAATTAAAAAATAAGAATTATAGGTGATTGACTTTAATAATAATTAAAAAAAGAATCTTTTTTCAGATAATCTCAACTTGAATTTTCTTCTTAAATTTTAGAATTATTGTTCACTTTTTTGTTGATCGGGACTTATACAAGGATGTAAGCGAATATTAATAGAATATGGGTTTGAAGATTCGTTTAACTCTAGGGTACTTGTTAATTCCTTCAATTTCTGCATCAAATGATACATCCAATCTGCTAATTTTACATTTAGCGGGGAATCATAAAACGGGATATGTGGCTTTATATCAACCACAGGTGTATTATCTATGGCATCTAATCCCTCCACAATTAATGTTGTTCCTTTTCTTTCGATTAGTTTAACAGTGGTTTTACAAATTGGATTTGGTCTTACAGGAGATCGTGTGGCAAATATTCCCTTAATTGGCATTTGCTTTAATCCTGCTGGATGCACTTTTTTAATTTGGCGCGCATTATTAGGAACTTTATGAGTCCAAAACAATATAATGATGTGAGAAAAATCTTCAATCCCATCTAAGCAGTCTAAGTATTCTTCATTTATTATAATCTCAGATTTTTTCAAATCAGTTCCTTGACTTAAGGCTACATCAAAATCTAATTTTATGTCCTTATTTGAGTATTTTAGGACTTCCTTATCTGCTTTACTCTTTACGATACCAATTGGTCTTATTATATAATCAGACATATTGTTAGTTATTAAAATTTAATAATTCATACTATTTTGTAATTTAGTATTACTTTTATTATTTATAGATTATTGTTTATGGAATGATTTTTTCACCTACAGTCAAAAAAAAAAAAAGCTTAAAAGGATTTATAACCTTGTACTAATTTGATTCCGAATTCTTTACATTTTGGAAGCTCCTCATTTACTATAGGACCTTTTGAAGTTCCTATACCCTTAACTTTTATAGACAATTATAGACTTGCTTTTGTTAAATCTGGCATCATATTCTTCTAATATAGAATTTAACTCTTGATCCTCATTCATAAGATTTCCTAATAAATATCACGATAAAGATCCATAATTAATAGAATATAAAAGGTAGATATTTATATAAGAATAAATTCACTTGAATCAAAAAATACTTGATAATAGAGAAAAGACCATGGAAAAATCGAATTTTATTCGGCAATTTGAAGATTTTGGCATTAAAATGTATGTTCTGGCAATACTTTCTATAATAAGCATTTTTACCGGGAGTTTTATCCAATTAATAATGTTTATTATTATGCTTTTATCGCTTAAAAACATCAAAGACGCAAATTTAGAATTACAAAACGAAGAGCTAGAGAAGTTTCGAAAATATATCATATATGCGGTGATCGTTGGGATTGTTGGAGCTTTAATAATTATCGTTATTGCCGTTATCGTAGCATTTCTTTTTATTTCAGCAATCCCGGGATTTACATTTAGCGACCCCATTACAGTATCGGAATTTGAAGATATAGCTCCATTGATTAGGATTCTTTTGTTAGTTTTATTGGGAGGATTTCCCGTTGGGGCTGTTGCTTTAGGACTTCTTTTGATTGCATGGGAAAATTTCCAGATGTTCTTAAAAAGAAATGCTGGATTATTCCCAAATACTGTTGCCGCAAAAGCTATAGAAGGTTCTGGAAAAATAAAAAAGTCGTATTTGTATCTTCTTATTTCACTTATAATTGGAGAAGTTTTAGTTCTGATTGCGATTTTTATATTTCCTCAAATCGAAACATTGATTATTCATTTCATTGAAGAGACTACACCCTCAATGGGATTACTGGGAGGTGTTGTAGCTGCCCTTGCTATACCGGGTATTGTGATAGTAATTCTTGGAATAGTAAGCTTTATTTTAATGATTATTGGCTACTTCAAGCTCTCAGAATTAAAACACCTTTAATTTTAAAATATCTTTTATTTTTTTCTTTTCATATATACCTTATATAAGTCTAAAATTTGTGAAACGGTTAGAGTTTCTAAATTATAAAATTCTAGATAATCCTATTGGAAAATTAGACTTTTTTCCTCCTTTACAGGAAATGTGAAACATTTTAAGTCAATCTAATTTGTTCAGAATAAGAAGAACGTCTCATATATGTGAAATAACTAAATACTAAAAATTCAAATCGTTGGATCTGAGATAGAATTTTGGTCTAACTTTCTTATACTTATAAGTATTTCTATCCTTGTACTAATTTGATTCCGAATTCTTTACATTTTGGGAGCTCCTCATTTACTATAGGACCTTTTGAAGTTCCTGTACCCTCAACTTTTATAGACAATCCTGGACTTGCTTTTGTTAAATCCGGCATCACTTCACTAATCTGGGCCTCCATCTTTTTAACAGCTTTCTCAAAATCAGCTAATATGTAAGTGTCAAATACAGCATAAGCATTTACCTTCAATTGAGATTTTGGAAGTTTATTGATAAATTTCTTTACCGACCCTATATGACGTCCAAAATGATTCGGAGATCCTATTAAAATTAGGTCATAGGAAATTTCTTTTTTAAGATTTACATCTTTTACATTATTAACTATTACTTCATTACCCTCAACAGAAGTGATTCCTTCTGCTATTAATTTGGCTACTTTTTCAGTATTTCCATACTTTGTAGCATAAACAATTAGAACCTTCATTTTAAATCACTTTATTTAATAGTTATAGATCTTATGATTTATCATATTTAAATGTCCTTGATAAATGAACTTTTCTATTATTCTCAAGATGATTTTTTTCAATATTGGGTTAAAAGTAAATTCATTCTAAAATATTGGAATTTGAGGATAATTATTTTAGACGTTTATTGTAATTTTAGGAATAAAATCTATTCTTTTTACTTAAATTTGTCTTAAATCTTATTAAAAGTTATGAAAAGGGATTATTTTACATATAAAGATAATATTAGTTTTTATATAGTATGAATCGAAATTTACAAATATGTCTTATTGTTTTAAAAGTTGGTAAATAATGATTGAACTACAAGAAAAAAATCCTTTTAATGAATTACCTGAAGCATTAGTAGTAGATATGTTAAGTCAATGTGATATAATTGGTTCAAAGTTATCAAGTTCCTTTCAAAATCTATACAAGATTAAAAATGATGTTAGGAAAAAATTAAAGGAAGAAGATTTACTCAAAAAAGATAGTGAAATTATGCTTCCTCCAACATATCCTACTTCCTGTGCTGTTGATGGTTCTTTTTCAATTGAGAAATTATTATCAACTGATATTGTAGCATCTGCAAGCGTAGCAGTTGAAGGATTAGCACCACCTACAGAAGAAAGGCATTGGCCAAGACCTAGACATTATTCAAAGATTTTTGCCATAACACATAATAATTCAACATATAACTTGGCAAGTGCGATAATGATGTGTATGGAATTAAATCTTGCTGTAAAGGCACCTCATAATGTAGTTTTTTTTGACGGATCTTTTGTAACACCCTTAGTTTATATAAATCTAGCACTTAATACATTAAATGAAGCCGTTAAGGATCTCAATGATGAATTTAAGAGGAGATTAAAAATTGCGTTAGCTTCTTTTATAAAAATGCTACTTTCTAAAAAATCAGATCAAATCTTTGTCGCTGTCCCTAAATACACAACTATACAATTAATTACTCATAAAATACTGAATTTAAACAATAATTATGAAGATCGAGGACTATTATCTTTTGTTCTAAAGCCAGGAGAAGTTGTAGGCCCTATTAATGCTGAAAAAGGTGCAAGAAGATGGTATATTGAAAATGCCCCCTTGAATTCGGAAGAATTTATTAAAAAAATTGTTCAATATTTAGATAATCTCTACATTTTTTATTATCGTCCTTATGACCACATCCCAGCATTAAGATTAGAGGTATCTCCTGGTGTTGCAGATGATAAAAATAGATTATCTGTACTTCTTGAAGCGGTCAAACTACAATGTGGAGTTCCAGGATTAATGGAACCTTTTCCATTGTACTTGGCAGACAGGATGGTGAAGCATTTAAGAACAGCGGTTCCTGCAATTAGAAAAACCACCACTCAGGAAATGAGTACAAAATGGGACGGGAACTATTCAGATTTGTTTTTTGCTATGCATGGTTATAGAACAGAATGGGGAAAATAAGGTGAGTATATGACAGATATTAAAGAAGTTTTTGATGAAGCAGAAAATATAGGGGTTATTGGTTCTCCTTCCTCTACTAGTGAATTAAACATTGATGTTTTAGGAACTGCTGTTATTAGAGGATTAGTAGGCAAATTTAGCTTATTTAATTATATTCAAGATGGTTTGGATCATTATGCTTTAGGGCAAATTACAGAGATAACAATGCAAAATGTATGGACCCAAGATGCTACTATGAGAGGTATAATTAGACAAAAAGGTCGTGTCGATCCAATCACAGAAAAGCAAGATATCCATACTGCTAAAATGATTGTTAGCTCAGTTTTTGCTAAAAATAATAATACTATTGAACCAAGCCTTTTTGGAACCGTTCCTTCAACAGGAACTCCAATAAGGCTATTTGATGAAAATATAATGAATGCATTGCTAGTAGATTTCACAGAAGAATTATTTTATTTAGGTAAAACCTATGGAACTAACATTAAATTACCAATGTGGCTAAAACATTTCGGTTCAGATAAATTTGGAGTTGGGGAAGCATATCATATAGGAATTTTTGGAAAAACAGGCTCTGGTAAATCTGTGTTAGCAAAAATGATGATTACAGGATATCTAAGACATAAAAGTATGTCTATTTATATATTAGATCCTCAAGGAGAATTTTCAACTGAGTTCAGTTCGAATAAAGAATTAAGATCAATAGTGGAAAATCAATTAAAACGAGATGTAAATATCATTACATTACAAAATATTACTTTTGACTATAATGTAATTCTTCTTAGAAAGTTATTAAGCGCAACTAATTTTTTTGATAAACTCTCGATCTGGTATAACAATCATAAAGTTAGATTTGTAAATGAATTTGTTTTAATTTTGAAGTCAAAAGGAACATTAGACGACTCTATTACTCCATGGAATTATTATAAAAGAGTAGCATTCGATAGAATTTGGAAACAAATACCAACAGACCAATTTCTACAAAAAACAATAGGAACTAAAAACCCTAGAGAAAGAGTAAAAAGTACATGGCAAAATTTAGATCCCGATGAAATGTATGAAATATGGAAGGGAATTACTAGCCTTTTTAGATATAGAGAAAATAGTATTAGGCTATCTGAGTTATTTAAGATTGTATCAGGTAAAGGAGTATTAGTCATAATCGACTTATCTTCAAGAGAAAAACCAGAAGATATCATATGGAATGATGATATTCAATTAATAGCAATACAACAAATATTAAGCAAAATAAATGATCAAGCTGAAGAAAGCTTCAGAGAAGGCGGAAATTTGAATTCTTTAGTTGTTATTGATGAAGCCCATAGATTAGCCCCAAGAGAAAGAACTGATGACGAGGATATTGAATTAATAAAATCAATTTTCATAGACGCTGTTAGAACTACAAGAAAATTTGGGCTTGGTTGGATGTTCATTAGCCAGACGTTATCAAGTCTACACAGAGAAATATTGAACCAAATTAGAATTTTCATTTTTGGATTTGGGCTGGCTTGGGGAGTTGAACGACAAGCATTATGGGAAATCATAGGTGGAGCTACAGAAGCATTAAAATTATACCAAAACTTTCGAGATCCTCAAAGCAGCTTTGGAAAAAGAGAATATCCTTTCATGACTATTGGTCCGATTTCGCCTCTGTCATTTTCCGGTACGCCACTGTTTTTTAATGCTTTAAATTATCCAGATGAATTTATGAATCTTAATTTTTAGTTTTAAAATCTAATATTATAATTATTAACATAAGGGAAAAAAAGGGGTAGAAATAGAAATTCAAATAATAGATCACCCACTAAAAATCCAAATAATCCTACTTATAAAGTATCAATAGATAATAGAGCAAATCAATTAAACTCTAATAACTCTATGAATTAAGGAAAAAGTGTATAACAATAATTCTTAACTTGAATGCTAACTATAAGAATTCTATCTTTAGATTACTGATTAGTAATTTAAATAATTAACTAAGATTTTTAACTTTATCTTCAATTCTACTACTAATAACTCTTTTACATTTATCAACAGCCATATTAACGGTAAATAATTCTTGTATTTTAACAAGATAGCTCCTATCTTCTAATGTGGTATATCTGCACAATCCTGCATTGTTTAATTCTTGAGTTAATTCTCTATATATTGTATTTAAATCAAAAAAAGGCCAATCTACTCCAATATTTTGAAGTGGTGTTTGTAAACCTTTAAGCTCTTCTTCGATTTTAGCTTTCATTCCTTTATGGGATCTTTTTGTAGCACCGTCTAAATACTGGAAAGTATTTTCTAACAATCGTGAAACTCTATCATCGATATCCTCTAAATTAACTTGGGTTACTCCACCAGTTGGAGTCCCTACTGTTGGTGGTATTACTATTGGTTGCCCAATCATCCATTTATTATATAAGATTTTAGCATATTTTTTTAAAAAAGTCTCAATATCACCCATTATGTCTTTTCTGAAATCTTCAAGTAGACTAAAAGCTCTATCTTTAACCATTAATATATATTGGATTAAATCTCTAGGTAAAAGAATTCTTTGAAGCTCATTACTTACTTCCTCATCAAACCTTCGTAACTCGTAGTCTGTAATTCTCTTATTAATATAGATCCAGATCAAAAGAGTCATGTGTTTTTCTGTAAAAGCTTTGAGCTGTCGTTTTTTCCGTCCAGAATTAACACTCCTTTGGGCGGTAATCTCAACGGGCATGAACCCAATTTCATTGTCACCAATTTTAAAATCATAATATCCATCTGTTCTGTGACCTTTAATTACTTTTTCTTCATTTTTATAAGATACAATAATATTATTTCCATTTTCTTGAATGATAAATGGTCTATTCTTTCTTAGAAGGTATGTTTTCAAAATTCCCTCAAGAGTACTTCCTACTTCACTCTCGTTTCCTAAATTTATAGATCCCAATTGATCATCATCCACTCCATCGAATATAATCTCAAACATATTACGAAGCCTTTCTACTAAATCCCCTACCACGGAACTCTGTATATCCAGTTTTAAAAAATCTAAATTTTCGATAAAATGGGTTAATAAATTACCCATTAATTCTTTAAACCTATAATGATAATTTCTCAATTTTGTTTTAATATTTTTATAATTCGATGCCCAAAGAACCGCAAAAAAGTTAACAGCAAATTCCTCAATATCGTTTTCATCAAAGAGAATATCAGCCCTAAGAAAAGGATTAATCCGTCTTTTGATACGATGTGGAGCATATCGTTCAAAATCTTCGAGAATACGATTACTCAACACTAAAAATATGTAAAAAGGTAACTCTCTATTATAAGCTTCCTCTGAAGTTCTAATAAGAATATTTCCAAATCGTTCAATAAGTATAACTTTCCTTTCCTCGCTTATTTCAGGAGCGCTAATTAAGTCGATCTCATCTACAAAAAAATAAAATTCCCTATTATTATTACATTTACTAAAACAAAGACGTAACTGGTCATTAAAAGCATTGAAACCCTCCTCTGATGGATCAAAGATATGATATTCGGAGAGTGCTGAAGGAATTGCTCTTTCATACATTAATTTTAAAAAGTGGGCAATTTGAGATTTTCCCATCCCATATTGCGTTTTTTCACTGAAAATTGAGTATATACCTCCAGGATAAAGAGTAACTCTCATCTCTTCTACTTTTTCACTTAAAATTTGCCCAATCTCATAACCCTTTATTAGGAAGTGATTAACGTCATCATAAGATGCTATAATAGGACGAGCAAGTGACCATGCTTGTCGAATCTTGATAAAGATATCAGGTTTCTCTGACTGAAACTGTTCCATTGCATTTATTGCATCCCTTATATCATTATATCCTACTATTTTCAATCCCCTTTAGGATATAATTTATAATTATCATACAGAGTAATTCTTGCTCTAAGTTCCCCCGTTTCTCTTACTCTATAAGTCTCTATAGATTTGTATCCATTCACTTCGTCAGGGGGCAAGTTTTTATAATTACGGTCTTGACAAAATTCCTTTGGGATATCAACTCCCTTAATCTCAACTTTATCATCAATCCATAATTCTATAAGGTAATCATTTATTAGATGAGCTCTCGGTGAATCCTTAAAATTTTTCTTTACTTTCTTTATATTCACAAATTCCTTATTTCTGAGAAGATAATTATAGATAAGTTCCTTATCTTGAGCATTTTCCTCTACCATGGTTATAATCTTTATGATGGGGATTTGGTCAATAAGAGAAACCTTCAATAGTAAGGAGAGAAGATTTTTTGCTGATGATAAAGAAATTATGTGTTTTTTATTTTCAAATAATTTCATTATCATCATTGGATTAAGTGGTTTATTGTCAAGTTGAGACAAATCTTCTTTAGATATAACTTTCAAAAGAATACAGTTTCGAAGTTTATCGATAAAAAAGGCATAAGATTCTGCTTTAACAAGTCCTCCGAAGAGAAAATCTCTGAATTTTAAGTAGGACTTAACTGTCTTTTCATTAAGTTTAATATCCTTAGATAATACATTCTGGAATGCACATAATTTATAGAACTTTTTAAGGTCTACAATGGGAATTATAAATTTCAAAAAAAAACCCTCTTTATAATATTTAATTAGTACAAGTATAATTTTTATTCATCATACTTATATAAGTATTTCTTCCTTAAGATAAAACCTAAATATGATAAGTTTTAAAACTAAAAAAATTTTTTTTTAATCTTAATAAAAGATTAACTTTTAATGATAGATTAGCTTTTTGAATGAATTCGTTTATTTATTTTTCCATTAGACATTATAATTTATTTAAATAATAATATACTTCGTGAAACGGTTATATTCTTTAAATATTCATATCAAATATATGATTTAAAAATTCCTCAAATTGGAATTTAATGAAGCTAATTATCAGTTTTTTCTAATTAACCCATAAAGAGGAATTAGTCGAAAAATAATATCACATATAAAGAAAAAAAAAATAGTTAATGCTAAATTATTTTACAGTATCAAATGAAAACCATCCAATCTTATAATCTCCTAATTGAAACTTTCAATAAATATCAAAGATCATTATAATGACTTGAAAAAAGAGCAGAAAAATTAGATGATTTTTTATTATTCAAAATAAAATATTTTTTTTATTTTAGACTATACTTTTCTCATAAATAAATAATGAATAATTCATCATTTGTCAATCATTTTTAATAAGTTGTAATTCATATTTAATCTATAGAGGAAAAATTTTTTTAAATATAGTTGAAATTAAGAAAATAGTATAACAAAAATTAAGTTAAATTAAAAATTAAATAATTAGATAACAATTAAAGTCCATTTATTTAAAAATAAAATGGTTTTTAGACTTTATAACAGTTTAGATTAGAATTATGAAGATTTCAGAATATAATTGTGTTATTTCAGGTAGTTTTAATAGATTTTTTTCTGAAATGAAAGATTTTTATGAAGACTTGATCTATTATAATTTTCATATCCTCTCTCCAAATGGTTTTGAGATATCTGATGACTCTACTGAGTTTATTAGAATAAAAGGTGATGTAGGTACGACTATTGGAGAAATTGAAGCACAGCATCTTAAATCTATCAAAAATAGTCAATTTTTAATTGTTTTTAATCCTAAAAATTATGTTGGAATAAGTACTGCGTTAGAAATCGGATATGCGATTCAAAATAAAAAAGATATTTATTTTTCAAATAATTTTCCAAAGTTCCTTAAAAATGAAGTTAAAAATAGCCATCCATTATTTTCATTTAATAATAATATTGAATTATTAATTGAGTTACTTAAGAAGAATCGTTCTAACACTAACTTTACTAGCCAAAAAGCTAATTTTCCATTCAAAATGGGAAAAATTTTAGTTCTGGACAATTCAATAAAAGAAATCAGTGTTAACTTAGCATTTCACATCGGAAAGTTGATTGCTCAACAATCACTAATTTTTTGTACTTCACAACCTAAAGATATTTTACTCAAGGAAGTGCTTAACACAATTTCAGGAAATAAAAAACATGTCTCCTATTTAGAAAAATTATATGAAATTTATATTTCAAATCCTATCAATACTTATTCTAAAAATAGCTTTGATATTTTAAATCCTTTATAAAGGTGATTAATTAATAGAAAAAACTCAACCGTTTGATATTAAAAGATATAATGAAATCATCTCTTTAATTGATAAATATTTAAATAAGCACAGACAAATATTCCATTCTTTCTTTATTAAAACAACTAGCAGTTTTTTTAGACAAGAAAAAAAGGAGCATGTAAATTTAACAAGTACAGCGACTTGTATTCTTTCACTTAAACTTTTAAATACTCTTGATAATTTTGAAAATTTTAATCAAAATTTACTTCTTGAGAATATTTTTGGAATGGAACAATGGACATCTACCGGACTAGATAATAATAATGGATATACATTAAGTTTATTACTCCCTGGTATACGCACTTTGTTAAATGATGAATCTTGGGATAAAAACTTGGAGGAAAATGATAAAGAACGAATATTTGAATGCTTAGGCATTTTAAGATCTTTACTTAATGAAAAACGTAATAATAAAAATATTTGGGAGATGGGGGGAGTATGCATTAAAGAATATCCTCCAAACTCATTTGTTACATACTGGGCTTTAGAAACATTGAAGGTTTTTAATCAATTTGAAGAATTAAATTTCAGAATTACATATAATTGGGCATTATTTACTTTTTATAAGGAAATATCAAATTTTAATTCTAAAGCATTAGAAAAATTTGATGTCTTTCAATTAGCATATTCTCTTTTAATATTAAAAAAATTTTTCAAACATACACTTCCCAAAAGCATTGTTAAGCATGCTTTATATATTATCTTTAAAGTTCAAAATGAAATAGGTCGTTGGGATTTAGGTCACCCATTATTTAATTACCCAGGGGCCGGAAATGCTTATTGCCATGATTTTGAAATGTTTCGGTCTTTACTTAAAGATTTAAAAGAGGACTATTTTGATTTATTAATTGAATTTCTACCTTCATTATATAAATCATTGACTTGGATTGTAAATAATTATCAAGAAGTGAATTCTAAAGGTATTTGTGGTTGGAATTCAGGACATTATTATCCATGGCCTTATCCAGAATCATGGGCAACTGCGGCTGTTTTAGATTTTCTATTTGAATATAAGCAGATATTACAACAAAATGCTCAAAATAATATTTTGAGAGAATTTAGATATTTTGATGAAAATCTAGCAAAAGTTAAAAATTTTGATGAGATGTTAGATTCTGTAGTTAAAGTGGGTAGTAATTATAAATATTTAATTAAAGATATTTTAAAAGAGAATTTTAAAGAAACATTCGATAAAGAAAAGCTCGCGAAGGGTATAATTCTATGTGGCCCACCGGGTACAGGAAAAACAACTTTGGCAGGATCAATAGCAAAAACAATTAATTGGAAATTTATTGAAATTTCTCCGGGATTATTCATTGAAAAAAATTTGTGGAGTGTTGGAGAAAAGACTAGAGAAATATTTGAATGTATTGAAATATTAGATAAAGTAGTTGTTTTATTTGATGAATTAGATGAACTGGTTAGAAAAAGAGGTTCTAGTACTGAGTTGTTAGGCCGGTTTATGACAACTACGATTTTGCCTTATTTTCAGAAATTAGCTCAACAGAAGAAAATTATTTACATTTTAGCAACAAATCATATTCGAGAATTTGATATTGCTATTCAAAGACCAGGTCGCTTTCAATTAATAATAAATGTAAATCAACCTGCTAGATCTGAACTTATTGAAAAATATAAAGAAATACTATCTGAAAATGGGTGCAGCGATGCTATAATTGAAAATTTATTTAATTTCCTTGAATGGGAAATGTTTCAAGAAATTATAGAAGATATTTTTACTCAGGATGATTTGGATGGAATCGACTTTCATTTTGATGAGAGTATTCAAAATAATCTTGTTGAGGAATTCAAGGAACGAATAAAAACACTTAAATCAGAGAAAATCAATTTATTTGAAGAGGCATTAGAGAAAAAGAGGAAAAGAGATGGCTATATAAATTTTAAGACTGATGATGAAATAAATGAATATCATAAAAGAATCGATAAAGTTAATGAGATATTCAATAGATTCACATATCCAGAAATAGAGCCATTTATTAAAAATTATTTATTAGAAACATTAAAGACAGTAAATATTGATTATGAAGAAGTTAAAAAATCATTTTTCATGATTAATAATGAATTAATATTAACAAAAGTTTATAAGGATTCTATTGAAAAGTTTAAAAAAGACCCAGGACTTAAGGAAGAATGCCAATATTGGTTAGCAGATAATCGAATATCATAAATTCACAGATTTTATATTATCTATAAATAATTACATTTTAATGAAAATGAACTTTTACTTCTTTATAAAATATGCATGATATGACATTTTTTGTTCATGTTCTAAGTCCTGATCTTTGTTCTTATAATTAAAACTATCAACGGCTTGTTTTATATCCTCCCCAATATATCTTTTAGTAAGCGTTCGAGTTCCAAAGAGCAAGAAAAAAGAGTACATAATTGCGATAAAGAATTTTGTGGAGAAAAAGTCTGCGAGTGAATCAGTATCTGATAATAAAGTTTCTAAAATTGAAATCAATAAAAAAATTTCGGATTGATATCGAAAGTTTGAGGAATTTATTAGACAGATAAATCAAAGAAAAGATAAGGATTGACTTACAATATAGTTTCATTATACTTTCCCTTCTTCAGCTCTACGATATAAAATTGAAATTGAGAGAATTTATCTTTTTATTTATAAAATCAATAGTCTCATTAGTATCGAGCTGGTTAGGGTATTTATTTATTAATTTTTGTAATTTTCTAATTGAATCTTTATATATTAACTTCTTATCTCGTTCCAATATATCTTTATATATTAACTTTTTATCTCATGCTAAGGTAATTTTTATAGAAAATGATAAAAGCATGAAAGGTATAATTATGACCTCAAATATTGAAGAAATTAGTTTTACTAATAGTTTTGAATCAGGTAAATATCTCAAAAGAGAAGAGTATTATTCAATCTTAACGATTTTAAAAACTTGGATTTCAAATTTCCCTTTAGAACTAAAGTTAGGATTAAAAAAAGAAAAAGTTAAAGAAGAAATAAGAGTATGGAATGAACAACAACAAGAAATAGAAAGAAAAAGAGTAATTGAAGAGGAATTAATTAATTTACTACTATTAACAGCAAATTCAATAGAGAATTATGAAAAGTTAGAAAAAGTTGAAGAAGAATTTAAAATCCCAAATGAGGAAATGAATCTCTATAAAAAATTAAAATTTATCTATTCTATTAGTCCACCAATATTACCCAGTGCTGCAAAATCATATCAAGGGAGTAATTTGGAAAGTAATAAGAAAATGCTGAAGAAGTTAAAATATCCAATTTTTAAATTGGACGAGAAATATTTCATTGTGATAAAAGATAAAGCTGAAATTAATGAAGTAAAAAACATGGCACAAAATTTTAATGCTAGATTAGTTACACTAGAAAAATATGTATCAATAAGTAAGATAGTATCTTACTTGGAATAAAAAAAACTGTTTTACTAAAATTTAGTATTACAATAACGATCTTTAAGATGTTCTAGTAGTTATAACTTATCTGAATAATTTAGAATAGTTTATAATAAAATATGTCAATTTATATCAATAAATTATATTGAAATGATTATCAAAACGTTATTAGGTATCATGCTCATTTTGTCCAATATTACACAATATAAAAAATCCATTTTTTCAGTATGAATAAAATCAGAGGAAATTGAAAATTAACAATGTTCATTTATATCCAATATTGGACATTTTAGGATCTTTTTGAATTTAAATGATTTTATAATAAGGGAAAATATGAAAATAACTATACTTATTTTTAAGCATCAATGCCTATTTGCGGGATTTTTTATATTAAATAATTATATAATATTAGAAAAATAGGAATTCATTCATTTTTCTATATCTTGCATTATTATTAACGAATTCAATGAAGAATTAGTCATAATCTCTTTCAAACTAAGAAAATTAAAAGAGGAATATATTGTTGCCAAAGACGAAATAAATGGAGCTTTTATACTTTTAAGGATAAATCATTAAGAGTACGACACTTAATGTTTGAATTTTAAAAATATATTCGAATGTCTATTATTATAGACATACTTTTTTTTATTATCTAAGAGCTTGTAAATTTTGGAAAACCAACTCATAATTTTGGAAGAATTTCTTCTTAAATAATTCAAGATCATGAGATTTAATTACTTCATAATAGTTTGTTGCTAGATTTATATTTTCTTTAACCATTGTTCTCTCTCGGTATTCCCAGTA
Source organism: Promethearchaeota archaeon (assembly GCA_019057865.1). GTDB lineage: Archaea > Asgardarchaeota > Lokiarchaeia > Sigyniarchaeales > SOKP01 > Loki-b32. The sequence goes on from JAHLWP010000022.1 coordinate 20,941, forward strand.
AAGATTTGCTTTAATAAGATATCGAATAAAATTGAAGATGTTTTGAATTAAAACAGAATCTTTTATGTCATCAAATATTTTTAAGTACTCAACTCTATCACAATACCAAACTAAATAATCGATGTATTGATCTAAATAACGTTCTGACCAGTTAATTCCATAATTTTTAAGTAAATCTAGACAAAGTTTTTCTAGTATCTCAAAATCGATGATATTTCCATCATGGTTTAAGTAAAGATCCATTAGTTCCAATTTTACTAATGGCAAATTCTCAACTTGTTTTATTGCAGTTTTCCATGTTTCTTTGTTCCATTTTTGAGGAATATTTAATTCTTGCGAGAAGGCAATTTCAAAAGGAAATTCATTCAAGCTAAATTCTGGATCAATTTCTCTATATATTGTTTTTAATCGCTGAAATTCTTTTCTTTTAATATTTAAATAATCTGTTTGATGAACAGCGTTAATGAAAGGGATAATATTTTTGGATTCCAAGGTATTATTGAATAAAGAATTGTATGGGCTTCTATATAAGCTACCAATTACATTAATATCAAATAATGGTCCTTGATACAGAGAAGGATCAATAAATTTTGGTTCTATCTCTTTAGATTTAGTATTTTTAATATTCTCTAAATATAATTGTAATTGTAATTGTATCCCTAAGAACTGGAAATATTGATAATTTTTAAATCTGTCCAGTACTGATTTAATATTTAAAATATAATTTTCCTCTTCTGTATTATCTGAATCCATTATTATTTGAGAAGAGATATTAGTAAGATGGTTAACTTTATTAATTAATCTTTTTGCTAGGGTTGTGTATTTAGGATTTTGGAACGAAAAATTCTGGAATAAATAGATTTTTATGAATATATTGATTAAATATGGGATTTCTTTGTCAAAATCACGGATTTCTTCTATAATATCTTTATTTTTTATTAAACCTTTCCTTGGTTCATAAATTTGTGCAATTATTTCAGGATTTTCAATCTTAAAATGTTGATCTTCCTCTTTTATTTTAAGATATAATTGAATAAAATTTAATGCCATTGGTTTTTTTAATCGAGATTTATTATAAATTTCAACATCCAGCTTTTTATTGATATCCGGGTTATTATCTAAGGCTCCTAGAAAATAATAAGTCAAAGCAGCTCGATAATTTTCCTTTCTTTCATGAAATATGGCTAATTCTCTTAATAATAACCTGAAGTATTCGAGATCAGTTTGTATCTTTATTTTATCTTGAAAATCTTCCTTTAAAAAGAATTCTTTGTCAAAATTTCCTTTAATGTCCAAAAAACTAAGTAAATCAAAATCAATAGGTATAATTTCTATGAAATTTTCCAAAATTTTTATTTTTTCTTTTAAGCTTATTTGAATTCTCTTAAATATTGTATTAAATTCATCTAAATTAGTGAATTTTATATAATACTGGAGAATAAATTTTGCTAAATCTAAATCTCTATTGTCTATATCGATTAATTTATTTAATAAAGAATAAATTCCCTTTCTGGAATCAATTTGAACACCATCTAAGAAGATATTAATCTTCTGTTTTAAAAATTGTATCTGAATCTTTTGAGAAAAGTTCTCCTTAACAAGATTAAAAATCTCATTGAACTTTTCTATTATATTTGGCTGATTTCCCTCTAATTTAACAAAATTTGAAAAACGTCTAATTCTTTCGAAAAAAGTTCTTATAATAAATGAACTTTTAAGAAAATCCGCTTCATCTTCCATTCCTATATTATATTTCTTAATTGTTTCGAAAATATCATCAGATAAGTAAGAATAACTCAATCTTAATCTTGGAAAATCTGTTCTGGTCTCATTTTGGAATTTTTTATATAATTTATTGTCTATTTTATGAAAAATTCTTAGAAGAAACAATAGATGACTTTTTTTATATATGAGCTCTGTAGATTGAACTAAATCTGAGGATTTTAATTTACCTTCAATATCTTTTGCTAATTTCTTAATTATATTTTCTAGATATTTAATAACACCCTGATCTGATGAATATTGACTCAAGAAAAAATCTTCAATAGTGTTTTTGATATTATTTGGCAAGCTAATTGACGAAAGCAGAAGTTTTTCTCTATACTCCATTTTTTCTTTCACTGGGAGTAATTCTAACGGAGGTCTAATCTCTATTCGTTTTTCAGATTTCAATTCTAGAATATTTAAGAAGCTGAAGATATATTCACGGATATAGATAATTAGACAAATCTTAAATTGTTGAAAAAAATCTATTAAATTGTCTTTTTCACTTCTTAAAACGATTTCATAACTGTTAGACAGAATGGAATGTGAGAATTGTAGTAAGAAATGGAAATAATCCTCGAGTTTTACATTCGGAAACTCCCAGCATAATAGAAATTTTGGAAAGATTGTCTCAATTTCTTTTTTAAGAACATTTAAGATTGGATCCTCAGAGATAAGAAAATAGTTTATATAATCATCAACAAAAGTTTTTTGCTCTTGCACCTCTCTATAAGAGAAGGATTCTAATAGCTCATTTGTTTTTAGCTGTTCGATAATATTATTAAACGAGAAAGTCGATAATCTGAAAATCTCTCTGAATCTCTTATATTTTCCATCTGGATGATTGATTATTAAATGAATAACTAGGTTTACATAATTCTTAAATTCTAAATATAATAATTTTATATCAAATTGAAAATACTTCAAATAAGAATAAATATCAATTAGAAAATCTCGGAATTTAAGATCTGGATATTCTTGGAAGACATTTGGGAAATGAGTTTTAAGATATCTTATTAAAAGATTTAAAATAGTCTGCCAATCTGTTCGATCTTCCATCCATTGATTAATTCTAAACTTTTTTAGATCTTGTTTTCTAAGATTATGATATTTCTCAGTTAAACGATACTTAGTTCTATAACGTGACTCAGGAGTATCATAGTCTTCAATTAAATTTAGACTCTTCAATTTTTTTAGATATTTTGATAAGCTCGTCCCGCTACTTAATTTTTCGCCTCCCTTTTGTTGAATCTCTGTATATGACAAGTCTTCTTTTTCTAAAAGATTGATAATAAATTCTTCTCTCTTATGAAGATCAAAATTTTCCATTTTGGTAGTAACTTCGATAGTAAGTATTTTACTACACAAAATGGTAGTTAAATATTAAAATCTTTTTATTATAATTAAGGTGATATAAAAAATGGAAGAAGTAAAAATAATTGTTGATGGCTCTAATGTAGCTTTTTTCAAAAGAAATCCGAATAAAAAAGCTATGTTAAAGAATTTGGAAATAGTCATTTCATTTCTGGAAGGTTTATCAACTAAATTTCCAATTAAATATGAAATTATTACTGACGCTTCATTGAGTCACCGAATCGATAATAAAACAGGGTTAGACAATTTATATAGAACGGGAAAAATATTACAATGCCCCAGCAAAATACAAGCAGATGAGTTCTTATTAGAATTTTTTAAACAACATCCCGAAGAAACCTTAATTATTTCAAATGATAATTTCTCAGAGTTTCAGGGAATAAATCCAGTTGTTTGTAAATTTATGATAATGTTAGATGAGATGATCATCTTACCAAATATATCTTCTTTTTTTAATGAAATTATAACTTCACAGGCAGAGGGGAAAGCAATTGCCTAATAATTTTCGATGGTTAGATTTTAAAATCACTAATAGATGCAATAATAATTGTGTATATTGTCAAGGAGAAAATGATTCTCCAAATGTTCCTGAAAAGCTGTCTTTTGAAGTGATAAGAGACACCTTAGAAGATGCTCTTGAAGCTAATTTTAATTATATCTGCTTTTTAGGAGGTGAACCCTCAATCCGTAGAGACATTACTGAAATTATTAAAGTTGTTGGAGAAACTCCCGATGTTAATTTGAGACTCATTACTAATCTTAAGATTTATAGAGAAGAAATGTATAAAGCTTTATTTGATACTCATAGTTGCGATGCAGAAATTGTAGCTTCATTTGAAAATTTTTCTTATCCAAACTATAAAAGAGTTGATCCTAAGGTCTCTTTCAAAAGAATTGAAAAAATTAATAATTTAGCCAAGATTTCTCAAAAAAGATTTAACAATTCTAAAAAGAGGTCAATATCGCTTCACTCGGTTGTATCCCAGGAGAATTTCCATAAAATTGGTAAATTCGTGGACTTCTTTTATAATAAGGGGATAGATATTTCCCTAGGCTTAGTATGCCCTTCTATATTTACAGATAATCCTACAACTTATAATGAATTCCAGAAATCAGAGATTCAGGTTATAATCGATCAGTTAGATATATTGGAACATGAAGGAAAACTCAATTTTGCCAATAAAGTGCTGAGAGACTTTTTACAAATCTATACTTTTGGAGAATTCTCTCACAGGGCCGATTGTTGGGCAGGTAAAAAACAAGTTATTATTAATTCTGATGGTCAAGTATTTCCCTGTATCTCTGAAAGTTACCTAACAACCAATAATTATGGTAATATCAAAGAAGAGAGATTCGGTTCTATTTTAAAAAGATTGGAAAATTTCTCTTGTTCTTTAGCTCCAAACTCAGCATGTTGGGATCATTTTTTATGGGATAGATTAGCAAAAAAAATCGAGGAGGGGGAATAAAATAATACCAAAAACTATTTCGCTAGTTATTCCAACCCATAATCGAGTAAAAATGCTTCAGAGATTATTACGATCCGTCAACGCTCTTAATGCTTCTCCAAATGAGGTAATTGTTATAAATGATGGATCTAACGACCAGTCTTCCACATTTCTAAAAAGTTGGGAATCTGATAAACATGAATTTACACCGATTGTCCTCAATAATCCAATTTCTGAGGGTCCTGGGGTCGCAAGAAATATGGGAATTCAGCTAGCATCTTCAGAAGCCATCGCTTTTACTGATGATGACTGTATATTACTCCCTTCGTGGATAAAGGCGATAAAATATTCCAAATACTGGAATAAAGATGAAATTGCCGGAATAGGAGGGAAAGTAATCCATCTAAGAAAGGGTGCAGTAAGCGAATATTATTCATATCATCGTATTTTAGAACCTCCAAAATATAATCAATATTTAGTAACTGCAAATTGTTGCTATTTAAGAGATTGTTTGTTGGAAGTTAATGGATTTGATGAGACACATAAATATCCTGGAGGTGAAGATAATGGTCTCAGCTTTAAATTGGTTAATAGAGGGTATAATTTTAGGTTTGAGACAAATATGATTGTTATCCATGATTATCGCACTTCTTTATTTTCTTTTCTTAAAACATTTTACAGGTATGGAAAAGGTTGTGCAGAAATTTCATTTAAATATCTTACAAATAAATCAGCATCAACAATGGAGGGATAATATGACTTTATTTGAAATAATGGGGTTTTCTGAAATAAAAGATCCTGGTTGGAGCTATAATACTCTAAGACCACCTCTGAAAATTAAGGAAATTCTTTTAGATATGAAATATCAATGGTTTTCATATCGTCAGAGTAAAATGACCCTCATTAAAAGAATCAGATTTTTGATATTACGTATTTTTCAAAGAATTGCGTATAATCTTGGCTGGATCTTGGTCACAAATAAATGTAAAAAAGAATCATAGGGGGAAAGATGATGAATGACAAATTTATGCTTAAGAATGCTAAAGAGATATTTCAAACTGCCTCTAATATTTATTTAAGAAGATATGACCTAAGTAATGAGTGGTCCAAACTTTCAAATTATATTGAAAACCATCAAAAAGTGATTGGAAGGGGACCATTTATGTATGATTTAATTGAGGATTTATTAGATGATTTAAAGGATTTCATTAAAATTAAAGTTTTAGAAAGTTTATATCAGAAGGATAGTGAATGGTTTTTCAATACTGGACAATATATCTTCTATAACCTCTCCCAATGGATTAATCATGGGAACTTTGAGAGTAGTTATACCTTCAATGATTTTAAGGAAATATGGTGGACTAAATTTTTAGAATTAGGCAATAAGAACTTTAAGGAAACGGTTGCCTATCCAGGTAAAATTTTGTTAGAACTCACTAATAATTGTAATTTAAATTGTATTATGTGTGGAATTGGGAAAAGTGGTTATAATCCTGATAGAAATATGTCTACTGATTTATTAAACTCTCTTTCTGAAAATGTTCTTAATCACGCAGAATTAATTCGATTAAATGGATTAGGAGAATCAACTATTTTACCAAATTTTTTAGAATATTTAGCGATATTAAGCAATTTAAATCCTCAATTAGAGATTGTTACTAATCTAACTGTATCTAATCCCAAAATCTGGGACAATTTGTTAGAAATGAATACCAATTTCTTAATTTCATGCGATAGCTCAACTTCTCATCTTTTTGAATCAATCAGAAGAGGAGCAAGTTTCTCTAGTTTCAAGAAAAATTTACGGTATATTGGAAATAATTTATCAAATCCACTTCAGGGTCAGATAATTTTTACATTAATGGAATGTAATATCCATGAAATAGCTAAAGTGGTTGATCTTGCCGCTGAAATGGGATTAGGAGGGGTTATTGTCAATGTTGTTAAATCAGACTCTCCCCAGAGTGGATGGATGCATCAAAGAATCGATGATATAATGGATATGTTTCATAAAGCGCATGATCTCGCAATTTCTTATAATATTGCCTTGAAATTACCCGATCACTTAGGGAACAATCCTGTTAATAGAAGTATAGCTAATCCTTCTTGTCATTTATATTGTAATAATCCTTGGGAAGAAGTTTATATTAGATATAATGGCGATCTTACTGCCTGTAATATGTTAAATCCCTATATTTATGGGAATTGTCAATACAACTCCTTTGAAGATGTTTGGAATGGTATAAATGCCGAATTATTTAGAACTTTTGTAAATACAAACTTTCGGCATTATTATTGTAAAGAATGTTATTATTTAGTTTGAACGAAATTTGGTGAGATCTATGAATAAAGATTTTAATAAAATTTGGAGGGAAGCGGACTGGACTTTTCAAGCAAGAATTTTGCATAATTTTCGGGGATATGATCATTCAAAAATGAAGGGAAAGATAATTTAAAGAAGAATTATCTGAAATGCTGAAGTCGTTAGATAAAGCCTAAAAAACAATAAGAGATGTCTATCATCTGTTTCTGAATAAAAAATTTGATAAAAAATTAATAAAATCATTTTTTTAGATAAAAAGAGATTGAATTTCTGATTGAGGATTTTACTGGGATTACAGACCGAGATTAATAAAAGGGGAACTCCCATATACAGTTTTCGTTAGATTTAGTGGGAAGAGTATCAATTTGAAAAACCTATTAAAATTCTTTTCTTTACCAATTTCTTTCATAATTAAGATTATTTTGCAAAGATTTTTATAAATGAAAGTAGATTATTTTATAAAGATCATTAGAAATAGTTCTTAAGTTGAATCCAGAAGATAGAATCCTTGAACTAAACCAATTAATTCAAGAGCCAGAATTTATTGAATTACGCGATCTTTTACAAAGTAAATTCAATATTTTTCAATTTTTTGGCATAGAGACTAGGGAAATTTCTTACTCCAAATTAATAAGTAGGCTTTTAGACCCTTTTGCTAATCATGGGTTAGGAGATATTTTCTTAAAGGAATTTTTAAAGTCATTAATACGAGATTCAGAGAGATATAAAAGATTTAAAGAGCTGAAAATAGAGTATATTGATATCGATTGTGCTGTTTTTGATGATATTAGCATTTTCGTTGAAAAGACAATCGTTTCCAAAAAAGCGAGAATCGATATTTTGTTAGAATTACATATTGAAAATGAGCGTTGGATTTTAGCAATAGAGAACAAGATTTTTTCTAAGGAAAGTCCAGAGCAAACAATAACTTATGCACAAGAATTATCACAAAGATATCTTGATGATAAAACCAAATTAATTTGTATTTTCCTTACTCCTCAAGGGGATATCCCTTCTAGTGATATATTTTTGTCATATTCGTGGGAGGAAGTGTATCAAATTTTAAAGATTATACAGGAGAGATCTGACATAACTGATGACATTAGACTATTTCTAAATCAATTTTCAGATTCGATTGAGGTTTTTATTATGGATAATCCTAGATTAAATGAGTTGTGTGAAAAGTTATTTAATAAATATCCCGATGTTCTTGATTTTCTTTTAAAAAGATATTCAAATTATCAACAGACACCTGGAACTGAGTTGATAAGTCTAATTGAGAAAGAATTAAAGGAAAAGTATCAAAAAGAATGGGAATTTTTTTCAGGATCAAATTGGATAAAATTTTTCAAGAAAGAATGGAAAGATATCCAAGATAAAAATAACTGGGTAAAAGCTAAGACACAGTATTTTAGCTTAATTACATTTCATTGTGAATTAACTGATAAAAATGACCTAAGATTATATTTTTATTCATATGGTTATGATCCAGAAGATTTACGCAGGAAATTTAAAGATAATTTCATGTCACGCTCAAGAACTGTGAATTCTCCTTATAATAAATATTTGAGCACTAATTTGAATGTTAGGAACATGTTTAATTTTCCAGTTGTTAAGGATCTTGATCAAAAAAGTGAGGAAGATATAGTAAAATCATTTCTTACTGAATTAGACAAGATATTTAAAGATTATATACCTATATTTGATGATCTTATAAAGAATTTGTGATAATAATAGAATATTTAATTTTTTGATTCAAATTATTTATTTTATAGATAATATTTTCAATACGAACAACAATACCTTCATGGTTTACAGAAAATTTATTTTCTGCAAATAAAAAGCGTATCCTCTCCCTTGAGTAAGCCAAGTTCTCTAGCTTTTACAGTATGGAAGAAACTTTTGATAAATTATTTACTCTTTTGATTAAAAATTCTAGATAGGAAATATCAAGACAAATGAATTAAAGCTTATTGATTTGATATAAGTTTTGGTATCGTCGATATCATTATACAATCTGGGAAAAAATTCTCAAAGAAATTCAATAAAAAATGAAATTTCAACATTGACAACTGAAAAAACAGATATAACTGAACACAGAGAAATAGAAGATATTTCTATAGTTATTATTAAATTACAAAATGATAAATGGTATGCTGGTAAAACTGAGAACGTGGAAAGTTTTACAGATGAAATAAAAAATGGTAATGGCCTTCGTTGGACTCAATTTCATAATATATATAAGATATATCTTGTTTAATTAAATTCATTTCTGTATCATAATCTGGCTGAAATTCTGTTCTCCATTCAATTACAAATAAATACACTTTTGTTTTATTTGCCTCAATTATATACCGACGGAATGAATACTCTTCAGAGGTTCCCACCGTAGGATACATCTCAAATCCGGATTGAACTGTATAAGACTTATCTCTAACATCGCTGAGAGCGATTATTATATATGCAGTTAACTTGTTTAAAAAATTTAAGAAGAAAGAGAATATCAATCTATTCTTGTTCTATTGATTTTATTATATAATAATTGATTTGGTAAATTGACTTAGTTTTGAAGTCTTTCCAATTAAAAAAACTTCAGGTAATTCTCTTAAAATTATAAAATAACTATGTTCAGGATTTGCTTCATAATTAGATCGCCATAAAGTATATTTAATTCCATTTTCAACTATATTATTTGATTCATAATTACCCAGCAAATCAAGAGTTTCAGGAACTTCACCTGAAGGACCAAATTTGAAATCCAATACTTTCCAATTCTCATCAATTTTAACTCTAAACTCAAAAGGGTTTATATACCCATATTTAGGTGAGATTTCTAAACAAAAATTATCTTTATATTTATAATATTTAAAATTAAAGTCCAGTTCTTATTTACAATATTCTTTAATTAACCATTCGAAATATTGTAATAGTTTTCCTTTCCACAAACTTTCTAATTGATCTAATGAGTCATATACTATTTCAATAAATGAATCAAGGTCAAATGGAGTTTTAGGTAATACTTTTTTATTTCTTAAGCAAATGACTTTCTTTCCAAGAGATAGGAACATACCTGCCTCAAGATATGCATTGACATTTTCAGGACTTAGTAATAAGATACCAAAATCATAAGCTCGAGCGATTTTACAGAATTCACAGGTCTTTACTCCCAATCCTGTAATTTTTTTAGGTAAATCAATTTGAATATATGGATTTTTATTTATCTCGTCAATTAAGTCGAAGATTCTTTCAATTTCCATTTTGTAGTCTGTAAATTTTTTTTCAGGGAATTTATACATAAAAAATCCATGTATTTTTTGTTTTTCAATGATTTTTTTAATCTCATTTTTTTGATTGCAAATTGAGTCTAAATTTCTTGGAAATAAATTACATCTTTCCAATTTATCTTTTAAAATTAAATAATGTATTCTATGTTTTGTTTTTAATATTAAATCCAGTTTTTCTCTATATGTAATATCAATAGATTTTATTAATTCTTCACAAGCTGTCATTCCTTGAACATTTTTGATTGAATTAAATAAATCTTTAGCTTCTGAAATAACATCTTTTGCTTTTTCATATTGATATTGATTAATTAAATCTTTAGCTTCATTTAATAAGTTAGAGGCATTAAAAGTAGTATTTCCAACATTATGAATAATTACATCACGATAATATCTATCAGATCGAGGATCATTAAAATGATTTTCATCAACATAATAACCAGAAGATTGTGCTCCAATTGGAATTTGAGAATCGGGGATTTTTCCAGTCCAATTTTTTTGGTGTTCATTATATTTCAAATCAGATAAGCCCCAACTTTCTTCAGGAACTCCGGGAAAATAATTCTTTAACTTCAACTTTTTTCTTTCTCCCGTCTCAGGATCCTCATAATCTAGATACTCATCCGGATAATGCAATTATTCCACTTTTATCATTAAAATTGTTATTTTATCGATAATTTATATCTGATAGATTATTTAAATATAAATATCAATAAGCTGTTAAATCATTATTTTTTTAACAAAAAATTCAATATTCTCTCAATATAAATCATAATATTTAGGGATATGCACAAAAATTCATGAAAGGTTAATTATTCTTTAAATTTTCATATCAAATATATGATTACAATAAATATGAGAAGAGATCGCCATAGTTACAATAATACGTTGTAATGTTTGTTTAAAATATAGTAATCTATTATCCTTAGAAGTTGAAAGCTGTAAAATTTAGTATTACAATAATTTTGACCAGGATAAATTACTTTGTATAACTTATCAAGATAATTTAGAATAATTTGTAATAAAATATCTTATTTGATATCAATAAATTATATTGAAATGATTATCAAATCGTTTTTTGATATCATGCTCATTTTATCCATCATTGGATAAACTAAAAAATCCATTTTTTAAATATGAATAAAATCAGAGGAAATTGAAAATTAACAATATTCTATTCAATATTGGACTATTATTAGGACTAACATGGTAGAATTCATCCTTATTTTTCAATGCTCTTAATTATCCTGATGAATTTTTAAAAGTAAATTTCAGTAGGGATCATTAAATCAAGATTTTACTAATATTAAAAAGTTAAAAGAAGAATATTAAATAATATGAGAAAATTATTAGAGAAAAAAGAATTTGAATGGGTAAAGAATAAATTACTTCCGCTTTTTGGTTTAATAAACATAGGGAATAGAGAGGAGGACGGAAAATTTGGAAAGTATTTTATAATTCCCCTTAGTAAAGAGAATATTATTTATAATTTAATAAGAACTACTCAATATGGAAAGGAAGAAATAAATAGTAAACTTAAAGAATTTGAAAAAAGATTTGATAAATTTATTGATATTAAAGAAAAATCTAATAAACTAATTTATCACGCTCCTTCTCGTCGAAAACATTCTTCAGTAACCAGAAAATGTCTTGATCCCGAAGATTTAGGATTATCATCTGAATTTTACATACTACGTGAAGAACTTGCTACGCTTTCAAAAAGGACTATTGATAGTTTGGGCTTTAATACCAACAAAATTTTTAGAAAACTTATACATAATACAACCACCATTAATCAAGTAATACTTCTTGCCCTATTATCTGAAATTACAGATAAATTATCTTATTTAAAATTTTACCAACTTGATACAACCAAGTATAGCCCTACTAAAGAAGATTTGAGGAAAATTTTGAGGAGAGCTGATATAGATCGAGAATTTATTGAAGTTTGTATTGAATACACAAATTATGATGAATTATACCAGCTACTTTCTTATGATAAATTATATTTTGCGATAATTTATTCCCATGATTTCAATGCTGGAACTTGTTATAGACATGATAATCTTTTAATTTTAAAATCTGTAGCTGAAGTATTAAATGATAAACTGAAAAAAATTGATTTTATAAGCTATCTTTCAGCTAACTATAAAAAAATAAAGAATTCCTTAATTAATGACAATGATAGACTCCCACTTTTTAACTATAGGGATGAAAAAATGAAATTTTTCAGCGAGTATTATCACGATATTCTTACTCCTCAAAAACTCAATCTTTTCAATATCGATAAGCACCATAAGATGGCTTTTATGTGGTTTAAAGATAAAGGTTTTTTTAATATTGAGAACGATTTGATTACACTTAAGCCAGATATGGAATATAATTTTAAATCATATTATTTAAAATTGAAATACATGGAAGATGAAAGAATTCAAAAAAATAAAAAGGATCTTTTAGATCTTTGGCTCAATTTACAAATCGAATTGGAAAAGGATTTTACAACATACTATAAAAAAGTTGCTGCATATACACCGACTAAAATAGAAGAAGTCAAGTTTAAAGTTGAATATTCAACAAAACCTAATTTTACTGATGAGATGAGTATTAGGAAATATGCTCTTAAACTTAGTGAGATGTTTCTCAAAAATCCTAGTGAAAAAAATTTGAATAAATTATTAGAATCGTTAAATCAAGTAATCAAAGATTGGAGTCTATCCCAAAAGAACGTGCTATATAAAGAATTCCAAATGTTTATTGAAGCACAGAAGAAAATTAATCCAAGATGGAAAAAATATGGAAAAAATTTATTAAACGCTTTAGGGAGTGTCTTGGGGCCAAAATTACCTTTATAATACTCTAAAAATTCTCAATTTAAAATTAAAGGGTTTAAATCTTAAGATGTAGAAAAAAATATTTAGCTGGCTATTTTATAAAGGCATTATCGTGAAAGGTTAAAAATAAGAAATAATATTGAAAACTAAGAATAATAAAGATCAATAAATCAATAAATTGGGAAGTGCGATGAAGGAAAGTCAGAAATTATATTCATCAAATGTATTAGACCATTTAAAAAAATATTGGATTCTCAGCAAGAGATTTTTTGAAGAAAATGATTATGCTCTTGCGCTTTTTTTTTCTGTTACTCTTATTGAAGAAGTTGGAAAAATAATCTACATAAATATTAACAAATTTCTAAATATCAAAAATATCAATAAGAAAATAATCAGAAGTCATAAAAAGAAATATATACAAGCTGTCCGTTCTACTCTTGTAGTTAATTCAAGAGTATCAAGGATTTATAAAGAAAAAGAAAGTAAATTTGCTGAATGGTTTCGTAAAGGTAAAATTTTCGAATTTCGTAATAAAGCATTATACATGGAATTAGTTGACTCTAAAATTCAAATTCCCAATAAAATAATTTCAAAAGAGGATTCATTTTTATTTGTTTGCATTTCAGGTGAAATATTTGCCGAAATCCAAGGAAATATTATCGGGACAGATGCTGAAGCATGGAAAGCCATTTTAGAAGAAGTAGACGACTTTAGAAAAAAATTCGAACTACTTAGATAAAAAAATTCAAGATAATTTATATTTAAAAAACAGGGTTTTTTCTTATCTTCTAATATTAATATCGTGAAACGGTTATCGAATTTAAATTTAATATTAATATATTATTCTAACTATAAAAATCAAATTTTATTAATTCGGATTGCCAAATTTACAATCAAATTTTAGTTGGTTCATCTAATAAGAGTATTAAGTATATGAAATCGTGAAATAACCGAAGTATCAAATTTTATAATTTTAATTGATACTCTAAGATTTCTATTATTTATTTAATTATTCCAATACTTTATCTTCTTTTAATTTGGATTCGATCTCAGTAATTTTTCCTAAAATTTCTTTTTTCTTTGGGAACTCCAAGATTAGTAGGGAGTAATTTATCATAAGAATTATTTTAGATATCACCGGTTCAAACAATTCTAAATCAGGGTATTCTTTTATATATCTTATTTTTAGATTCGTATAATAGAGAGGAAAAGTTTGTAGGATTATGGAAATATACATAAAAAAGTTTGATAGAGTAAGATTAACTACAAAAAAAGGATCTTTCATAAAATCGAAAATGAGATTAAATGAAAAACCTATAAGGAAAGCAATGAATCCGAATTTATTTAGATAATCCCCATATGATTTGAATATTGAACAATAATATTGAACTTTATCCTGTATAGTACTACACTTTACTCTATAATTCATGAATTCTTTTTCACCAATTTTTTCTTTTAGAATGTTATTATTTAGTATTAAGATTAATTGAGTTTGGAAATTGAATAACTTTTTTCTCTTTTTTCTGTAATAGGATATGGAGTAATGAAATTTCTTGAAACAAATTCTATCTACTAAATAAAAAAGAATGAGAGCAATAGTAAAGATAATAGAACTAATTAAAGAATACGGTTCCTCAACAAAAGCAGCAAACATTAAAGTGATTAATATGATAGGAAACAATATTAATTTATAGATTACATATCTTGAATATTGTTCAGTGCGCTTTAAACTTAAAAAGATATTTAAGTACATTTGATTATAGTCAAGTAATTGATTATAGGCATTAAAAAAAATAATAAAGTAGGAATTTAATTTCTCTTTTGATATCAAATTTTTTGGTTCTGTATTATTTATCATTAATTATATTTGATTTTTGAACTTTTTAAGGTTTCTTTTAGTTTAGAAAACTAAACGTTTCTTCGTGAAACGGTTATTTCACGATTAACAGAAACAATTTAAATTCTCTCTGATTTGATAAGGTCTTTTCCAATTTCAGTAAGATTATAATATGTAAAAAATTTTTTTCCATGTTCTTTAATTTCTTTGTCAATTACACCAATTTTATAAAAAAATTCGAGTGCTTTTTGTATAGTCTCGAATTTACCACTTAATTCTTTTGATAAAAGAGATGCTGTATAAGAGATATTTCTTTCCTTGTATTGCTTTAAAATTTTTAGCTTAAGAACATCACTTTTTATTAATTTTACCATAAATATAGTTTAACTTTATAGAATATTAGAATGGTCTCCATATTTGTGGATATCTTTCCAATATCTAGGACATTTTTTTAATATAAAATAATAATAACTTATCATATAGTATTAAGTTTTAAAATCCTATCTAAAGACAATTCTAAAAAATGCCCATTAATAAAACTAGCAGAATTCAATATTCAATAAATACTACGTTTCCTTTTATACTACCTACTCTAAAATATGTTTCTGAAAACTATAATGAAGGTCTTAAAAGGTCTGTTGTGAGACAATATATTGTAAAAAATTATTCACAGGGGAAATCACAAAAAAGTGAAATGGATATTGTATCAAAAGTTATTGATAGATATCTTGAAGAGGATGATAAAAAACAGATCCAATTAGGTGATATAGGAACTGCTTTATTAAAAACTTGGGATAAATATCCTCAGACTAGAAATGAATTATTAGTTATGGGTTATAGCCAACATTTCATCGTTGAATTCACAATAAAAGAGATTCATCAATATTTAATGAATAATAAAAAAAAACTTGTGGCAAACGATTTAAAAAGAAAGGTTAAGGCTTTAGATATATATCCTGATTTAGCAACAAATATCGAAAAGAACACTACTGAAGTTTTAAAAGACCTAATAAGATTACACATTTTACCGGAAAAAGAGAGCAATGCTGTTTATAATATTGCTTTTTACAAACCCACTGCTTTTGGACTTTTATATTTTATTTTATATTATTTTCCAGAGTGGCAGACTATAAGTTTAAGAGCCTTAGATCAATCTGAATTGCTGAAAATTCTATTAACGGATATGACCGGAATAAAAAATGCATTTGATATTCTCTGTAAAAAAAGTTTAGCAAGATTTGAGTCTTTTGCAGATGTTCAGAAATATGTTGTAATTTTAAAAACAATGGGGGAATTTAATGCGAGAATATAATTCAGTAGAGGACTTTAAAAAAGACACATCGGAAAATCCTCTGAAATTCAGGTTTTATAGTGATGAGCAAGAAGTTGCTTATAAGTCTTTAAAAAAGATACTCGAAGAAAACATCACTAAAAAAGTTCCAATTTCTCGTAGATTTTCAATGATTATATATGGTTCTTCTGGAATTAGCAAATCATTTATTATGAAACGAGTTTTAAAAGAGTTAGAGAGTGAAGGTAAAATTACAACTGAAGATTATCTTTATTGTGAAAATTTCAGAGAAGAGATAATTAAAGAACACGATCGATTAAGATATAAATATTACAATATCGGAACAATCAATAATTTAATAGAATCTATATTAAAAGAATACTTATATGAGAAAGATTTAAAATTGGTAATCTTTGATAATCTGAAGGAGAAACAATTCTTGGACATCGATTTTACTGCCTCGAATTTTGAATATAACTCCAATGGAAAAGGTGTAATATGGATATTGTCATTTAGAGAGGGATTTTTGTCAAAAATTAATGAATCTGTTATTGAATTGTTAGAAATTCCAGATAATAAAAGAAGTGAATTATTAAAAATTAAAGATCGCCATTTTAGAGGTTCTGAAGTTAATATAGGCCCTGATATTAAGAATTTAAATGATTTATTGAAATATTTAGGAAAAAGAAATTAAAAATAAAAGATAAGAGGTTAAAAAATGAGAATAAGAGAAATTATTGGGCAAACAAGTTCCGATGTTGATACAACAATCAATATTGTCCAATTTAAAAATAAACCTAATACTTTAAAACAAATAATGAATACAATTATAACTCCTAGTTTTGAGCGTGCCCTTAAGGAGTCTTTAGAACCTATGATGGATCAAATAATAAGGACTGGAAACGTCCCTGATTTTCAATCATTCTTATATGAAGGATTATTTGGGGTAGGTAAAACCCATCTTCTCTCCGTTCTTAATACCCTATTTGATGAGACCATTGATCCCTCAATTAGAGCCGGTCTATGGCAAAGGATAATAGAGATTTTTGGAGATGTATATTCTGATCTAAAAGAGAAGAAGTTTTTGGTTGTCCCTTTAGCGCTACATGGCAGTCTTCAAGCGGATCTAATTGATATTATTTTTCGGGAGATTGAAAAAATTGTCTTAGAAAGATTCGAAATAGAAGTAAATCTAAGCTCACCTTCAAAATACATTCACTATTTTAATAAAGTATGCGCTCCAGGTAATAAAAAGGATATACAAGATATGATATCTTCTGAATTTGATGATATGAACTTGGAAAAGTTTAATGTTTTGGATGAGGAGGAAGACGTAGACTATTATAGAAAAGCAGAAATAATACGGAAAAGTATGAAAAAACTAGGGCTTAAGCTTGATGATTCTTATATGATTGGTGATAGTATTGAAGAGTTTATTCAAATCGTCTTAGAGCAATCTTTTAAGCAATTAAAAAAACAAGTAATTAATAGAGACGAAATTGATTATGATGGGATAATTATATTAATTGATGAATTTTCTGAATTTTTAAAAGCACATGAGCACGGAAGTGAAAGAACTCTTGCGTCTCTACAAATTCAATTTTTAGCAGAATATATAAAAGGTAAGGATTTTTTTGTATTTCTAGCGGCTCAACAAGAGTGGTTAACTCTTGATCCTTTATTAAAAAAACAAGTTGGAAGTGGAGGGCGCTTAAAAAAAATTCCTCTGGACCATTATAATTTTGTTGAGATTTTTAATCAAGTTCTGACACCAGAAAAGGCGAATTACCGGGGAAATATTGACAGTCTATTTCCAACTTTAAAAGCACAGTTTTTTGGCGATTCTCAGTATTCTATATATAAACCCAATGAACCAGCAGCGATAAATAATGAGATTTTCTTTTTATGTTATCCATTTCATCCAAAGACAATGGATCTTTTAATTGACCATGTTTTTAAATTATCAACTCAAGCTCGAGCAGGTTTATCTTACGCTTCATATCATATCGAAGAATCGCTAGATAACGATATAGAAGAATTAATTACACCAGATACGTTATTTGACTACTTTAAAAAAGAAATTAAAAAAGATACCAAGAAATATAATTTTATAAAAGAACTAATCCAAAAAGTTCAATCTGACACCGAAAATTTTTCTGATTCCGAAAAAAGGGTGATTTCGAAAGTTTTAAAATATATTTACTTAACTGAAAATCATGTCTATGCTGATGATTGTATAATAGATTTACTCCTAAATTATGATGATGACAAAGAACTCGAAGATCTTTTAAATCGTCTGATTGAGTTTTCAAAAAGAGAGGATCAAATTAGTTATTTAAAAAAAATCCTTGATCGCGATACCAACAAGCAAAAATATTATTTACAAGTTAAAGAAACTTATGATATTGAAGATATGGTACATTTTTTATCTCAAGAAATCAATGACACGGATCTGCATGAGTATTATGTTGATAATGTTTTTGATATTAAATTAGGAATAGGAGCTGAGCATGACATAAAAATTAAAAATAAGGATTGGCAATTTATTGAATATTTTATTAAATTTGAGGATTTCAATGAAGCATTAAATGAGGTCGCTGGATTTATTGTTGATCTGCCCAAATGGACACCAAAGAGAATAGATTTCTATGATATGTTTGTTTTTTGGAATTTACCATTCAGGGAAGAATTTGATAATTTCACCCCTAGTGAAATTAGGGAATACATTCAGGAATATGAAGCTGATAATGAAAAATTAGAAGATCGTTTATTATTTTTTCGAGTAGGCCCTTTTAGTGAAGTTGTAATTTCCGAGATTAAAAGATGCTTAGCATTTGATTTATTAAATAGAAGATTTCGGTCACTTGATCCAAATTGGCAAGGTGATGGAGATATTCAGCAGAAAATATTAGTACGGAATGATAGACTTTTTCGTCAGTTAAATAGCTATTATAACGAAAACCTTCAAGATAATAGAGAAGATATTTTAATTGAATTAAGTACTCGACAACATGAGTATTCACTTGAGCGGGGGTCTTCAACTTATATTAAAATAATAGACCATTATTCTGAGAATTTTAGTGTTATCAATAATACAGGTGCTATTGATATTGGGGGTGGTGATAAAAGAGATATATTGGAGGAAAAGATGGAAGATATAGTAAATAAATATTATCCTGACTTTCCAGAATTTTTAGCCAATACAGATTATACTCGTCATATTAATGAGATTTTAGGGGAATTAGGTAAGGATCAAAAAACATTTGAAATTCCCTCAAGGAGGTTAAATCAACTGAAAGGTACTGCTATAACTCAGATAGGCGTTATTTTAGGCATTTTTTCAGAGGTTGAGACTAAACCCTCGGGTAATAAGATATTCAAAATATATATATCAGAGGATAATATCTTATATTCTCAAGTAATGGGAATGATTCCAATGGAGGAGGAAATTGATGAGAGGCGAGCTGAAATGATATCTTTATCTAAAATCTGCGAAAATTTATATGAGAAAGTTGGTTTTTCCTTGAATATTTCCCGGATACTTCTTGCTACTCTTCTAAACCAAGATAAAATTAAAGTAACTAATAGAAACAGAACAGCAGGATTTAATAATTTACAAGTTAAAAAAGTTTTTGAAGATAATGTTAGAAATTTTTATTCCTTATATGTATTTAAGACCAAAAAGTTAACAAGAGATGAAATAAATTGGTTATTTCATTTCTTTAATGGTCTATTTGAAAATGATGAGGAGGATGAATATAGGACTGAATTTAAAGAAGAGATAGACAACATAGATGAGATTGATGATGTAAAATCCTCTAAGCAACAAAGACTAAAGGATTTACTTGAGAATATTAACTTGGACGAGATCGATACATTTCATACTGAAATAAATGATTTAATAAACTCAATTAATAGAGGGGAAGATGAATGAGGTGTTAATACTGGAAGATTATATTATTATAAGATTATTAAATGATTTTAAAGGTATTATTGAAAAACTACAATCTATTGAAATCGATAATCCTCTTGATTACCTCAAAGAAGTTGTTAATGAATTGATGGCTGATGATGAGAAACAATTCACATTTGACGACAGTGAGCAAATGTATCTATTTCTAAAGAGAATAAATAAAATAAAAAATTTTTTCAAAAATGAAAAAGATAAGAAATTAAAATCCATAATTTCATATTTATTCTCGATAACGATACCAACTGTAGCAGAACTTGTAGATTTAGCTGAAACAAAGAATAA
Source organism: Promethearchaeota archaeon (assembly GCA_019057865.1). Taxonomy (GTDB): domain Archaea; phylum Asgardarchaeota; class Lokiarchaeia; order Sigyniarchaeales; family SOKP01; genus Loki-b32. The sequence goes on from JAHLWP010000022.1 coordinate 41,345, forward strand.
TATTGACGATCAATTTAATTTAATTGATCTTAACGAGGTAATACTTAATGATAATGATTTCCAAGATGTTTTGAACGTTTTTAATGGATTTAGAGTAGAATATTCTAACTTCTATATTTTAAAGCATATAGAAATTAATTCCCTCAGAGGAAATTTTGGTGAAAACCTAATTATTACTTCAGAATTTAAGTTATTGTCTGAATTAAGTTCTGTTGAAAAGATCAGAGTAGTTTTATTAAATCCTCCTTCTAGCATAAGAACAGATATTCAAACTGTTCGGAATTTAAAATGTCCCATACGCGGAGATGAATTAGAAGAGAGATTAATAAATAAACCTGATTGTGCAAATTGCCATAGGAAATTTGAAGATTTATATGGTCATACGGTGATAGACTTTTTAGCAATTGAACATCAACGAATTAAACAAGATATTGAAGAGAGTCTTCTTACGACATTACAAACTATTAATGATAAAGAAGAAAGAATTAATGAGATATTGGAACGTGACGAATATAGGGATGATGAAAACCTAATTAATTTCTTTAGAACAATTTTTAACTTTTTTAATAATACGGGAGATGACAGAGAGATAACAAGTATATTAGCTAATAATTTGTTTGATATATTTTCTGAAAAAGTTATAGAAGTTATTATAAAAGCTTTACAGGAGGAACCAGTAACTGTTATAATAGATATTGTAGAGGATATTGTTGAAGAAATTGAACAAGGATTACATAAAGAAGAAGATTTGATCACAATATTTAATACAAAAAGAGAGTTAGCTAAAGAGATAAAAAAGCAGGAAAAATTTGATGAGTTAGGATTAGGACCTGATGATGATAAGCCAGTAGTTCGCTATAGATTTAGCAAAAGGTAAAGTAGGTTAAAATGTTTGATAAAAATAATCTATTAAAATTATTAGCTGAGTTTTTACATTCTGTATTAAAAGGGTCTTTTAGCAAAATAATATTAATTCAGGATGATTATTTCTGCATACCAGAAGAATTAACAAATGAAAAAATTATTTTAGAAGCCCAGAATGATTCTCCCTATTATATAATATCACATCAAACACCAGTTAAAAGAGACATTATAAAAAAGAAATGGGAGGATCAACTAGAGATAGAACAATTTATATTAGTATATCGGACAACGGAACATAATGACCAATTCCTTGATGAGCTTAAATATGATAATTTGGGTATTTTATTAACTCCAATTAATTTAATTAAATATTGGCTCGGAGATGTTACTAATATTGATAACAAATTCGATTTTTTAAGTTTTTTTGTATGGCATTTAAAGGATTTTATAATAAATAATAGAGATAAAATACTTAGAATTAAATCTCTTGATGAGGATCAAAAGTTCAAAAAAATAACTGAGATTGTATTAAAAAATACTTTTCCATCACTTATTGAGAAAGGTAAATTGATAAATTTAATGGATTATAATAATTCTTGGAAATTAAAGCATATTTTTTTACAGAAGAATTATATTCTTAAAAAATTATTTAAAATTTTTAAGGAAGAAATTGAAATCGATGAGGATCTTTTTAATTACATTAAATCTTTGGTTTTATTTGAAATTGAATACAAGGATATTTTAAAAATATTTCTTATCGCTCATTTTTTGTTAAAATTGGACAGTAATTTAATAACCAATATAAATTTTAGTTCCTTTATTGATGAGTTCATTGATCTCCACGATGCAGCTAAAAAAGATTCAATTAAATCATTAAATCGAAGTCAAATAATGGTTTTCTCAGAAATATTTGAGAATAATTTAATAAATTTAAAGAAAAATAAATCAAAAGATGATTTAATAATAATTATCTCTTTAATTAAAGAATTAGGAGATGTTATAGAAGAAAGTTCTAGTTTGAGAGAAATAACGATAGAGACGACTTTTCTTCAAGGTTTAGATATTTATGAGAAATGTCTAAAACTTTCCAGAATGGAATATTTTTATTACTTACCTCTTAAAATTTCTGAACTCTTTTTTGATTTTTTTACTAGTAGAATACATGATTTAAGTCGTAGCTTAGAAAGTGACGATGGAGGGCGAATCAAAAAAGTTGCTGATAATATAAACAATAATAACATGGTTAAAATTTTTAAGGATATTGACTCTAAATATGAAGAATGTGTTGCATTTTATAATAATTTTTATGAGTTATGTTACGGTTTATTTACACTTGCTTTTTATAATGCTAATGGCTTTCCCGATTGGGATTTCATAAGATGGGCAAAATTCTATTCTGATTTTTATGTAAAAGTAATAAAAAATTTAGATAAAATTTCAAAGATACGATTTCCATTTAATAATTTCAATCGAAGATGTACTGAAATAGTTGATTGGTTCTTTTTAAAATTTAATGAATTGGAAATTTTAATTTCAGCAAAATTTTTTGATTTTATTAAATTGAAATATCCCGAATGGATTCAACATTTTCATGATGATAATATATGTCCGTTACTAACTGCAAATGTTTTTGAACGTTTTATAAGTAGAGACTTTAGACGACGACCGGTTAATCATAATTTTATTTTTTTAATTGATGGGTGTACCTTGGATAATTGGAGGAATATTAAAAGCCTACTCAAAAAAGATTTTAAAGAATATGAATTTAATGAACGTATTGGGTCTGCAATAATTCCAACACAGACTTGGTGGTCCAGAAGGGCGATATTTGCTGGGGATCTTATGAGAAATAATATTTATTTTAGAAGTGGAGAAGCAAATTGCTTTAAAGACCTATTACAGATAAAATATCATATTTATCTTCATCCTGGAAGAGATGATGAATTTTTTAATACTCATTGTGAAAATAGAGAGAATTTCAATCGAGTAAAGGAAAATATAGAAACACTAAGGAATTTACCTCAAATTATTATATTTAACTTTTCTGATCTATTAGAAGAAGATTCATTCGACCGAGTTGATGTAAAAGAAATAATTGAACATACATTTTATCCAAAAATAAAGGAATTAATCGAGCTGATACTAAAAAGCCCATATAATCGCCCAAATATTTTTTTCCTGACAGATCACGGAATTATCAGGACAAAGGAAAATGTTAAAGGTTTAAATGTTATTGATACTCTAAGTTCTCATACTTTCTCTTTGAATAGATCATTGAGTATAGCCACTGGTAGAAAAGCTCCGCGTTTAGTGCAATTGGCACCCAATTACATTCTAAATTTGAATGTAATTACGACGAGTGAAAGACAAAAATTCCTTGTTATTGATGATTTTGCTAGATATGGATTAATTGGTGATAGATATGATAAGATGTTTGTTGCATCTTCACATTATACATTTACTACACAAAAGAAAGCCCATGGCGGCATTTCCATGGCGGAGATGATTATACCCTTCGCAAGAATGTTAAAAAAACCATCAGTCAGTAGAAACGATTTTACACACCCTATAGTAAGGATAGAGAATAAAGAAGAGTTTGGGAGAGAAACGAATAAGTTAAAAATTTCTATATTGAATGAAAATTCAAGGGGATTTACACGTGTTAAATTGCATTTAATAACAAAAAATAGTCACCAAACAAAAAAGGTTCCAGATATTAGTGCAAATACCATGAGAGAGGTAGTCTTCAATTGCAATGATAAGGGACTTGAACCAATAAAGGTAAAATTAGATTATTACTATCAATTTAATAAGTTCACTTATGCATTTGAGTTCGAATTATCATTAGAGGATTACTCTGAAGAGTTAGAAAGTGGTATGGACGTTTTTCTTGATGATGAGTTTTAATAATAAATATAAAGAACACCAAAAAGAATGTTTAATATAGAATTTGAAGATAAGGTAAAGAAGTTTTTTGAAGGACGAGTAATTTTCAAACCTTATATCAGAGATTTACATATAGAGGATTTGCCCGTTTATGTTGTAGAGTATCTCTTTAGAAAGTTTTGCCCAACTGGTTTTAATGTTAAAGGTATTAATAAAATAAAAAATGTAGTTAGAAAATTGCATGTAGATCCAAGAGAAAGAGAAAAGGTTAAACAAGATCTAAGAGAAAATAAAAATAAAAAGATATTAGATGAATTTGAAGTTAATACTGATTTATCTAGAGATATAAATTTTGTCCATATACCATGTTTAGATATTCATGATGCTCTAATTGATACCTCAATATTTAAAGAAAATTTAAATTTATTGTGTGGAGGAATGTGGGGTATTGGTATTATAACATATTTGAGACAAGAAAAGAAATTAAAAATTATTCGATTTGAACCGCTCCAACTTGGAAAGCTTTCAATGAAAAAGTTTTTTCTAGGAAGAAAACAATTTAACCTTAATGAATGGATTGACTTATTGATTAATACAATCGGATATTATCCTAAAATATATAATCAAGAAGAAAAGATTATTATTCTATCTCGATTATTACCTTTAGTCGAAAATAATTTGAATATTACTGAATTGGGTCCTAGAAACACTGGAAAAACGTATATTTTTAAAAATATTTCGTCATATTCAAAAGTAATTACAGGAAATATCTCACCTGCTCGACTTTTTTATAATCTTCAAAGTCGAAATATAGGAATCTTAGCAGTTAAAGAGGCTGTTATTTTCGATGAAGCTCAAAGTTTAAATTTTACCAATTTAGATGAAACTATTAGTAAATTAAAAGATTATATGAATGATGGTTCTTTTGAAAGGGGGGGAAAGGTTAAATACTCCAATTGTTCACTTGTTTTTGTTGCAAATATTGATGTTGATGCTAAATCACGAATACCAACAATTCTTAGCGGTAACTATTTTTCAGTTTTACCAAAATTTCTAAGGACTAACACTGCATTTATAGAACGAATTCATGGTTTAATTCCTGGTTGGAAATTAACAAGACTGCAGCATTCCGCAGATCAACTATCTAATAATTATGGATTTATGTCTGATTATTTTTCTGAAATTATTCATATACTTAGACAATACAATTATATTTCTGAAATAAAATCTAAAATTGACTATTCAAGTGTAATTTCTATGGATATTCGGGATGAAAAAGCAATTTTAAGAATGATAAATGGTTTCATAAAAATTTTACAACCCCATGATCCAACAGAACCAATTGATGATGATATTCTCAATTTAGTAAAAGATTACGCTATCGAGTATCGTCAATATATTTATAATTCCCTTCGTGAAATAAATCAAAGAGAATATCCACGAAAAATTATAAAATTTAAATTTAAAGGAGGAAATAATTCATTAAGTTAAAATGATTATTTAATTCAAAAAACACAAAATCCTTATAGAAAATGCCTACAAGACCTTTATATATTGTTGATATGACACTATATGAATTTTTACACATTTTAGAATTAATATATAAAATAGATGGACAATTACCAATAAAGGAGAGAAGAATTCTATTAAAAAAAGAAATTAGTGAAATTTTAGGTACAATTCCGATGGATGAAGGTAAACCCCCAAGAAGATTAAGCTCATCTAAACATAAAATAGTACAAAATTTCATGATAACAATAAATCAATTGAAATTACTAGAGAACCTTAGAGATACAAAAGAATTATATGAGATTTATAAAACAAACCCTGAAAAGTTTTACCAAAAACTAAGGAGATTATTATTATACAAGGGAAATTTGTTTGAATATATTAGAGCCATAAAAAAAGTAAATCAGAATAAGGAGATTATTAAAAACTCGCAATATCTAGATAATTTAGCGTATGAACTCTATAAAATATTTCCCCAGATCTCAAAAGCTGGACATAGAAAACAAATAACATATGTTTTAAAATGGCTGAAAAATGAAAAACTAGGAATTTTAGAGACATGGGATCGGAATGGAGTTAATATTTATAAATCCAATATTAAATTCTAAATTTCTTCTTTTCTAAAAATTAAACAATAAACATGATGTCTATTCCCTACATAAGCGTTATTTACTCCGAGTGGAATTAGTTGCTTATTATCTTGGCACCATATTCTTTCATCTTTAAGAATCCATTTATTAGATAAAGAAATTGCAGTATCGAATGCTAAAGGATACATTTTATCTTTGTAATATACATTATTAGTTATTAGAATTAGATACCCTTTTTTTTTTACAACATTATATACCTTATCAAAAATATTTTTTTGGGCAATTATAAATTCATTATAGTCATCTAAATTTCCAATATCGAATGGGTTTTCACTATATCTCGTAGCTAAACCTTTCGGCTTCCTTTTTTCCTGTCGGATATGATCTCTTTTTAATTGATTCCAATAAGGTGGACTTGTTATACATAAATCGGCAAATGGTAGATTATTATCTTTCCATATCTTCTCTATTTTATTGGAATCATCATTATAAATCTTATAAATTAAAGAAGCTTTATCAGGAGTTACCCATTTATCTAAATTTTGTTGTGTCAATCGAGATTTTGCTAATTGCACATAATTCTTATTTATTTCAATTCCTATACAGCTTCTAATAGTGCATTTGGCAGCGAAAGTAGTACTTCCAGTTCCAAGAAAAGGATCTAATACAAGTTCCCTTTCTTTTGTAAAAAATCTTATAAAACTTTCAATTAAAGACTCTGGAAATTTAGCAGGATGAAATATTTCTTTTGCTTTTCGAGGAGGTGGATTATAAATAAACCATGATTTCGTAAATTTAATCCATTCTTTTCCCGTCAACTCATTTAATTTATTTTTTTTACTATATTTACCTAAGGGCAATCCTTTTCGTAGTTCCTTTTTTATCAGAATTTTAACATTAGTATTTTTAATTCTTTCAAATTCTTGTTTTAAAGATAAATTTTGGACTCTTATGTATTTTGATTTTGTTTTTAATTCAATTGTAGATTTAATATTAGGATCTAAATATATAATGTAAGAATTTGAATTAGTTTCTCCAGTTAAAGATATCAAAAAAAGATTCAATTCATCATAATTAACTAAACAATTCCTTATATTAGTTTCATTAATAATAATCATAAAGTATTTAGGTTCTAAAGTTAAAATTTTTAAGAAAATTGCAGAATTTGGGAAAGTTCTGATGATCTCAAATCTGATTTTATTTTCTTCTAAGAAATTGAAGAATATTTGTAGATATATCCTTTCTTTTAAGGTATCTTTTAATTCTCTATTTAAAATATAAACTCTTTTTTGGTTATTCCTCTTAAAATCGATTGTTTTAAAATTAATATATTGATAATTCTTCATGTCTTTTTTATATCTACTCATCTAATAGTTTTAAAGTCCGATATATTTAAAGAAAAATTTAAAAAAAATCTTAAAATAGAATGTGTCTTTGTTTATTTAATGGTTTTTATTGAATGAATAATAACTATTATTAAAAAAAATTCGAGAACCTCAGATTTAAATTAAGTAATATTCATATATCATAAGAAAAATTAAATAAGTTTAAAGAGATTAGTACTATGGCTGTTAAGGAAGATAAAAGTTCTTATTCTAATGATTGTAATTTTATAAAAAAGAACAATTATATTGATTTAGGTGATAGAGGTCGTTATTGTACTAAGAATAAATTGAATGAGTTAACAGGAAAAGAATGGATAAAGTTTACTAAATCCTGGTTTATATTAAGACCTATTAGAAGGTCAAATGATGTTATAAGTCATCCTGCTAAATTTCCTGAATCTTTAGCTGAGAGATTTATAAGGTTCTTCACAAAAGAAGGAGAAATTGTACTAGATCCTATGGCTGGTACTGGAACAGTTAATTATATTTGTGAAAAATTAGGTAGGATTGGTTATTCAATTGAATTAGAAGAGAAATATTATGATATTGGTAAAAATCGATCATATCAAAATTTTTATTTAGGTGATTGTAGGAATATAGAAAAATTCAATATTCCAAAAGTAGATTATATACTAACATCTCCCCCTTACTGGGATTCATTGAAGCGTAATCATATTCGACAAATAAAAAGAAAGGATAAAGGTTTTGACACTGAATACTCTTTAAAACAGAAAAATTTTGAAAATATTGAAAATTATGATGAATTTATAAATCAGTTAGTTGATTATTATAAATTACTTAAAAATTGGCTGAAAAAAAGAAAATATATAACTATAATTGTTAATAATATTTATAAAAACGGTAAATTATACCCATTAGCTTTCGAATTAGCTTGTAAACTAGGAAAATATTATGCTTTAAAAGATGAACAAGTATGGTGTCAGGATGATAAGAGATTAGTTGCTTTAGGAATAAATAATGCGTATGTGGGGAATAGACATCACACATATTGTTTAATTTTTAGAAATGAATAACTCCTCAGATAATAACTGATCGTATTTCCGACTTTACAAAAGAAGATAGCGAGCAAAATCCTAATCATTAAAGTAAGTAAAATTCATTATATTATATATTATAATATAATTCGAAGCCCCTGTTCTTCATAGTGGTTCACCATACCTGGAACAGTGAGAAATTTGGGGTGGCAAAGTAAAATATAATGCGTACAAGGTATTTTAACGACTTTATGCTTAAAACTTCAAAATCTTTTAACTCCCAATTAAATTTATTCTATTTTCTATTGATCTATAAATTAGTACTTACCTTTTCAATTTAATTTGATATTGTGGGAGCCATATCAGATCTATTGTGTATTTTGTTTTTAAATACTTTAGCCATAAATTCCTTGTTAAACCTGATTCTAATCTTTTAAAATCCAATTTATCTTTATTTGCTTCATAGGATTTTATTTTCAAGACTGTGACTCTAAGAGGAGCCAATTCATGGACTTTTGAAGTTATTTGTTCGTAGAAATTTATTATTTTTTTTTCTATCTCTGTTTCATTAATATTTTCAAGTATTTCAGGAACGTAAAAAAATAATTCACCATTATTATATAAATTATTTAAGATTGTCCTTGCGTTAATGAATTGCTTATCGAATAAATCCTTAGGGGCATTTGTATTAAATCGGAAAGTTTCTTTATCAAATCCTTTAAAACATCCACATATTCCAAATGGGATTTCTAAATCACTAAGAGTTTTTGCTACATTATCATAATTTTTACCTAAAAGATTAGTGTCTATCCAAAGATATCGTTGTCTTTCTTTTAGTTTTTTAAGCTCTTTCCCGATTTCAATTAAAAATTCAGGTGCAAGAAAAGGTTCTCCACCAGTAATTCTTAAAACACCTTTATTTTCATTTTTTCTCCACATTTCAATTACATCTTTGACAGTAAAATAATCACCTATTTTCCCTTCTCTTAGATCATCGCTAACAAAACACCAAAAACAATTAAGATTACAAGCGCCTACTTGAATAGCAAATGGGGTGTTGTAGTCGTTCCAAGTCCCTCCACAATAAGATTGGGCAACGCGATAAGGTTCTAAAAATTCCTGCTCATGCATAGGAAGCAGCTTATCTTCTTCTTTAACATAAGTTTTTTTCCTCCAAAAATCATTAATCATGGAATATATATTATCTGAGTCTTTAACCATAGAGGAACCACTAAAATTTGCTAAAAACACTTTTTTCTCATTTTTCAGCCATATTTTACTCATTTAAATTTACCATAATCTATTTTATTTTAAAATTTGCATATTCTACTAGTGTTAAATATTGATCATCTGGAATTTCTAATGTTTTGATATAATCAAGTAATTTTTTCTTACTATCGAAACCAGACTTAAGTGCATCAATAAAATTAATTTTTTCTTTTTTAGTATATATTAATTTCTGAATTCTTTTCATGTTGTTTTTATGAAAGAAAAATTGTGATTTAGGAAGAAAGACTGTATTTTCTTCATCATCTTCTATGCTATTAGGATCAACAATCTCTAAATTCACATCCTTTTTATGATCAAATAGTTCTTCTTCTTTAATGGGAGGCTCTGAAAAGAGATTTTTGATACAATATTTAATCTCTTCCTTAACTTCGTTAAATTTTTCAATTTCATGTAGTTGGAGTGCCATTCTACTTATTATATTTTCATTACTTATATCAATTATAATTCCAGGTTCAGAATAAATAATTTGAAGTAATAAGTTATTTTTCTTTTCGCTTACATACTTTCTTAAAGTTCCAATGATTTCAATCCGTTTTCTTTCGAGTTCAAAACCCATTTCAGAAATAATTAGAATAGGTTTTGCAGTTAATAACTCTTGATCCAAAAAATGATCTAAAATTTTTTTAATACCTATTAATCCTAAATGATTTTTTGTATTATTATGATCTTTTTTTCCTAATTTTCCGATATTTAAAATCAATATATCAAATTTATCCTCATTTTCAATATCAAAAAAATCATAATATTCTGTATCACTTGAATAAAGAATTGTTCTATCGTTATATTCAACTTTTAAACCTCGACCTGTACCTATTTTATGCCATGGATCTTCTTTATGTTTAGTATTTAAAAAACTTAATTGGATATCATTGTTCTTTTTGTCTATAAGTGTTGAACTTTTTTTAGTATCTATTATTTCCTTTTTATTTATTATATCTTTATCAATCTCAAACATTTTTTTAAATTTGTGAAGCGTAGAAGAATTTATAAACAAATCAAATTTTATACCTGGTTTACTCGACTTCTCAAGCCATTTATTAGCTTTAAAAACAACTGAAAAAATTGGTTCAAGGTCAATACAATGATCTTCATGAGCATGACTTACATATATCCCATCAATATCTCTTGGAACAAAACCATTTTCATAAAATGTTTCTAAAAATTTATATCCTGGATCAATGACAAGTCCATAACCTCCTATAACAAGAAAATAACCTCCACCGCATGTATAATCGTATTGAAAGTAATCTTTATAATCTGATAGTCTATTCAATGGATATTTTGGTGAAGCAGAATTCCACTTTTTTAAAACAACAAGAAATAAATCATCTTCTTTAATAGTTCTTTCTGAAATGACTACACTTTTAAACTTTTTTTCAATTCCTTCAATTTCTTTCTTATTTTCATCAATAAATCTTTCAATCATTAGCGTTATCCCTATTTATATAATATTCTTTAATATAATCTATACACTGCGAAATATTTTCTATTATGAATTTATTCATATTTTCATCTAATTTTGATTTTAGCTTTAAAAGTTCGAGAATTTCGTCTTTTGGTTCGATTATTTTTAGTTGAAGCCAATCTAACATATCTTCTTCATCTTTTTGTATTGATTGAAATTCGAATAAATATTTAATAGCCTTTCTAAACGACGGGTTAACTTGTTTATCATATTTTATTCCTGTCCAATAGAAATAATTTAAGTAAGGAGTATATTTTTCATAAAACAATAAATTATCATAAAGGGCACCAATACTGCCTAGGAATGGAGTACTTTTTATTTTTTGAGAATTATAGTTGATTATTTTTAATTCTAATATAAAAAAAGGTACATTTATTTCAAAATTCTCAAAATTAATTACATAATTTAGTATATTTTTAAGTTCTAATTCCAAATCTTCAATATCAATAACATGATTTTTTTCAAGATCATCAATTAAATTTGCTTTTTCATTTCCAAATTTAGATTTTTTAATTAAAATTGGAATTGCTCTAGAAATATCAGTATGAGCATGTGTATCAGGATTAGAATTAATACTATAGACATAATATTCATCATTTTTAAGTTTCATATATTCACGTTCAGCATATAAAGTATATATAAAATAATTTGGCTTTGATTGAGCCCAAAAATCGTATAAATAGAAGATTCCTGGATATAAAGGAATTCGATTAACTATTGATACATTTTGAAATTTTAAATTTAAAGTGAGTTTTCCTTTATAAGGACGATAATGTAGAAATCTTGAACCAAAAGCAAGTTCCCAAAAATCTAAAATGCCTTTATATCCATCAAATGAATTAGATTCTCTCTGTTTTTCATCAACTTTCAAATTAGAAGTTTCTTGAAGAGAAATATATTCTTCATAAATTTTTAATAATTTTTTATGCTGGATTAAATCATTTTCAAAAATACTAAATCCATTTTTCTTGAATTTGGGAACTGTACGATTTAGAAATCTTTTATAATACGCTTTATGTCGACCATTAAATTCTAATTTATAAATACTTGCCATTTCTCTTAATTTTTTACTCCACTCAAAATCTTCAATATATTTCTTAAGGTTATAATCTCCTTTTATAAAATAATAAGCAACTAAATATTCCTTAAAATTGGTTTTATAATAAAACAAACGTTCATATTCAATTAACTTGAAAATATGATTGAATGCATCTTCTTTGTTATCAAACCTATCTTTGAAAAATGATTTGTCAATAACATCTAATTTTTGAAGAATAAGTTTTTTAAATTGAATTAAATCATCAATAGATAAATAATTAGCAAATATTGTATAATGAAAACTAATGTTATTTTTTAAGCAATGAATTCCAAAATCAATAGCTCTTTTTAGTTTTAAATTATCCCCTTTTTTAGTCAAAACTCTATAGAAAGCATCATTCGGGTTCTTTAAAGAAATTCTTAAATGAATTTTTTCTTTATAAGTTTCATCTTTTAATAATTCTAAGAATTTTGCAAAAGTAGGATCTATATCTTTTTGAAGATTAAATCTTGAACCATTTGTTTCTATTATCAAAATTAGATTCTCTTTTTGAAACTTATTAAAGAATTCTACTATAAACTCATTAAACCAATCTAAGAATTCACTATTTACGATATCTCCACTTGAAAATCTAATTGATTTGATAGGAAAGTTTTTTAATTTCAAAATGTGTTTTATTTTTTCTACAAGCGTTCTTGTAGAAGTTATTATAATAATTTCGCCAATATATTTTTTTGGAATTAAATTATTCTTGTCATCCGAAATCCCAAATTCTTTTTCAAAGAATTCTTCATGAATTTTTGAATTCTCATTGAAATTCACTCTGTTTTCATTATGTTCTTTATTTTCATCAAAGAAATATATATCTTTTAAATAAACTTTCCTTATTTTTCCACTGTCAAGATTCTCCTCTACTTTATAACGCCCTTCTTTTGAAAAACAAAATAAACAATCATATGTACAGTAATGAATATCGAGAGTTAGAACTCCATTATAAAAATGCTCAAATCTAACCCTATGAAGTTCAATTACTTTTTCTTGAGTTATTGATCTCACCTTTAAATAATTAATATATCATTTTATTCATAAAAATTTTGTCATATTTGTTAAGTTTCCTATGTAAATTGGAAATGGCTTGGTTAAAATTTTATTAAATTTATTACATGAAGAAAATAATAATTCGAATATTTAAAGAAGATCAGAGTGTAGATCTTTTATTTTTTATTAGGGATGAATTTTGATAAAGAATTCTAATTTATCTACAATTACAATATTCTCAAGGATTTTAGGAAGTATAACATGAAGGTGGATTACGAAAAGCTGAAAAACTTCATCACCCGTAGTCGAGAATTACAGGGGATATTATCATATGAGACAAAAGAATTGGGTAAAAGTGTGGAAGCATGGGTGTTTAGATATTCTTTAGCAAATATGTTAAATGAAGAGCTTGAGCAGGAAAATATCTATTATCTCGATGAGATAAAATCAATATTCCTTAAAATCTTTTAATAAGAATTTTTGCTACATTTTTTCCTAGTATTTTTAATATTCGCTTAGCTAATTCTCCCTTTTTGATTTTACCTGACTTATAATCGTGTACTATATCTTTTACTTTTTCATAATCCGTGGCAAGGCGGCTCCTTAAACAGTCTTCAATATCTTCAGTTTTATCAATAATCTCTTCGATTTTCAAAGTATATTCTTTAATTATCTCGGTATTATCTTTTATATCCATTAAAATATCTACGGTCTTAACCTGTAAAGGTTTTTCAAAAACCACAATATCTTTTTTGATTCGAGCATTCATTTCACCTTCAAACAACAACTCTTCAATTATTTTTCTAATTTCTTCTATTTTCAGTGATGATGAATAACCCACTTTTTCGGTAATTTCTTGAAAAGATAATTCTTCAAACACTCCAGATAACTTTTCTAAAGTATTTCTAACTTTGTCTTTGAGAGCTCTTTTTCTCTTAGGTTCATTTCTTTTTAATTCGAGCATTTTCTCATAAGATTTTGTTAAAATTTTATCAAGGTTTAAAAAGCATTTCTGAGAAATATGGATGGGATCAGTACTGCTTCTTCTATCGCTAAAACTAAAGAATTCAACCTTATATGAGTTTCCTATACTAAATGTAAGATATAGTTTTTTATGACAGCAATTAAAACCGATCCTATAAGGTTTCCCATCTTGATTGTAAACATAATATTTCTCCTTATGTACATCCCCCTCCAGATGTCTATGTTGTTCAATATTAAAATCATTGCGCTTTAATTAATCATAAGCATATTTAAGCGTATCTATGATATTCTTCATCCAATCTATATCAAATGGTCTTATTCCATAATTTCTTCCTGAGAATTTGAATTGATAGTTTTCATATAATATAACTTTTAGTTCTCCATTACAAATTTCTTCCTCATATATTATTTCCATACTCATATTAAATCATATAATTAAAATTAAATATTAAGAATATCTTATTTTTTAAATCCTTCAGCATCCAATCGCTCATTACATAATGTATCGCATCGTTCTATATAAGGATTGCTCCTGCCGACAAGGAAAAACACCACCTTTTCACATTTCTCACAGAGTTGATACACCTCGCTACACAGCTTCGACAGGTGCGGGTAATTGATTTTCCATTTTTTATTGATTTGCTGTACAGCTAAGTTGCTGTCGGAGTACACTTGTAGGTGCCCTCTATGGAACCTTTCAGCCGTCTTTAGCGCGTTGATAATTGCTTGATATTCCGCGGTGTTGTTGGTCGCAGTTCCAATGTAATCGCATCCTTCATGAATAACCTTGTCATTATAAACAAATAGGAAAGCAGAGGCAGCCGAACCGGGATTACCACGAGCAGCTCCATCAGTATGACCGTTAAGGATATCTCCTTTTGGAATTGTTATTATTTTAAAGGGTTATTTAAATATAATTTTTATGTTGGTAAATTGAAAACAATCTTCCATGCAATTTATAGGAAAAACATGATATAAAGTGATTATATTAATATGCCTATAAATGATATATTTCTATTTCTGTATTCTTTTTGGTTGTGTTAGATTTATATAATAAAATTGAAATTAATTATACAAAAGACAAGTAAAAAATTCATTAATTACAAAGAGAAGCTGATTTTAATAATTTCAGAAAAGAGAGGTATAAAACCCTTTTTAGAAGAATTTGTATCTGATCTAGAATTAGTTGAATTAGAATCCGGTTGGATTTATTCGATTGTATAAATTATAAGATATTGAAAAAGATAGTGGAATTATAATAAACTAAATTACTAATAGAATTGAAATAAATTGAAGTAATTTATTTAGAACAAGGGTTTATTGAAGCAAAATGAAACAAATAATTGCTAAATGGAAAAAAACTACAGAGAATAAAATTATTTGGACAGCATATTTGGGAAGTGTCCCATTTAACCTCTATATTCCTAAATGGAGAATTCCTGAACCAGTTCCTGAAAAAATTCTGATAAAAATATTTTTTTCATCAGAAGAAGTGAGAGATAAAAAGTTTATATCAAAAACGGATATTCAATTAGAACCTCAATTAAAAAGAAAGAAAATTTATTCTGACGTTCATAAATTTAGCGAACATTCACAGACAATTAGATTTGATCCTAATGGAGAATCTAATAATTGGGAAATTGGGAGCCCGTATTTACCAAAATCAATATTAAAAGGTCAAGATTTTAAGGAACTTTCTTTGGTGATTGAATGGCTTGGTCTAAAAGATTTAGAAAGGTCAGGAAATTCTTCTGCAGAAGAAATTGACGACATAAATAAAATCACTGATAAAACGATTGCTACTAACAATCTGATTAGTGATTTTGAATTAAAAATTCGAGAATTCATCGAACAACAACTAAGAAAGCTTTATAGAGAAGATTGGTGGAATCAAGGTATCCCAGAAAATATTAGAGAAATAGCTGAAAAAAGAAAAGAACGTAAAAAAAGAATTGAACCAAAAAGAAAATATGATGCCATTGATTTTCTTAATTTTTGGGATTATAACAACATTATATTGTACAAAAAGAATTGGAATAATATTTTCAGAGAATTTTTTAGAGAAAAATATGTTATTCAAGCTCCATTTGAGAAATTATCGAATATTTGAAATGATATTGCGCATAACAGATTTAGAAAAGAAGATTTTGAAAGATGCAAAACCTACATCGATGATATATTGAAACACTTACCAGATTTTTAAAGATTTTTAGATCCTATTTTTTTCAACATTTTCCTTAGGAAAACAATATTGATAAATATGCTTATTTATACCTAAAATAAAAATCAATCCATTCAGAATACATAGAGGGGGAAAAGTTCATGATATTTTTTTTTCCATATTTCGAAAAAAACTTGTAGACCTACTTGTAAACCTATTGAAGTAAAGTTAATACATAAAAATCAATGTAAAAATATGTATTCTTTATTCCAGTATTGCTTTTTTCGATATGATTTAGTAAGAATCTGAAATCGGGATTTTATAATTGAATTCTACTAAGTATAGATAGTATGAATATCTATATTTTATTGTTATTTTCTGATTTTACTCCAGAAGATCGAGAATTTAGTTGATAAAGATACTAAAATAATTCTAATAAAGAAGAATATCTTTGACATATTGGAGAAAAAACTAAAAGAACGTGAATTTAATGTAATTAATGAAAAACTAATCGATTTATATTGTTCCACACAATAAAAATACTTATTCCTAAGATTATTACTATTAGAGCTACAACAATTAGAAATTCTTTAATTTTTTTTTTTTTAACATCCTTTACTCCAAATCTGATGTCAATTTTGCCATTTGGATTTTCTTTAGTGTGGTATATCTGTGTCTTCCCATCATCCAGCCAACATTTCTTCCATGTTTATCCAACTTATCATTTTTTATCTCATTGATTTCAATTTCATTACCCAAATCATAAATTAAATTCTCTCCTTCAACTCTTGGTGGTGTTTCTACTTTAAAAACATGTCTAATAAACCCTCTCTTGTAAAAACCAATATATCCTACAGGCTGAATTTTCCTCGAGCTTTGATTAGGACAGATGTATTGTCCCTTTGTAAGCGCATCGTTCTCGCCTTTTCCTCCTCCAGCAAAAATAGCTACTCTTTTATTGTCGTTCCAATTCCATTTTCCTGTGATTAAATCGTGGTTTTCTAATAAAGTTTCAAAATTCTTCACAAGAAACTTAAGCAAATTTCCTTCTTCTATATCATTGTTATTAACATACTCATCCAAATACTTCAAAACATTACTCCAATTTTCCCATTCTATTGTTTCCTCTAATTCAGTTGGTCTTTCAGAGTGAGGAGTAAGATAGACTAAAAAATTTTCATCTTCATTTTTTACTTTTTTAAGATGGTTCTCCATTTGTAGGATATCAATAGCATTTTGAACGATTTTACTCTCTATAAATATCTTAAATTTAAAAGAACACTCTAAACTTCCATCTGGAACAGAATTTTTTTGTTGATCTTGACTTGAAATGTTAATATTGCTTGTAGGAAGTTCTATGTTTAATTTGTTCATAAAAAATCTAATAAGATCCTCTTTTCCAACATTAAAAATGTGTAATAGAGCTGTTGTTATCCTATTCTCTTTTTGGCTGTAGTCCCCAAAAATTGATAATCGATTAATATTTGTCATTTTTTTCCCTCCTTTTTTTTTAATTTAATTTTTTTTATGTTTGTTGCTAACAATCGAAACGATTGAAACTAAACCATAAAAATTTTTCATTTTTAATTCTCTAATTTTTCTAAAAAAGATGTTAATTAGTTTTTTTATAATATATCATATTTCTATTTATAAGGTAGTCAATAATGCTTTCAATAAAAAAGCCGATAAATACAAACCCTAACACAAATAATTCCAAATATATTCCATAAATTATCAATAGTATGCCTACTATACAGAAAAGAAATCCTATTACAGTTTTTACTCCTAACATCTCTTTTAACTCTTCATTATCTTAGGAAGCTGTATAAATTTTATCAAAATATAGCTTATCTTTAATAAATTTGAAAGTGATTCTTCTTTCATTAATCCATTTTTTCCCATAAATCTCACGAAATTCTCTGAATAAATCATTTGAAATTATAAATGAATTATTTTCTTTAGCATATTTTAATATGAAATGATCTGCTTCTGTTCCACCTGGTGTTTCAATAATTTTGCCTTTTTTTAGTAAATTTGAGTACTCGTGTTGATTATCTATTGTGTAATAGAGGGATCTGTCGCAAATCACAACATAATTGTCTAATTCAAGATTGTTTAATTTTTCAAATAGCTTAAATAGATTGGAGATAGAACCTTTTTTTGTAGAGCCACTCATATCTCTTGCAATATTCGCACCATCTACAACAAAATTACAATCTTCAATTTTGTGATAATTGGCATGGATATTGACGAATCTTATTTTATGTGGTGATTTTGAAATTTGAGTTGTTTGATGGGATAAAGTTTGGTAATTTTGAGAGGGGCTTACTTCCTTAGAATCAGTAGAATCTTCGATCTCCATTAATCTCCTGCGAAATTTCTCTTGTTGGAATCTAAAACGAGCATCTAAAGATAAACTTTTTGCGTCACTAGTTTTAGAAGAATCTTTCTTTTTTCTTGCTTGTAATTTTTTAAATCTCTCAAAATCTTTGTCATCTTCAACATTAGATTCAACATTTACATCAATATTGATTTGTTGAGCTTTAATTCTTTCATTTTTTCTAATAATAATCTTAATTTTGTTTTTGAAGATAAATGCTGCATTAAAACTTGGGTTTAAAGATATCGATCTATTAATGGCATCAAGTGAATCTTTGTATAGTCCAGAAATTAAAAGTGCTTTAGAGAGGTGATACCATGAAACCTCAGTATTTGGCTTGAAAGCATTTGGATCGAAGTCAACACCTTTCTTAGTATATGCTAAACACAAATTATTCCAAGCAGATTTGCTTTTGCTGTTTTTATCCAAAGCAGACTTAAAAGCATTTATAGCATTGTTAAAATCCCCCAGGTGATTATATACCATGCCAATGCCATTCCAGAAAAAGTCGCTATCTGGAAAAACCTTATTAGCCTTCTCATAAGTTTCAATCACATGGTCATAATCGTGTTTATGATAATATACCTTTCCAAGATTGTTCCACAATGATAAATTTTGATTATCAATTTTTATAGCTTTTTCAAATGATTTGATTGCATTAGGATAATCTTCTATTTTAACATAACAAATTCCAAGGTTATTCCACGCTTTAATACTGTTTGGATAAAGGAAAGTAATCCTTTTATAACATTGAATAGCGTGATCATAATTTTTAGTTTGGTAATAATCTTTTCCTTTTTGGAATAATTCTTTACGTATACTCAAAAAACGTCCCTACAATTTTCTCTCTTCTAATTAAATTTTCGAGTTTATATTTAAATATCTTCGTATCTTCATATTGGATGAAACACTCACAGAGTTAATATAGCAAATTTCATATTAATACTGTTCTAAACAACGAATTTTTGCCCTTCTTTTGCTTGGATAACATTGTCAAAATTCTCTTTAAACCAAGTAGGGTTTTCAGTATGAACTGGAATAATGTACTCGGGGTCAATTGTTTCGATTGCCCACAATAAATCGCTTTTTGATGCGTGTCCAGATGCGTGAAATCCTTTTGTAAATTCGGGTTTCACTCGTCCTCTTTCATTTAGAATTTCAAATCCACAGACATTAAAATCGAAATGTTTGAGCCAATTATTTAACCTTAGGAAGTCAAATTCCGATTCTTCTTCGAAGGCTTCACTTGAGGAGTAGATATAAGTTCCATATTGAGGTTTGATATCGAGCAAATGCTTTATCTCATAAAATGAGAAACATAATATGTATTTATCAGGAGCTTTTGAAATCTCAGTGGGATCTATATAATTTACCTGGTTTTTCAAGAAATTTTCTTCCCAATAATCCTTACCAGACTTATATTCACCATACACTAAGATATCACTGGTTCTATCAACTTTATCTACTTGTTCAAGAGATTTAAGTAAATAAGCTTGTTTTGCAGGAATCACTATGTTTCTAGAAACTTTCGAGGCAATTTTTTTAAATTCTTCAAGCCTTTCGAAGTTTCTTGCGGAAAAATCAGCAACAACAATTCCTTTAGCCTCTTCAATAATTTTAAGGCAATTTTCATAAACTTCTTCTTCCGATTCCTCGACATCTTCTCTTGTTGCTCTTGTACCTTCAATAATTAACACAGAAGCATCTTTAGCATTTTGAATAAACTCTTTACTTTTATCAGCGTTTTTTCCATGAAGGCGGAAATCACCCGTATAAGCAATTGTAATATCACTAGAAAGTAGATATCCTGTTGCTCCGAAAATCGAATGATCTATTGGAAAGGATTTAATTTCAAATTGAGTTGGGTTATTAGTTAAATCGCATAGATTACTACGGGTTAGTGTTTTCAAGGTTCCATCTTTCTTAGGGGCGTTTTTTATATTTGTTGTCAAAAACCATTCAAAGTTATCTATATATTCTTGAGTACAAATAAGGTTACGGGTTTGGTAAGCTCCACTTATTGCTTTTATTGTTTTATCGGATAATCCTTTAGTTTTTTTACAAAAAAACGCAACTTCTAGTTGATGAGTAAGTCTTGAGGAGTCTGTCATTCCTTTTACAAAAGCAAAAGTAGTCGGAGAGGCGATAATTGGAATCTCAGTATTTATTAAGCCGATATTTCCATAGTGATCCATGTGCGCATGGCTTAATAAGACCGCTTCAATACTTAAAGTTGGAAATCTTGAGATGTCAAGATCTGGTGGAATTAATTCTTTTCGATAAATATTTAATTTTGGAATGAGATTTAAGTGAATTAGGTCATAAATACCTCTAGAAGGTCGATCTTTTAAAAATTCTTGAAAATATTGACTATATTTTTTGAAATTCATACCAAAATCGAGAAATACACCTTTTCCTTTCTCTTCTATGAAGATTTTATTCCCACCGATGGTTTTTGCTCCATCATATATTGTTATAGAGGTCATTTTTTCCAAGTGATTATTTTCTTTTTGAATTGTATTGGATTTATTTCAAATTTTTTTATTTATAGAAGGAATTATAAATAGGAGGTTATTTATTGTATGTGTATTAAGATCTATAAAAATCATAGAATTCCGGCTTTTTAATTCTTTTCAATAATATAATTAATTAGATGTATTTCAATGGACGATAATATCTCCATAACTTTCTTAGGTGGTGTTAATGAAGTTGGTGGTAATACTGTATTATTAGAGGATTTTGCGTGCGATGTAAAGATTTTTTTAGATTTTGGAATTAAGGTTGGAAAATATTACGGGTATTATGAGTCAGGTCAGCATCCCTCTTCCATATAGGCGTCGCTAGTATTAATAAGAATTTATTGATATTTTATCTTAATCACTTAACTTATTTTATTACCACAATTCTTACAGAAGTTAGCAGTAGATTTATTTCTCTCTCCACAATATTGGCAGATATAAGATTTAATTATTAAGGGGGCATGCGCATCGTGATTTGTTTGATTTTGTGTAAAGTCAATATTAGTTAAAATTGTCGTATTTATTAATTCACTTAATTTTGTACTTTCTAGTCGACCTGAATCTCTATATTTAGCCATTGTAATTGTAAATAGATGATTATCTCTTGTTTCTACAATAACTGTGTAAATTTTTCGATTTTTTATAGCATAAGCTTTTTTAATTGCCGATAACGGTATTTTAAAGCCATCAGTATAATTATCAATAGGAGTACCAACTTCTGTAAGGGACATATTCGATTTTTTCATAAGTGATAGCTCTTGGTCAGTTAATATTATTTTTCCCAATTCCATTTCAAATTGCCAATCTTTTCCTACCTCTCCTTCCCGAAAAAACCCATCCGAAGAAAATATTATTGTCATATTTCTGTTGTTTTGATTATTATTTATTTCATAAAAATAAAATCTATCTTAATTTATTCATGGTTTATCTTACTTATATTTGATATGGAGTCCAATTTTTTTATTTAAATAGATTTTTAAATACAAACTCGATAAGTATATTAAAGCCCTATAAAAAGAAAACAATAAAAATATCTTTTTAAAGAGGTTATGAAAAGAAAATAAATTTTATTACAAAACATAAAAAAGTAGGTGTTAACATACGTCAGAACAATTATTAAACTGTAGAGAATTTGTTCTTAAAGAAAAAATGGTTTCTCTAACAGATAAAGGAGAAATCTTTAACATGAATAATGAACTTATGGGAACTTTCCGAGGAAAACTAATAAAAATTGGAAATACATACCGAATTAGAGATTTAAATGATACTCCTGTACTTACAGTCGCTGAAAAAATAATATCTTTACGTTCTTCATATCGTTTCTATAAAGGTGGAGAGAAAGACGATAGTCAATATTTAGGTATCCTTAAAAGGAAATTAGTCTCAATTAAACCAAAGTATTGGTTTGAAGACCCAAATGAAAATCGTGTTTTCGAGATGAAAGGTAATATATTTACCCTTAAATTCAAAATCCTGAAGGATCGAAAAGAGGTTGCCGAAATAAGCAAAAAATTGTGGAAAAGTATACTTAGAGGTTACTATGGTGTAAAAGTGAATCCAGATTTGGATGATGATTCCGCTATACTAATATTAGGAATCGTTTTAATGCTCCATCACGAGAAAGAAGAAAATAGATAAAGCGTTATTTCATTTTTAAATTTCTTTTTTTGTTTTTTTATCCTACGAAAGAAAAAAGCTCCTTGAAATAGTTTCAGGGCGTATTTTCAACTCCAAAGAGAAATAATTTCCTTGACTATCTCTATTTATTTCTTCTTTTTAAAATAATTGCTAAAGTATAAAATTCCTATTAAGCGTATTTTTTTTCGCTTTCTATTTTAAGTTTTAAAAATCATTGAAGATCTTATTAAAAGAAAGTATAACAAAAAATATCATGATGAGAAATGGGATAGAATCATTTACAAATAAAACTTGATTAAAGAGATTGAAACAAAAGGATTTATTGAATTAGCTAGCAAACATGAAGACTCGAGTAGTTGTAAATCAGCTTTATATATGAAAAGTAATAAGTTTTAAGAACCTCTGGTTAATGAGATGGAATATATCAAAATTTCAGATGATAAGCGAAATAAAAAGTTAAATTTATAATTTATTTGATGGTTTTCAAGCTTAAATTTTTTCAATAATAATATCTAAGTTTCAATTTTTGCCTTATGAACCCAATCCATTTGTTTTTGAATTAATTTGCAGTTATAATCTTTGATTTTTGGAGAAATCTCTTGGAAAATGATGGGAAAAAGCTCTTTAAGATCATCATATATATGAAATCTTACAAAATCTTGAGTCCATTGATTCATAATATGTTTTATAGAATTTGCCTTCCATTTAAAGTATTTTTTAAGAGTATAAGGTTTGTTGTAAGGAAAATATTCAATTATATAGTTTTTATATGATTTAATTGGTTCTAATTGTTTTTCAGTAAGTTGCTTGTAATACTTCTTTTTTCTACCTGTTAAAAAATACACTGCTAAACTTTTTACACAATTTCTCTTATAAAATTCAATAAACTCAGGAAATAATGAAAGTTTAGAAGCCTTCTTTAAAATTTCTTGATTTATATTTTCATTTTTAGCTTCTTTTATTATAGGGAAAACATTAGGCATAATACAACCATCTATATCAAAAATGAATATATCACCCATACTAAATTCTAATCTAAGTTCCAAAATTTAAACCACAATTATTTCTTTCAAATTATTAAAAATTATAGACTTTAAACTACTTATAAGATTCAACTTAAAGGGATTGAAGAGATAGAAAATTTACTGATTAATGGAGTTTTAAAAATTGGTTTTCTAAACAAAAGAAGTTATATATTGAAAGTTTTTTAATATATTTGTATTAGCTGCAATAGAATTTTTAAGATTCCGATTTTTTAATTATTTTTAATAAGGATTTAGTAGGAGGGCTCAAAATGACAGAGCAAGTATCCATAAGATTATTGGGTGGGGTTGATGAAGTAGGCGGAAATATTGTTCTGCTAGAAGATTTTAAATATGATGTAAAGATATTTTTGGATTTTGGTGTAAATATAAAAAAGTTTAAGGAAGCGTATGATGTGAGGGAGCATCCATCATCTATAGATGAATTATTAGAATTAAATATAATTCCTAATGAAAATTCCCTTCCCATTAACAATCTATACACTAAGCAAGTTGGAGCTAACAAAAATAAATTTATTGATAAAAATTATCCCTCCAATTTAGATGCTATTTTAATCTCTCATTCTCATAAGGATCATTTCTTAGGATTATCATTTGTAAATCGTACCATTCCTATATATACAGGATTCGTAACTAAGAAAATTATTAATGCATTTTACAGATCAGCAAAATATACGCTCAAAAACAACTTTGGGGGTTTAAGATGGCGAACATTTAGGACTGGTGATATTTTAGATATAAAAGGGATGAAGATTGTCCCGTTTCACGTAGATCATTCGATTCCCGCAGCATATGGATTTATCATTTACAGTTCTGCGGGACCTATTGTATATACTGGGGATTTTCGGATGCATGGACCATTATCCAATATGACAGAAGAATTTCTTGAAGAAATATGCTCGAATAAGCTATGTTTATCAGCGGAAAATTTAAGTCAAGAGCAAGAAGATTTGATTTCTAACAGAGTGAAAGTATTAATCTGTGAGGGGACGAAAATTAATAAGGGAGTTGTTGAATCAGAAGAGAGTGTGAAAAATAATCTCGAAAGATTATTCAAGAGAAATCCTTTTGATTATATTTTGGTCAAATATGATCGGATTGACTGGGATCGGTTTAGGACTTTTTCACACATAGCTAAAAAGTATGGATGGAGGTACATAATTACAGAAAGGGATGCCTATTTTTATTATCTTCTGAATAAAGGGGCAATTCACAAGACCATGATGGATCCTAACATTATAAAAGATGGGCATATCTATATATTAAAAAAAGGACCTGCGAGATATAGATGGCAAGAAAAAATTCGTCAAGCCATATATAAGAAAAATCAAGAAGAGCGATTTCTTGAATATGAACAGTTAAAATATTTAGAAAAGAATTATTTTATCTATATTACACATTTGTATGATGATTTGATGGATAACCTAAATCTCAAACTTAAAGGGTTGTTTATTTCTTCCAGTATAGATCCTTATGTTGAAGAATTTTATGATAATACAAATACAATCTGTAATAAATTGTTGGATATTGGAATTCC
>JAHLWP010000050.1 GCA_019057865.1 Promethearchaeota archaeon
TTGGAAACAATTGATGATCCAATCATCTTACCATCACTGAATTTTTTAACTAATCTCTAATTTTTCTTTAAATAGAATGAAAAGATTTTAAATTAATTTAGTTATCAAAATCAAAAAAATATGGTGATGGATGAATTATGGATGCAGATTCATATTTTACTAAAGTTGTTGAAGGTTATGAATTTCTTATTGCTTTTCTATCATTGATAGGATTTATTGGAATTCTGGTAGGATTTGCTATGTTATTAGTATTGGGCAGATATAATCGAAGTAATGCTTTTAAAATCATAATCATTAGTATTATAATTTTATCATTAACAGGATTAGCAACAGGTATTAATTATTTTCATATTGAATGAGTCAAAAAAGTACAGAATGACATTAGATATTACTTCGGTGGTTTATCAACTCCTTCTAATGGATTTTTAGAGAATTAATTGGATTTATATTGCAGTCAGAAAAAATCCTGAAAAAAGAATTATAATTGCTATAAATTCATTCCTAATTGCCTTCAAAGCACTTCTAGGCACATTTGAGACTGCTTGGAAAAAGGCAATAAAAACCAAAATTGTTCCAATAATTATAAGTAAATTCCCAATCGTGTTAAATACTTCTGAAACCAAAGTTCCTATCTGAAATCGTAAATCTTTCCCATAAAATGGATAATATATGGCGCCAAACAATATTATCGCTAGAAAAATCCAAAAAACTTTAGACCCACGTCTTCTTCCATTATACCCATAGGATTTATAACGGCTCATTTTTGTTTTACCTCTTGCATTATTTAAAGCTAGTTATTAGTGAGTATATTTAAATAAAAAAATCCAATTTTATTTCTTAGAATTTTAAAACTTTAACTCAAATTGACTTTTTCTCTTCTTTTGATGATAAAAAACAGCAATAAGTACAGATAAAGTTATACTTCCTATAAAAGTAAAGAACCCCAACGTATATTCTATAGGAACAGAGAAGGTAAAACCCCTTGTTTCATTAGAAGGTTCATGGTGTGTTTCATTAACAGGTCCGATAATAGCATGGGCAATATTTACATTGCTAGTATAACATTCTATTCTCAATCTTACTTTATGGACTCCTGCTACAGCAGTACTGAAATTAAAAGAATGGAGATCACCGATAACTGTCATCGTTAAATTAGTATAAATCTCAAAGTTGACATTATTAGAATCTGTAATATTGTAATTAAGCTTTATGAGGTTATTTTCCTCTTTAGAGATTGACGAGACTCTTCCTATATAGAATTCATAAGCTGAACTCTTATCTATAAAAACAGAATGCTCAATGTACGTCTCATTGTATACTCTAGATACATTATAAAACACAATGTTATCAATCTTTTGAGAGGGGATCTTATCAAATAGAATTTTTGACCCTTCTTCTATTTTAATAAGAACATTAATATTTGTAGGTGTTTCCACAGAGAAATTTATGATGTAAAGACCAGAGAGAGCAGTTCCAAAAGGTATCTTATAAGATTTATGACTTCCAGAGTAGTAATCCAACTCATTTTCAAATATATTATATTGTTGACTCTCAGGATCCCAAACTTGAATTTTCATTATAGATACTAAGTTAGGCACCATCACTTCTATATCTATATAATACATAATGCAATCATGAAAATACAACATTAATGATAATGTATCATTTGGAGCCATAAAAGTATAAATATCATCGGGTAAATTAGATTGTTTAATATTTATTGGCTCTTCTTTCACGATATTCTTATCCCTATTAAAATATAACTCTTTATAATCTATAGGAAATAATATTTGTAAAAAGAGTGTAATTAGCATAAAATAAATCAATAAATACTTAATTTTTCCTTTCAACTATCCTCACTTTTAACTACAGAAGTTTAATTAAATATTGATCTTCTGAGTATATTTAAAGAAAAATTTTTGGTCACAAATTAAAAAAATAGTGGAAGGCATGTTGTAAAACCAGTTAAAATTCCCATCATAACTCCCGCAAATAGACTTATAAGTGCTTTTTTAAGATCAAATAGAACTCTGCCTATACCAAATACTTATTATTATATTTATGAATGCACCAAACGACACAGTAGCTATTATTGCCTGATAATGGCTAATATTTAACCTTTTCTTTCTTTCTCTTCCTTTAACATTTTTACTATTTTTGATTTGATGTTTTGGGTAGTTACAAAACCCAGTGATGTGTATTAAACATTTCCATTTTCCTTATTCTTTAAATTTTGGCAAAGTATTGCCTCCAAAGTCGTTTGTAATTTCCGTACCACTTATCAAGCTTTATTCTTTCATGCTTAAAATACATTCCATGCCCTCTTATTGAGGGATGATAGTGAGTTTCTCGAACTAATAACTGATAATTTTCATATGTTTCATTGAAATCATCAATAAATTCAGGAAATTTACCAAAATTATGCCTAAATACACGATAATCAAGTACTCTCTGTGCCCCTTCAGGAGTCATCATGCTCCTTTTAAACGATGGATAATAGGTATATTTCTTATGGAACCCTTCTAAGAGGTTATTCGTGGTTGTTATGAACGGATTCCGCTGATGGGCAATAATTTTCGGAAGCCATGACTCCAACTGCTTTAATGCAGTATGAAGCTCTTTTATCTTCTTTCCTTTCAAGCGTTCCACTGTTCTACGTATGATCTCTAATTTAATATATGCATCTGCTTCATCCTTAGAATCAATCAGATCATAGAATCGCTTCAAAAGCCAACGCCATTTTTTAGGAACAGGTTTTCTTGATTGTTTCGATAATCCCGCAAATGCTTTTACATGCTTGGAGACGATCCATTTTACATGTGTTAAGCAATTTTGCTGTATTATATGCTTAAAACTTCTGGTTCTAAAGAGTCCGCCTAAGTTTGTAGTACAATCTTTCATTAATCCATTTATCCACAGATTTTTGCCCCTCCTTCCTTCCATTAACACTTCCCTGCCCTCATTGCGCCCCATATGCTCTGAAATTTTAGCCACTGGCACAAATTGGGTATTTATATCCACCGTATCTATAGCATACATCCGTTCTTTGCTAATTCTTAAATGGATCTCATCATATCCCCAATATCCGCTAGAAGGCACAGGTGTCTCTTTTAACATCTTTCTAAGCGGTCTAGCAACCTTATTTATCCAATTTACAAGTGTAGTTAATGAAATCTGTATACCAAAATCAATTTTAAACACTCGCTGAATTTGAGAGGGCATCAACCCTTCCATATAATGTTGCCGTGTCCTTCGTGTATAATTCTCATGGTAATTGCCATATTTTGGCGCGATCTTCGAATAATCAGGTTTAATTTCTCCACATCGAGGACAACGCTTTCTCTGAATGTGAAACTCGTGTCTCCCAAGCCCGTTATCTAAAATCGCAATCCTGTCATTATGTCCATTTTTCACCAATCGAGAACCACATGTAAGACAGTGTGTCTCTTTAATATATATCGTTCCATTTCCTTTCATTCTTAAGGTATAACCCTTATCAATAGATAATGCCTTTCTCCTTTTCACTTCAGCCAGTAGACTATGATTTTTAGGTTCAGGTAAATTAGGAAAAAATTTATTTAGAGTGTATTGTTCTATCTTAATGGGAGCTAATTTTTCTCTTATTTTACTTATTAGCATAAATAAATTAAGGGAAAAGCTCCCTATAAATCTTTCGCCATTTCTAAATCAGTTTCCATCGGAAATTAAGGAGTTCTAATTTATCTGATTTAGGAAATCCTTATTCTTAATGATTATGACACAAATTGTGATCAGATCATTTCGCCATCACTGAATTTTGTAGCCAATCGATGTTTTTTCTTTAAATACTCCAGCAATATTATTATTCAACTTAATTATAACTAAAGCATATATATGAAGACTACTGATTTTAGAGGATTAAGAAAATGAAATATAATAATAGACAGATATTTAAAGGATTGTTTATAGTTGGAATCATCTTGCTCTTTATATCGTTATTTTTGGATTGGTATACCTTCGAAGTGTACAATATAAATAAAGATCTCATTGCTTCATGGAATTACCACCATTTTACTGGGTGGACTACCCCCCTGTTAGATGCGTTTACCTATAATGATCTATTTAGACCACATAATTTAGATATCTCTCCAATCCTCCATTTTCTTTTCATGTTCATCATAATCTCCTGTGCATTTACTACATTAACCAAAGATGTGGAGAAAGTTAGCTCACCTCAAAAACTTAAAAATTATGCATATTTAAATCTATTTTTACTCTTACTGGTCGGTTTTTATATTATTATATTTCCTATAGGATATTTACTTCCCAATGAACTTTATTTTCCCTTTAATATGGTAGAAGATCATGATGCAAATCTATTCTATGTGTACTCACTAGATATAGGATATTATTCTCAAGTAATAGGCTTTGTCTTAGTGTTTCCCTACTCCATTTTTTATTATCAGACCATTACTCATTTTGAAAGAAAGGATCAAACAGTTGAAAAAGTAATTGGTAAATATATCCAAGAAATTCAAGAACCGTTAGATATGGATAAGTTTATAGCCGAAGAGGTGCTAAAACAACGCATTAAGAGCGAACTTCCACCAAAGGTATTTGAACATAACTCTTCTAATATTGTTAAAAAGAGGGTAAAATGATGGACTATTGCTTATTAGATTCAAAATTGAAGCATTTAATTCAAGTCTGTAAAGAGACGAAAAATTATAAAAAAATAGCAGTCACAGGATTTATTCTCATAAGCAATCTCTTAGACGAGATAGGAATCAAACTTGGGATACGCCCCCATAATAAATTAAAAGAGGAAAAAATTTTCGAGTATATGAGAATTATTAATGATGTATTCGAGACTAATTTACAGGTTAAAATTTTTTCAGTAGAGCTGCTCGATACCATAAAAAAATGCGAGCTCCTATTCCTAAGAAGCAGGGGAGATGTACCGTTTGAATACCTTAAAGAAATATTAAATGCTTATTATGAATTACGTAAGTTAGAGGTCCCCAATCTTCATGAACAATTAAAGGAAGGTAATATAATTGAAACCCCTAATCTGTTTTCCTTTTTATCTCCGCGAACTAAAAAAGATTCCAAAGATCCTAATAAATTAAAACCCTTAATTCTTCATAAAATTAAACAAAAAGAAATTTCCCTCCGGGAGACCTTAAATTATAAGTTTAATCCCCAACTACTAGAAACCGCGATCTACTTAAAAAAAGTGAGAAAGGGAATCGAAGAAAATGATCACCGAAAGATCGTGTATCAAGGATCATTAAAGAATAATATCAATTATCAACAATCCTTAGAACAAATTTTAGGCTATTTTACTTTAGGTGCTTTTTTGTTTGCTTTTTTGTTTGGTTTTGCAATAACTATCGAAACCATGTTATATCCTCTCACCATTAATACTCAGGGGATATATTTATTGATTCTATTTGGAACAGCAGCTCTCCTTTTTATCGTTTATTGGCATTACTTTCGACCTGTTTAGTTTGAATTTAATCATGTACTTCAATATTATATATAAAAACTGATAATTAATCGCAAATCAATTTCTTTACCTTAAGTTTCTTTAAGGGGATGTTAATCGGAACTTATAAAAAGCTGCTCAGCTTTCCTCAAGTGGAGATTTTTCGAATGTTATTAAAGCATATTCTAAAAGAGAAAATTAAATATGCTACGACATCTATGAGTAAAAAAGATTTCGAAATAGCAAATAAAAACGACCAAGTTCCAATAAAAACTGAAGAATTCTTTGAAAATGGGAAAAATAATGATTTAATTGTTGTTGAGCAAGTAGACGCAGAAAAGGAAGTCAATAGCATAAAGGCTATAATTACGAGTGAGACTCAGAAAGCACTACTTCTTCAATATAATGATGGAGATGAAGTGTGGACTCCCAAGTCCATCATACACTCTCAATATGATTCAAAAGAAGGAGTAAGGCAAATCTTTACAATTGAAAGCTGGTTTTTAAAGAAAAATAATATTATTAGGTAAAGCAATAGAGAGGTAAAAAAATGATAATTGAAGTGGAAAAGACTCTTTTTGGAAAGGAAATAAAGACTCCAGAAGAATTCATAGAGGATTTTGTGATCGTATTACTCGCATTTATAACTTAGCAATGGAAGAAAATCTAGGAAATGAGGTTCATGAGGAGAAAAATTCGGAAATACAACTCTCCTACTTGCTGGGGGCTTTAACCGGATTAGCAAACAGATTAAATAGAGTATGTGAAAGACCATAATTTAATAAGATGTATATAATTTATATTTTTTCTACCTTGAATTTCTTTATAATATCATCGCACGTCGGATATTTCTTAAGAAAAAAGAATAAAATTTTTTTTTTTAAATAGAATTCATCCAACCACTTATGATATCAAATCTGAGAATTGCTTTAAATTATAATCCTAGTTTAAGAAAAGACATTAATGAAATAGAGGAATATGAAAATATTAGAAATTTAGAAGAATTTAGAAAATTAATTGAATTAAATTAGATTAAAAATATATTTTATTTATGACTGAAGATATAAAGACAAAATTAACTTCGTTATTAAAGTCAGATATAAATGCACTAATTAAAGGTATAAAAGACCTTTATGAGCCCTTTGGTCAATCATTTCGATCCTCCGAGGGAGAATTGAAATCATTTTCCATTGATTTTAAATTATTTATTAATTTAGTGAATGAGTATTGTTTTAAAGATAGTATTCTATTTTCTGAGAATTTTGTAAATACATTCGATGGAACTTCATTTTCCAAAGATTTTCAGAATATTATAAAGAAAAATGAAATCTTAAAAGAGAGATTGAAACTTTTTAAAAAATTATTTACTATTCCATTTACTCTAATACAAATAGCCTCTAACCACAACACTATTAGCACATCAGAAATTTCCATAGTTGGATTATATTATTTATTTTTTTATCAAGTTTTTAATGATTATGCATTTAAAAAAATTGAGATAAAAGAAATTTTGGACACCCTTCTTGACCAATGGCAAAATGTACTTGACAATCAAACTATACTTGTTACAATAAGAGTTGAAATGGATACTATTATATTACAAGATGATCTCAATTTTAACGAGCAATTTCAACTTATATTAACTAACCATAGCCATATTGAAAGATTTAACCCGTTTAGTTCAAAAATTTACATCCCTTATTGCTTGATATACAAAACGGAGATTCATTTTAAAAAATATTATTCTAATGAAAGTTACCAAAGAAATATTGGATCAATAGATTCCTGGGTAGCATATAATTTTTTTAATATTATTCGAAAAGAACCAAAGATTGATAAACTTGAAGAATTAATATACTAGATTCCGCTAATTTCTATTTATTAAAACTTCTACAATTTTTGAAAATAGATTTCATATTATATTAAGATATGTTTAAATAAAAGAGAAATGAAATTTATTTCTATAAAATTTCAATTTTGTTAAAAATTTAATAAATTCTAATCTTCATGTTTTGATAAAAATTCATCAATTGCTCTTTTTGTTAATTCAGTTCGATTTCCTAATCCCATTGATTTTCCTTTATTATTAATAAATTTATCAATTCGTTCAGTTAATTCTTCTGGAAGTTTGATAATTTTTTTCCCCATAATAATCAAATAACTACAATTATAATTGTTATTTATTTGTTTTGGTAACTAATAGTAATATTTAAATATATCCTCTGATATATATTATAGTATACCAAACAATTTTTTTTTTATAAAAAACAAAAATATTTTAAGTTGTTAATAAAAAAATTAAAAATAGAGAATGATTAATATAAATTGAAGAAATATAATCAAATTTTCGTGAAATAAGATGACAGATAAAACTTTAAAACAAACTAGTATAATAGAATTACCCGACGAAAAAAAAACAAATCATAAACTAATTATTGGGGATGCATTAGAAGCGTTAAAAAATGAAGATTTAATTGGATCAGAAAGTATTCAATCTATAATAACAAGTCCTCCATATGGATTATATAAAGATTATGGAGGATTTTATGAAGATAAATTTAATTTAGAACAATGGAAGGAATTAATCGACAAAATTGCTAAAAATAGTAGAAGAATTTTAAAAAAAAACGGGAGTTTTCTTATTAATATATCTCCTATCCCAAAAAATACTAAGACAAAAGAAATTACACCACTTGATTCATATGTATATTTTATATTTAAAGAGAATGGATATTTCTTAAGAAATAAAATTATTTGGCATTTTAACAATATGCAAAACTGTATTAAAAGATTAAGTGGAAGGTGGGAAGCAATTTTATGGTTTGTAAAAGATTTAAATGATTATATCTTTAATCTGGAAGATATCAGAATCCCATTTATTACTAAAAAAGATAAGAGATTAGAAGGAAAAAAAGGGAGAAATCCTACTGATCATTGGTATTTTAATAGAGTAAACAATATGACTAAGAATAGATTAAAAATAAATCATCCATGCGTTTATCCAGATCCAATGATAGAAAGAATAATTAAGATGACTACAAATGAAAATGATATCGTTTTAGATCCATTTGTTGGTTCTGGAACAACTATGAGAGTTGCAAGATATTTAAATAGAAATTCAATAGGTATTGAAATAAATCCAAATTACATTGATCTCATTAAAAGAAGGCTTGAATTAAATAATTTAAAATATGGAAAATCAAAATTTAAAGTAATTAGATTTAATAATATATAATTTTAAAAAATAGAATTAGCTTAAAATAACCCTAGTGATAAATGTATAATAATTTCAATGAATTAAATGAATTGAAATCTTCTCCTTTTCAAACTATTATTAGTAAAATTAACCATGATCATAACTTTATACCTAATATCCTACAATTATATAGAAAATGTTTAAACCTTTTAAAAGAGCAAGGAACTATATGGATTTTTTCAAATAATATAGTTTCTAATGGTTCTTTAATTCCATTACCCTTAATTTTAAGTAATAAGTTAACGAAATTGGGATTTATATTAAAGAATTTAATTGTCTATTATAATTTAGATTATCCTTTAAATTCCATAAATTTAGAAAACCGTTATTCGCATATAATTTTTTTAACTAAAGATAAAGATAATTATAAATTTTATAAAGATCCTATACGAGAAAAACATATTTGGAAAAATGTTGAGTGGGGAGGAGGTCGAGTAAGTAGATATCATGAAAAAGGAAAAGATCCAAGTAATTTCTGGTTAAAAACTAAAGATAATGGTAAAGGAAAAATAATTGAACATTTAATTCTTAATAATTCTGAAGTAATAGATAGGATTATTAAAGCTAGTACAGATAAAGATGATAAAGTGTTATACCTACATGATAAATTTAATAAAACAAATTATTTAAATGATAATTTCACTAACATAGAATTAAAATTTGAAGATATTAAAATAGTTAGGAGAGATAAATTTTCAAAAATTTTGAAAACCGAAAGTTCGAAATTTTTAGAAAAAAATCCTTTTAACTCGAAGATTTATATTAAAACTAGTGAAACTATGAAAGAACTATCTGACAATTCAATTCAAACTATTATTACAAGTCCTCCTTATTGGGAATTAAGAGATTATGAACATCCTGATCAGATCGGCTATAATAGTACTTATTCTGAATATTTATCAAGATTAAACAGAGTTTGGAAAGAATGTTATAGGGTTTTAAAAAATTTTGGCTCACTTTGGATTAATATTAATAAAAGAGTGAAAAGAGGTAATATGATTCTTTTCCCATATGATTTTTATGTTAACATTGAAAAAATAGGTTTTAAATTAATTGATATTATTATTTGGCATAAACCAATTACTGTATCTGCTTATGGTTCAAAAAATTTAGGAGATCGATATGAATTTATTTTATTATTTAGTAAATCATCTGATTATAAGTTCAATTTAAATTTTAATTTAGATAAACCAGATTACATCCACTTAAATAACAAAACTTTACCTAATGTATGGCAGATGTTTCGTAAAATTGGTAGTATTGGAAAAGAAGTTGCAGTAATGATAAAAAACAAGAAAATTCATCATACCGCTATTTATCCTATAGAATTAGTAAGAAGAATTATTTTATTAACTACTGATAAAGGAGATTTCATACTTGATCCATTTTCAGGATCTGGCACAACTTTAGTAGTAGCTAATAAATTATCAAGAAATTGGATTGGTTATGAAACTAATTCAAATTATGTTGAAATTATAAAATTTAGATTAAAGACTGAAGGGAAAAGAATAAAGAGAATAGATGAGTTCTTCTAATCATATATAGAAGGTCATTATATGGCATATCAGACTCGTTTTATTGATTTTATTAAAGAAATAAAGGAAGAACAAATCAATTTTTATGAATATGACTTAATTGTTTTAAATAACAAATGGAATTGTGAAAAGAAGAAAATTAAGGAAATAGCAAGGATAGAAACTAACAAATGGCTTTCATTAAAAAGGTTTGGTGGAAATTTAGTTTTAATATTAATTGATACAATATTTAGTTTAAGAAACAATTATGAAAGAATGTTGAGAAATATATTAATCCCATTTTATCAAAAATTTTCAAAATTCAAGTTACAGGATTTTGAAAAGATGAATTATAATGAACTAATATCCTTTTCTTCCAAGAACTATTTAAATCTAGAATCCCTTCATCCTTTTTCTGATTATAATAGATGGAAATTATTTAAGACTTTTGTATATTTTTTAATAAACAATTTTGATGGTGAAATTGATAGAATTCATAATTGGGCAATAAACCTTGATATAAGGGATTTTCTTAAAAATAAATCAAATAAATATGATTTTAAAGGATTTGGAATAGCTGGAATTCAATATTTAAGAATGCAATTAGGAGTAAATACAATTAAACCTGAAATTAGGATTAAAAACTCTTTAAAATTCTTTAATATTCAGTTTAAGAATGATTTTGATGTAATTAAAAAATTAGATGACTTTAGCCAAATCTTAAATTTAAAATTAATGGAACTTGGATTTATATTATGGTATTCCTATCCAATAAGTAAATTAAAATTCCATTCTGGAAAATAATTATAAATATTCAATTTAAAATTCTTATTTTATTAAAAAATGTAAGTTATGCAATTTGATTTTATAAAGTATAATAACTTTTAATTATGTTGTTATTATATCTTTTTATGAGAAAGTTAGGATGATTTATCACCATACCCAAATTATCACCATCTCTGATAAATTATTCCTCATCTTTCTCTTATTAGTTTTTAATGGCTTAGTGTGTTTTTAAAATTGATTTTTTTTAAAAATCATTTAAGCTTTTCTGAACTCTTACATTCTTCTTAGGTTTTTTAAAATTTTTTTTCCTTTCATTAATAATTTTAAAAGCTGTCTCTTTTTTATTTTTAAATATATAATATAAAGCTGAAAAAGGATGCATTTCTAATAGGGGTAGATAGATTTTTTTAGTCACTGCAATTTTTTTTTTACCTTTAAAATCTCCTTCTCTTTCTTTTCTATTCCATTCAATTTTTACTTCATCTAGATATTTAAATACTTCTTTTGCATCCCAAAAGAATACACCCTTAACACATGGATAATCTAACCAATATACATAATAAGTATCTTCATCAAGGCTATCAATTATTTCTCGTTGAGCTTTAATTTTTTTTGCAATATCTAGAGTTGTTGATCCTTCATAGCATTCTCTTCCAGGTCTTACTTTGTAAGTTAAGAGAAAAGGAGATGTTAAGAATTTAACTTCATAATAACATATAATTTCATTATCATCACCTTTTACTAAATTATCAGGGTAGTTTTTATACGATTTATCTGCTTTTTCAGAATTAATTTCTTCTTTCTCCTTAAGAAAATCAATTAGTAAGAATTCGAATTGACGTCCAAGAATAACATCTAGCTTCTTATTAGATATATTTCGAGGATTCATATAATACTTATAACAACCAGAACATACTTTTTTTAACGAAGGAATTATATTAAAAAAGTTTTGCCTTTCTTGAACAATATCATTTGTATAATATAAATACTTATAACATAATTCAGATATATCATCAAAAATAAATTGCCTTTCCTGTAGATTTACATTTTGAAAAAATTCTGATAATCTAGGTTTACTAAAATCTAATAATTCCTTGAATAATGAAATACTTTCTTCCATAATTATTTCAAGGATTAATTTATTATTATTCTTTTTTTAAATTTGAAAAAATTTTTATAAATTAATAATTACTAATAAATTATTATGGGTTCTATAAAGACAGATTCCTTGGATATTCAAATACCATCATTTTTTCCAATAATAGGATGGCCAGCAGGTCGTGGAGAATATGATAATCTATTCAGAAATCTCTCTTATTTCTGTAATAAATTGGATCATTGGACATTTTTATTTAACTTTTCTTCATTTATATTTGGCTTTACTATACCAAAAACTAATCCTTTTTTCAATGATTATATTAAATATGAAGGGAAGAATATTAGAGATATATTAACCGAATATACATTAACTAATAGAGAGGTTGTAAGTAAAATAAAAATCCTCCTCGATGTTGGAGGTAATCGTATTTTTAATAAAGTAATAAATGATAATCTCCCTGTTTCAGAAATAAATAGTTATAGACGTTATTATGAAGCGTATTTCAATTTTATAAAAAACGGAAAACCAAATGTATATGTTAATTTTGATATAGGTCCAAGCTACTCATCTAGAGATGAAGTTTCAATTAGAGGTCGAGAAGAATGGAATAAATTATCTCAATCCATAAAAGAAAACATAAATGATCAACTATTAGAAATTTCCATCCAAAATAAACAAAAGGAGAGTAAATTAATGATACCTATTAATGCCTTGAATCTAGAACATTTTAAATCAAAATTAAGTAAATTACATTCAAAATATCAAGAAGAAATTGATTATATCGGAATAGCAGGAATAGCTAATCAAGGATTTAAAAAAGTAAATCAAACACTAAGATTTTTTAATAATTTCAGAAGAAAATCTAATTGGAATGTCTTATGTCATGGATTAGGTTTAGGTGGATGGAAAAAAATATTTGCCTTAGCATATTATGATATTGAAAGTTGTGATGTTGCTACACCTTGGAGAAGGGCTTGTACAGATAGAATATCTCAAGTTTATATCCCCTTAATTGATGAACAGTTAGAAATTACTTCTCACTCTGATCCTTTACGATATGAAGGATTATATAGTGACCGATTTCAAGATTTTGCTTGTAATTGTCCTTTTTGTAATGATATTCCTCTAGTAGATGTTAGAAATAGATGTATGAATGCAGATAAACAACTCATAAATCAGGAAAAACATGGTGAAGATTTTAGAGAAATGAGAATCAGAATATTTTTTCATAATCTATATCAACATATAGCATTACTTAGAAAATTATTTATATTAAAGCAAGAAAAACCACAAAATTTTATTAAATCCTTTTTAAATGAGATTAGAAATACAGAAGCAAGAAAAAAAATTAGAAATGCTGTAAAAGATTTAATGTTGTGAATCTTCCTTAATTTTTCCTTTTTTGAAGTAGGTAAGTGCAGATTTTAAATCTGAAAAAGGAGATAAGTTATTTCCTTTTTGAGCGACATTAAATTTCATTTTAAAAAGTATATTAAATTCTGATACTAATTATAATCCTTCCTACGCCAAGATAATCAGATGCTCCGTAATTATCGTTTGCAAAAAAATCGTTGATATAAGCATCTTCTATTGGTTTTAATTTTGTTGTCTTAGTTGCTCTAACTGGAATTACAAATGCAAATACAAATAGAAACAACAAAACTCCTAAGAGATATTTTCTTTTCAATTTTTTTCACTCACCTTTTTTTGTTCTAATATCAAATCTATTTTATAATCAATCAAAATTGTTGCTACTTCAAAAAAAAATTAATTTATTTTGAGAATCTTTCTCTCTTCGATAAAACCATAAGAAATCATCAAATTTTAATATGAATATTCTGATAAAAATAAGATATAGATTATAGATATTTTTAGTCTGATTTGATTATTTTAGTTAGTTCAACAGAAATGGATGTATTTTTATTTTTCAGTTACGAATTGCGTTGGTTAAGAGAAATTATTTATGTAATGACTCTAAATTACTAATTATTAATTCTATCATATCAATTAAATTCGTCTCCGAACTAGAACTAAGTTCTTCCTTCTTCAACCTTAATTCTTTAATAATAGGAATTATATTTTCTTCAATATTAGTCGAATTTAATAAATTTCTAAAATTTTGTAATGTATAGATATCTTTTTTATCAATAGCTTTATATATCTCAGTTAAAATGCTTTTAAAATATCCACATTTGTATAAAATTAGAGTAATATCACTATTTTTATATCCACTTTCATATAATTTTTTAAAATTGTGATAATTTACACTATTTACTAGTTCTGAAAATTTAGGCTTTAAAACTAACATCCTAACTGTTCCCAGAATAATTCTTTTTATTAGATCATTATTTTTGCTTAGAATATATTTATCTACACTCTCGACATATTTGTTGATTACATCAAGCTCATTTTCAGTAAAATCTTCTTTAACTAAAATTTGTGCAAATACATTATGAATTTTATTTAGCATTGGCACTATATTCGTAGAAGATAACTGTGAATTCTTAATCATATCTAAATATTCTTTAATTAATTCTAAATCAGGCTTTATTTCAATTTTCTTGATTGGGTCAATATTATTTAGGTCTTTTTCATTAAATAAAAAATATAATTGTTTATCTGAAACTAAGCGTTTCCCAAAAGGTGTTCGAATATAATAAATACGATTTTTAATCTCAGGTCCCTTTCTTTCAATTATAAATGCATGAGGAATATCTTTTTTCCTTTCAATTGTTATAATTGATAAATCTCCTTCCTCACATTCCAAAAATTCAAAATTATAATTTATGATTGGGCTTATTTTATTATGAATAATATTATCAATATCACCTTTCAGGGTATCTACATCATAATCTTTTTTTCCATCAAAAGAACCATCATTTTGAAGACCAATTATTATCTTACCACCATTTCGATTGGCAAAAGATATTATTTCCTTAGCTATTTTATCCTTCCAATCCTTTTCTTTAAGAATTTTAGAGCTCTTTAATTCATATTTAATATTTTCAAATTCAGATTTTTCTCGTAATTTCTCTATTTCGATACATTTGGTCATAATTTATTAATAAAATAATTTTCTATTTTAATCTGCAATCAAATCCTATATAATATATTCAACAACCAAGATAAAAATATTATTCCAAATTCTTTAAAAAGATGGAGATTATAATTTCTCTTATAATAAATTAAAAGTTAATTATGGTTAATTATATTCAACTTTGAGTGAATTCTATGAGCCTAAACATTCAAACAGTTAGATTCTTAAATATAAATAATAATTTAATTAATTATGAGTGAAAATTTAATTCAAATGAAAAAATCAACCAATGTAAAACCAAATTCTTGGTATGAAATTTTATGTTATAAAAATCAGGGGAATGTTAAGTATTATAAATATCGTGACGAAATTACTGATAAAGGTATGGATAGTATTGATTATTATCCATCAGAGTATGAATTCTATAAAAAATATCCTATTCAATTAATTAATACATTAGAAAAAAATAAACAGATTTTAGAACAAATTAAGAGTGAATTGATAAATTTAGGTAAACTGGAAGAAAATATGAAAACTAATAAATCCTTGTATTTATGTTGTAGGGCATTAGATAATGGATATTTGATTTCCCAGCAATTGAAAGATATGTTGTTTCAATTGGATGAATATAAGAGTAGTGAGATGGACTTCTATAAAAAATTCAAATTTAAGAATTATCAGCAAGATCTTCTCAATTTCATTAAACCAAACATAGGTTGGAGAAATAAAGAGAGAGACTTTGACATTTATATGGAGATAAAGAAGGGTACTCTTTATCAAGAAATAGCCGAAAAAGAAGAAATTAGTATCCAAGCTATTAGTCAAATTAATTCAAAAGTATAGAGTTCAATTAATAATCTGAAAGGAAAGTTCTTTGAAATTGAGTATGAGAAATATCTGAAAAGTCTAAATAAATTTAAGAATTGTAAAGTGGTTAGAGATGGTAATCCAGGTAAGCCAGACATATATATTATTGATGAAAAGAATAATAAAATGTAGGTGTTTTCTTTAAAAAATTTGGAGCTAAATATTACAAAAAAATTAATTAGAAAAGGGAAAATCTTTAGATTCTTGAATATAAAGAAAAAATAATAAAAAATTATGAATAAAGAAGAATTTGAAAATAAAAAATCACTCATAATCAGAAATGGATTAAATATTATAAATGGATTAAAGGAGACTTTTGAAGCGTTATCGAAATATGACTGGTATGAAAAATTTGTAGATACAATTAACATTGATGGTAGAATTATAGAAACAGAGCCAGTGGATATAAATATATTATTTGATAAGATAAGAGCACTTGCTACTGAACTTATTAAATATCCCAATAATCTTGAATCATTATGGGAAAAGGGTTTAAAATAAGAGTTAAAAGAATAATGATAATCCTATTAAATATGACCAAAAAAATTAAAAAAAAAAAGGAAAATCTTTCAAATCTTCCCTCTAAAGACGGGAACTATAATCTTTTTAATAGAAAAGGAGAGATGGTCTATACAGGACAAGGAAACATAAAAGATAGAATCTCTACCCATTCCAATGAACCAAATGTGCCCTTCACATCATTTACATATAATCTAGAGCCATCTGCTAAAAAGAGAAAGGAGATTGAGGAAAAAAGAATAAAACGCTATAAACCACCTCTAAATAAATTGTATGACCGTGATATTATAAAAATCTCTGGAGAATATGATTCACATCAGAAAGTCATTGCTAATTTAACTATGTTTGAAAAAATTAAAAGCATAGAATTATCAAAATTGAAAGATCTAAAGTTCAAACATCCCATTGAATTCGAACTTGAATATAAGCATAGCGCTATTTTTGCTCATAATGAGAATTATGATCTTTATGCAACAGGTTCTACTTATAATGAAATGATTCAAGATTTATATAGAAGAATTAAAGCAATTATTGAAATGTATTCAAATCCTGAAATCAGATTTACAAAATCATCAGAAGATTATCGAAGGAAATTTTTAGAAACTTTCTCATGAAATAAATAAATGGGTTTGAATAAATGACTCAACTTAGAAGAAGAATTGTTATAAAAGGTCTAAAAAATAAAGGATTTAGACCAATTCCTGAAAAATCAAATGATCTCTGGTTTGGACTTACGATTGATGGCGAGT
Organism: Promethearchaeota archaeon; assembly: GCA_019057865.1. Taxonomy (GTDB): domain Archaea; phylum Asgardarchaeota; class Lokiarchaeia; order Sigyniarchaeales; family SOKP01; genus Loki-b32. Next base: position 17,295 of record JAHLWP010000050.1, read on the forward strand.
TTGTTCCTCAGATAAAGACTTTTATAAGCGGAGGTGGCCAAAGACAAATGATTTATGAGGATAATATTCACCATATGACTCATGAATTGCACATGGATAATAAAAAACAATTTCTAAATTATATTAAATGCTCTTATATTTATAGTGAATATATCAGAGATTTAAGAAGAAAGAATATTATATGATTTCTTTTAATTTGATTGGAAGTGAAGTAAACATTTAAATTTTTTGTCGGTATGATAAGAATGAATAATTTTAAAATATTAAAAAAGACATAAATGAGGAATAAAAATGATTTTTCAAGAGACTATTTTTACAATTTCATGGCTAAGTGTAATTATTATAATAATCATTATTTATGTATTAGCAATAATTTTAGCTGTATGGGTTTACAACGATGCTAAGAAAAGAGATATGCTAAGAAAAGAGATACCTTTTTTGACGGTACTAAATAAAAATTATTCTTATTTAAAGCAAGACTGTGTTAAAAAAAATTATTTTTTTACCAATAAAATGACTTTTATAATTTTTGTAATTTATTTCTCTCTTTTTCTTTTAATTGATATTTTTTCTTTATATAAGATGATATTATTTGGGATTACAAGATGATTTTAAGAACAATTCACAATACCTAAGTGAGAATAATCAGTACCGAAGAAATCATATGCTTGGAATATCATAATAAAAGCGCTACGTATTATGTCGATAATCTGAAGTTATCCACGTTATTACTTGAAATTATAGAAGAAGCTACCAAAAATATCTTAGACCTCCCTAAAATTCAGGTTCTCACTTATGCATTAACCCATATTCCGTTCATATACCTCTTCAGGATTTAAGAGATTTTCATTCTGAATTTAATTTATTTTATATTAAATATTTATTATCAGAAATAGGAAATCCTTCAATATTGAAGCAAAGGAAATTCAAAAGCTGTATTCAAACTTTTTTATCTTTACTTGACATGAAAAGGCATCCAAAAGCTAGCTATATGAAGATACTATACCTAGCCTTGAGATATCACCAAACAACCTTTAGTTTGGCAGAACTTCCGCATAAATTTCTAATTCTAACGGTTGTTTTCGAATCATTATTTAAAGGAGAAAAGGAGAATGCAAGCCGAGCAGCAAAAAGAATTTCAAAACTAATTTCAAAAGTAAAAAATGATCGGCAAAGAATTCATAAAGCATTCTGTGGTAATCCTCCAGATACATTTTGCAAAATTAGAAATGCAATTGCTCATGGAGACCCTAACCTTAAAGAAGAAATAGTAGAATCGAAATATCCATTATTGTACAAATATATCACTAAAGCAATAATCGAATTAATTTTAATCCCATCTGGAGATATAAATTATAATAAAGATTATTATATTGAGATAGATAATTAAATAGAAAATCATTTTAGTAAACTACCCTTAACATAAATTTATTTCTCTAAACTGAAATATGGGAATTTACCATGTATGTGGTGTTTAAAATGACATTCCTATAACTCAGTCTTTAATAAAGGCAAACATACTTCCTTCATGAATATCTTACACTGTTTTATGTACTTCTTTACAAGTGCTTTTTTCTCTTCATTTAAAAAATCAATTAGCCATTTATTATGATAAATATTTATTATAAAGACTTGCTGCCCATTCATCTCAAAAGATTTAAATAACCTTAGGGTTTTGAAATCTTCATAATATTTAGACATGTTGACTTGTATGTCATTTAATAATCCCGCTGTAATTTTCATTCCTTTCTTTTTTAATAAATTTGTAAATTGTTCTTGGGATTCTTTTCCGAGGAAAATAATTAACAGGGGTGTAATTAATTGAACCTCCTCATAGAGAAATTGAATGCAGCTTTCAGAGCACTCCTTCCATTTTTGATTGTTTTTCGCATTACATTTACATAAATCTGTAATGTATATGTTATTCTTGATAAATTCGAAGCGAATTCCAAAGATCTCGGCGAAGTATTCCCAGAGATTATGATTCTCAATGCCTTTTCTGTATTTTTCTAATTTTTTCGCTTTGGAACTTTTTTCCCAGTATTTATACTTTTTATATCGTAAGTTGCCAAGCCCTTCATCACTTACTTCTTTCTCCAATTGCTCAAAGATTTGATTGTTTTCTTTCTCAGCCCATCTTCCATCATTTCTTATGTGGAGATTTACGAGTCCATAAGCTAAATTCAGATGAGTGGAAATGCCTGGACCTGCAGCCTCTCCAACCACCATAATCAAAGCAGCTATCTCGCCACCTTTAAAGTTTAAAGTGACATTTCCTCCCGGGATCTCCATAGGTCGTTCTTGAAAACCCTTTCCAAAGGCCTGAATGCATTCTGGTCTTTTACAGCCTTCATTTATATTTCTCTTGAATTCAATCAGAAACTTGTTTATCGCAACCTTATCTTTTATGAATTTCACAGTCTCTTTTTCAATATCAAAATGCAACAACAGATCAGCTAATCTTGGACTATAATACCGTTTTAAAAGTGCTTCAAACTTAATAATTCTTGTCATTGTTGATTAACACTCACTAGATTTTAAGTCATAAGTAATATTTTTTGATTATTTACATATTGTAATAAGTTCTCCTGTGATGCAACAAGGCTAGACCAGATATGTGAAGGACCAACTAATAAATAAAAAATTATTTTTGGATCATGAAGAGTTTTTGTAAAAAGTTCATCGATACCCTTTATAATATCTTTATGGATTTTATTTTTACTCGTATTCCAATAGAAATAACAAATAGAGTATAATTCAGGACTTACTTCTCTATAATAAGAAGACCCTTTTCTTAAAAGTCGAAAATCCTCTAGAACCCTTTGCTTGAAGCGTTCCCTTTTAGCTTTTAATTCAAATAAATGAGTACAATAAACCACCCGCTTTTCGCCTTTAATTCGGGCGCCATCTCTATTTTCTCCATGAACTATTTGAAATCCATTAGAGTCATTAATATTACTCACATCATTTTTAGAAAAAATTACGGTATCAACCTTATGTGCGCTCTCTTTATCCTTACTTTCAGATTTTATTGTCATATTAATACTAACCCTTAAAAAATCGTTCAAAATTTAGCCTTTTTCACTTGTCTTTTTTTTATTCCATTTTCTTTAGCAATTTCAATAATTTCATTCAAAAAATCGGTTTTAATATCTTCTGGTTTCTTTGAAAGCGAATAATTAGGAATCATAATACAATCATCGTAAAATACTTTAGATGGATTTTGTTCGCCATAGACTTTAATGGTAGGGACAGTTCCATAAGTAGGAACTACATCAACTTCTTTAAAATCATAATTAATAAATCTATATCCACATAATTCTTGAGCATCTTCATAAAATTTTTTTAATCTTAAGATAGTTAATTTTTGGCTATTTAAATCTTCATATCCATTCCACTCTTTTTTCCTTATACGAAACTCTAAAATTGTAAGTTCTTCTGATTTATGACTTTTTGTAAACTCAATTTTATTCATTACATTTTTAGCAAAAACATACCAATTTTTAAATAACCTCTTTTTTGGCGGAAATTTAGATTGAATTTGTAGTATTTTACGATTTTTTTTATTCTGTCTTATATTATAAACACTCCAAATTATATTTCCAATAATTATTCCTATTATTGTAATAAATAATACCATTAATTCTACGCTCATATATTTCTCTTCATTTTGTTTTAATCTAAATCGTTTATAATCTATTAATTATTAGAATTTAAAAACAAACTTAAATTTTTCTAATTAATAATTAAAAAGAAAAAAAGTATAGAGGTTTTATTATTAATGGGTCATTGACATTTACTATTTCTCTAATGAAAGGCGTGGTAATTAAGTTTAATCTCACTAACTTCAAAATTAATTCGTTATTTTTCATGAAAGATTTCAAAACCAAAAAGGATTTATGCAAAGCATCAGAAAATTTTTAAACTAAGCAGGTGAAATTATTAATATTACAAAAACCAGAAGAAAAGTAAACACTGTTCAATTATGAAATATTTATACCTTAAACTTGGCAAATCAAATAGTCAGTTAAATTATTGGTTAAAAAAAGAAGAAAATTTATTTAAAAAGCCCTCCGCGGTCATCTATTTTGGAAAAATAACGACCGAGAAGTGTAAGAGTCTCTTTGAATTAACCAAGAATGAGATAGAATCTTTAAGAAAAAAAGATGGGGAAGTTCCTACAAATATAGACCTTCATGACCAAATAAAAAAATTCATTAAAGCCGGAGAAAATAAGTATGTAAAATTTATTTCGATTCATGATAACAAAGTATATATATATGAACCAGCTACCGAAGTTTTTGATATGCCAGTAGAATTATATGACAGATTTTATAAAAGTTTAGAAGATTATGGAATTAAAAAAGATGATATTGAAGATATCAAGAATAGCACGCCAAAAATCATGCATGTTAAAATTGTCGAGATAGTTGACAAAGACATTCCATATATATTAAGAACGTTAAATGTAAATCAATATTTTAATAGGGGAACTTGTAGGGAGATTAAAGAGAAAGATTATTGGGGGATAATTCAAGCAATAAAAAAAATTTTAAAGCAAAAGAGGGATTATTCAAAAAAACTAGAGTCATATCAAATGTTCAAACTTTTAAGTCCACATCAATTTGAAACTCTAATCTTCTTAATTTTGAACAACGCTGGACTCTTTTCTCCTGCATGGCGTGCTGGATCCTTACCGGATATTGATATAATCGGGATAAATTATTCTGATTCAGAAGTTAAAATTGGAAATAATCCGACAATTAATTTTAAAAAGGATAAAGAGATTAAGTTTCAAGTTAAAAGAAAAAGCATTAAGGAAGCTCAAAATGCTGATTATACTATCGCTTTAAGTTCATCAGTCGAAAATGATAATAGTAATCGTATTTTAACATCAGATTGGTTATTAGATGTCATTAGAAATCAAACAGAGACAAAAAAATGGCTTGAAAATTCATTAAGATGGTTTATAAAAAATACAAACAAGAACTCGATCTTTGAATTATTCGACTGAGGAAACCCTTCAACAACTGCCAAATTTTTATAACCTGAATTTAACCATAAAGAGATACAACTTTTGAACTTGGAACCAAATTAATCACCATTTCCCGCCCTTTTAAAGAGCATGATAACTCGGTAATAAATAACTCTGATGAGTTTTGGTTATATTCCTCATACTGAGCAATTTTAAAACCAAGAATATTTCGTCCATACTCTCATCAAAAATTATTGATGAAAATATTAATTATAGTCTTTATTGGAATCATATGATATAAATTTAGGTTAACCAAACCGAAATCTTAACCATAAATTAGACTAGAGTCCTTAAAAACTCTGGATTCAATTTTTCAATAATCTCCGTTAATTTTGCATTTATTTGCGATATAACTTTTTCACTCTTTTCAGAATTAAGGTCACTAAAAAAATCATTAGCATTTTGATTTAATGTGACGGACTTGTGAAACTCCTGAGTTATTTTTGATTCTTCTATTTTAAAATTTGTAATGTCATAAATTTTTTTACGATTATATTCAGTGAAGATAAATCTCGGATTTGTTAATAGCCTATTAATAAACCCTCCTTGCATTAATTCAGGAGATATATTTATTCCAATTAAGACTCTTTTCTTAAGGAATTTAATAAAATATTTCAAATCCTTATCTTTTTGCCATTCATCAAGATAAATATAGAATGCCGGTTGACTCGGTTGCAGGTAAGTTTTTAATAGATAGTAAGGTTTTTTCCCTAATTTCTCTAAATTCTTTAAAATAGTTCTTAAAAACTTATTTATGGTTCCTGAAGATAATGCATTAGAGATTTTTGGCAGTAATTGCCATTTTTGGCAGTAATTGGCAAGATTTACTTGGTGCTGGAGAATCTAATGTAACAGGGGCAAGATTACAAATTATTATAACGAATATTACTACTACTAGCGTTGAATGGATACTCGACATTAAAATAACAATATGGACAGTTGGAGAGTTTCTATTCTATGATCAATTAACTAGTGAAATCGCTAGAAGCCCAGAAAATTTTGATGTATATGAACACTCCTCTCATTTCTTCCCCATTCCATTAAGAGATTATTTACTGAACATTACAACCTTTCCTTTAGGTTATTCAGCTGAGAATAACACTGTTATCTATTCAGATATTTGGTATGAGCCTTTTGAAATTTGGTATATTTTTAATGAAGATGTCGGAGTGAAAGAAAAATACCAAATTAAAAATGATGATGGAGATGTTATTTATGAGTATATCCTCATTTCAATGAAGCTTGGAGAAAAAGAAGCAGCGATTTCATTGGGATATATTTTTATTATTTTCATAGTAGTAGGTGTAATTTATCTAATTTTAATGAAAAGGCAATTTTTTACAGTTAAGCAACCAAAATAAATTAATAATTATTATCTTTTTTTTTATTTTCATATTTTTCTTTTTCTATTCTATTGTAAGAAACAAAATTACATCCACTATTACTTATAAAATAGTAGGTCTTGTCCTGCCAACAAGACTTAAGTACAGGTCCCCAAAAATCTTAATAGGGGGATGAGGGTGAAATCAGACTGTAAAAACTTACACTACCAAAAGACAAAAATCCAGGGTGTAGGCAGGAGTCATGGTTTTTTATCTTATTTCTATGGTTAAAATGTATACTTAAGCATTTAAGTTCTTTTATTTTAAAAATATATACAGTATCAAAGGATTTTAAAGTCTGAATCCTAATGAACTGTGACTTATTCTATT
>JAHLWP010000076.1 GCA_019057865.1 Promethearchaeota archaeon
ACCTACAGAAGAGAAATTAAAAGAACTTAGAATAATTTAAAATTTTTATATTAAATCAACTATTTCTTCAGGAAATTCCTCCCCTTTGTTTTTCATGCGATTTAACATATCTTTCACTTCTGAAATTGTATTTCCATAAATATGAAGGGAATTACTAAAATCTAAATAATGTCCCATTTCTACACCTAGTTGTTCTGCTACTTTCTTTTGTATTCTTATCATACCATTAACGTTTGCTTCCCATGCTCGAAATAAATCTCGACTTCTCCAGGTTGTCTGCATTATTAATTTACCCTCTTTAATACGCATATAAATTCTTTGTAAACATGGAGGATCAACATGATAAGGGTCGACAAGGGGTCTCCAGGTTATAGCTTGAGCCCTACGACTGTATGGCTTATCTTTTAATTTTTGAATGATATATTCTATTTGGTTTATTCTTGGTAAGTCAAAAATACTAATAGGTAATTTATCTATTCCAATCTGTTCTGAAATAGTTTTATCCAAATTAAATTCTACTCCCTCTTTAAGCTTCCAAATATTTGATTCAGTAATTTTTTCAGCTTTTTTTAATTTTTGGTGTTTTTTTACAAATTCATTATCAACAAATCCTACATCATAATTCTTATGGATTGTATCTTCTAAGGAAAAGGGAGTATAATTAAAAATCCTATCATGATAGGAATAGGGAAAACTTACTCTTGATTCCCATAAATAATGATCATTTACTCCATCCATGATTTCTTCAATATAACCGCTTTGAATAGAACCAATTAAATAAATATCTGCCATACAACCATAAACTTCATAGGAATTGTCGTATTTAGATCTAATTTTCATAACTTTATCTTTTCGCATTATTGGATTGCTTAAAGGTTCTTTGATTTCAATTAATACAGTAGCATCCTTAGAGGGTGGGTCTTCAGGTTTGTCATATTCCGTTTTTATATCATCACCATTATATAGAACTTGCCCTATAGCAGATAACCATGCATCTCTAACATTATTTTTTGAGATATAAAAAACTTTTGCCATTTTTGAGCATTCTGATTAATTTATATCAATATAGACTTTGGTTCTTTACAATATTAGAATTTATTTGTTAAAACTTTAATAAAACGTTAATGACTCATATAAATTTTTAATTAAATTCAGTTTAAACATCTTTTTGGTATGAATTAATTGGGATGTAATTTCATCGTAATATTTATAATTCTTCTTTTTTTTTTATTTTTTATTATCATCAAATTTAAAGATAGAATTAATCAAGAACTATTACTTTAATAGAGATTCTATTACATACTATCTCCCAATTTCCACTAGATGGAAAGGTTACCGAAACATTATAATGGAAGTATCCTATAATTGTCAAACACGCTCCATTCTCATAGGAAGCCCATAATGTAATCACTACTAATTTATAACTTGTATATATGTGTGTTTCATGAAATTCTAATTTCCAACATGAATTAGGAAGCTCACCATGGAGAATAATTCTAGATTCTTCATCTTTTACCGGAGTTTCTTCAATTGATATACTAGTTACGATTGCGTATCTGAGGTTAATATTATCAGTATTTTTTGATGTATAATATACAAAGCCGCCAGCAAGAATACTTAGTCCGATAGTACAAATTAATAGAATAGTTGATAAATTTTTAACTATACTCTCATTTTTCATGAATCTCACCTTACTAGGATTATTTTTAATTATATATAATTTTGCATTTTAATCAACATTCTAATTTTATTTTTTATTATCATCAAATTTTTAATAGTTAATGAATTTAGAATTCTTAGGTTAATTAGATAGAATGGTTTTACAGAAATGAAGCTACACCTTGAATTTTCTCCTCCATTCAATGAAGTGACTAAAGAAATTTATACAACATTAGAATTTGATAAAGAATTAAAATTAAAAGAACTATTAGAATTCTTTAAAAAGAAGTATGGTAAGGAATTCATTGATTTAGTCTGGGAAAAAGGAAAGGAGGGAGAATTTAACAAACTTCTTGCTCTAATTATAAATGGACATAGTTATCGTCATGATAAATTTTTAGATACTATATTAAAAGATGGAGATCAGGTAGTATTTATTTACATCTATTTTGGCGGTTAAATCTTTTAGAAAGAGTCTATAATATGAATATTAACCACATTCCAAATCCAGTTAGTAAAGGATTTAAAATATTATCTGAAATATTTTTCGCATACGCATCAATTAATAAAAATAATATTGTTGCCACAGTAGCCATTAAAAGAATTTTCACAATACTTACTGGCATCCAAACATGATATAAGATTGTAATTATAAAAACAATCAAAAATGTTGTAAAACCACCAGCAATAAAACCCTCAATTGTTTTATTAGAAGTTTTTCTAAGGCTATGTTTTCCATACTTTTTTCCTATTATGCAGGCTGCCGCATCTGCTCCCGTAGTTATTAAAGCTACAGAAGCAAATATAGGGAATGGAGTAAAAATAAAAGGAATAAAAGACAAAACTAAAGATGTTGAAGCTATAAATGTATGTAATTCATTTTGTTTCATGTCTAAGTACCATCTCTTAGCCCAATTGGGAATCATATAAAATCTATTTAATCGTGCTAAATCTGCAATCTGAAACATAAATATAAATCCAAAACCAACTATAATTATTAACCAAAATGTAAAACTATAATTATCCAACCCAAATTTGCTTAAAATTCCCAGATCTTTGAGAATGACTCCCAATGTCCAAAAAAAGAAGATTATAAAAGTAGCAAATAAATGTAAAAATTTTCTCCCTAATTCGCTTTTCAAATCGTCTACCCAGTTTTTGTTGAATTCTTCACAATATTTATTATAATCTCTTTCTTCCATAATATCAGGATTTCTTTTAGAGATTATAGCATTATAAATCAGAATGGTAAATAAAATTCCCATTTCTACCAGAAAAATTGTAGAAGCAAAAAGCCACATGAAATTCAAAGACTCTGATGACAGATTAGGGGAATGAAATTGAAACATAAAAGGAAATAAAATTCCTGCTATTAAAAGTAATGCTACTATTAGAAGTTCATTTATGAATAAGTGATTTTCAATCTTTTCTTTTTTGTTTCTGATAACATAAATAAATGTAATGATTGTATACCCAAAAAAGATTAAAGTAGTAGGTAAATACAACAACATGATGTTAACCAATAAAGTCGAATAATTTAAAAATTTTTATTAATCTTATATCTATTTATTCTTTTCTATTAAATCCATGCCAAAATAATTGAGTAATAATTAAAACTAAAAATGAATCGTATTATCAAGTATACGATGCTAGATCCAATTGGGATTAATAAATTATCTGATAAATTTAGTGGTTTATTTGTTATTACATCAAAAACTAAAAAAACAAAAGAAAAAATTAATGACCAGTAAAATCCCATGAAAAAGCTACAAATTATAAATGATACAATTGTACCAGCAATGGTCCCCTCCCAAGTTTTGTGTTGATTCCATGAAATATGCCTTTTACCAAATCTAATTCCAATTTGACTGGTCATTAAATCACTAATTGAGCTCATTCCTAAGATTGCAAAGAAGACCATTGGAGGGCACGTGAAAGAAGCAAACATATGCCCTATTGTAAAATAAAGGTAAGTACCATAACTTCTTTTTTCCTCTTCAGTGAGATAAAATTTAGAAAAAATGTTAAATGGAAATGAGAGATTTTTAGATTTTCGTGTAAATTCATTTGTCAATATAAACAAGCAAATCATATAAAAAAAGAAAAATAATGCGTAGTAAAACCATCCAAAATTAAACAGAACCTGTTTAATTGAATTTGGTTTAAATAAAATTTTAAAATATAGCAACAACATATTATTTTCTTCAGGAATCATACCTTCTGTTGTCCCTGAATACAATTTTGCAATATACACGCCAAGACTCCAAACACTTAATAATACAACAAATATTAAAACATGGTTAATTTTTCGATAAACATCTTTCCTAAGTTTACTTCTATTTTTTTTTATTTTTTTTTCAATTTTCTGTCCCAAATCTGAAAGATCTTTTTTAGAAACCCTTTTATAAAAATAAGCGAATCCAGTGGATAGTGAAATTAAAATACTTATTAACAAAAATGGTCCATTAAGGGTTAAGAGCATAATGGGAAGAATAATTTCATGAAGCTCTACTTCTAGACTCAATAAAAGAAGAAATAGGAGGATATGAATAAAAATAAAATATATAGCACTTAAACTAACAAGATTATTTAAAAAGTCAGGCTTATAAGAGAAATGTATGTATATATATAGAATGTAAAAATAAGAAGCTAGTAATGCAATAAACCAAGGAAAAAAATATTCTATCATGATTTTGAATTTGACACTAAATTCTCTCTAATAAATTATGTTGTTTAGCACCTTTAATTAAATGTATGTGTTTTTCATTCAATTGTAATTATTAAGTTCAAAATAATCTTCTTAATAAAATTTACAAAAAATTGAATCTTATAAGTATATAGGTAAGAATTTAATAAATTAAGGCGATTATTGTTGAAAAATATTATTTTAGCCTCAAAATCAATCGATCGAAGCAAACTGTTCAAGGATGCTAAAATTCCAATTGAAATTTTAGGTCCGGATATTGATGAGGAGGAATTAAAAAAAAAAATAGGGGACCCTATTAAACTTGTAAAGGAATTAGCCAAAGCTAAAGCTTTATACACAAAAACTATTTTATTAGAAAGAAAAAAAGATGCATTCATAGTAGCAGCAGATACTATTATAGAATTCAATGGAGAAGTGATCGGGAAAGCAAAAGATGAGCAAAATGCTTTCCAAATCTTAAAAAGATTAACGGGAAATGTTCATAATTTATTAACAGGGATTGCTATCACAAAATCTATTGATCCTAAAATTGTTGTTGATTATGAAAGTACTGCTGTAAAATTTCTTGAATTGTCAGATAAAGAAATCAGGTGTTATCTCAAATCTGGGGATTGGAAGGGGAGAGCGGGAGCATATGCAATTACTGAAAAAGCAAGTCTATTTATAGAATATATTCAAGGATCTTTTTCAAATGTAATTGGGTTACCTATGCATAAGATCTTTCTAATATTGAAAAACCACTTCAATTTGAATTTATTAGCAATTACAGAAATTTAAGTTTAAAAATGAGAAAGATTAAAATTTGTGTCGGATCCTTAAATCCTACAAAAATTAATGCTGTAGAAATAGGTTTTGGGAAATATTTTAAAAAAATTGAAGTTTTTAAGATAAAAGGAAACTCGAAAATTTCAAATCAACCTATTGGAATGGAAAAAATTTTAAAAGGAGCCATTAATAGAGCTAAAACCGCTTTAGATTATCTTTTAAATGAATTAAACGAGAAAAGTAATATTTTTGGAATAGGAATTGAGGCAGGATTAGTTCCAGTTCCCCATACTAGAACTGGATATATGGACTTTCAATTTTGTGCTATAATTGATGAAAATCAGAAAATTTCCTTAGGTTCGGGTATCGCTTTTGAATATCCTCAGTTTGTTATTGATCAAATTCTAGAAAACAATGATTTAGAAATTGGTCAAATTATGGGAAGACTTGCTGAAAATATGAATTTAAAAAATGAATTAGGTGCTATTAGTTTCTTAAGTAAAAATAGAATAAAAAGAACCGAAATTTTAACACAAGCAGTAATTTGTGCATTACTACCATGGATTAATAAGAAAATATATAAAGAATCAAATTGATTTAGCATTAATCCAAAGACAAGTCTTTCCAAACTTTTAGATCTTCATAGAACTTTAATATCTTTTCTAGATTGATTGCTAAATTCTCATACTGATTTTGATCTGCATATTTTCTCTTAGCTAAGGTTTTGGCAAGTTTTAATTCAGTTCTATATCTGATAATTTTATCATCAATCACATAGGGTTTACAAAAATTAAATTTAAAATATATATGAAATATCGTGATAATATATATTGGAATAATACTATATTATCCACTCTTTTTTAAGTCTAAAATATATCTATATAAACTACCCCACATGAAATCATCATCTCTTTCTCTGACTTCAAAATTATTTGTCCCTAACCAATCCCTCAGTGCTTTTTTTGTTACTTCGTCATATTTATCATCAATTGCTCCTTCATAAAATCCATCAAGCTTCAACCTTTCCTTAACGATTTTTACTTTATCGCCTTTTAACTTAACAAGATCTTTAGGATCATCTCTAAGAAGTAAACACATATCATAAATTTCAAATACTTTCTTTAACTCTTTAATTGGTGTCGGATGTTCATCTACTCGAATATTTATATAGTTATCAGTGCCTCCATCATATGCCCCTTTTTCTTTTACGATAAGAACAGCTGCTGATTCCCTTCCTCTTCTATCTCCACCCGCTTCTTGTCCGGCGTCTAAGACAGCAAAGAATTTTTCTATTAAATCTCCTCGAGTTGTTTCGAAAGCTTTAGCCATCGCTTTAACTACCTCTTCCGATGCTAAAATATTCCCTTGACAAGAAAAATTTTTTCCTACAATATGACCAGCCCATTCAAAACACTCTGAACCTGTGAATGAGGCTGCATTTCCAAATGAATCAACTATTCCTACTTGCCTTTCTTCTTTTTTCTCATCATCTTTTATCAATCTTTGAATAGTTTCTTCAGCTGTTAGACCCTTTTCTAATAATGCTAACCCATTTGGGCCATAACTAGTATTAGCATAGGCTTGAGTAGCTATTGCTCCTACTTTTGTTTTAGCATATGGAACTATGGAACCTACTGCTACAAATTTTGATTGGACAGCTACACCCCATTCATTATTTTTAGGATCGTAAGCAACAATCGAAAATGTCATATAACTTAGATACTTTTTAAAATTAAATAAGCTTATGTTCTTTGATAAAGACCAAAATGTTTGGATGTCTATATTAATAATATCGGTTGCTATAGAAGAATATAGTATTGATAATTCTGAATAGAAAATATTAAATGCTTATATAATTTAAAATCTTTATAAAAATTATTACTTCTAAAAAGATGATATATTATGGCAAGAAAACATTACAAAAACGAAGGTATAATGAAATTTTTGACTGTGATTGGAGGCCTAGTAGCTCTAGCAAGTCAAATTATCATAATAGCAAATAGAGTTGCTGATTTAGATGTATACTTTCCTAGATATGTAGGTTTTAATACATTAGTTTATGCAATTATTGGAATTGTTATTTCGATTATTACAATATATACTGCAATCAAACCTGATAATCCCTTCCCTTTTCACTGGTTATTTTTATTCGTATTAGGGATATTACTTGTTATTTTTGCTGGGGGTATAATAGCCTGTATACTATTAATTATCGCTGCTCTAATTGGCTTAATTGAAGTTCTCTAAATTATTCTAAGTAAAAAGATCTTTTAGGTTCTATTAAAATTTTTTATCTTTTTTTAATTAAAGGCTCTAAATTTTTGCACTTTCTAGAAAATATAATATAATTTCTTTGGCAATATTTACCTCTGTTACTTTCTGTAGCCCTATAAATCCTGGAATTGAATTCACTTCCAGAACAAGAAGTCCTTTTTCACTTTCTACTATATCTACGCCAGCAATTTCTGTCTTAACTGCTTTTGCTGCTTTTATAGCAAGGCTTTCTAGTTCATCAGTGATTTCTAATGGCTCTGGTTTAGCACCTGTATAAAGGTTTGTTTTCCAACTATCACCAACCCTATACATACCTGCAACCACCTTATCGCCTAAAACTAGGATTCTGATATCTCGATTATAGTGTTCAACGAATTCTTGTAAGTAAAAGACTTCATTGAGTTGACCAAGAGAATATATGACATTTTCTGCAAACCCTTTATCATTTAATCTTGTTATTCCTATTCCCTTAGACCCATAAAGTGGTTTTAGCACACAATCATTCCCTAATTCTTCAAATGCCTCTAATGCCATATGAGGTTCTTCACAAATTATTGTCTTAGGTGTTGGGAT
>JAHLWP010000023.1 GCA_019057865.1 Promethearchaeota archaeon
TACAAAATAAGTAAAAGAAAAAAAGTTTTAGTATGACCTAAAAGGTATTAATGCCCAATATTAGATTTCTTATTATAATAAAATTGTTTTTAAAAAGATTTAAATAATAAATTGACATAATAGTATATAAAGTTTTTTTCTCAAGAAAGTTTTTTTCTCAAGAAGTGGAATAGAAATTGGACCCAATAGGAGCTGAACTAAAATAATTAAATTCAAAGGTTTAAGTTTTATAATTGTTATGATTTTTGCTCAAAATATTCCATATTATAACGTATTAATGAATTTAAATCAAAGTTCAAATGCAATAGAATGGAACTTTAATGTTGGAGATAGTTTTAATTGGAGTGTAGCTAATAGTGATGTTACATATGGTTATCTCCCAATGAATTCTTATTATAATTTAGAAATTAAAAGTATAAATACATTGACAGGTATAGATGGAAAAGAAACGTCCCAAATTGATTGTATATTTCAAGCATACAATAATTCAGATAAATCTACAGATGTAATATTAAACAATGAAATGTTTATTTCTTTTAATAGCTCTATAAATGAAACATTACTATATGATACAGTTTTTAATATTCCATTGCTAATTCCTTCGACCTTACAAGATGGTTTCTATGTTGGTCTAACGAATTTTTTTGTAAATCAGGGCATATTTGATTTTGGGATTAAAATTACTATAAGTGAACGAATTTACAAAATACGCTATTATAATATATCAAATAGTATTAATGTTGAATGGACTTTCAACAATGAATCTAAATGTACTGAGTTAGAAATAACGGATAATGATGTAGAAATTTTCTTATTAACTCTTGTGGAAACTGTTGAAAATGGTGATGACGATAAAACACAAGATAATAATTTATTAATTATCATAATTGCAACTACAATTCCATCTCTTATAGCAGTAGCTCTTGTAACAACATATACTTTAAAGAAAAAAGGAATAATCTTTAAAAAAAGAGCAGTTTCAGAACATAAAAATGATGCAACATGACGGATCTTGTATATTATAATTTTTATTTTTATTATTTATTTTAATTTCTTTTTTTTATTATCTAAATTTCCCAATTTAATGCATTAGATGGGTATATAACATTCGTTTTAACTGATGAAAGAAGTAATTTCGATACTCGAGCAGGAAAATCTCAAAATCCTGTATCCCAAATTATAGTAAATGTGAAGGAAGAAAAGGTATTAAATGTATTTAGTAAAATTGTTAGGTCTAAAAATAATTTATATGGCTTGATGAAGCTACTAAAGTATATTATTCCAAGAAAAATAAGAATAAAGGGTTCTTATATCGCTGCTTTAAAATTAGTAAGATGCCTAATGATTGGAAAGCATGAAGTTTACAAAAAAAGCAAGTGAGGTTTATAAAAATGAACTTAAACAAGGATCCATTTTTAGCTGTTTCTAATTCTATTAAGAATCACTATCTTGAAGATTGGCAGAAAAGCAATAAGAAAATAGTCGGGCATTATTATACATATATCCCAGAAGAATTATTACATGCTGCTAATTTACTATCATTTAGAATCAAAGCAACTGGGCATGAAGATACAGATTTAGGAGATGTTTATATGGTACGATTTACATGTTTATTTGTAAGGGCTACATTAGATATGGCTTTACGGGGATTATATGATTTTTTAGATGGTCTTTTTATCTGTAATTCCTGTGATCATTCACGCAGAATGTTTGAATTATTTGATTTAAAAGTATTCAATAGAGAATCTTTTCAAAAAAAAGTACCAAGATTTTATATCTCATTACCACATATAATTACAGATGAAGGTTTTGAATGGTATAAAAAAGAAGTTGAGGAATTAAAAGAAGAAATCGAGAAAAATTATAATCTTAAAACAATAACAGATGAAGAGCTATTTGATTCTATTAAGATTTATAACAAGAATAGACATCTTTTAAGGGAAATTCATAAATATAGAATTCGAGATTCTCCAAAAATTAATGGAACTGAGGCTTTGCAAATATCAATGGCTAATTCTTCAGTTCCAAAAGATATTGCTAATCAAGAATTAGAGCGAATTTTAAATTTATTAAAAGATAGTGAGGGTTTAAAAACAGATTCTAAAAGAGTAATGCTTATTGGAAGTGAAGTTGATGATATTAATTTTACAAAACTGATTGAGGATTCTGGTGGCATTATTGTATCAGATTTCTTATGTTTTGGGACAAGAAATTTCTTAGATGATGTGAGATTAGAGGATAGAAATAATCCTTTAGAAAGTATTTCAAAAAGGCTTTATTACAGAATGTCTTGCCCTAGAATGATGGATGATCATCAAAGACGATTAGATTTCCTTAAAGATGAAATAAAACAGGCAAAAGTTGATGGTATTATTCTACAAAGGATTAACAACTGTGATTTGCATGGTTGCGATAACATGCTTTATGTACATGAGTTAAAAGAGTTAGACCTTCCTATCTTGAATATTGATCGAGAATTCTTCCAAGCAGATACTACTCGCCTTCAAACGAGAATTGAAGCTTTTATTGAAATGATTTCTTAAGATACGAAAATTCAATTAAAAAGAGAAAGTGAATGAAAATGGAAAAATCTCTTGTTTTAGAAAATAGAGTTATCCCTATGAGGATGTTATATGAAGCTTTATCAACCACAGATCAATTAGTTAAGGGCATACTTCCTAAAAATGGGAAACCCGCATTAAGAATTGGTGTGGAAAAAGTGAAATCTGTTTTAGAAAGATATATCGAAAAAGCAAGAGAAGGACTTCCAATAGTAGGATATCATTTTGCTATTCCTACTGAATATCTTTCATGTTTTGATTGTGTTCCTGTATGTCTTGAAGGAACAGGCTATTATTTAGCAACAATGTTATTACATGGTGTTGAAAAATATTATGATTTGATGGGAAATTGGGGACATCCATTTCGTACCTGCACTGCTCAAAAGGGACCAATGGGTATGACATTGGATAACCTGTTTCAATTTGATGGAATAATCATACCTACAGCTCCATGTGATAATACATGTGCTTCTTATCCATTCTTTAAGTAAGGAAAGAAAATTCCTTTAATTATAGCAGATATATCTTTCCGCAAGGATGAAAAGAGTTATGTATATTATGCTGAGCAGATTGAGAACAGTTTAATTCAACTTGGGAGGGTAATCGGTCAAGATCCTGATTTTGAAAAAATTAAAAAGAATTAAATTATCTAATTATTTTAACATTTATAACAACAATTTAAATGAGATTTTAGCCTTATAAAGTTTTCCCTATGATATCTGGCTTTTCAATTATTTTAGAGGATGATATACTTTATTGTTCTAATAAAAAGAAATATCCTTCTTTTGAGATAGTACTCTTTGTAGAAAAGCTAATGAGAAGTATAAATCCTAGAAATTCATGGCGTTTGAAGAAAATTTGTTTAACAAATCAGAAAATAAGGAAAGAACGGATTGTTATTAAACACATAGTCACCAAGAAAAATCAAAATTTATTCTTTTGCATTATTGGCAATTTTCTTGTAGGATCTAGTCAAGCTTTTAAAATGCTAAAAGAATTTAGTAAACAAGTTAATAGTCATTTTAAGAACTTGGGTGTATTAGAAGAGGCGTCAAAAAAATCTGCATTTAAAGAAATTATTAATCTTATTACTAATTATCTAAAAGATAAATATGTTGAATACTTAAATGAGGAAGAAATAGACCAAGATATTACTAATAGTAATAATAATACAATTCATTATGCAGGAATTTCTACCCAAGGTTTACCAATCATATCTCAATTATATGATAGAAATTTATTAAATAATTTAGAAAGAGAACCAACCAAAGAAAATATAGAATTATTTATTTCAGATCTTTCTGCTAAATTAGCTACTATTGCAATGAATACCCAGATTCGAGCCAAAACAAAAATTAAAGAAATTCATCTAAATGATATTGAAGACAATAATAATAACAAGAAAATAATTTTGTTTGGAAGCATTAATGGGTATTCTATCGATTTTATTGCATCTGGTAATTTTTATAAGATTAAAGGTATATTTAAACAACTCAAATCTAAAATGTCTTTAGATAATACCTTTAAAAACGAATTTTCTGGAGATTTAAAACCTTTTAAACATTTAAAGAAATATCTTAATGAAGTTGTAAAAGATTTTGACTATTAAATTATAATATATATAATTCATATCATTCATGAAAGCTGTAATCTTAGCTGCTGGAGAGGGAACGCGTCTAAGACCGATTACTTCAACTCGCCCTAAGACAATGATTCCTCTCGCTGGAAAGCCTTACCTTGCACATACTATTTTAGGATTAAAGGAAGCCGGAATTGAACATATTTTATTGGTGGTTGGATATAAGGAAAAACTGATAAAAGATTACTTTGAAAATTACAAGAAAGTATTTGACATTAAATTTGAATTTATCACTCAGAAAGAATATTTAGGCACAGCTCACGCAGCTAGTCATGCTAAAGATTTTATTAATGATGAACCTTTCTTACTAATGTATGGTGATATTCTAGTAGATAGAATCGTATTTAAAGAAATAATACAGAAGTTTAAAGAAACTAAAACTGATGGGCTTATTTTATTAATTAAAGTAGACAATCCTGAAAATTTTGGAATAATTTCACTCGATTCTAATGGTTTTGTTGAGAAAATTACTGAAAAACCAGCTTCAGAATTAAATCTAGGAAACTTAGCAAATGCTGGAATTTTTATTTTTGATTCGATGATATTTGACGCTATTGAGAAAACAAAAAAATCAATTAGGAACGAATATGAGTTTACAGATTCCATGGAATTCCTTATAAATCATTTAAATAAAAAAATCTATGGATTAATTATTGAAGATAGATTCTGGAGTGATATAGGATTACCATGGCAATTAATAGAGGCAAATGCTTACCTTTTAGAGAGTATTAAAACGAATTTTTTAGGAAATGTTGAAGAAAATGTGGTTATCTCAGGTAATGTGTATATTGGAAAAAATACAGATGTTAGAGCTGGTACATATATCCAAGGACCATGTCATATCGGTGAAAATTGTTTAATTGGACCCAACGCTTTTATACGACCTTATACTTCTATTGGTGATAATTGTCATATTGGTATTTCTGAGGTTAAAAATTCCTTAATTTTTTCTAATACAGATGTTCCACATTTTAATTATGTTGGTGATTCCATTATTTGCGAAAATGTAAACTTGGGCGCAGGAACAAAACTTTCAAACTTGAGATTTGATAATAAAAATATAAAAATGAATGTTAATGGAAAATTGATTGATTCTGGTCGAAGAAAATTAGGTGCGATTATTGGACCTAATTCACAAACAGGGATTAACGCAAGTATAATGTGTGGTAAGAAGATAGGTGAAAATTCTATAATTGGAGCACATACATTGGTAAATGAAGATATCCCTGCGAAAACGCTCTATTACCAGAATTTAAAGGGAAAAATTGTAAAGAAACCCATTACTTTTTAATTTTTTAATTTTGAATTTAAGAATTTTAGATTTTGCTTAATTCTCTCTTTTTAAATTGGCGTAATAATTTTGAGAATTTTAAGGCTTTATCATTATAATCTAGTTCTGCAAGTGCTTGTTCTTGATAAGCAACAAATATTTTTTCTGACAATTTTTCCCAATCTCTACAAATTGCAAGAGTCTGCTCATCATTTCTAAGGAGACTCTCGTAAGACATAATTCGATGAAATTCAGGAGCCAATGCGTTAATAATATCTTTATCAGCACCCTTCAATAAATCATGAATAAATGCATCTAAGGAATACCAATCCTTTACTCTTTGAAAGTCACGATGGATTTGTGTCAGTAAAACCAGCCTTGGACCTTCCCACAGTTCCATTATCATCGAGTCCCTGTGTAATCGTGGAAAAGATAAAAAATCTTCCATAATTCCATGACCTCCAAAAAAAGAAATAGCCCTTCTAATCATAGCTGGTGCTTCATCAGCAACAACAATCTTTTGTAGCATTATCAATTCTCTTAATCTAAAACGACGCTTACGTTCTTCTAGATCATCTATCTTTTCTAGGTCTCTTATACCACTTATTAATTCTTCGCCAAAATGAATAAATTCAGAATAAACCTTAAAAGCTCCTGCTACTGTTCTTTTAGCATAATCATTTAATTCATTAATCTGATTAATCATCATAGGGAATGAGGCTACGGGGATCTCAAAAGCTGTTCTAAATTGAGCATATAAAGTCGCTTCTCGGGCTACGCGTAATGCTCCTGCAGCCATGCCAAAAGCAACGTGAAGGCGTGATAATGATAATACAATTCCAACCACATCTGCAAGTCCTTTTTCAAGTGGACCAACTGGATAAGCAACAGCTCCATTATAAGTTATTTCTGCTGTTGGTAATTCTGCAGTTCCCAATTTTGGCTTAAGGCGATCAATAGTATATGAGTTCCTGATTTCACTCTCCTTATTATTTGGAAGCCAAGATGGAACAACAAACGCAGCAACTCTGGTTGAGGATGGTGTTCCCTTGGGTTTAGCAGTCACCAGAGCATAATCAGTATGAGCTGCAGAACAGAAAAACTTTTGTCCATATAACCTCCAGCAATTTGAAATGCCATCGGGACCCTCAGATTCCTCGAAATTAGCTTCAACAAGATTAACTGGAATATCACTTCCACCTTGAATTTCACTGACAAATTGGGCACCTCTACTATACTCACCATCCTTTCCATCTCTAATATAGGCGAGAATTTCTTGTGCTTCAGGAGATAATTGCTCTTCATATTTCTGCATTAGCCAAACTAACCCATGTGTACATGCAACAGGGCACATTGCTCCTGCTTCTCCATTCTCATTTAATAAGAAGATTTTAATAAATCTACTCCACGCACTATTTCTTAGAGGATCAAAAAGTCCAAGGCTAAAAATTTCACGCTCTAATGTTTCAGTTTCCATACAACGCTCTATGCGATCAATCCGATGATTATGAGCATCGTAATGTTTAACTTTCGTGACTTTTATTCTATTTTCAAGTTCATTGGCTTTATCTGAAAGATCTCGAAATCTGTATGATACATAATCCGACAGTGCTCGAAGATCACGGTCAATGTTTTCAAATTCATTACCAGTATATTTTTTAACTAGAGCTTGAAGAAATTCATCATCTCGATAATAATTAAAATGATTTCTCACAAACAAATAATCATCAAAAGAATACGGATTATTCCTATTACCTTCTTGAGTAGACATATAAAAGGTTTCTTTAAATTTGTAATTTTAAATTAAAATCAATATTTTAGATAGAATAAGTAAGTAATTAAAATTTGCTTTTGATCAACTTATTAAACCGTTCATTCAGTTTTTTCTGACTTACTTTCCTCAGTTGAAACTGCTTTTCTTGTTTCTGTAGGAGGTGAACGTCTAGTTTTTCTTTGAAGTTTTTTTACATTGATTCGTTCTGTTCTTCTTATTTCTGATTTTCGAGACCTTTTTATGGGAACTTCAACAATTTCAAAATCCTCTTCTTTAGGAACATATTCTTTATCTACTCCACCTTCAGGAATAGATATTAATTTGCTTTTAATTATCACAGAACTAGATAATGGATATATTGTTTTTGCTACTCTCTGAATTTGGTTCTGAAATTCTCCATACACCATGCCAACAATGAATTTCTCGTGATTTAGTGATCCAGCAAATTCTTCTAAAATTTCTCTCATAATCTTACGGATTAAAATTTGCTGAGTATTTCTAGCTCTTTTTATTGTAGTACAAATCATTGTTACTCGAAATATATAATTATCTAATGTTTTCAAATTCAAAATAATCTGGATCTTTGAACTCCCTCTTCCTATTAAAGATCTGATGTAATCATTTGTGTAACTATGTCCAACAAAAACAGTTTCGCATTTCTTTGGACCTTCATTTACGTTGATGACTTTAAAACTCAATTTTAAGCTAATATCAGAATAACTATTAGTGAAATCATAAAGAAGAGTCTCGATCACCCTCCCTAAAACATTATTTTCAACTCCAATAACATCAGCAATCTCTTTAAAATTGAAACTTTTAGGGGCTGAAATTGTATACCAATTCTTGTCCTTATATAAGACTTTTTTAGTTTTCCTTTTTCTTGCTTTTTGGCTCATGTCTTTGGTCCTCCTATCTTGCTACCAGCGTTCTAATTTTTTCTGGGTCATATTTGAAATCTACCGGTAGCTTTTTCTTTTTCTTATAATATTTAATTAATCGGTAGATTTTTGATTCGGTTCTATTAAGACCCTTTTTTGCCTCTAGATCCTTATGGTTTGATTCGAGATGTTTTCTAATGTTAAATGCTTTTTTTACTAAGTTTGAAAATTCTTCGGGTAATGGGGCTTCTATTTCATTATCTTTGAGGATTTGACTGATAGGTTTTCCTGTCACTACTTTAACCAATGGTATACCATAACTATCTCGTAATACTACTCCTATCATTGAAGCGGAATAAGCCTTTCGAGCAAGTTTAACAACTAGATTTTCAACTTCCTCAGCAGAATATTCTACCCATACTGGTTTCTCTAATCTTGCAGGGCGCGTACTTCCTGATTTACCTTTCTTACGAGAATGCATCCGAGCCATTTTTTTCTTCCTGGTTCTACTTTTTACAGAAAATATAGGCTAATTAATAAAATAGATAAAGAATCATATAAAATAAAATTTTGCAATTTAAATTCTAATAGAAGAAGATTAACAAAATAAATTTTGGTACTCTATTATTAAAATATTTATGAAGAATAAAAATGAAATTCTTTACTTTATTACTGGAAATAATAATAAATTTAATGAAGTTTTGAGTTTTTTCGAGAAAGAAAACTTAAATTATTTTTTAAAACAAAAGAAGATTAAAACAATCGAAATTCAAGCAGATTCTATTAAAAATGTAGCCTTATTTAAATTAAATAGCATAAGGGAAAAAATTAATGGCTCTTTTTTCATTGAAGATGCTGGATTTTTTGTAGATATCCCCCTCAATGGCTTTCCAGGTGTTTATTCCTCATATGTATTGAGAACCATTGGTAATGAAAGAATACTTAAATTAATTAATGATTTTGTTCAATCAAGAGCTCATTTTTCTGCAGTTATTGCTTTATATTTTAAACCTAAAGATAAAATCCTCTATTTTGAAGGTAATGTAGAAGGAAGGGTTTCGAGTAAAATTAGAGGTAAGGGTGGATTTGGTTTTGATCCGATTTTTATCCCTGATAGTATACCTGATAAGACTTTTGCTGAACTCTCAATAGAAGAAAAAAATCGTGTATCTCATAGAGGGATAGCACTAAAAAAATTAGTTGATTTTCTTCAGCAAAATATGAAAACTTGAAAGGAATTTTTTAAAATGTTTGGCGAAATATATCCATTATAGTTTGTCGACTTAATTTCATTAAAATTATAAAAGTCAATAGATCTTTAGAAAGCGCATTATTCAAACTATTTATTCTTTATATAATTTAGAATTTTGAGATACAGATCCTTTTCTGCATCCTTTTTGTTTCCAAATTTTTCTGACTGTAAGCTATTTGGAAGTATTAGTAATTCCATTTGACTATTTTTATCAACTATTTTAAGATTTTTGGCTCTCCAGATAGGGTCGTGTTCAAGACCATATTTTTCAAATTCAAGTTTTATAAGTATATTTGTTTTGTACTTATTTTGAAGAAATTCTAATAAAGCATTTTTATTTAATATAGTAGAATCTTTTATAATAGATTCAATATCCTCATAGAATCTATTAATTATCTTGTCTTCCACTAGTTTTAAATTAAAATCCGAATCAAGAAATATAGCACCGCATATCGCTTCAAAAATATCTGCTAAAATTCGAGTTCCCTCAATTTTTTGTTTATCAGATTTGAAAATATATCGCTCTAAATCAATTTTTATTGCTATTTTTTTAAATGCTTCATCGCTTTCCAATGATGCTTTAAGTTTTGTAATTTCTCCAGGATCCTCAATTCCCATTTGATATAATTTTAATATGAATGCTGTTTTTATAACAGAATCTCCGAGAATTTCCAAATATTCATATGAAGGAATATTGTTTTCATTTCCAAATTGGGGAGTTGTTAACGCTTGACCTAATAAGTCTTCATTCTTAAATTTATATTTTAATAAATCTTGGAATTTTTTTAATTTCTGACTCATCTTATCCAGCATCTTCCTAATTAACTATTATTATCAGATAAATTTAAAAATTTAATCTATTCTTAATAAATATATGGAAAGAGAAAAAATTCTTTCAATAATAAAAGGAATTGAGGAGAAGAATTTAGAATTAGAAAAGTACCTTTCAAATTTAACTATTTTATCTAGAAATGATGTTATTAAAGAAATCTCACAAAACATTATTCAAAATAATGAATTATTACAAGAAATAGTAAGTAGTAAGGAACAGCTTTTTTCAAGCGGAATTAAAAGACCTACTAGCCCAATCCAACATATAATCGAAGGTTTTCTCTCTAAAATTAAAAACACTCCCTTTAAAAAGGTTATATATTTAAGAGAGTTTCTTGAGATATTCAAACAAGAAATATCGGAGAAAGATAAAGATGTGATTTTACAATCCTTGAAAGACGAAAAAAATGAAGAAGAATTAAAAGAGAAAATGATAACTTTAGCTAATACATTTGAATTGAAATTTTAAAATTAATTCCTTTAACTTATGATTTGAAAAGTTATATGTATTATTTAATTCAAAGCTCAAATAGCTGAAGTAAAATTAATACTTTTTTAATACCTCGTATCTTTATTTTTCCAGTAAGTACTTTCCTTATTATTTTCCCCATTGAAACTTCATCGCCTCCTAAGATTTCCAAAAATAAAGGCGTAGAAGTTTGAAATAAGCCATCCCAACCAACAACTTTCTTTTTTAAATTCTTTTTTGGTTTATTTTCTATGCCCTCAACATGTATTGTGCCTTTATCGATCACAAGCAACGCAGCATATTTTCCATCTTTTGCATTCAAAAGAATTTTAACTCCAGTATCCTTAAATCTTTCTTTAAATTTCTCATTTTCATTTAAAGGGTCAACCAACTTCGCTACAGTGGCAGCAAAACCACGTGGTCTTTTCTTTTTTTCTTCAGTCATACTAATCAATTACTAAAAATTTTAGTAATTTTAATACTTTTTTCAGTTATAATTAAATTACTTCTTAAATAATTTAAAGATTTAATTTATTTTTTTAAAGTTAAACGTAAGAATTCATAAATAGATAAAATATTAGAGAATAAGTGAACTAATTAGAAGCAATGCTTGCAATATAGTTAGTACCCATTCGCTTCAGACCTCCCAAAATAATCTTCCCACGCTTTCCTATCTTCACCGGAAATTCTTTCTCCCAAAATTCTATCTTTAACTACAATTGGTGCTGATTCTCTCTCGTCATGTTTAATTGTTTTAATTATTTTGTAATCCTCTTGGTCTTTTCCTAAGTCAAACTCTTTGTCACATGCTTTACAATATAATTTTTTGCTTTTTGGGATTAAGATGTTGTCGCACTCAGGGCAGAATCTCATCATTCCAAAAATCACCTTTTTCAATGCTTATGCTTATTAAATTTTACGGTTTAGTTCATTATTATATTTCAGAGATATTAAAACTATTTAACCCTTATAAATTTAATGAAAATTTAACTTAATGTGCGTCAATAGTATATATAAATTTTTGCATTTAATCAATTAATAAGTACAAAAAATCAGTCAATTAAATCATGTCAAAATATCTTATAATTTAATTAGATTTAACTAAAATGAGTAATTAAAAACCTATTTAAATTATTACAAATCTTTTTACTTAAGAACTTTTGAAATTGGGGATATTTGAAATAAATTCTTCAGAAAAGAATGTTTTAGTAATAGCTCATCGAGGCGCTTACAGTGATGCTCTCGAAAATAGTATGGAGGGATTTAAAAGAGCTATTGAGTTAAGGGCTGATTATGTTGAACTGGACATTCATAAAACTTTAGATGGCATCCCTGTTATAATGCATGATACAAATACTATTAGAATGACAGGAAAAAACGGAATTATAAAGAGCATGACTATTAAGGAGTTGAAACAATTAAAATTACATAATGGTGAGAAAATCCCTACATTACAAGAAGTCATTCAAGTTGCTAAAGGTAAAATTAAGTTATTATGTGAGTTAAAAGGTAAAGGAACTGCTTTAAATGTAGTGAAGATATTAAGAGAAAAGGATATGATTGATTCTACTATTATTCAATCCTTTTATGTTGAAGAATTGCTAGAAGTTAAAAATATTGAGCCAAATTTTAAATTAGGATTAATTGTCCCAATTACGGAAGAATACTTACCTGAATGGGCTCAAAGGAAAAATATGATTCACGAAGTACTTAGTTTCAAGTTTGAATATCTAATTACTCGATTTAAAAATGTTAAGGAGAAATTTATAAATTATTCTCATAAATATGATTTAAAAATACTAGTTTATCCAGTTGATTCTAAAATAATTACTAAAAGGTATATCAATATGGGTGTAGATGGATTAATTGTTAATAATATTTCGCAAACTAAAGCTATTCTTAGGCAATTGAAGGATATTTTTTAGTATATCTCTTACAAAAACATTTAAACTAATACTTTTTCCTAATTTAATAAAATATTTTAGTCAAATGATCATACTTTAATTATTATATTACAGAATTTTTTATTATAATCTCCTTATTTAATTATGCCTGATTCAGTTTCAACAGAAATGATTGATTTTAATAGACTATTTTACCCAAGAGCTATTGGTATTATTGGAGCTAGTTATAAACCTGCTGGAGGAGGATATTTTGTCGAAATCATGAAGGATAGATTTCGAAATCCTATCTATCTTTTTAATCCCCGTTTAGCCGGCACTGAACTATTTGGTATAAAGGTTTATCGCTCAATTTTAGAAATCCCTAAAGAAAAGCCAATTGATTATGTAATAATTGGTGTTCCCGCCAAAATAGTCCCTAAAGTTTTAGAAGAGATTGGGCAGAAGGGAGTTCCATTTGCTACAATTTTTGCTTCTGGGTTTAGTGAAGTTGGAAATGAAGATTTAGAGAGTCAAGTGCTTAGCTTAGCTAAAAAATATCATATTCGCATAATAGGACCAAATTGTTTGGGTGTTTATAATCCAGAAGCAGGATTATATATTGGAAGAGATCAATCAAGAAAGGCAGGAAATTTTGGATCTGTGTTGCAATCTGGTGGATTAGCGGTAAATATAGCTCAATTAGCATGTACTTATGGAGTAGAAGTCTCAAAAATGATCTCAATTGGAAATGCTATAGATTTATCACATCCAGATTTTTTAGAATATTTTCTAATTGATAATCGCACAGCAATTATTGGATTGTATCTTGAAAATCTTAAAACTCAAAAGATTGGTCGCCGATTCATGGAAACAGCGAAAAAATGTAATCTAAATAGAAAACCCGTGATCTTATGGAGAGCTGGTTATGGAGAAGCAACTAAGAAAGCAATATTGTCCCATACAGGAGGTTTAGCAGGAAACAATAAAATTTGGCAAGCAGTTGCTAAGCAAACAGGGTGTAGCCTAGTAGATAACTCAGTTGAACTTGCGGCTTTAGCTTCTGCTTTTAAATTAATCCATTTACCCACTACACGCAATATTGGATTAATAGGAATTGGTGGAGGCTCAACAATAGAGGCAGGAGATACTTTAGAAAAATATAATTTGAAAATTCCTCAACTAACTGAAAAAACAATTATCAAAATGAGTCGTTTTTTACCTGACGTAAATACTAATTTTACAAATCCTATTGATCTAGGAGCTCAGGGAGCTCTCCCTCATGTATATTATCGAACAATCTTAACTCTTGATAAAGACCCTAATATTTCTTCTATAGTGTTTGTTAAAGATCCTGAACGATTTCGCAAATTAGAAGACTCAATTCTAGGTAAATTAGGATTTGATAAAGGTGTAGATTTAAATCGAGAATTCATCAGGTATATTAGTAAAGCAAAAAGAATTTGTACAAAACCTATGGTTTGTGTAATGTTAAAAATTTCGGAAGGATTTGAGGAGTATAAAAGTCGTTATAAATTTAAATTAAAGCTTCTTAACAGAAATGTCCCTGTATTCGAAAACTTTGATTTATGTGGAAAAATACTCAACAATATGAATACATATAGAGAATTTCTTCAAAAGTATGGAAAGTATCCAAAAAATTAATCCTTTCTATTTAGAATATTTAATTGTTATACTTTCTCGAATGTTCAGTGGAATCTTATTATTGTTTATTCGTAATTTAAAGAGGATATTTTTGGTAAACAATTAATCTTATTTTTTTAAACAAAATAGTTTTTACTTTTATTTCTCTTATCTTCTTTTATCAAATTGATTTTGATAAAATTAAAACAGTTTAAAAATTTTTTCAAGTATTTAGGAAGTATTCAACAAATCAAGCTGTTTTTTGCTGATTAATTAGATGTTTAACTTCTATTGGACGTCCAGGACTACCTTGATAATACTTTTTACCATCCTTTCCTCGCCAATTTTTATGTAATACTGTATTAGGGAATATAATATTATCGTCTGTCGTCAACGCATTTGGACCTGCTATTGTCCCTGGATAAAATGTATTGTTTATTCCTATTTTAATTTCCATCATAGTAATTTTACCGAAAATTGTGTTAACTGCATGACTTGATAAAGCACTTGAAGGATAAAAAAATGTATTATCTCCTATATCAGTAAATTCTAAACCTACATACCCATCGCAATAAATAACATTATGTCCGATTTTATTATGCGAAACTTTTCGAAGTGTTCGATTTACGAGCCATGGAAATGGAGATTTTGACGTTATCCACATTGGATATTTAATAATAAAACCTCTTTTATGATAGTATTTCATCATTTTACCTTCTGGACTATTTACATCGTCAAGAACTCGTGCAAAAACACCTTCTTGAGGTGGTGATTTTTTATACCAATACCTAGCCCAAAACGCTACAAATTCGATTAAAACAATCAAATAGATATAATATATTAATAAAAGAAAACCTGGTAATATAAGTAAATGTAAGAAAGGTGGAATTGAAAATAATCTAATAAAAAAGTATTCAAAAAGGAAAAATATACCAACACACAAATATAAAGGCACTAAGAAGCTTATAAAATTAATTTTAAAGAAATCAATTGCTGGAAGCTCGACTGTTTTTGCTTCTTTTACAGCAGAATTAAAATCATTTTTCATTTTATCAACTTCCATAATATTGTACCTAATGAAGAACTCTAATAAATTATTTAGAATTGCCAATTAATAATTTTTTACATTTTTTATGAAAAATAATCCCAAATTTTTAAGTAAATAATTAATTTGCTTTTGTATCACTTTCTTATTAATTGTAAGAACATTTAGTATAAAAATAACCATGTCAAATGATACAACCCTTAAGAATCGAAGATACTTCAAATATCCTAACTTATCTCCACTATGGATAGCTGTTTTTATCGATATTATAGGATTCTCAATGATTCTACCGATGGCACCATTTATCGCTAAGGAGTTTAACGTTCATATTTTTGTCATGGGTATAGTTCTTTCTGTAAATGCTATGTTTTCATTCATTTTTGGACCAATTTTAGGAAAATTAAGCGATAAATTTGGAAGAAAACCATTACTTTTAATCTCTCAATTTGGCACATGCGTAGGATTTATTTTATTGGCATTTTCAAATTCGATCTGGATGGTTGTTATATCGCGTGCTGTTGATGGAGTCTTTGGAGGTAATTTTCCAATTGCAAAAGCTATCATTGGTGATGAAGTTCCTCCAAAAGATAGAAGTTTTCAAATGGCAAATATAGGAGTTGCCCATGTATTAGCTTCTCTTATTGGACCAGGATTAGGGGGAACTCTTTTTAGTATTGGAGGGATTTTTCTTCCTGGATTATTGGCGGCAGGATTATCTGTATTTACAATGATAATTACAATTTTTATTTTAGAAGAGACTTGGCCAAAATCAAAACGTCAAGTAACTCAGGAAATTATTCCAAAAATTATTATCAAAATTAGAAAAAACAAAAGTGCTATGTTTTATTTGGTACTATGGGGTTTTCATACAGCATCTTTCATGATCGCAATGGTTTCATTTTCTTTCTTCGCGGAGATTGTATTTGGAGTTGATCCTTATGAAATTGGAATCTTATTGATGATCGCTGGTATTTTAAGGGTTTTAGTAAGATTTACATTATTTAAACCGACCATAACAAAGTTGGGAGAGAATAATGCAATCAAGTTTGGATTAGGCATCTTTTTTGTATCCTTTCTAATAATTGGGTTCTCCATTAATGTTATAATGCTGTTCGCAATGATTTTATTCATTAGTTTTGCTGCTTCATTAACCCGTGGTCCATTAAATAGCAAAATAAGTCAGTCAGTATCACCAAGAGAACAAGGTAAGATCAATGGTTATTCTTCTGGATTAGATAGTTTTGCGCAAATTATAGGACCTTTAACCGGTACTTTTATGCTTGGTTTTTTTGCTCCGTACTACTTAAGTTTTGTAATTGGTTCAATAGCTTTAGTTCCTTTTCTAATGAGTTTTAAAATTATAGAATTAAAGCGATATGAGTTACCAACTCAAAAGGAAATTATAGTTCCAGAGAACTAGTTAATTCATATCTAAAATAAATTTTTCTGATAATTCAAATAATTAATATTTAAGTTTAATCTTTAACTTTTAAGAAAATCTATGATATGCTTATTAACTTCTGGAGCTTTTTCTTTGTAAGAACTATGTCCTGCTTTCTCAATTACAATAAATTTACTATTAAGAATTCTTTCATGAATTTGCAGATTTACAGACTTAGGCATTTGGCGATCATTTGAAGCACACATAATTAATGTTTCACTTTTAATTTCATGTAATCGGTCTATAATATTATGAGTCCCTAGCGCATGTGCTTGATTTTCTATATCTTGTGGAGTTGCAGGGTTAATAGTGTCTTCTCTAATCAAATCCTCAGCTGAAAATAGTC
Organism: Promethearchaeota archaeon; assembly: GCA_019057865.1. Lineage (GTDB taxonomy): Archaea > Asgardarchaeota > Lokiarchaeia > Sigyniarchaeales > SOKP01 > Loki-b32. The sequence goes on from JAHLWP010000023.1 coordinate 17,031, forward strand.
CATAAAACTTCTTTTTTGGATTTTCTTTCATTTCTTTTCGAAATTTAAGTGTGTAACTAATAGGAGTCGAATCGAAAAATGCTTTAGTAGGATCTTTCAATCTTTTTTCATATCCTGTAATTTTACTCTGCTTGTAGACTTCTAAGCCAGATTTATTTTCAGGCCATTTAGGAATAGTATTAATCAAAACTAATTTATTTAATCGATTGGGATATTTTACAGCAAAGTGTTGAGCAATCATACCTCCAACTGACACTCCAACAACGTGAGCTTTATCGATTTTGAGATATTCCATCAAACTATTTATATCATCAGCAAATAATTCCATAGTATATGGTTGATTTGGACGATCAGATTTACCTGACCCTCGATTATCGAATCTTATTACCTTGAAATGTTCAGATAAAGGACCAAATTGTGCTATCCAACTTTCTTTTTTTGCTCCGAATCCATGAATTAAGAAAACTGGTACTCCTTCACCTTTTACTTCGTAGCATATTTTTATTCCATTAACTTCAGCAAATAATTCAGACATATAAGATTTATTCTAGTAATTTTTTCAAGTTAGATAATCAAATCTTTATCAATATTAAAGATTTTTTTTAATTCTATAAATAGGGTAATTGAAGGATTTCATATTCTATTTGTTTAAAAATTCGAGAATTGTCTTATTAACTTCGGGAGCATTTGAAAGATTTACCATATGACCTGCTTTATCAATAATTTTTAAAATACTATTTGGAATTACTTCATTCATTTCTTTCATAAATGAAAGAGGAATTAGAACATCATTAGATGAAGCAATTAATAGCACTGGATTTTTTATTTTATTCAACCTACTAAAACTATTAAAATCTAATAAAGAATGGGCTTGGTTTATGAGATCTTGAGCGGATACCCGTTTATCATTATCAATTTTAATTAAATCTTCAACAGAGAATAGATTAAAAAATTTTTTTTTAGGGTTTGCCTTCATCTGCCTTCTAAATTTTTGGTGGTAGAGAAACTTCGAGAGTTCCCAAAAAGCCTCTTCCGGGGGCCCATTACTTTTATTTAGGTTTTCAGAGGTTTGTTTTATAAGGATATCATGGATCCATTTCGCTGAATAAGTGGTATTCATTAGTACTAACTTATTCACATATTTAGGATAATTTAATGTAAATTGTTGAATTATCATTCCACCTAAACTTTGTCCGATTAAATGTGCTCCATCTATTTGAAGAAAATCCATTAAACCTTTAAGATCATTCGCAAACATTTGCATTGTAATAGGCTCATTAGGATGATCAGATTTTCCTGAACTTCGATTATCAAACGTAATTACATTAAATCTCTCACTTAATGCTCCAATTTGTGCGATCCATCCTTCTTTTGTTCCACTAAAACCACTTACTAATATCACTGGATAGCCTTTTCCATATTTTTTATAGCATATATTTATACCATTAATATAAGCAAAGACTTCTGTCATAATAACCATTATTTAATTTCTTTTCAATATTCTTTTTTACATCTTACATATCGAGAATCCACAAAATTTACAATTTCCTTTATTATCTAAATTCAATTCACTGATACCAAAGATGACTCTTTTAATAACTATCTTAGAGCAGTTTGGACATACAGTATGTTCATATTTTGTATTTGGCAAGTTTCCAAGGTAAACATATTTTAAGCCAACATCTTGTGCAATATCATAAACATTATATAATGTTTTTAATGGTGTTGGAACTTTATAGCCATAATCAACAGATTTATATTGTGGAAAAAATCGACTAATATGAAAGGGAGTCAATTCTCCTAATTCTTCTAATATTCTTTGAGCAATACTTTTTATGATCTCTTCATCAGAATTTAAACCTTCAATTATTAAGGTAGTAATCTCAACATGTACTCCTAAATCAATTGCTAAATTAGCATTTCGCCATACTTTTTCTACATCTGTTCCACAATATTTTTGAACCATATCCGCTCCTCCTTTTATATCAATATTAATAGCATCAAGTCCATTTTTAACTAACTCTTTAAGAACTTCTTCTGTCATATATCCATTCGATACATAGGTATTATATAACCCTTTTTTTTTAGCTAATTTAAACACATCCAATGAATATTCAAATAGTAATGTTGGTTCATTAAAGGATATTGAAGTTCCCTGACAATTATTTTTTATCGCAATTTTGATAAATTTTTCTGGAGAGAGAAACTCATGCGAATTTTTTACAATATCATATATTTTTTTTGAAGGATGTGAAAGGTGATGATTTTGACAAAAAAAACAACTAAAATTACATCCATATGTACCTACGGTAAGAGCTGTACTTCCAGGATGAAAATGATAGAAAGGTTTTTTTTCAATAGGATTAAATGATAAAGCGGGAATTAGTCCATAAACAATACAGTATATTTTACCATCTCGATTAATTCTCGTTTGGCAAAATCCTACTTTTCCTTCAGCAATTTTACATTTTCTCTCACAAGTTAAACATTGAGATATATGGTCATCAATTTTTTGCTGAAATCTTGCAATTTTTAAAAATTTTGAATTAGATAAGTCAATATTATTGTTCATTACTAATTTATCAAATATTATTCTTATAAATATAAATTTTATAGATCATTTAGGGATTTTTGCGATATCTTTAAGAACCTTACCATCTTGAATTATCCCATAATCACAAAATGAATTGCTTAAAGCCCTATTGAACACAATATCCAATTTCTCCAGCATTTTTGCAAAGTATAAATTGATTACTCCCCCATGGGCTACAATTAATATTTTCTTATTAGAGTACCTTGAATCTATTTCTTCAATTTTCTTAGAGAATCTCTTTAAAGCACTATTTACCGTTTCCCATTTATTATATGATTGTTCCCTATTTGCCATACAAAGTTCCATTGTTTTTAGATATTCTTCTTTTTCAAGAAATCTTCCTTGATCTCTCATTATTTCATTTAGTTTTTCATCTCTTATTATCTCCAGCTGAAGTTTCTCTGCCAAAGGAAATGCTGTCTGATATGCTTTTTCTTCATTTGAAGTTATTATTATGTCAATATCATTGAATAAATCTAATTTAGATATGTTAGTTGCCTCTTTTTTTCCTCTTTCTGTTAGAAACCATTTTGAGATCTTTAAATTTTCATCAATTTTGGTTTCAGCATGTCTTAAAAAAATGATAATATTATTAGGCATCTTATTTTGCTTTTTATTAGGATTATACTACATTTAAATGGAATAGCTTGTTTAATATTTATTTCGATTTCAAAATTATTCTTAAAAAGTGAAATCCTCTAGCAAATAAAATTTTCATTAAAGGCAAATCCATTATGTATCTAATGATTCTTAATAACAGATATTTTTTTTTTGGATGAAATGTACTTAAATCCTTGTCATAAGAAATTTTTTTAATATAGAAGTTTTTATTAAAAAAGGATAATAAAAGAGAATAAGTCATAATGGCTATTATGTCCCAAGCTCTTTTTATGTGATCTCTCGGATAATTTAATTTTTCTCCCATCCCCATCCTTAGAATTTCAATGACATGATAAATATCTAATTTACTCCTAGTTAATTCTCTTGTGGCCCATAATAAATAAATACATCCACCACAATACGACATTAAAGCTTGTGCTCCTGTTTCTTCTGCTTCTTTGAACTTTTTCATTCCTTCCGAAATAATATCAAATATTATAGAAACATTTTTTACCCAAGATGCTCCAGAACCAAATCCACAACATAATGAATCTTTCCTATTATGCTTCATTTCAATGATCTGGCAGCCACATTTCTTTAATATTTCTCTAGGTATCTCCCAATAAGCACCCGGCAAAGCTTTTGAATAACAATTATCATGAATAGTTACCGTCAAATTTAACTGATTTTTCAAAATCAATTCTCCAGAATTTATATTATCTAAAAGCCATTGATTGAAATTAATAAAGTTTTGAGTATGATTCACTCCCATTTCCTTAGGATGGACTTCTTTAAATATATATTCAACAGCATCTAAAGTAGCGAAAATATCTTTTACACCCCAGGAATCAAAATCATTCTTGGTTCTTACAGCAATGTTTTGAACGGCATCTAAGTAACCACCTTGGTATAAATATGCACCACCTTCCCATTGGTCAATTCTATCAATGGGATTAAAGTAGTCCAATAATTTGCTTCCTCCAATTATAAATGGAAATAAATGAGTATAATTGCCAATCAATAATGGTTTATCATTTGGTTTTGGTATATAATGCATCCATTTGTAAATCCAGATTCTTTCTTGATTTGATAGAAACACATTCAGAAGTTGCCAAATGTTAGATTGCATAGTAGGACATACAAATCGATATAAAGGAGGAGCTCCTCTCTTTTTATATAAATCATTCCATCTTTCAAGTATTAACTGGTATGGATTCGCGTGTTGAGGACAATATAAATTACATGAAAAACAAGTAGTACATTTATTTAAAACAAATTTAGATTCTTTACCTTCAATTAATCTTTTTATTTCTTCTTTGGCTTCTTCTATGGGTAATTGCAATACAGGGCATTTATGAAGGCATTCTCCACATAGATTGCATAAATCTTTCTTGAATCCTGATTTCCTTTTTGTTTCTACCATATCTACCATGCATCACCATATTTAGGAGGTAATTCCTTGATTTCTTCTAATTTGAATGTCTTATTAGAAAGGATCTTAGGAACTTGTTTTTTGATAATTCCCCAGAAGATATGCTTTCCTCTTTTCTTTTTAGCTTTATTAGTTAGAGATGGTTTTTCTTCTAATGCCATTTGTATTAATTCTATGATATGGTACACCTTAATTTTTCTAAAATATAATTTCTTGTTTGTGTAAAAAACTGCTAAACAACCAGCACAATACACACAAATAATGTCAGCTTTTGTCTTTTTAAAATCTTTAAAATTTCTAATCGTTGATGTTCTCATTTTAAATGGTTGATATGCAGACTCAATAGAAAAACCAGCTCCAATCCCACAACATCGCATATTTTCTCTGCAAGCTTCACTCTCAAAAACCTTAATCCCTATTCTTTCTAAGATTTTTCTAGGAAGATCTATATATTCATCTCCAAACATCTTCGAGTAGCATGAATCTTGAATAGTAGCAGTTAAATTCAATTTCTTTTTTACTTGAATTTCTCCATTTTCAAATTTTTCCCATAAATATTGTAGATATGACTTAATGGATTCAAATTTATAAGTTAAACCATAATGAGGAAGTATGTTTTTAAAAACATTTGTTCCAGCTGTACATAATACTAATAGATTTTTAGGTTTCAAAATATTAAACCATTTATCTAATCTCTTTGTAATCTGAAATAAATCATCTTTATATCCTGTCCGGAATAAAGTTTCTCCACAACAATATTCAAGTCTGCCTCTTATATCTAAATCTTTAAAAAAACTAGTTTGTGTAAGTTCAGCATAGGTAATTATATTACATCCAGGGTATGTCAGTGTATCACCTTTTAATGGTTTTAGATCAGCCCAACTTTTTACTAACTCTTTTGTTTTTTTCGGTAAATGTTCCATAACATAGGATCGAAAATTTGGATAATGAGGATATAATGTCATAAAATATTCTCCTCTTTTTCTTAATCCTTCTTTTTTATATAGTTCATTCCATCGTTGCAGTATCAATTCAGCAGGATGGGCATTTTCAGGGCAATAAAAATTGCATGAAAAACAACTTTGACAATCGTTTAACACTCTTTTAGTAGGTTCTCCCGCGATCAATCGCTTCATTTCATCAATAGACTCTTCAATAGAGAGCCCCATTATTGGACATTTATTAAAACATTCACCGCAAAAAGTGCAAACATCTTTATTAAATGGAGAGAAGAATTCTATGTCGATAGGTTCTATTTTAGTCATAATTATTAGATAACTCCAGCCATTTGAATTGTAATTAAACACATAAAATATAACATCAAAAAATTTCCAATTAAGATTCCCACATCTTTTACTCCTTTAGAGGATTTGGTAGGTTTCCTGAAAGTGAACATAGTACCAATTGGCATGAAAATAAATGGAAAGAAATAGTACTGCTCCAAAATAATAAATGCCCAAATGGCTAAAATTAATGTAATTGTTGAAATTGTCCAGATTATAATCTGACATTGCCGCAAACTAAAATATCTCGTTAAAGCATCAGAATCTATTATTTCATGAACGAGTTGACCGGTAATCGCAAATCCTAGAATCGTAAAAATTAAGATCCATTCAGATACTGACATTAGCGATAATTCAGCATCAATTTTTATCATAAAATATGGAAAAAGGACATGAGAAGCGCCCAATAATATGTGATTTAAAAGAGGAACAGGTTTAAGCCATTTAACATATAAAAGAACCATAATGATTATTATACCTAAAAATAGCCCATTAATTGGATATGTTAAACAAGTGCGCAATAATAATGAAATACCAAAAATGAAACAAACAAGCCCAATTGTAAATATTTCACGTGGATGATATCCTTCCACCCGTTTAAGAGTTTCTTTTTCATTGGGATCCTTCATATCAACAACATCATTCCAGGTATTTCCGGTAATTGCTAAAAAGAAAAATCCTATTAAAATATCAAAATGATTAAAAGGGTTTAGATTGTTCAGAAAAATAGCGACCAATAATGGTATCATTACTGAAAAGACATAATCTATTCTTAAAAGATCAATCCTTTTAGACATATTTGAATAATCTCGATAAATTAAATAATTATATTAGATTAAAAATGAAATTTCTATTATATTTTTTTTAGTTTGAAATTATTGTCTCGTACTTTGAATAAATTGTTTTTCCTTTTTTTGCAGTTTTTCCCATCTCTTACGCTCCGATCGCAATTTGAATAAATCAATGTCTTTAAATATCAAACCTTCTTCTTTTATTGGAAGATTTCTTTCCGTTCGATCTTTTTCAGGAGTATAAATTAGCGAATCACCAAATTCAGCGATATTGGCAAAAAAGCAGTATGCGTATATAGATCTTCGCGCGTCAAAATGAGTAGCTTTAAAGTCTGCTGTAACCGGTGTAAAAGCGGGATTTAAAATTATATCCACCGCAGGTTCGAAATTTTTTAATTCAACTCTTAGATCCATATCAAGGAAATCTCGGCAAATAATAATTGCGATTCGTCCAAATTCGGTGTTACAGACAATTACATTTCGGGGAAGATCTCCTACTCCTATGCCTTCCTTAATTTCTGTTCCTTCAAATCGTATTATAGATGGAATATGTTTCTCTTGTTCCCAAAGGATACCATCTGGTCCAAAAACTCTTGCAATATTTCTTTTTGTTTCTTGGTCATGAAATGAACCTGGGATTATGTACATCTCATATAATTTGGCAAGATCAGAAATATCTTCTAATAATTCACCGTAATTAAGGTCAATTATCATTTCTGGGAAAAGTAAAACATTGACTCCCTCTTTATGTGCCTTTTCAATCATGTTTTTAACTATTGTTCTTATAATTTCAACTTTATCTTCTCGAAGGCTTAATAGACCTGAAGTTTTCATCTCGTAAAACTCGCTTAAAATATCTCCAGTTTCAGATATACCAATTTGAGCTATACCAACTCTAAATTCTCTTTTTTGGGTTCTGGGGTATTCTTTAAATAAATCTCTATAAATAATTTGATATTTCTTTTTAGTAATTTTTTCTCCTATAAATCTCCTCTCTTCTTCAGTGAACTGATACACTTCACCCAACCGAGGTGATTGACTAGTCTCAAGCGAGCAAGCAGGAGCTATTATGCCCGTTGTACTACTAGATATTGAAGGTTTTTTAATGGTATTTAGAGCTGAAACTAATATCTTTTCTTCTTGTTCTAATCTTTCCAAGCGGGTCAGTATCTCCCTTTCTTTATCTTTATAACCAGCTTTACTAAAAAGTTCTGCAGCAGATTTTAGGTAATTAGCCCCAATATCTAAAAGATTTTTTTTATTGCTAATTTCTAACTCTTCATCCGCTCTTATTAAGTGCCATACTGCATCGAAATAAGTTGAAGTAGCTAACGCCCAATCTCCACCATTCTTAAAACCTCCTTTCTCATAAGAGGAAGCTGCTGTTCTTAACATTGATTTGATTTTAGGGTATAATTGAGCTTTTACTTCAGAATTATAAGTCTCATCAAATTCACATCCAAGTTCTAAAGCATGGCAAAAAGAAGAATTTCCTGATGCCAGTAATTTCAACTTGCTATCGGTGAAAAGATTACTAGCTTTTATGAATAAATTAGCCGATTCTGAGAATCTATCATGATCCTCATATTTTTCAGCAAGTTCCATGCTTTCCCAAGCTTTACATAGATAATATACCGCCTCTAATTCCACTCGTTCTTTTTCAGTTTTAAAAAGGTTGCAAACATATCTAAACTGTGAAGCTGCTGAAGCAAATAATTCTGCGGCTGTTATATGTTCACCTTGTTTTCCTACGATTCTTGCCTTTTCAATATCTATTCTCGCAGAACAATAAGATGTCCTTAATTTGGCTACTTTTATAAGTTTCTCAATTCGTACAATTTCCATTTTTTCTTTAGATTGATTTAGGCGTTTTTCTAGGATTGTTATTGCATTTTCAAACATTTCTATAGTTACATTATATTTTTCTATAGCCTTTCTGTGTTTTTCTTGTTTGCTAAGTTGTTCTGCTATTTCCTGAGACGCCCACGCAGAGTAATAATTCGCTTCATAACTATAACTTGATAGATTTTTTAGAATTTCACATGCATTATTATAGCTCTCCCTAGCTTCTTGATGACTTTCACTTTTATGATTAACTTTGGCAATTTCAATTAAGTTCCATGCTTTAACATAATTTAGTTTTTCATTAATTCTCTTTATTAATGGTTTATACTCAACTTTTTTTAATGATTCAGTATAAGCATTTTGTGCCATCCCATAATTGTTTGCAGAAACGGTATGGTTACCTAAGCGATCCTCTATACGTGCTAAGTATTCAAATGTAGCGGCTGTGTATGATTGATACCCTCTGGTTTCACTTTCTTTAGCTACTTGGAGGAATAAATCTTTTGCCTTTTCAAGTATATCATTTTTTTTAGCTAAAATACCAAATTCTTCATAAAGAAGTCCTAAACGCATTTGAGCTGTAATGATACCCGTTCGAGATTCGATTGAATGCTCCACATACTTCTCAGAAGCATCTATAGCCGCTGATAACATTTCAATTTTAGTTTCTTCATCCTGAGTAATATCTGCGAGAGTTTTATAAGCTCTATAGAGAGAATTATAGCCATAAGCTCGAACCCATCCTCCTTCATATTTCTCTGCAATTTTTTCAATGTGTTTGGCATATTCAAGCATTTTTTGTGCCTTCTCCTCCTGTTCATCTTTTGAACTAGCGAGAATGGATAATTGTGAATACGACCATGTTAATGCTAAATATGAATCTGAAAAAAAAGGTGAAAACAATATTCCGTCCAAATTCTTTTTTGCATGTTCAATAGCTTTTTTGGCATATGATTTCCTCTGATCTGAGGTGAAATAGCTCCTTTGAGCCATATTAGCATAATAAACTGCCAATATTAGATTATTCTGGAATCTCCATAAATTATAAGTATCTTTTAATATTTTTCCAATCTCTATAAACCTTTCAAGGACAATAGAAATAGCCCTCTGAAAATACTTAACTCTACCTCCAAGCATAGCCCACCTAAGCAGCCAATATATAGACTCACTTATTAAGGATATATCGTTTATTTTTCTGGCAAGGTCTAAAGATTTTTCTAGTAATCTTAATGCATTATCAAGGTATTTTCTTTGTTTATTTTCTTCCTCAATGAAATTAATCGCAAAATAACCATATAAATTGCCAGAAATCATATTCATCATAGAAATAGCAATTTGATCATCATGTTTCTCAATAAATTTTAAACTTTCATCACATCTCAATAGAAAGTTTTTGAAATATTCTTTCCAATATTCAATCTGTCTAAATGGTTTTATATAGTTTTGAGCTAAAGTTAAATAGTACTCAGCATAGCATGATTCCGCTAGAGAATGAACATTTTTAACTTTTTTTGAAAGATTTTGAGCTTTATGGACAATATCTATAGTTTTTTTATAAAAATCTTCGAACTCTTTAGGGTCACTAATAAAAAATCCTTTTGCTATAGAAACATATCCAACACGACTTAAAATCCTAGAAAGATGCTCTTGGTCGTCCTCCTTAGAATATTCTTCGCTTACTTCAAGGAAAAGTTCGTAGGCTTTAGTGACTTTCTCTATTGCTTCTTCAATAGAACTTGCAATATGCCCACTGAAATATGTCGCTTCCGCTTTGCATTCCAATTTAATAGGATTATTCCTAATTTGTTCAAAGAAAATCATAGCATCTGTATATGCCTTCACTGTTCGTTTGTTATATTCTACAAAATCTACAGCTGTTTTTACGGTAAAAGCTGCTCGAGAATATGAATATCCAAGCTTTCTATAAGTTTCAGCAGTTTCTTCTAGTAAATGTTTTTTGAAAAACCATCTAACAACTCGTTCGTATAATTTGGCTGCTTCTTTCCAGTTATAAAGTTTTTCTTCATGTGTTGCTTTTTCTATTAAATTCTCTACTTCTTCCTCCATCATTATCGTACTCTTAAACTATTATATATATTTTCCATTTAATAACCTTGGATTCATTAAGTATATCTAAAGAATGATTAATATTCAAGTTAAATCAATTTATATTTTTTTACTTTTTTGAAGTTATGAAATTAGAATATTTTATCTTGTGCTTTGGATAAATTGTTTTTCCTTCTTTTGCACTTTTTCCCATTTCTTACGCTCTGAACGCAATTTGAATATATCAACATCTTTATAAATCAAACCCTCTTCTTTAGCAGGAATCATTCGTTCAGTACGATCTTTTTCAGGAGTGTATATAAGAGATTCTCCAAATTCTGCGACATTAGCGAAGAAACAGTAAGCATAAATAGATCTACGGGCATCAAAATGGGCCGCTTTAAAATCAGCTGTGACTGGAGTAAATGCAGGATTAATTAGAATATCAACAGGAGGTTCAAAATTTTTTAATTCCACTCTCAAATCCATATCAAGGAAATCCCGGCAAATAACTATAGCAATTCTTCCAAACTCAGTATTACATATGGTTGTATTTCTTGGATAGGAACTTGTTTCAATTGCTTCTTTAACTTTTTTTCCCTCAATATGTATTGTTGCGGGGATATGTTTTTCCTGTTCCCAAAGAATACCTTCCGGACTAATTACTGTACTAATATTTTTCTTAGATTTTTCATCGTGATAAGACCCCGGAATAATATACATATCATAAATTTTAGCATAGTTCATTAACTCCTCAATGACTTCATTATAATTCAAATCAATCATCATTTCTGGAAAGATAAGAATGTCAACTCCACTAGAATTAGCCTTCTCAATGATTTCTTTATAGGTTGATCTAAGTGAATTTAATACATTTTCTTTAATTCCTAATAATCCAAGCTTTTTAATATCAAAAAACTCTTTTAAAATGTCTCCAGATTTAGATAGCCCAATTTGACCAATTCCAATTTTACATGTATTTCGTTGGATTTTAGAGTATTGTTTTAGTAAATCATTATATATTAAATTATATTTTCTCGCTTTCTCCATACTATCCGATAATTCACTAGCTTCTACTGTTAATTGATTGATTTCACTTAATCTTGGTGATAAACTGGATTCTATTGGGCATGCGGGAGCAACAATCCCTGCTGTACTTCTTGAAATCACAGGGTTACTAATTGTATTTAAAGCAGAATATAAAATCATTTCTTCTCTTTCTATCCGATGTAATTTTTCATAAATTTCTTCATGTCTTTCTTTATATCCCGATTTTTCAAATATATCCGCAGCAGACTTTAGATATTTAGTACCAACTTCTAACTGCTTTTTTCTATTATCAAGTTCTAATTCTTGATCTGCTTTGATTAAATGCCAAAGTGCATCGAAATAAGATGAAGTTGCTAGAGCCCAATCTGCACCACCATTAAATCCTCCTCTTTCATACGAACTAGATGCTTTTCTTAACATCATTCTTACTTTTTTATAATAATCTGCTTTTTTCTCAATATCTGTAGAATCATCAAATTTGCAGCCGTTTTCTAACGCTAAACAAACAGAAGAATTACCAGAAGCTAATAATTTTAATTTTCTATCAGTGAATAAATCACTTGCTTTTAAAAATAGTTTTGAAGCTTCTAAGAACCTCTCTGGTTCTTGATAATTCTCAGCAAGCTCCATCCCTTCCCAAGCTCTACATAAATGATAAATTGCTTCTAATTCCTTTCTCTCTCGTTCAATCTTAAATAAAGTACAAATATCTCTAAATTGAGAGGCCGCTAAAGCGAAATTCTCAGCAGCAGATAGATGCTCCCCTTTCTTTTGAAGAATTCTGGCTTTCTCAAGGTTAATACGGGCTAAACAGTAATTAATCCTAACATTAGCCACTTTTTCTAGTTTTGATATTCTTTCTATCTCAATTTTATTAGAAGACTGAGTTAAAGCTTCTTTTAATACATCTATTGATTTTTCAAAACTTTCTTTTGTATCTTGATATTTATTAATTGCGTCTTGATGTTCTTCTTTCTTGCTTGCATCTTCTGAAACTTCTAATAATGCCCAAGATGAATAATATGAAGCCTCATATTGATATTTAGATAGATTTTTCAGGATCTCACAAGCCATATCATATTGTTCTTTTGCTTTCAAATGATCCTCTTTTTTATGGTTAACTTTAGCCTCTTCAATTAATTTCCAAGCATTATCATATTCAATCTTTTCTTTAACTCTATCTTTTAATGGTTTAAATTGAATTTTTTTTAATGATTTTATATGAGCTTTACTTGCCATTTCATATTGTTGAGCAGAAGCTAAATGATTACCCAATCGATCTTCTATTCTTGCTAAATATTCATAAGCAGCAGCAGTATGGTAATAATAACCCTTCTCTCCAGTGTCTTTTACTAAATTAAGAAATGATTCTCTTGCCTGAGACAATGGTTCTTTTTGCTTAGTAAGTATAGCAAAATCCTCGTATAACAATCCGAGATGCATCCGATCGGCAATGAAATCCCTATACGATTCAATTGAAAATTCAATATGATTTTTGGTTGCATCTATTGCAATTAATAAATTCTTAATTTTTTCTTGCTTATTTACTAAAATATCAGATAAAGTCTTATGAGCTCGATATAATGAAATATAACCAGCAGCTCTACTCATTCCTGCTTTATACTTGTTTCCAGCTTTTTCAGCTGCATGTGCACATTCAAACATATTTTTAATAAGTTTCTCGCGATTCTCTCTTTTGGGAGTTAAAAGTACTAATTGCGAATAGAGATTAGTCAAAATCTGATATGATATTGGCAAAAATGGTCCAAAGGTGAGTTTTTTTAGTCCATCTTCTAATTCTTTAATTCCTTTCTTTGCATAAATTCTTCTTAAATCCGGTTTTAAAAAACTTCTTTGAGTAAAATTTTGATAAGATATTGCTGACAAAAAATTAGTCAAGAAACTCCAAAACGAATATAAATTTTGATAAATTTTTCCTTTTTCTTGAATTTCATTAATATCTGCTAATATCCTTTTTTGAAGATCTTGGAATCTTCCTAAAATAGCAAGATGGTAATCCAACCAAAATATAGAATGTATAAGCATTGGTTTAATATTTAATTCTCTAATAATTTCTAAAGATTTCTCGCAAAAATTTATACCTTTATCAGCAAGATCTTTTTGTTCTTTCTCATCATAAATAAACCTAGCCGCAATTTGGCAATTTATAGAACCCTTAGAATGGTAAATTAAAGCTTTATTGTATTTGTCATCACATTGTTCAACATACTTTAAACCTTCATTGCAATTATCAAGGAACTTATTAAGAATCAGTTCCTGTTCACTATTCATCCAAAAAAGTTTATCTGTTCTGGAAAAACTTATCCAAGTTTTGATGGCATTAATAAAATTGTTTATGAATAAAAAACTTCCTATATATTCTTTATAATCTAATTCATATGATAAATTCCAACCTTGTTCATTTATTTCAGCACCTTTTTGGCATAATTGCTCAAATTCAACAGGATCGTCACAATATTGTAATAAATAACCTAAAGTAATTGTAGATTGGTTTAAAATCCTCAATAAATTGCTTTTATCATTTTTTTTATTATAAATTTCACTAACTTCTATGTATTTTTCAAAAGAATTAAGATAAAATTCTTTACAATATTCAGGAGATATTCCCCTGTCTGCTTTAACTCTAAATTGTCCTGCTATACACTCTAATTCTTTTACTTTATCATTCATCTCTTTATAAAGCCTTATTGCCTTATCATATGCTTTTATGGAATTTTCTATCCATTTTTTATGTTCTTCCTCTGTTTCAGCTGTTAAATTTGCCATTTGGTAAATGTTTCCAATTTTTTCATAAATTTTTGCAATTATTTTTATATCTTTCTTATCTATTAGAGATTCTAGGACTTGTTTATACAATTTAGCAGCTTCTATTAAATTATAATTCTTTTGCTCTACTTCTGCTTTTACTAATAATTCAGCGGGGTCTATTTTTACCATCCTTGATTATTATTTCATCTTAAATTGAAAAGTAATTTTTCTTGGTTTTCATATTTTAACTCTTTAGTAATAATGAGATTTCTCAATTTATAATTCTTTACGTTTTTTTCAAATAGTTAAATGTATTATCATTTAGAGTAGGAGTATCTCAAAAATACATTCGTATAGCCAATCCCATCAATACGATAGCTACAATAAATTGAAGATAGTTACGAGGTATTTTGTTTGAGACCTTAGCTCCAAAAATCGATCCTAAAATGGCACCTATACCAATGAAAATTCCAATTAAAAAATTAATTTGACCAAGAAAGCTCTTAACAATGGTGTTATAAATAGCAGTAAAAAAGATTATTGAAGTGGAAATTGCAGTAGCATTATGAATAGGATATTGTAGCACAATATGTAAGGAAGGTGTGTTAATAATTCCACCACCTATACCAAGTAGATTTGCTGTAAAGCCAGCTAAGATAAATAATGGTATAGATTTCATAAGATTAATTTTATAATCGTGTTCTTTAAGAATGAATTCCTTCTCAATTAAATCCTCTGAGTGCCCTTTATTTATAGTATGTATTGCTTTATAGACCATATTCAAACCTCCAATAAGTAATAAGGAAGCAAAGATCATTTTTAATAAAGTATTGTTTATCTGAATAATTGAAAATATAATACTAGCAGAAATGCTTCCTAAAATAGAAAAAGTTGCAAATAGTAGAGATAATTTTATAGCAGTTCTTTTTTGCTTTAAATAGGATATGAAACCTGCTAAAGAAGAAATTAAAATTATAAAGGTAGATGTATCTATTGCTTTATTAATGGGGATTAAAAATAGGAGAGTCATAATAGAAACAAAAAAAATACCCCCTCCCACACCAGAAATAACAGAAATTGTACCTGTTAAGAAACCGAGAAATATTAATAAAAAAATAATCCCCAGTGATAGTTCCATAAACAACCAAATATCTTTTATCTCAAAAAGTTTCTTAAAATACGGTATTACTAAAAAAAATCAATAATTAAATTATAGAAACGTTATTAATTTAGTAAGTAAATAACCTTAATTTTTGATAATATATCATATGCCTGATTCTAACGACGAAAAACTAATAGTTGAACTTGTTGCTTGTTCCCGATGTGGCAATCCTTTTATGGTAGAAAAAGGAAAAAAATCTTCGGGTGACCTTGTTTGTGATAATTGTATTAAACTAGAACAAAGAAAAAAACAGTTAGCATTAGGTGTTATTGATAATGTACTTGAATCTCAAAAAGAAATAGGAGATTCAATTATGGAAGTGAAGAATAAAATATCACAATCTCAGTCTAATAAGCAATTTTTCCTAGAAAAAATTAAGAGAAAATCTGAGTCTCTTACAAAGTCCATTGAGCTCTTACAAAAAATAGATAAGACAAAAGAAGAAAAATTTATTGATGAATACAAAAAATTGTTCGAGAAATTAAAGAAAGATTATTCTTAAACTATTTTTTAAATCTAACTTACATCTTTATGAAAATAAATGCTAAGTTCATTATTTTATTAAGTGAATGATATTTTGCATCCAATTTCATGAATTTAGCCATAGATATAACGATTATATTCCAAATCTTTCGAAAAATAATATTTGATTCATAACGATATCTTAATTTTAATATCTTTCTTTCAATTTTTTTAGGATTTGTAGTTTGAATATCTGCGATACGCATCAATTGTCCATAGATTCCAAAGAATTTTATTGTCTTCAATTTATACTTTTTAAATAATCCTTTTACTTGGTTTATTTCATAACGTCTATAATGTCCTATCAATTTATCTTGGTTTGTGTAAAATCTCATACTATGAGGGACTGTAATAACTGCTATTCCATTTTTTTTTAAAATTCTGCTGATTTCGGAAACTGCTATTTGGTCATCTTTAATATGTTCCAACACATCCAGAGCACATATAAAATCAAATGAACCACTACGATATGGTAGCCGTAAAATATCTCCACAAACAGGATACAAGTAAATCTTTGAAGAATATTGTTTTAAGGGGAGATTAGCGAGATCAAAAAAAGATTTATGAAAACTATTATTAAATACGTATAGAAATGAATTACCTGAACATCCAATATCTATTGCATTTTTTAATTGATTCTTCAAATTGAGATTTTCTTTTAATAAATCGAATTTACATCTGATTCCTGGAGAAAGAAAATATTCATTTATAGTTCTGTGAGAAAAATTCTTATGTTCTTCGTAAAATCTCTTTTTATTCATAAAAATAGTTAAAATGATAATTTAAAAATAAATAGGCTAGTTATTATATATTTAGTTATCAAAATTCTTATTTTTTTCTCTATGTGGGTCGCCATTCTTTAAAGCCTTTTTAAGTAATCGAAAATATTAAAAATTAATATTAAAAATTACAGTTAATTTATTTTACAAAAATAATTTTATTTAACGATGATTCAACTAAGTGTACTTTTGGAAGATAAGCCAGGGGAACTCGCTAATTTTATTAAGCTACTTATGGATAATAAAATCTTTATAAGAGCTTTAACTGTAGCAAAAACATCCGAATATGGATTACTATTAATTCTAGTTGATAAACCAGAACAGTGTGTTGATCTTTTGGATGAAAATAATTTTACTTTATCCACTACAGAAGTCATTGCTGTAAGATTAAATGATAACCCAAATGCATTGTATGAAATTCCAAAAACATTAGGTGATAATAAAATCAATATTGATTACTTTTATTCTACTTTAATAAAAGAAGAAGCTCTACTTATATTGCGTATAGAAGATCAAATTATCGAGGAAGCATTAAATACTTTAAAAGAGAAAGGATTTACTATAGTAGAAAAATAACATCTATAATTTTTGTTTTTTACTAAAATTTATTTTCATTCTTCTATTAAATTAAAAAAGATCATCATCAAGATCTTCATTCCCCTCTGGGAATCTTCCGAATTCTTGCATGAATTGTTGAAGTAATTCACTCTCTCTTTTTGTGTACATTGGATCTTCATCATAATCAAAATAACAAGCCTTTATATTTGTTTTTAATTGTTCCTCTAATGCTAAACGTAAATTAGGAGTTCCTTGTATTAAGATTATCTCTTGATTCTCATTTAAGACTTGAATAGCACCTTCCGTCTCGGGTACTAATAGAACATTGTCAGTAATTAATTCTAACCATTTTTGAGGGGGAAGCACTACAGGTGAGATTTCAAAACGTAGATCACATCTTAAACAACGATTAGCCTCTTCCAAGGCTAAATTTTCATCAAAACCTAGTTCAATTTCATTAAAACTGCTTTGACGTTCTTTTAAAGATAAAAGCGGCATTTGAGAACGCGATTTATCAAAAAAGTTTTCATCACGTCCCAAGAATGGGTTAGAAACCTCTTTTTCAGTAAATATATCTTCCATTTCGCCATTCCCTCCCAAATACTTATCAATTGAAGTAGCAGCTTTTCGTCCCATCTCAATTGCATCAACTACAGAACCGGGGTTTATTACAACTTCACCACCCGCAAAAATTCCAGGGATATTTGTCTCTAAAGTTTCTTCTTTAGTTTGAATCAATCCTTCTGTAGAGATTTTAATTTTGTTCTCTCCCTCCAAAAGAGATAAATCAGGAATTTGGCCTATAGCCATTATTATCATGTCTGTTTTAATCGATTTAGTATTTTTTTCATCAAAAATAGGATTGAATTTGTTATTTTCATCAAATATTGAGTCACAGTGGATAAGTTCTACCTCAGACACTTTACCATCCATATCAGTGATTTTTTTTGGTCCCCATGAACAATTAAGTGTTATGCCCTCATCTATTGCTTTTTGAATTTCCCATTCATGAGCAGGCATCTCTTCCCTACATTCTAAGCAGGTTAATTGGACTTCTCTAACTCCTAATCGTTTAGCTGTTAAAGCTACATCTATTGCTACATTACCTCCCCCGATAACAATAACATTTTCAGTAATCTTAACTTCTTTACCAAGATTGATTTCTTTCAAAAAGTCAAGACCCCATAGAATATTTGGTAGATTTGAACCTTCTATCTCAAGTTTTTTGGTATTTTGAGCACCAATAGCTAAAAATATGGCATCAAAGCCCTGTTCTTTTAAATCATCAAGCGATAAATGTTCTCCTATAAGTTTTTCTGTTTGGATATCAATTCCCGTACTTAATATATGATCAAGATCTTTTTGAAGGACAACTCGTGGTAATCGATATTCAGGAATTCCTACTCTCAACATTCCTCCCATATAAGAATTAGTTTCAAACACTGTAACAGAATGGCCAATTCTCCTTAAATAATAAGCTGCTGTGAGTCCTGCTGGACCAGAACCAATCACGGCCACTTTTTTCCCCGTTGAAGAGCCAATTTTTATTTGTGATTTCCACAATTCAGTATCATGGTCCATTGCAAAACGTTTTAGTGCACAAATAGCAATAGGTTCATTAATTTGGTTTCGACGGCATTTGATTTCACAATCATGAAAGCAAACTCTTCCAAGAACTGAAGGAAAAGGTGTTTTTTCGCGGACAACTGCCGCTGCTTCAGCATACTTTTTCTCTGCAATCAATCGAATATATCGTGGTACATCAATCCCTAATGGGCAAGTATCTCTACAAGGGACAAGCTGTTTTTCACGTTCAGCCCAAAGGATATCTTTATCTGTCAGTGCTCCTGTTGGGCAAACCTCAACACAAGCACCGCAGAATTTACATCCCGATTCCTTAAGAGTAGGGGCTATGCTCCCAACTATGGTTTCTCCATTAGAATAAACGAACCCTAAGGCTTCAACACCACGGAGATCTCGACAGACTCTAACACATCTAGTACATCCGATACATAACTCGTAATTCCGGATAAAAAGAGGTTCATCCTCAATAATCGTACGTCCTCGGGGAATATAACGTGGAGTATCTTCTCGAATTCCAATATTCTCAGCAATTTTTTGTAATTCACATCGTCCTAAGATTGGACAACAACGTTCCTCTACAGGAACATTAGGCGAACATGGTTCACGACTACAACCTTCGCGTTGGGCACAAACCAAACAGGCATGTGGATGTGTTGAAAGTATCTGCATTAACTTCTCACGACGCAGAGCTTGAATTTCCGATGTATTAGTCAAGATTATCATACCCTCTTCGATCATAGTACTACAAGATGTAGATAAACCTTCAATCCCTTCTACTTTTACAACGCAAAGTTGGCATCCTTCATGTCCTTGGGATGAAAAAATAGAATTATCATTTTTGATTTGAGTATTCCCTTGAAAAACAAATTCTATTGGTTTCATTCCTATTAGGGGTGGTAAATCTGGGTGTGCACAAAGACTAGGAATATAAATTCCAGCATTTTTAGATGCTTCTAAAATAGTAATTCCTTTTTTAGTATCAATTTTAGTCCCGTTAATAGTAATTGATATCGTTTCCATTTTTTACACTCTCTAAAAATAATTAGATCAAGAAACAATCGTAAAAAAAAATTATGGTATGGATCGATATTTATTATTTGAAATAATAAATAAATATCTACTTATATTCTACCAAGAGTGAGATAATGCGCCAGGTTCACAAGCTTGTACACAAGGTAATTCCTTTGACCTACCACCTGGTTTACAAGGAGCACATGAGTATTTAATTTTCTTGCGGTGTTCTTCAGTGACGGTTGCTATGATTTCATCCCCT
Source organism: Promethearchaeota archaeon (assembly GCA_019057865.1). Classification (GTDB taxonomy): domain Archaea; phylum Asgardarchaeota; class Lokiarchaeia; order Sigyniarchaeales; family SOKP01; genus Loki-b32. Next base: position 37,318 of record JAHLWP010000023.1, read on the forward strand.
AGGGGATCTAGTTCATTTTCAGCCATTTCTAGTACACCTACAGGGCATGCTTCAACACATCTTCCACATGAATTACATAGATCAGTATCTACAGTGATAAAATATTCTCCTGAGCCATCCTTATAACCATAATTAGCTTTCATCCTTCACTTCCTCTTGTTTTAAATATTTAAATGAGATTTTAAGCTTTCTTGCGCTCTTTTTCGACAAGAATCTTTCCAAACAAGGCTGCCCCAATTGCTCCGGCGAGTTGTGGATCGATAGTTGATTCAGAGGCTTTGATTTTCAGTTCATCCTCAATTCTTTTAACAACTCCAATATTTTTAGCAATTCCCCCGGTTATGGCAAATTTCTCTTCTATTCCAAGCCGTAGTAATAAAGTCACTATACGATGTGCCATTGCTGCGCAATAAGCTGCCAAAACCTTTTCTTTGGGCCAACCCTTTCTAAGTAACCCAACAGCTTCTGATTTAGCAAATACCACACAAGTGCTACTAACTGGTTCTGGTTCTTCATCTACTTGCAAAGACATTTTTCCTACATCATTAATGTGTACTTGAAGCAAATCTGCAAATACTTCCATTCCTCTTCCTGTTCCTGCAGCACATTTATCATTCATGAGGAACGCAGTAACTTTACCACGATGATCACAACGAATTGCTTTACAATCTTGTCCTCCCATATCCAATACTGTTCTTATCTCGGGACCATAAATAAAGTTAGCACCTCTAGCATGACAAGCGATTTCTGTAATAGCTCGATTTGAAAATGGTACATTAACTCGACCATATCCAGTTCCAACAACATATTGAATTTTATCTAGAGATAAACCTGTATCTTCAAGTGCCCAATTCATTGCATTATTGGCGCTATCTGGACTATTAGACCCTGTTCTCATGCTGCTATAACAATAGATTTCACCATCTACCATTATTACAGCTTGGGTGCTAACTGACCCAACGTCAACTCCTGCTGAAATAATATCTCCATCTTGCCAGTTTAGATCTGGGTTAGTATAACGAGATTCAGTCCATCTCCAATATTCCTTGTCTAATTCTGCATTTGACATTATTTTAACCTCTAATTTTATCTTGTGCTATAAGTGCTGCTCCTAACGCACTAACATATTCTGGAGCTACAACATCCTTTGGTACTAAGAGATCAAATCCAAGATTTCTATTCATTGCATCTACAAACCCAATATTTTTCGCCATACCACCTATCAATGAGATATCTTTCTCAATACCTATTTGACGAAGCATACTTGTGTTTCTATCTGCAATTGCATCATGTACGGCTCGAATTATATCCTCCTTCTTAGTTTTTTGATGTATTAATGATACGACTTCTGATTCTGCAAATATTGTACATTGTGCGTTCATTGGAATTTGTTTAGTTGATTTTAAAGATAATTCTCCCATTTCTTCAATTTCTACTTCTAATGCTCTAGACATAGCTTCTATAAACGCACCAGCCCCAGCAGCACATTTCTCATTTATACCAAAATCTTTAACTTTACCGTGTTCGTCAATTTTTACAACTCTTCCCTCTTCTGCTCCTATATCAACTATAGTGCGTACAGAAGGAAAAATAAAATAAGTTCCACGAGCATCGGCAGTGATTGTAGTTATATTAGTATCTGCAAACTTAATTGCATCCATCCCAGCTCCAGTGACAGTAATATGTTTAATCTCTTCTCGTTTAATTCCCGCTTTATCAAGAGCACTATTTAATACTTGCTCTGCTGATTCTTCTTGATCAAATCCACTTAATACCGAAGCTGTAGATAAAATCTTATCATCAAAAATACAAACTTTTGTATTTTTTGAACCAGCATCCAGTCCTACTGTTATTATTTTAAACCACTCTTCATTCTTTTAATTTAAATTTTTAATGATAAACTTTTTTTTGATTATAAAAAAAATCTATAAATTGATTAGTATTTTATTTTCTCCATCTCAATTGATTCCATAAAAGCATCTACACGCTTCATAGTTCGCTCAAGATCAAATTCTCTCTCATCTCCCATGTTACCTTCAAAGGGCATGGTTGGTATCCCTGCTTTTTGGATAGCTAAACGATTTTCTGCAATTCCGAGACTTAAACCCTCACATCCTCTATTAAAATGCAGAAATACCCCATCTAATTTCCATTCCTTAGCGATCCTAATCATCATATCAGATTTAAGTTTTGGATGATAAAAATGCTGCCATTCTGGTTTACTCAAATTCCATTCAGCAAGCGCTCGTAATGCGTCATCTCGATTAGTTATTTCAATATCAGGAATAGTTTTAGGACCCCATGTTCCATCTTCTTTTACTTCCCATAAACCAATGAGTCCAAATGTGTAAAGACTTCCTATTGATACACAACCATATTGCTCTAAATAGCGAAAAATTCTTAAAAAAGCCCAAGGAGGTTGAGTATCTGTCATAATACGGCATTTTTCATTTCCTACAGCAGCTATACCTCGTGCTACGCGATCTTTTATTTCTGGATATAGTTCTTTTTCATAAAAGTCCGCTGTCCATTGAGCTGATTTTCTTAAAGTACCGAGAACATATAAAGAATACATTGATTTCTCATCTAAAGGAGCTGGTATTGCTTTATTAAGAGCGCAAATTGCTGACCAATAATAACAAGTCCGAAATTCATTATAAACTGCTTTAATTAAAAGTTCATCGTCATAATTTCTTCCAGTTATTTTTTCAAGCCATTTGATTCCATCATGCATCTGACTAACAATATAATTGATTTTGTGATCAGTTCGTTTTTCATATGGTCCCACTGATACATCAATACTAAACATAGGAATTCCTCCTTCAAGTTCACTTGCTATCTGATACCATTTAGAATGGGAACAGCAAATATGATCTTGCCATATGAAGTCTGCTTTAGGGAATTCTTCAGAAAATTGTGGCCATGCATATTTGTTAATAAGGATAGATCCCCAATAATTACGCATATAGGAACAGAGATCACGCGCAAATCCCTTAGCTTCAGTTGCCTCTTGACATTCTAAAGCAAATTTATCGTTAAATGCAACAGTTGCTCCATATGGTTCTCCTGTTAACGAATATACATCATCTCCTAATCCAGCAGGAATAGCATCAAAAGACCATGCTCCTCCTGCCCATCTAAGTCCACCCCGTTCGTGAGCCTTAGCAAAGTCTTCATAATACTTCACTCTAAGGGCTTTAGCTTTATTCCAACACTTCAATTGTTCTGTTGGATATTTAGTCTCTACCATTTTTATACCTCTTAAACTCTAAAATAAATCCTCTTCTCTTAATATTTCAAGAAATGCTTCAACCCGCGTTTTGAATTGACCTATTGGAACGGTAACATCGAATTCAAGGAATAAAGTTGAGATACCATTATCTTCTAAAGCTTGCTTAATAATAGGAATATCTAATTCATGTGGATCACAAAATTTTTGTTGAATTAAGATCGCTCCTTGCACATCATAATCCTTTGCCAATTGTACAATATAATCAAGTCTTGTTCGTTGAGGCCAATCTTTACTTGGGCAAGGTATGCGTTTCACATACCTTTCAGATATTGCAGCTAGCAAATCTCCGTTTATTTTTACTTCCTTATCAAAATACCGAGTTCCAGTACAATGATCATCAATTACAAATCTTGCACCTAAACCTTCAACCATACCCAGAAATTTAGTATCATCATCCTCAGAGCCTAAGATCATAAGCCGTTCACCCGAGTCATCTAGATTCCTTGAGGGAAGATCTTGTAAAAGTTTTTCTAATGCTTTATTATGGTCTTGCTTATCTGTTATTTGAGCAGAGACTACCATAAGCATTGCTTCTAAACCTGTCAAGGGGGGATTAGACTTTTTTCTGAGTTCATACACTTCTTGCAAAAGGCGGCGATTACTATTCATAGCCTCAATCCCTCGTTTAAGATCCTCATCTGTAATTGGGATATCTGTCCACTTTTCAACTGCTTTTTTGAATTCTTTTAGCTCTTCTGTTAAATAAGGGATAGCATGAGGACTTTGAACATGCATAGGATGTGGTAGATAGTATTTAAAATCCACAGGAATATGGAGATCCCAGCTAGTATAAGTCTGTCTAATATGGAGACAACTTTGAGCAATCATTATTCCATCAAGATAGTCATATTTGCCTTTCAGACCTTGAGCTAAACAATCACGACAGAAAGGGCAAAACATAGCAAAAATATGCGGTTCTGAGACATCTTGTGGTTCATGACTGCCTAATATCCTTACTGGTAGAATATTTGCTGCATATAGAATCTCTTCAGGTACATATGTACAAAAATATCCTAGTACTTTACCACCAGTACGCTCTTTCCATTTTTTCGCATATTCATGCCGGTTTTCGTACCAATCTTTAAACTTTTCAAACATTTTAATTCAAATTTTTATTTTTGACAAAAGATAATAATTCTAATTCCTTCTCCCCGCCGCATAACGTCAAAGGCTTCATTAATTTCTGAAAGTGGAAATTTATGTGTAATTAGTGGTTTTAGCTGAAGTGAACCATTCTTAACCAAGTCAATAATATGTGGATAATCCACGGGACGGCAACCAAGGCTTCCCATTATTTCCATTTCTCGAAACATTACACGACCAATATCGAATCCATCCCAACGTTTAGGTGAGTATCCCACAGCAATCAAACGACCTCCAGTTCGTAAGCTATTGAATGCCTGTTTCATTGTTGCTGGATGCCCGATTGCCTCAAAGGCAATATCCGCACCTCCTCCAGTTATTTTTCTAATAGTACCAACGATTTCTCTTTCATCTTTATCTTTTGCTAAAATAGTTTCTACAGCTCCGATTTGCTTAGCAATCTCCAACTTTTTAGGGACAATATCAACAGCAATAGGTAACCCACCTGCTGCTCTTATATTCTGAACCACATTTAAACCAATTCCACCACAACCAATAACCACTGCCCAGTCACCAGGTCTAACTTGACCTCGATTTTTCACTGCATGGTACGGTGTTGAAACAGCATCCGAGATAATACAACTTTCTTCTAATGACAATTCAGTTGGTAGATGAACCACATCTTTTATAGGGACCTTAATTTGTTCTGCAAATCCCCCATCAATGTGATTACCAAGCATTATTTGATTACTGCAAATATTTTCTCGACCAGTTCTACAATTAACACAGTACCCACAGGAAAGCACAGCGGGAATAATAACATGATCTCCTTTTTTAAAGGTAGTTACATTCTCACTTACCTCTTTAATACGTCCTGATATTTCATGACCTAAAATAAGGGGTGGCTGTTTAACTGTTGGTACACCATGTTCTAGATAACCAAAATCAGTATGACAAACACCACATGCTTCTATCTCTATTATAGCTTGACCTATTTCGCCAGAAATACTCGGCGTCGGATAATTATCATCTAGTTTTAAGGGTTCCTTAACCTTTTCAAAAACGGCTGCTCTCATCTTAATTTCCTACAATTTGTTTTATTTTTATTATAATTTAAACCTAATTCTTATTAAATTTAAGAATAATGAAATTGTTTAACGGTTTTGCCAATTGGGTGATCGTTTCTCTAAAAATGCTTGTAATCCTTCATTCGCATCATGCGTTGACATTAGTTCTTTGAGATAAAATTCTTCAATCTGATCTAGTTGAGTATCAAAATCGATTCCTAAAGCTATGTTGAATATTTTTTTTGTATGTTGTAAAACAATTGTGCTTAGACTATTAAAAGATTCAATAAATTTAGTAAATTCTTGTTCAAATGATTCATGCGGGAAAATTTGGTTAGAAATTCCGAGTCTAAGAGCCTCATTAGCATCGATTATATTGCCTAACATGATAAGTTCAAAAGCTTTTTTATTTCCGATAATTTGAGGAAGGGCTAATACAGCAATTGGTGGAAATACACCTACTTTTATTTCTGGTTGACCAAATTTGGCTTTCTCTGAGGTAAGTACAATATCACAAAATATCGCAATTTCACAACCTCCACCAAGAGCTGCCCCTTTAACACTTGCTATTGTGGGACATTTAATCTTGTTAAGTTTTCTAAAAATTCCATGGAATTCCTTAATCATTTTTGGAGCTTTATCACCAATATGATCATCTATATCAACTCCCGAAGAAAATGCTTTTCCATTATGATCAAAAATTAGTGCCTTTAATGATTGATCAGCTATAAAACCTTCAAGAGCCTTATTGATTTGCTCCATCATTTGAATTGTTAAAATATTCAATGGACCATTGTTGAAAATAATTCTTCCAACATCATTAGCTTTTTCCACTATAATTAAATCATTTGTCAACTTTTTCACTCAATATGGCGATTTTTTTCTGTCTTTTTTTTTAAAAAAATATTATAATTATAGTTTAGCTCCACAGTTACCACAAAACTTGAAAACAGAAGGTAAGTTTTTGGTCTGACATGAAGGACATGTTATAGATGGTGGACCCCATAAAAATTCGGGATGTTGACTTCCTCTTATACCTCTATAATTTGGAGGACGTTTTTCTACAAATGCTGACATTCCTTCAAGAGGTTCCCAGGAAGTATAATGAATAGCTAACCAGTCTTTTGCGTGACCAATTGTTTGATGCCAAACAAGATCTTTCCAGAAATTAACTTGTTGTTTTGTATATCTCATGCATTCTGGAAACTTATCAATAAGTTTCTGACAAAATTTATCAACTTCATCATCTATTTCTGAATACGGGACAACAGAATTCACTAAACCCCATTCTAAAGCTTTTTTTGCTGAGATTGGTTCACATAGAAATAAAATTTCTCTTGCTCTACGATCACCAACAATAATAGGTAACCATTGAGTCGCGCCTCCACACGCCACAGATCCTACTCTTGTTCCTACTTGTTGAATAGTAGCATGTTCTGCAGCTACTGCTAAATCACAAGCCATTTGCCATTCATTACCCCCTCCTGCCACGATACCATTGATTCTCGCAATAGTAGGTTTACCAATATTACGGAATACATCATGAGCTTCTTGGAAAATACTCATCCATTTCCAATATTCAGCAGGTTGGACTGTAAATCTTTCTCTATACTCTTTTACGTCACCACCAGTACAAAAAGCCTTATCACCTGCTCCAGTCAAGATAATAACAGCAACATTATTATCCCAAGCGGCATCATGAAATGCTTCAATCATTTCCATTAAAGTAAGGGTTGAATAAGCATTATAAACATGAGGTCGGTTTATTGTTACTTTTGCTTTCCAATCTTTTTTTTCATAAATTATTTCTTTAAAATCGAATTCTTTTGGATCCTTAGGTGTGAAGTTTGGTTCTTTTGTATAAGTCATAACAATCACATCAATACTTAATTTTTTTGATTTCTTTTTTTTTTATTATTATTCTTAGATAATTTTACAAATTAATTTAAAATTTGTTAATAGAAAACGTTTAGTGGGAATAAAATTCCACTAAAAGCACAATTCAGATGGAATATAAAAAATAGTAATCTTTAAACCGAACATTATCATAATATCTAATGTAGATTCGGAAAAGAAAACTTAAAATTGGACAGAATAACTATGGTGTCAGATAAAGAAAAAGGTAAAGAAGAAAAAGATCTAAATATTCCTCCTAGAGGAAAAGACTGGGAGAGGGGATTCACAGTTGAAGAAAATAGAGTAGCTGAGTACGTAGAATTGTATGAATCAATTGGGTATGAAGTACGCGTTGAGTCTGCTACTCCAGATGAGATGGAAGATTGTCAAGTATGCTTTAAGGTAAATTTTGATAATTTACGAACAATCTATATCAAGCGAATAAAAAATAAAGATAATTACACGGACTTAGAAGAAGAAATATAACAGATCATTAAGTCTCTTTCTAAACATAAAAAAGGTTTATACTTTAACAATTGTTAAAAATTATTTTTTAGTCAATATTTTTATCTTTTTTTTCATTAGATTAATTTATGTCGAACTTAGAACCTGTTAAATTTGAAGATTTTAATGAAGGAGATTCTGCTTCATTTGCAAAAACCATAACTGAGGCGGATGTAACACTATTTGCGGGAATATCCGGAGATTTCAATCCTTTACATATTAATGAAGAGTTTGCGAAAACTCAGATGTTTGGTACACGTGTCGTTCATGGGGCTTTTAGTTTAGCATTAATTTCAGCAGTACTTGGTGTTCATTTATTTGGTCCAGGAGCCCTTTATGCTTCACAAAAGGTAGTATTTAAAAAACCAGTATATATTGGGGATACATTAACTGCAGTTGCAACAATAACAAAGAAATACACTAAAGAAGGCAAAAGTGGAACACTACAATTTCTAGATGTAGAAACAAAAGTATTAAACCAAAAAGATGAAGTTGTTACAGACGGAGAAGCCCAAGTACTAGTCATGTAACATTTTTTTTCTTTTTTCATATTTTAACAATGCGTTTTTTCTTAACAAATGTTTTCGAAAAATTTTTTGTATTTGCTTTATTTTTTTTAAATGGTATGAAATGTCAGAAAAAGTCGAAGATCGAATAAAAGAATTAGAAGAACGATTGGCTTCCACCAAGGTAAACAAAGCTACACAAAAAAGTATAAATTTCATTAAAGCACAACTAGCCAAACTCCGCGAAGATTTGATTCGTATTGCTAGTTCTAAAAAAGGAGGTGGCGGTGGCTTTGGAATAAAAAAATCTGGAGCTGCTCAAGTATCTTTTATTGGATTTCCTTCAGTAGGAAAATCTTCCTTACTTAACTTGCTTACCGGAGGGAAAACTCATTCTAAAGTAGCAGCATACGAGTTTACAACAGTAACAGCTATACCTGGTATGATGAATATTGAAGATGCTAAAATACAGCTTATTGATTTGCCAGGGGTAATTTTAGGTGCAGCTACAGGAAAAGGACGTGGTAAGGAAGTGTTGGGGGCAGTAAGGACTGCTGAGTTAATTTTAATTATTATATGTTTTCGTCAAGATGGAACTATTAATATCACAGACTTAGATTTAATTAGAAAAGAATTAAATGACGCTGGGATTCGGTTAAACACTCAACCCCCACGGATTCAGATAAAGGAACAAAACCAAGGAGGTATACATTTCACATATAATGGGAATCAATTAATGGATACAGAAGAAGTTAAATCTTTAATGAATGATTTGAAAATTCGTAATGCGGGTGTTTACTTCGCCGAACCTGACATTATCCCAGATCAATTAATAGATTTCGTTTTAGGTAATCGAGTTTATACAAGAGAATTTGTTGTTATAAATAAATCTGATTTAATGGAAGCTCCAATTCCCCCTGAAAAGATTACAGAAGCAATTGGTCATGAACATTGGGTTATGGTCTCAGCGAAAAATAAAGAAAATATTAATACGCTTAAGCATAATATCTTCATGGAGCTGAATTTAATACGAGTGTTTTTGAAGCCACCAAGACAGGAAGCTGATATGGATGAGCCAATAATTCTCCACCGGGGTGATACACTAGAGAAACTCTGTCGTAAAATTCACAAACGATTCATAAGCGATTATCGCTACTCGTTAGTATGGGGTAAATCTGCTAAGCACCCTGGTCAAAAATTTGATAACCTAGATCACGTAGTTGAGGATGGTGACATAATTTCAATTTATCTGAAGCGATAGTAGGAATGAAGAATTTAAATCTTTAAAATCAACAAAATTAGAGAAGAATTATTCTATTCATTAATTTCTTTATTAATTAAACTTTTAAAATATTATATTAAAACTTAATTCTTTTCTTAAAAAACTAATAAAATATATTAAAATGCCATCTTAATAGTTATTTAAAGTAATCTAATTAAATCAGAATTTTTAAAAATAAATTTCCAAGAGAAGAAGAGATGAAGGAGGAAAAACCTCAAATTCCAGGGGAAGATGAAATGATTCAAAAATGTATTGATCCCATTACTGGAAGAGATATCACGGCTGAACATATAAGTCAACGTTTAACTGAACTAGAGAAAATTGCAGTTGATATTGTAAACAAAGCGATCGAAGAATATAAGAAAAATCCAGATGGAAAACACACAATCTACGAGAAATATTATTGGGAAATTCATCAAAAATTAGGAGTAGGCTCTATTGGACCTGCAACTGCCGCAGCTGGACCTTTAATGTATTCGAAGATGGATGAATTGGCCAATAAACTAGGTATTTCTAAAGAAGAGCGAATTTCTTAGTGAAAATATGAAATTAAATCCCATTATTTATTTCTGAACATAAAATTTAACATTTCACATTATTTCAGAATAGACCCTAATGTTTTCCCATAATTATGGGAAAAGATAAAATTTTTTATATAAATTAGATGTTTAAAATAAGATTAAAATATTTTTAGAAATCGTTCAGATTCATCAATTACGTAAATAAAGGAGGAAGAAATAATGGCATGGCTTGATATTGGTGAAATTGTTAATGTTAATGCTAATAAATATCCAAATAAACTTGCTCTGAAAGATGCAAAACGTCAATTAACATTTAAAGAATTAAATGAAAGAACTAATAAACTTGCGAATGGAATTCTTAAAAATGGGATAAAAAAGGGAGATAAGATAGCTATATTATCTAATAATTCAATAGAGTTTATGGAAATTTACGTGGCGTCAGCTAAAGGAGGATTTATAATCGTTCCCTTAAATTTTCGGCTACACCCAGATGATATTTCGTTCATTATTAATAATTCAGATGCAATATGGTTATTTGTAGAATCTAGATTCTACGAAGCTACAGAAAAGATTTGGGAAAGAGCTAAAGAATTGGGATTTGATAATGTTCAACGTGTATTGATTGCTGATCAACCAGCGGAAGGTTGGAAATTCTATGAAGATATTGTAGAAATGGGTGAAAACATGTATCCTTCTATAAAGATTAATCCAGAGGATACTTGGGTAATTCTTTATACATCAGGCACGACAGGGAGACCAAAAGGAGTGATACGCTCCCATCGTTCTTATATTGCATTTTTCTTAATTAACGAAGCAGAATTCTCATTTACTCCTCAAGATTATGGCATGATTTTAATGCCATTATCTCATGTAAATTCTACATTCTATTCATTTGTCTTCACTTACTTAGGCGCTCCATGCTATATCCATATCGAGTATAAATTTGACCCTGAAGAAATTTTAAAGATAATTCATCGGGAGAAAATATCTTTTACCTCAATGATACCTACTCACTATAACTTAATATTAAATCTCCCAGAAAAAGTGAAAGATAAATATGATCCTAGTTCTGTTAGAGCTCTTTTAACGTCTTCAGCTCCTGCTACTAAGCAGATGAAACTAGAAGTAATGAAGCTTTTTGAAAAGACTCAGCTTTTTGAAGCTTATGGTTCGACAGAGGCAGGTCTGGTTACTCTCCTTAGACCTGAAGATCAAATGAATAAGTTGGGATCTATAGGAAAAGAATGCATAGGTACTGATCGTATTCTTTTATTGGATGAAGATAAGAATCCTGTACCTGAAGGGGAAATTGGTGAACTATATTCTCGTGGACCACAAATGTTCGATAAGTATTACAAATTACCAGAAAAAACTAGAGATTCATTTAAGGGAGAATACTTTAGCGCTGGTGACATGGCTAAAAGAGATGAAGAAGGGTTTTATTACTTAGTTGATCGGAAGGCTAATATGATAATTACGGGTGGAGAACATGTTTATCCTTCTGAAGTTGAAAAAGTTATTGTATCATATCCAAGTGTTATTGAATGCGCTGTAATTGGCTTACAGGATTACAAATGGGGAGAAAAGGTGACAGCAGTTTGTGTTTTAAATAAAGAAGTGGAATCTCCAAATGAGTTAACTAATGAAATTCGGCAATTTTGCGAAGATAAGTTAGCAAGATTTAAGCTCCCAAAGGAATGTATATATATTACCTCAGAAGAGATGCCTAGGACGGGTTCAGGAAAAGTTATTCATCGTATATTACGAGAACGATTTAATAAACAAATTAATAATGAATAAGAAATTATAAGAAAAATAATTATAAATTAAATAAGAGTGTAAATTAAATGTCTTTTAAAAATGCTTATATCCCTTATGGCGCCTATTGGAGCACCCCTTTTAGCCGATGGCAAGGCAGCTTTCAGAATCTCCATGCGATAAAGTTTGCGGCGGATATTACAACTAGATTTTTAAATGAAAGGGAAATATCTCCTAATAACTTTGATGAACTCATATTAGGTATTACAATTCCGCAGCTCTATTGTTTCTATGGAGGACCTTGGTTAGCAAGTATGATTGGAGCTGAACATGTTACTGGACCTATGATTAGTCAAGCATGTGCGACAGGAACCAATTCTATTTCGATTGCTGCGCAGAATATAGAAACGGGAACAAACAAAAATGTACTTGTAGTAACCGCAGATCGATGTTCCAATGGACCTCATCTTGTCTATCCGAACCCTCAAGCACCAGGAAGCACGTTAGATGCAGAAAATTGGGTATGGGATAATTTTGGTAGAGATCCTTTTGCTAAAAATGCTATGATCGAAACAGGTGAGAATGTAGCTAAAGAAGTAGGGATTACTAAAAAAGAACAAGACAAACTCACCATATTACGTTATAACCAGTATCAAGATTCTTTGAAAGATAATAGAGCATTCCAAAAGAAATATATGATCGAACCAATCGAGGTTAAAGATCGTTCTGGTCGAAAAGTACTGGCAACTATAGAAGGTGATGAAGGCATATATCCAACAACTATAGAGGGATTGTCGAAACTTAAACCAGTACTTCCAGAAGGTACAATAACCTATGGAACTCAAACCCATCCTGCAGATGCTAATTGTGGTCTTATCGTCGCTACAAAAGAAAATGCAGATCAATTAAGGAAAAGAGAAGATGTTGAGGTAAGAATTGTATCTTACGGAGAACATAAAACAAAGAAAGGATACATGGCTATGGCAATTGTTCCGGCTGCAAATAAAGCACTAGAATATGCAGGGATTTCTATAAAAGATGTATCAGTAATTAAAACACATAATCCTTTTGCAGTTAATGACATTTATTTCTGTAAAGAGATGGATATCGATTGGAAAGATATGAATAACTACGGAAGTTCACTTATATATGGTCATCCTCAAGCACCTACAATGATGAGAATTATTATAGAATTAATAGAAGAGTTGGTGGAGAAAGGGGGAGGATTAGGTTTAGCTGACGGTTGTGCTGCTGGTGATACAGCTTCTGCTCTCGTTTTGGAAGTAAAAGTCGACTGAATTAAATTCTAATTATTTTATTTTTGAAAGTACAACTTAATAATAAATGAGGTATCTTTAATGCTTAGAAAGAAAATACAGGCAGTAAAAGAATTAAACCAGCTAATGTCTGATTATTATCATGAGTTAGATGATGCCTCCAAAAATGATGAGAAGAAGGTCGCCTGGTGCTCGAGTGTTGGTCCAGCAGAAATTTTAAGAAGTCTAGGATTCAAAGTATATTTTCCAGAAAACCACAGTGCTATGTTAGGCTCCTCTAGAATGGCCACAGATTTAATTCCATATGCAAATGCGATAGGCTATTCACCAGAAATATGTTCATATCTTACTGCTGATATTGGTGCATATTTAAAAAGAGTAACTCCATTATCAAAAGCCTACCCTGATATTAAGAGTGTACCAAGACCTGATGTGCTTGTATTTAATACAAATCAATGTAGAGAGGTTCAAGATTGGTTTGGATGGTTTGCTAATGAATATAACGTTCCATTAGTTGGTATTTCTACACCTAGAAATGTGGGCGAAGTCACAACCTCACATATTACATTTATAGCACAACAAATGGAGGATTTAATTAAATCATTAGAGAAGATTTCAAACAATAGATTTGACCTTGATAGGCTTAAGGAAATTGTTTCACTCTCTCGTGAGTGCTCTAATCTTTGGAAAAAAGTTTTAGATACAGCTGCTAACATACCTTCACCTATCACCTTCTTTGATGGATCCATCCATATGGGACCTGCGGTAGTTTTGAGAGGAACTCAACAAGCTGTGGATTACTATGGAATCCTATTAGAAGAATTACAAAATAGAGTAAAAAATCAGGAAGGAGCGGTAGAGAGTGAACATTTTAGACTTTATTGGGAAGGAATGCCTATTTGGGGAAGACTTAGACACTATTCTGAGCTATTTGCTAGTCTTAGAGCATGTGTAGTTGCATCAACTTACTGTAATAGTTGGATTTTTTCAGCTTTTAATGAAAACCATCCTTTTAGAAGTATGGCAAAAGCCTATACTGAGCTGTTTATCGTACGTTCAGATGAATATAAAGAAAAGTATCTTAACAAAATGATAGAATTTTTTAAAATTGATGGCATAATTTTTCATGATGCAAAAACATGTCCGCATAATACTAATTCACGCTATGGGATGCCCCAAAGACTAGAAATAGACACAAAGATACCAAATTTAATTATAAATGGAGATTTAAACGACTTGAGATGTCTTTCTGACGAACAATCAAGAACAAGCATAGAAGCTTTTATAGAACAATTAGAAGAGAGCTAAAATTGCTAGAGAAGGAAATTTTAAGAATTAAATAAGTATAATTTTTAAAGAATTAAGAATAAAAAACTTTGTAAATAACAATTCGAATGATAAAAAGAATTTCCCTCAAATACATTATATAAGAGAAAAAAAAAAATGGTTAATAAGATAAAAGCTATTGATATAAAAAATTACATTGGTAAAGAATATAGTACTGAATGGTATAAAGTCACTCAAAATAATATTAACCAATTCGCAGATCTTATAAAAGATCACCAATTTATTCATGTAAGTCCAGAAGAAGCAAAAAGTTCAATCTATGGGAGGACTGTTGCTCATGGTTTTTTTGTCTTATCTATGTTAGGTTTCTTTACTTTACAAGATGGTAAAAGAGATTCGATGCAATTCTATGTAACAGATGCAAAAGCAATCCTTAATTATGGATTTGATAAAATTAGGTTCATTTCTGCCGTTCCAGTTGGATCTTACATTCGAGATGTTTCATATATCTCAAAGGTTGAATTAGTAAAGAGGGGTGTGAAATTTACATCCCATCATACAATAGAACTTAAAGGACAAGATAAACCTGCTCTTATAGCGGATTGGATAAATTTACTCGTTTTATGAAAATAATTATCCTCCTACAAGTGGGGGGGAGAGTATTATTTCATCTCCATCATTTAATTTTGTTTTCAATTCTTCCAAAAATAGGTAATTTCTTCCATTTACCAATATAATTGCATGGCTCTCTAAATTTCCTTGCGAATCTCTAAAACTTTTCCGTATTCTTTTTCCGTGCTTACTCATGAACTGATCTATTACATCACCTAATGTATTAACATCTGAATATTTAATCTGTGTTAACCCAACATCAGTTGAAAATATTGTCATTAGTTTCAATGTGACATCTGCCATTAAATTTTTAATATTCTGATGAGATTAAAAATTTTTTCTAAAATAATTTTAAAATTTAATAGCAAGGTTAATAATTTTTTATTAATATTTCCTAATCTAAAAATAAAGATTTTTTAGATTTAATACTTAAGTCAACCTTTATATTCAAGTGGAGTGAATGGATTCCAAGAATAGAATTATCGAACAATTAAATCGGATTTTAAAGGAAAGTCAAGTATTGACTGATTTAGAAGACCGTTATGTTTATTCGTTTGAAAAGATTTTTTTAGACCAAACTTATTCAAAGCCTGATATTATAGTTAGAGTTTCCTCCTTGAAGGAAGAAAAGGAAGTAATAGAATTACTAGAGAAAGAGAATGCAATATTGATTAAAAGAGGTGAAGAAGCTTCATCTTTTAATAATAAAACATCAAAAGTTTTAATTTTATTAGATAACGTGAAAATCCCTAAACTTGAAAATTATTCTGAAAAAATCGGAGAAAAGGATGATATTATCACAAAGTTTAATGAACTGCATATAGCAGGGTATGGAACTTATAGGAATCTTGCTTTAATGGTTCAAAACTTACTTTACGGAAAAACCCTAAACAAATGTCAACAATGTATTACCTGCAGTGGTTATTGTACAGTATCACCTTCTTTTAACGGAGTAGAAACCTGGTCTTCGAAGGGAAGAATGCTCATAGCCAAAGGAATAATGAATGGAGAATTAAAATTTTCAGACAAGATTGTTGATATATTATATAATTGTACAAAATGTGGACTGTGTTTCGCCCAATGCTTTCAAGATTTAGAGTTTCATGAAGCAATACTTTATTTAAGGCATATTATGGCAGAAAAGAGTTTGGTCCCACAAGTCTTTCAAACAGCAGCAAATAATATTTTTGAAAATGGGGATCCTAGTGCTACACCCGTCACCCGTCGCCTTTCACGGATAAAAAATCTCTCTGAACTTGATTTACCGGGAAAATCCGATATTTTGTGCTGGTTAGGGTGTACAGTAGCAACTAGAACTCCGAAAACAGCTGAAGTTTTTTTCAAAATTTTAAATCATGTTAACGTCGAATTCACAATGTTAGGAGAACAGGAAGGATGTTGTGGGTATGTTTTAATTTCATCAGGGTTATGGGAAGAAGCCACTAAAGTCGCTAATGAAGTTATTAAACGAATTGAGAAAACTGAGGCTAAAACTTTGATAACACCATGTTCTGGTTGCTATTATACGTTTACACGGCTTTATCCTGAAATCCTTAATCTCGAGATACCTTGTGAGATCCTTCATACATCACAATATATTGAAAAATTATTAAAAGAAGAAAAACTCAAACTAAAACCATTAAATTTAAACATTACATATCATGATCCATGTTCATTAGGAAGACATTGTAAAGTATATAATGCACCACGTAATGTATTAAAAGCTATACCTAATCTTAATCTTATCGAAATGCCTTTAAACAAAGAATTAGCTCGATGTTGTGGCGGAGGAGGTGGACTTTGGACATATAATAATCAAGTTAGTATGGAATCTGCATATACAAGGCTTAAAGAAGATTTAATTTCAACTAATGTTAATATTTTAACAACAGCTTGTCCATTATGCCAATTAAATTTCCGTTTTGCTTCTAGAATGAAATTTCTCTCTAAAAACTCAATAAAGATCTACGATATTACAGAAATAATTGAATCAGCTATGTAGATCATCTTTTATTTTGCTAGTCCTCGAATTTTTGGTTGTCCTGGCCAAGGCCAAGAGATGCGATATTTAATTTTACAATGAGGACATGTAGCTTCTTTCGCATTTGGTTTGATTGGAAAGCGTTCTAAACAATTCAAACATCTGCATTGAGAACCTTTACTCATATATGAATCACTTTTTCTAAAAAGAATATAAACTGATATTAAACAGTTTCCATTACACAATTTTAAACTAATTAATTATTAGTTTTTCGTTGAAATATTTAAATCTAATGGAAAATTTAAATAAAAAGTAAATTTATTTAATTTTTGAAGTGAATACTACTTATAACTTACCTTCTCAATTTAATTCTGTAGCAAATGTGGGCACATATTCCCATCGCAGCAAAAATATCAGAGTTTCACGGTTTAGTAAAATTAAGAGGTAGAGGTGGCATAATATAGTTTGGAATAAAAAAATTGCTTATATTGATTTATCTACAGGAGAAATAATTAAAAAACTGATTCCAAAATCAATCCGAAAGCAATTTTTAGGCGGGAGAGGTATAGATATGCATCTTTTATACAATCATCTATCACCCGGAATTGATCCTTTGAGCCCTGAAAATGTTTTACTTATAGGTACTGGATTACTTACTGGAATCCCTGCACTTGGGAGTGGTAGATGTGATATTGCAGCGAAATCACCGATAACTGGAGCAGTTGGCGACTCTAATGTTGGAGGTTTCTTTGCCCCTGAACTGAGAATGGCGGGGTTTGATCACTTGGTAATAAAAGGAAAAGCAGAGAAACCTATTTATCTTTGGATAAATGATGGAGAAATAGAAATAAAGGATGCAAGCTATCTCTGGGGGAAGGATACGTTTAAAACACAAACCCTAATCCGTTCAGATCATGGAGATGAAGAAATCAAATCTCTAGTAATAGGTAATGCAGGTGAAAATCTTGTACATTTTGCTAATGTAAGAACTGGTATGAAGAATTCTGCAGGACGAACAGGTATGGGTTGTGTTATGGGATCAAAGAACTTAAAGGCAATAGCTACTCGTGGAACAATGGATATAGAATTAGCGTATCCAGACCAATTATTGGATTATTGTAAAGAAATGATTGATATGGTTATGAAAAACCGGTATTCAAGAGCTGCATCAAAATGGGGCACACTCATAATTTATAGTACTACCAATACTACTGGATTAATTCGAACAAGAAATTTTCAGTTAAATCAGCTAGAGCAGGGATGGGATATTGAACCTGAAGAAATGGATAAATATACAATTGGGATGTCTGGTTGTTATGGTTGCCCTGTTAGCTGTCGACACCGTTATACATTAAAGGATGGTCCCTTTGCACCTATTTTCGCAGAAGGTCCAGAATACACTTCATTAGGAGCATTTGGTACTATGGTAGATTGCAAAAAAATGGAAACAGTTCTTGTTGCAAACCATCTTGTTAACAAATATGGTTTAGATACATTAGAAACTGGTGGTCTCATAGCTTGGGCAATGGAACTATATGAGAAGGGAATACTTACTGAAAATATCACAGATGGATTAAAGCTCGAATGGGGTAATGAAGAAGTCCTGTTTGAACTTATCAGAAAAATTGCTCAAAGGGAAGGATTTGGAAACGTACTAGCTGATGGATTTAAAAACGCAATAGCTAAGATTGGAAAGGAATCTGAATACTATGCCATTAAAGTAAAAGGTCTGAGTAATTTGCATTCAGATGAGCGTCCAACTCCTAGTTTAGCTTTAGGTATTGCCACGTCAACGAGAGGGGCTGACCATTTAAGAAGTCGACCAGCAATCGATCTTTATGGATTACCAGAAGACTTCTTAGAAGAAATATACGGTGGAAAAATCTCTTCGGATTACCGGTCGTATGAAGGGAAGAGTCGTATGGTTTGGTGGCAGGAACTCTTATATGCAGTCACAGATTCACTTGGGACCTGTAAGTTTCAAACAGTATTTTTGGCAGTTCATGCTCCAAAATGGGAGGAATATTCAAAACTAATCCATCTAGTTTCTGGAATGCAATATTCAACATCTCAGCTTATGGAAATTGGCGAAAGAATCTATACTATCGAAAGAATGTTTAACAATAGGGAGGGATTTTCAAGAAAAGACGATACTCTACCAGAACGCTACTTTAAAGAGGTCACTCCTGTAGGACTTCCAAGAGTGAAAGGTATTAAAATTGATAAAGGAAAATTCGAAGAAATGCTTGATGAATACTATGCCCTACATGGTTGGGATAATAATGGGATTCCCACAGGGAAAACTCTTCAGAAACTTAGAATTGAAAAGGAACAAACTCATATTATTTGAAATCGAGGTATATAGAATGCAAAAAATTTTATATGTTGATCCAGAAAAATGCACGGGATGTAGACTTTGTGAGAATGTATGTTCTCTTTATCATGAAAAAGTTTGTAACACCTCCCGAGCAAGAATTCATATTGTAAAATGGGAAAATGCAGGACTCTATATTCCAATGGTTTGTCAGCAATGCGAAACTCCTATTTGTGAGATTGTTTGTCCTATGCATGCTGTGAGCAGAGATGAGAGGACAGGGGCTATGCTTATTAACCACGATTTGTGTGTAGGGTGTAAATTGTGTGTAATGTTCTGTCCACTCGGTGGAGTTGGGATAGACAAGAATAGGAAGATTTTAAAGTGTGACCTTTGTGGTGGTGATCCCTTATGTGTGAAGTTTTGTATCCCTGGTGCTCTGCAATTTATTGATGCAAATACAATTAATTTAAGGAAAAGAAGAATAGCGGCAGAAAAATTCTCAGATTTAATGAAAAAGTTGCTAGAGGTATCAATATAAAGAAATTTTATATAAATTTAAAGAGGGTTAAATATGGTTGAAAAATTTAAAATTGGAATTTTAGGAGTTGGACCAACAGGAGGGATTTTGGCAGCCCATCTAGCACAGGCAGGCCATAATGTAGTCCTCATTGACATATTTAAAAGTCATATGGATGAAATAAAAAAGAATGGACTAAAGATAACAAATCTTAAAGAATTTAATGCTCAATTCGAAAAAAAAAATATCTATTATTCAATAGATGAACTTCAAAATAAAGATGTTGATACTTTATTTATTGCTGTAAAAGCATCTCACCTTGAAGAAATTTTACCAAAAATTAAAAATATTGTGAAACCGAACACTACTTTAATTAGTTTACAGAATGGTTTTGATACAGAGGAACTTATAGCTGAATATGTTGGAAATGAGAATTCTATGCGTATTGTTGTTAACTACGCTGGAAATTTAATAGATAATGGAATTATTAGGATGTCGTTCTTCAATCCTCCTAATTATTTAGGTGTTTTAACAGCTAAAGCTGAAGAAAAGGCTAAAAAGTTAGCAGAAATTATCACTACTGCTGGTTTAGAAACTGTATTTACTCCAGATATAAAAAAATATGAATGGACAAAATGCATACTTAACGCGATAAGTCCTGTTTGCGTTACCACACGAACGACAATGAAACAAGCAATGGAGTTCGAGGATACAAGGAATATTTGTAGAGAAATCTTGCGTGAGGGAATTGAAGTCGCAAGAGCCCGTGGTATTAACTTTGAGCCAGACTTTTTAGATTCCTGCATGAATTATCTAGACAAAGCAGGTCACCATAGAGTTTCAATGCAAGCAGATATTGAAGCAGGAAAACAATCAGAGATAGAATTTCTCAATGGAAAAATAGTAGAGTATGGAAAAATCGAAGGAATACAAACACTATATAATAAAATATTTGTATCATTAATTAGAGGGTGTGAACTTCCCTCTGTTAATCGTTGATCAATTATTATGCAATTATGCCTGATGATTTATATTTTATAGGTATCGACGTTGGGACGTCATATGTGAAATCTGTAATTTTAAATAAATCTAAAGAGATAGTCGGTTCCTTCATTAAACGAACTGGTGCAACTATTGAGCATTCAAGTAAAATTGCTTTTGAAAAAGCTATTTCAATCGCTTCATTATCTAGATCTGAAATTCAACATATTACATCTACTGGATTTGGGAAGAATAAAATTTCTTTTGCTAATATTACTAAAACTGAAATTAGTTGTCATGCAAAAGGAGCTTACCACTATTTTCCCGAAAAGATTACAATTATTGATATTGGAGGACAGGATACAAAAGTTATTAAACTAGACGGCAAGGGAAAAATTATTAGGTTCAAGATGAATAGAAAATGTGCTGCGGGAACAGGGGTGTTTATTGAAGAGATCGCAAATCGCCTTGATATCCCTCTAATTGAGATGAATAGTATGGCAGCTAAATCTACGAAAAATGTTCCTCTTGGAAGCTATTGTACTGTTTTTGCTAAGACAGAAATTCTTACTCGTATCAAAGAGGGAGAAAAAGTTGAAGATTTGGTGAAGAGTGTATTTGAATCTGTTATAAGGAGAGTAATTGAGATGACAGAACTAGAGGGTACTCTAGTCCTTACTGGGGGTGTTATAGCTCATAATAGCATTATTGGTGAAATTCTGAAAAGAGAAATTAGAGCAGATATTCTGATTCCACCTAAACCTCAACTAATAGGAGCTATAGGAGCAGCACTATATGCAATAGAGATGTGAAACTAAAAAAAATTTAATAAAAATATTGAAAAAAAAAGTTAGTTTTTAACTTATTAATTTGCCGCCATATTCTTTTCGGGCTTGCTTTGTATTCTCATTTGTAATATAAAAGCCTATAAAATAGCATATCAAAACAATAATAAAAGCTATTAATGCAGTCAAATAAAACCATCGAAATCGTTCTTCCATGAGATCAACAATCACCCATTTAAATACCCAAGAAACACCTCCGCCTAACATCACGAACAATATATCAAAGAATGCGTTAAGAAAGGTATCTTTCCTATTTTCGTATTTTAATCCAAGTCTCCATAAAATAATGTTTTCAAACAGTTCCCACACTATCGCTACAATTAGAACACCTAAATATATCCAACACCATCCTAATGTTGAAGGGATATCCGTGATATATTGATAGAGAGTAATCATTAAAGAAAGAATTGCAAACGATCCAATTCCTAAATCAATATGACCCCAACTATAAAAATCTATGGGTGAACGGCCGACATAATCCTCAAGTAGTCCCACAAAGGGAACATAATGTGACTTTTTGGATTCTTCACTTGACATATTAAATCCTCTTTATTTTTAGATAAATCAAATCAAATTTTTAAAAAAATATATTTAAATTACAAATAAAATAGTCTTTTTTAATTTAAAATTGATCATATTATGTTTTATTTTTCATTGTGATTTTTGCAGAATTATAAAATTAATTCATTGGATTTAATAAAAACAACATAACTAAATTCAAAATTTTGATAAAAATAATTACAGATTTATGATTTTATGTAAAACATTCATTAACCTCAAACTTTTATATTTAAAGTTAGTAAAGTTTATGTAGCATAGTTTTATAGTTTGAAATTATTTTGTATTAACAACCATTGTAGGAAATGTAAGAGAAATCATTAAAAAATAAACCCAGTATAACAACAATAAACAAAAATAGATTTTCTAAAAACATTTAATAATTTACGTTATCAAATTAAAATATTTAAAACTTTTGAGTGTTTTAAGGTAATTTTAAGCTTATTAAGAACTTAATAAAATGTTAATTTGTATCTATATGTAACTAATAGATCAAAAATTTGTGTACAAATTCGGATTATATTTTTAGAAAAAAATGTTTTTTTTTCCATAATTTTAACGGAAATTTTTTTTTTTTAATTAAAATTATGAACTCTTTCGACTTATATTTTTTAACCAAGGATGTATTAAAGAAATATTAATTCTATAAATGCATAATAGTGGTATAGCAATTATATTTACAGAATAATCGAACAGAGCGTTCATAATTTTAACGAATTTTACGAAACATTTAATAGTCTAGATAACTAATTAATTACTAGAAAAAATTTTTTTTTTCTAAGGAGTGGAATGTTTCTTTTTTAGCCCATAATTATTCCTCCACGAAAATTTTGGTAAGATACATTCTAATACTCCTTGTTTTTTTCCCATCTTTTTAGTTCCAGCAATCTTATAACTTTAAAGTTAATTATCTTAACAATCAATTTTAATTAGTTGATAAATAAATGTTTAAATATCAAAGAAAAAATTTTTGATTTATTCTTTAGATTTTAGTTTTTTTAATTCTTCTGTTATAACTGGAACAATTTGTAGAAGATCTCCAACCAATCCATAATGAGCAACTTTAAAAATTGGTGCATTTGGATCCTTATTGATTGCTACTATAATTTCAGAATTCTGCATTCCTACTAAATGTTGAATTGCTCCAGAAATTCCACAAGCAATATATAATTTTGGAGATACAGTTTTTCCTGTTTGACCTACTTGACGATCTTGATCTAACCAATTTAGTTCAACTGTTACTCGTGAACCCCCCATTTCCGCTCCAAGTACATTTGCAAGCTCTTTTATTAAATCAAAACCTTCTTTTGACCCAACTCCTCTGCCTCCAGCTACAATGATATCTGCTTCTTCAAGATTGACGCTTATTTTTTGTTTTTCAATAGTCTTTACTATTTTTGTAATTGAAACTTTTTCTTTATATTGACTCTCAATTCTTTTTATCTTTACTTTTCGTTTATGCTCTTTGGTTACTGTAAAAATTCCTGGTCTTACTGTAGCCATTTGCGGTCTACTATTTGGAGTTCTAATTGTTGCCATGATATTTCCTCCAAATGTAGGGCGTGTTTGTAATAAATTATTTGTTTCTGGATCAATATCTAAACCTGTACAATCTGCCGTTAAACCGGCATTCAATCTTTTGGCTATTCTAGGTGCAAAGTCTCTCCCTGTTGGAGTAGCACCAATTAGTATTATTTCAGGTTTTTGCTCAGAAATTAATTCAGAGAGAATATTTACATACAAGTCTGAATAATAATTTCTTAATATAGGGGAACTAACATAAATTACCTCATCTGCTCCATAATTTCCAAA
Source organism: Promethearchaeota archaeon (assembly GCA_019057865.1). Taxonomy (GTDB): domain Archaea; phylum Asgardarchaeota; class Lokiarchaeia; order Sigyniarchaeales; family SOKP01; genus Loki-b32. The sequence continues at coordinate 61,414 of JAHLWP010000023.1, forward strand.
TTCTTCTAATATATTATCAAATTTATCTCCTAATATTACAATAGAAAGCGTGACTCCTAATATATCAGCTAAATCTCTTCCTTTACCTAAAAGCTGATATGCTACTTTATGAATCTCGCCTTTGTAGTGCTCAGCAATTACCCAAACTCCTTTATATAGGCTCTTTTCAACTTTCTCAACATATTTTTCTCTTTCTAAAATAATCGCATCTACAGAGCATATCTCAACACAAGCTCCACATAAATTACACTCTCCTGTGATTACTGCTACATCGTCGATTACTTCAATTCCTCCATAAGGACAACTAGAAACACAATCTGCACACCCAGTACAGAACTCTGAATCAATCTTTATGCTCATCTTATAGTCCTCATTAAAGTATTAAAGAATTAAAAAACTTTATCATCTATTAAATTTTTAATTAATTTTTGCGTCATTTCCTCAGGAGTGCCGCTTAAAGAGATGTGTTCGCCTTTACGTTCAGGAATGAAAATTTTCCAGACTTCTGTCATTGATCCATTTAATCCAATATTAACTTTATCTGCTCCTAAATCTTCTGAGTTCCAAAAAAATACTTCTTTCTTCTGATATGCATCTACTATTCCTTTTATTCCTGGAATCCTTGGCTTATTTATTTCTTTTAAAACAGAAATTAATGCAGGTAATTTTGTTTCAATAATAGCAACTTCTTCTACTCTAAAAACTCGTTCCACTACAACTACATCATCTTTCTTTAATTCAAATTTAATAACATAGGTAATCTGAGGAATTACTAACTCTTCTGCTAATTCTGGTCCTACTTGAGCGGTGTCTCCATCAATCGCTTGAGTTCCACAGATCACAATATATTTTTCATTTTCATTGGAATCTTTCAATAATTTGTTAATTGCTAACGCTAAAGTATGAGATGTAGCTAAGGTATCTGCTCCTGCGAAAGCTTTATCTGTTAAGAGATAAGCTTTATCAACCCCCATAGCTAACACTTCACGTAAGGCTTGCTCTGCTTGAGGAGGACCCATGCTGATGGCGATAACTTCACCACCATGAGTTTCTTTAATCGTTAATCCTAATTCAACAGCATGTTTGTCATGTGGATTAACAATAGATGGAATTCCTTCCCTTACTAAAGTATTAGTTTTAGGATCAATTTTTACCTCAGATACTCCGGGAACTTGTTTGATGCAAACAAATATTTTCATTTTTTTTTATAGAAGTATGTATTAATTGTTTCTTATATAATTTTAAATATTAAAAATCTTAAAAAAATAATTATAATATCTTTTTCTTAGACTTCTTGAATTTTAT
>JAHLWP010000077.1 GCA_019057865.1 Promethearchaeota archaeon
GAATAAGTCACAGTTCATTAGGATTCAGACTTTAAAATCCTTTGATACTGTTATTAAAAAAAGATCTTATGTTTTTCTAATTATAGAAAAATATTTGCACAAAATCTTTAAGAAAAAAATGTCACTATGTTATAAATGATAGATCGGATGGATTTACAATGAGAGTTACTGTCCATTATGAGGAAAAACTTAAATTAAATATTAATAAAGCATTTGATCTGACATTACAATGGCTAGAAAGTCTACATAAGGCAAATATTAAACAGTCATCGCCTCCAACATTTATCGAGGCTAAGCAAGGGACAATGATGACTAATACAGGTCATGATCCAAATTGGAAAAAAAGAATTCGCGTTAATTTTTATAATCTTGAGGGAGAACAAACTCTAATAAGAGTTGAAGCAACTCCACTAGCACGAAATATATTCAGAGTTGAAAAGCTTAAACAATCTTGGTTTGATGGACTTTTTTCAAAATTATTTTCGCTTCTTCATAATTTTGGAAAACAAACAAAACCAGAAATAAATTTACAATTTGATACTAGATATTGCGATTATTGCAAAGAAGAAATTGATAAAGACGCAAAATTCTGCCCTTTCTGTGGAATTAAAATAGATTAGAAAATTTATACCATAATAAGTAGATTTGGAAAATTACACCTGGAACATACTCCTCCTCACATATTTCCATCAAACCATTCCTAACTTACCATCCTGTCTGACAATCCCTTACACTCTAAGCCTGAACCTTGTACTCCTCTTTCAACACCACACACTTGTGCTATTGAGAAATTATATTAAAAAACCTAAAAAGTAAGAAGAATATTAACCATTTCACAAATTATTTTATAATCTTTATTTTTCTTTATAAATTCTAAGTGTATCTAAATTTATATAAAAAATAATAATTAACTAAAATATAATAACTAAAAGTCAGAATAAGATAAAAAAGGATAAAAATGTTAGAAAAGAACAATTTAATTAGTGATATTGATGCTCAAATAATAGCTGATTATCTTTTAAAGAAAGGATTAAAGGTTTTTGGGGATTCAAAGGAATTATATGCCTCCATACAAAGAGCTGCTGCTGATCGTGGCATAATAGAAAACAATGATACTATTGATTTAGGCTTAGCTTTAATCTTTTCTAAAGAAGATTATTTAAAGGTATCAGATAAAATCTGGGAATTCTTTCTTAAAGGGTATCTGGCACCTGGAATCAATCAGTATAATAGTTGGTTCCCATTTACCCACCTAACTGAGAAAGGGAAGGAATACATTAAATCTTTAGAAAAATAAAAACTTGTACATCTATTCTTCTTAAATTAGATTCAACAATTATATATAGGAGTATTTTACAACAATAATTTTAAGATAATAACAGAAATGGATGAAAAAAAGCGAATTATTAAAGAATTTGAATTAATTAGTGGTGGCTTAGAAGGTATTGAAAATTTTATAAGTATACAATCTCCTGAAGAGATCTTTAATAGTCTTTTAAACATTGAAAACCAACCCCTAAGTAAAGTTCAATTAAACCAATTATTAATACTTTCTCATGAGAAAGGGGTCTCAGACGGTTTTTTTCAATATTATTGGCTTGAAACACCAAAACACTCTTATGATGTGAAAAAATTACCAGAATTTGATGAGAATTTTTTAGATAGCGAAAATTATGAGATTAAATCAATCCAACATCTAAAATGGGGAATTCATAGAATTTTTATTGATGGATTATTGTTTTTTGGAAACATTAGAAATTTTTATCATTATTTATGCTCTAAAGATTATGAACCCATAATAAATTTTTTTGAAGCGAAAATTTTTAATACAGAATCATTGCAAAAAAGAGGACCCTCTCTAAAATTGAATAATATAGCAAGAGATGATCGTTATTTGATTTCAGAGATGGCATGCAAATCTTTTGGGGAAACAAGTGAGGATGCTACAACATTATTTGAAAAAGTTTTAACAGAAGCTTGGTTAGAGAATGAAAAAATATATCCCGGCAAAAAAATTGCAATTAAAGACTTATTAAGTGGAGAATTTTTTGGAAAAAGATATTTGGATATTTCACAGCAAACTCTATTTTCAGCAACAGAAATATTAGATGATGATGTGTCTTCAGCTGGTGAGATTAAAGATAAATGTAGGAAATTGGCAGGTAAGTTTGGCAAAGCAAGAGAAAAAGCTCTGAAGAATACAGATCTTTATTTATCTATGGTTGATGAACTTGATGTCTATATTGCCACAAGTATGAGAAATCGAGAAGATTTTAGAAATATATCAAAAATTTGTAATAGAATTTTTAATGATGAAATTATAAAAAATTTCAATCTTAGATATTTTGATCCTACCATGAGTGCGGCTGAGGGTCATGAGAATAAAGGTTTAATTGAATGTTTAATGGTTAAATGTACTAAAGTATTAATTTATTGTTCTGGACAAGGTGAAAGTTATGGAAAGGATGCAGAGGCTGCTATGGCATTAAGCCTTGGAAAGCCAGTAATTTTTTTTTGTGAAGAAGAAGAAAGACAGAGATTCTATAATGAAGTTCATCCTCTTACTCGTTTAATCCATTTTGATACTGGTGTAGCTGTGGGTGCATTTGTCACTAGCAATATTGAAGATGTTCCAAAAATATTGTTTGATATATTTAACAATGATTTAAAATATGGGCTTGAAAATAGAGGAAATGGATATTTTAGGCTAAGAGAAAAAAGAACAGATTCGGTCATAAGAGTACAGACAAATAATCTTTTATTAAAGGAGACATTCTGGAATTATTGGCATAAAGACAAATTAAAATAAATTAAATGGACTCCATTAGCAAAATTCTATTATATTATTGTAGGATTCAATGTCATCAATATAACAAAATGATTGCGGAGGAATAAAGTTAGGAATCACTGACTTAGGTTCTATAGGTTTCTTAAAAAATTTTATATCTACTATTCTTATCGCTATTCCCTTTTCTCGATTTCCAAAATATCTGAAAAATTCACTTTTTTCAATACCTGAAAATTCTTTACATTTTTCCCACAAATATTTTGGATGATTTTCCAAAATTTTTTCTATAGTAAATCTTGCTACAATTTTTTTAATAGGTGAAGTTGAATATATATATACTTTTTCTATCTTTTTAAAATTGTTTTTATTGAAAAGATACTTTCGGAATTCATATTTTTTACTACCATCTTTAATTTTTTCAACATATTGAGGCTTAATTGAAAGTAAAACGTTCATCAATGCCCCCTTTTTTTTTTATAATTAAGTATTTATTATGTTTTATTTCTGTAATAGTCTGAGGAGGTCCACGTAAAATTTTATTATTCTTTAGAATCTCATAGGAGATGAGTTTTTTAAAATGAAAATGTTGGATAAATAATATTACAATTGTTGGTTTTTTTGATATTTCTTCTATTTCCGAAATTGAATAGACCGTTCTTTTTCCTACTAAGTTAGCAATTTTATCTTTATTTCTAAGATTGTATTTAACTTTTTCAACAACACCTAAAGAAACGATCGCTTTTTCATCTTCTGAACGATAAAATAATAATAGATGTCCTGCTCTAATTTTTTTAGTTGAGGCATTGCAAAGATAAGCTTTTTTTATGGTATTTCCTTCAATTATGAACTTTTTTAAATGTTCGTTTATTGTTGTTTGCCTTTTTGGAAAATCAGTAAATAATTTATCATGATAGATAGGTTTTATGGGGACAATAAACTTTTTTACTTTAATTCCATCATAAAAATTAGAGAAATACTTTTTTAAAACCTCTAAAGGTTTTATTGACCCAATTTCCTCTTTTTTTATAAGAATTTTCTTTAAAAAAACATCTTCCTCTTTATTGTTTCTCTCAAAAATGGCTACCTTTTGAAAACCATATTCTTCAATTAAATCAACAAGGTAATCAATATCTTTTGTAAAATGAGTAAAATAAATCTCAGATCTATTATTATTTATTGCTAATTCTATTGCTATTTTGATAAACAATTCTCCAATTTTAAAACCTAAAGAAATAACTTTCAAAGTACAAATTTTTAGTCTCTTCTTTTTTGGAAGTTTGGGATTTGAATGAATCTCTTCATCCTCTAATTTATATATTAAAATGGCTCCTATAGAATCATCAATATTTCGATAGACAAAACATTTTCTACCCTTTTTTGATTTTTCTATAAACCATTCATTAAATTTAGGATAATCGTTTCTGAGAGAATTAAAAAAAGGATCATTAATATTCAAATTAAACAATTCAATATTTTCTAAAGCAATTGGGTGTTTTACCTTCTCTTTAGGAAGTTCTTTTATCAATAAATTAATAGCATCTAAGACAGATAAAACTCTTTCAGAAACTCCTAATTTGTTTGCTTTTTTAAGAATCCCTAAATCTTCTGTAATTATAAAATTAACAGCATTTTTGTATACCGTATATAAAAGAAAATTATCAATAACATCATTCAATTTTATAGGTATACCAACTATATTTATAAATTCTGAATCTTTTTCTGGATTAGGAAAGCTTTCTAAAAGATCATAAGTTTTAAATTTTGAAATAGTTATTTCCCGTCTCTCTTCATTCCTGTCTTTTTTAATATCCTCAAGTGATTTAGGATGTAGAATTATTTTTATATTTAATTTATTCATAATTTTCATTAAAGTCTCTAAATCGTTACTGAGAATAGTATAATCTTCTCTTTGTATAACAATATTGGTATCTAATAGAATTCGGATCTAGGATAATCTCTTTTTATAGTTTTTTTAAGAATTCATTGACAGCGAGACTTATGGTTAAATATGAGATTTTCACCTATATAAATGTTGCGAGAAACCTTTATTATAAAATTTAGACAAAGATAAATATTTTGTTGGTCAATGCGACATAAAAAAATTATGATTTAAAAATTATTTCTTAGACACTAAATTGATTTTAAAATTTCTCTTTTTTTCTATAGATTCAATAATATCATTTCGGAGCTTAATCGCTGCTCTAAACCTTGGATCAACTTTTAAAGTTTGGTTAATAGCATCTAAAGCATCGTGATAAGACTCTATTTTAAAATATTGATTTGCCAAATCAAACCATCCTTTAGGTTCTAAAGGAAAAGCATCTACAATGCGTTTATAAGTATCTAAGATTTTATCAGGATCACCTATGTATTCATATAAAGAAAGAAGTTTATTCAAAACTTTATGATTATTTCTATTTATTACTACAATATGCTCATATGCATCAATAAGTTTATCAATATTTTCTTCCGCTTGATAAATGGAAGTTAAAATTTTCCATACTGATAATTGATCTGGAAAAATATTAACAACAAGTTCATAAAACGAATGAAGATTATCAGATTCCCCTCTTTGCTCTAAAATTGACACTATTGATTTCCATAAATGTTTATGAAGTTTTTTATTTTTATACATTTCTAAAATTTCAGAGGTAGCTAAATCTAATAAATCCTTATTATATGTTTTCTGTCGACAATATTCAACGAATTTTTCTGGATAATGAACACCCATTGAACTTCCTGAAAAATCAAACTCTTCATAATTAATAATATCATTTTCTTGAAGATGAAGACTCGTTAAATTGATTAGATTCTCAAGACCATCAATATTTTTAATTTTATTATTTCTTAAATCTAAAAATTTTAAATTTATTAAATTATTAAGTCCATCAATTTTATTAATACTATTTCCATAGAGATTCAAAAACTCTAAATTACTAAGAGAATCTAATCCCCTAATTTTAGAAATATTATTTTCACTTAAATTCAATTTTTTTAAATTAATGAGCTTATCAAGACCTTTGATTTCTGAAATTCTATTACCACCTAAATCTAAGATTTCTAAATTTATTAGTTCATCAAGTTCTTTAATCTCAGCAATCTTATTTGAATAAAGGTTTAACTCCTTTAATTTTACTAAATTTTCAAGCCCCTCTATTTCTGAAATTTCACTATGAAAAAAATAATTTATTTCTCCTGCAATACTTAATTTCTCTAATTTTCTCAGTTGACTAAGAAACTTAATTTTAGCAATTGAAGTACTAAGGATTTGCAATTCTCTTAAATTTATAAGATTCGCAAGACCGTGTAGATCCTCTATATTATTCAATCCAATTAAATCTAATATAAGAACCTCTAAATTTGTAAGCTTACTTAATCCATCAAAATTAAAATAATATGATTCATGGTCATCAATATGTAATTCTTTAATTTTTGAGAATAATTCTAATACTTTTAAATCAGGAAAACAATTTTTCACATAGATCTCGGAAACATGAGAGTTTTCAAGATAAAATGTTATGTAAGAATGACCGTCTAAACCGCTTCTAGTGAAAAAAATTTCATCATTACTTACAGATTCCAATAACTTTAGTCCAATAGCTTCGATTGGCTCAATTTGGTAATTTTCAATATAATAATTTCCTATTTTCTCTGCCATTAATCTAATTAATTCTTTAGATTTTTCATCATTCAAATGATAAATATCTATTAAAAATTCAGCAAACTTAATTTTTGAATCCTTATTTTCACCTTTCTCAAGAAGGAAAATTAATTTCTCAACAGTTAATGATTTATCAATTTGATTTCCTTTATAAGCATCGTAAATCTCATATAAATTTAAATCTCTCATCTCAATACTAATAAAGAAATTCAGATATTTAAATATTTGTAATTTGTCGGAAATATAGAAATGATAGATATTATTATCTCATAAAATTTCTTTAATAAAATGAAACTCGATGAAATTTTTGCTTAATTCATAGAAAATAGATTCCCCCGGAAAGAAAATTAACTCTAAAATATAAAAAATTGATAAAAAAAAATAAGAAAAATATGAAAATCTTACTCTGGAACATACTCCCATCACTCTTTTTTCCATCAAACCATTCCTAACTTACCATCCTGTCTGACAATCCCTTACACTCTAAGCCTGAACCTTGTACTCCTCTTTCAACACCACACACTTGTGCTATTGAGAACGGCGGGCTGAATAGGTTGCCCGAAGACTCCCTACGTACACCCCCGTCTCACCAACCCCATCTTTTATGGGTGCACTCGTCTCGTATACTCAGTTCACGTCACCGCGCCCTGATCTTGTTACTCCGTGCTCCATCCATTTAGATTATGATGTTTTATATTGGTTGACTTCCGACCTACACAGGGTAGTCTTATCAACCACATCAACCAAAATACATGAAATTCTTCATAACTCTATTATACGAGATCGGCTGACTCTTTTCGGGTCCGGCTTCGTGCTTAGATGCTTTCAGCACTTATCCGTTGGCGCGTAGCTGCCCGGCGATACCTTGTCAGATAACCGGTACACCAGAGGCGCCGGCAAAATGTTCCTCTCGTACTGATTTTCCCTTACCCTCAGTCAACCTACAAGCCCAGTAGATAGAATCCGACCTGACTCACGTCGGTCTAAACCCAGCTCACGTTCCCTTTTAATGGGCGTACAGCCCCACCCTTGGGAGTTTTGCACTCGCACTTCAAATATATTGACTCGTACGAAATGTGCGCTCCCAGGATAGGAAGAGCCGACATCGAGGAAGCAAGCCACGAGGTCGATAGGGACTCTTACTCGTGACAACTCTGTTACCCCCGGGGTAATTTTTCTATCACCTCAGCCGCCCACACGAGGCCAGCTAAGGATCGCTAGACCAGGCGTTAGCCCCAGGATTCCTTGGTGATCAGAATCCAGTCAGACCAGCTTTTGCTCTTAAACTCTACAGCGGATTCCTGACCCGCTTGAGCTGATCTTTGGTTACTCTAGATATTGTTTCTAGAGTGAGCCGCCCCAGCCAAACTGCCCACTTGCTGGTGTTCAACGCCGAAGCGCCGTTAGCGATTCCAAAAAGAAAAGTCGGTGT
>JAHLWP010000078.1 GCA_019057865.1 Promethearchaeota archaeon
TTTTGTCTAACGGAAAGTCAGGTTCATTTGAGTGGAATCGTACATGGGGTGGAGGCGGTGGTGATTATGGTTATGGAGTGGCGGTAGATTCGTTAGATAATATGTATCTTGTAGGAACTACTTATAGTTTCGGAGCGGGAGGGGGTGATATGGTTCTGGTAAAATATGACGGAAACGGCGTGCAGCAATGGAATCGCACGTGGGGTGGAGGTACTTATGATTATGGCTATGGAGTGGCAGTGGATTCGTTAGATAATGTGTACCTTGTTGGAGGTACAAGCAGTTTCGGAGCGGGATACGATGATATGGTACTGGTAAAATATGACGGAGACGGTGAACAACAATGGAATCGTACATGGGGTGGAGGTGATGATGATTATGGCAATGGAGTTGCGGTGGATTCGTTTGATAATGTGTTTGTTACGGGGACTACATATAGTTTCGGAGCGGGAGGCGTTGATATGGTTCTGGTAAAATATGACGAAGACGGCGAGCAGCAATGGAATCGCACATGGGGTGGAGGTGATGATGATTATGGCAATGGAGTGGCGGTGGATTCGTTAGATAATGTGTACCTTGTTGGAGGTACAAGCAGTTTCGGAGCAGGGTATTCTGATATAATTCTGGTGAAATATGATAGTAACGGTACACAGCAATGGAATCGCACATGGGTCAGAGCTAATTGGGCTTATGGCAATGGAGTGGCGGTAGATTCGTTAGATAATGTGTACCTTGCGGGAGAAACATGGAGTCCCGGAGCGGGGAGCTTTGTTATGGTTCTGGTAAAATATGACGAGGACGGCGTGCAGAAATGGTATCGCACATGGGGTGGAGCTAATTGGGATTATGGCAATGGAGTGACGGTAGATTCGTTAGATAATGTGTACCTTGCGGGAGAAACAAGAAGTTTCGGAGCGGGGAGCGCTGTTATGGTTCTGGTAAAATATGACGGAAACGGCGTGCAACAATGGAATTGTACGTGGGGCGGAGCTGATTATGATTTTGGTTATGGAGTGGCGGTAGATTCGTCAGATAATGTGTATCTTACGGGAACCACAGGGAGTTTCGGGGCCGGATACTTTGATATGGTTCTGGTAAAATATGGTATTGCAGAACGACCTCCTTCTGACGAGCTTATAATGATCCTTATTATAGTTGTGTCAATAGCGAGTGTAGTTGGTGTAGGTATTGCAATAACATACTTTATTAGGAAAAAACGGAAAATAGTAGAATAGTTAAATCTATATTTTTTACTTTAATTTTTCTTTCTTATTTTTCTCTAGAGTATGATCACTAATTTTTAGTTCATTAAAGATATCAGGGAAGTTGTCAAAAAGTTCAGTAATTCTTTGCTTCAATGCATTCTTTTGAAGTGAGGGAAGTATGGGCTGTAAGAGGGATAACAAGTTTTCAAAAAAATCAATTCTCTTTCTATTTAAAGGAAAAGAGAAGAAAGATTTATTTAGAATTTGATTTCTTCTTTTCTTCATAAATTAATAAGAGAATATTTACAGCTTCCGAATAGGTTTTACAACCATATTCTTCTTTAATTTTTTCTAATTTTTCCTTCACTTTTGGAGAGAGATCAATAGATGGCATATTAAAGACTTATACTTTTATACTTATAAAAATCTTTTTATTACATATATAATAATAGCTTAACTATAATTTAATATTTATGTCATAATTATTAGAATGATTATAATAATATTTATATAGTTATCTTACTATTAAATATCATAGACATATAATTATAATACGGGTTGTGGAATGGGGGTAAAATCAGATAATAATAAGAATTTAGACCTAAATCTATGCCCTGAATGTTGTGGCAATATTATAAATGTTCAACAAAAAGCAGAGCAAGTATGCTCCCAATGTGGATTGGTTATTAATGAGCGAATGATCGACTTTGAACATTTAGAAACAAGAGCATTTGATAGAGAAGAAGTGAATAAAAAGGTAAGAACTGGACCGCCGACATCCCCTCTGTTTTCTAAGTTAGCACTACCCACTATAATAAGTAAAAGCCTTTCTGAATCTCCTGATTTTAAAAGATTAATAAAGCGAAACAACCATGAAAAATGGGAATTGCGTAATCAGATTAAAGTTTTTTCTGAAATGAGGAGAATTTGTAAAAATAAAGGGATAAGCGAGAATATCTACAATTCTGCGGCAAAATTATATTTAGAGGTGCTTAAGAGAAAGATAACGAGAGGCAGGAGTATAATCGGCATAGCGTCTGCCTGTTTATATTATTGTTGTAAGAAGGAAGGATATCCAATTACTATCAAAGAAATAGCAGAAGACACGACCCCCATTAGAAATAATGAGGCTTCTACTTTTAAACACATAAAAAAGTGTTTTATAGTTATAACAAAAGAGCTTGGATTAAGTTCTTACCAAAAAGATCCGAATCATTATATTCCGAAATTCGTATCCGAGCTTGGACTGGACCCTCAAGTGGAAAGATTGGCTATTAAGCTTTTACATAAAATTATATCGTCCTCTCTTATTAATGGTAAGAATCCTTGTGGCTATGCCGCCTCCTCAATATACTTAGTATGTAGAACTAATAATATAAAGATAACTCAGAAAGAATTGGAGAAAGTATCTGGAGTTACAGATGCTACCTTACGAGCAAGGATAAAAGAACTTCAAAAACGACTTTATACTTAGGAATTTTAATGGTAAGTTGAGACACCTTCTGGATAGACTTGATGACATGCATCACAGGGAATTTCTTCAAATTCCCTAAGTTTTAATCATTTATTTATTAATAGATCGGTAAAATCACATGTTAGAAGATTATGCTAATATTTTTAACAAAAGAAAATTATTTTTAAGATTCAATGGATTACAGAAAGCTTTTTTTGAGAAATTAAAAAATGTTAAAATTGAAGGGAAAGTAGCGGAAAAAACGCGTTTATTCGACCATTATTTCACTGAATATAAATATCATTTGTATTCAGCTTATTACTTTCTTGAACAACTTGAACAATTAGAGATAGCTATTATGAAACAGTATGATGAATTAAAACCATTTATAGAATTTCAAAATGAAATCAAGATAGAATACGATTCATTCATTGTTCAAGAAGATCTACTTAGAATTATGCCATTTCTTAATACAATATTTCTTTTACAAGATAGACTTATGATTATTATTAGTATCTTTTTAGATGTTAATTTTAAAGACCCTGTTCAAAAGAGCAATGAACTAAGCAAGGACTATAAAGATAGAATTAAGAAATTTAGACATAAATTGCAGAGTTTTGCAAGTTACCCTACTAATTATTATGGGATTCTTAAAATATTTCCGGATAAAGTAGCTGACCATATTGTAAAATATTGGGAACAAAATGGACAAGAACTTAGAAAATATCGAAATTTAGAACAACATCAATTTAATATCTTGGAAGAAGCTTATATAATCAGAAAACCAAGTGAACAATTCATATTATACCTACCAGACAATCCTAATGAGGAAAACTTTGAAAAACTAACTTACAATAAAAAAAGAATTGCTTTTAATTATTTCATATCTGAAATTCAAATATTTCATAATTTCGTCGAAACTATAATGGAAATTTTAGGAATCGATCCAGAAATGCATGAATTCGGCTCAAAATTCTCTTCTAAGTCAAATCTTATAAGTAAATACAATCAGGGGGATTTATTGAAAATATGGGTTATAAAAAATGAAGCTATTTTGTTTTCTGTTGGTGAAAAGTCTCTTGATGGTAACACAGCTAAAATAAACATAAGAAAAATTGAAAATAAAATGAATATTTTAAGATGGGAGATAAAATAGGGTTATTAATTTTTTGATAAAAAAATTTATAATTTTATCTAATTGTATGAAAGTTATGACAGAAATCAATAATGAATGGATTAAAAAAGCATTAGCAAAAAGATATGGACGTAATTGGAAAGAGAATATGGATCGTGAATTGATCATTAGAAAGATTTCAGATCAAGGAACTAGCGAGTCAGATATTCGAAATAGAGGATGTATCTTCTTTATGCTAGCTGGAAGCCCTCCTAAAGGCTATGCGATCTATCAACCTTCTCATAGAATTATTATCCTTATAGATGTCCTTCTAAAAGTATGACATGAGATCCACTTTTCAATGACAAACTATGGTGAGAGGGGATATTCTTCAAGAACTTTGTCTGGGACAACAAGGTTGCTCGTTAAAAAAAAGTAATATCCCGTCAAACAATCTCATCATAATTTCACATTTTTATAAGCTATACTATATCTCTATGATATAAGTATTTAAACTCCGATAGAGTTGGAAAATCTCGAAAAATATATCCATAGGCTATAACAATAAATATAAATATTAATGTTCCTTCCATAATTATTGAAATCGAAATTAAGGATGTGAAATATGAGGAATCAGTCCTAAAGTAATATGAAATATGAGGAATACTTTTAAAAAAGGAAGGGGAGTTTAAAGAAAAGAAAAATTGCGTACAAACCTTCCCGCTTTTTAAGGAAGATTATTATTAAGATAACTATACTGAAGGTATTAAAATGAATGATTTAGAATATAACCAGTTTAGAAAGTTATTAGGATTATCAGAGGAGTGTATAGAAGTAGACTGGAATGGATATGATACAGGAATAAAATGGAATGAACAAAAAAAATGTTGGGAAATTGAATATCGTGATTTGGGAGCGAACTTTCAATTAATCCATGAGCTAGGGCATATATATTTGTATAAAAAAACAAACTATATTTATTTTGCTAAACAACCTGAAAATAATAATATAGAATTTGATATTTGGTGGTGCCACGATGCTGTTATAGGTAGCTTTATAAATTATAGAATTTCTCGTTTTCAAGAAATATATAATTTGTATAAAGACTATATACTTGCTGTATTTACACGAAATATTAATCCTCGTGAATTATATCAGTGGTTTGGAGGATATATTGAATTCTATCTCGCTTATAATTTTAATTTATACGATGAAGAAAAACAGGCATTTGAAACGAATTACAATCGTTTTATAAACAAAATAAGAACCTTTATCAAACAAAATACGAGTTTAAATAATTACCAGTTTAATTTGATTGATTCAGCTCTTAATGAGTTCGAAGATCTTAGTTTTACTGAAAATCCTAATGAAATTAAAAATCTAGATTTTGAAATTTTGAAATTATTTCCCCTAGCAGATATAACTACACTAGAAAATCAATTCACTTTATTATATCCAAATCTTTAATATATTTTTTCTCTGCTGTCCCTCCAAGGAACTTGGAAGTATGAACATATTGATAAACAAGAAGACAATGAATATCCAATTTAATATGGTGATATTCAATGGTACTTTTTATTAGTATGTCAACTGGACTCATTATCTCCTTTTCTTCATTAAAACTTTTTAATTTTAATAAAAATCTATTAAACAATTTTTCTAATTCTTAAGAATTATTGTGCCTAGCCAGTTCCAAAAAATCCTCAATTAATTCCTTTTCACCAAACATACCTTTTGATAGCAATGATATTATATCTAAATTTAAATTATTATAAACTTCCTTCAATCTTTTCTTTTTTTATGTGTTTTAATATTTTTTTTTAATCATTTTTTGAATATGATTTATGAGATCTTGACATCTAAGATTTTCCAAATTAGGATTGGTGAGAAAGAGATCATTTAAAATATTCAAAATTACTTCTTTTTGTTCCTTAAAATATTGGGAAAGTTTAGCAATATCAATACTATTTGAAGATGGCATAGGTTATAGGATTATTTTTAAAATATAACGATTATGGTTTTTGATGTTCACTTCAGATAATTAATTTAGAGCAATAAAATGCATATTCTTATCTATCAAAATTTTGGAGGATTAGATTTAGTTCTGATTCTTTTTGCTAATGATTCCAGATTTTTCACTCTTTTTTCTCTTGACATTTGATTATAGTTAGTGAATATATAATTCATTTCTTTATAACCATCATACCACATACCATGAATGTTACCATTTCCAATATCCTTTTCTAATTCTTAAATCCGATTTAATTTGTTGTATCTTTTTTCGAAATTCTTTCTGAAGAACTCCTCTTCACCCGGTTTATAGTTATACCGAGGAATTAAGTGAAAGTGAAGGTGTGCCATACCTTCACATAAACAGAGTACATGAACTGCTTGAGCATTGAGTTCTTCTTTTAACCTATAGGAAACTTTATTGATCCCTTCCATCATAGCTTGTAATTTTTCTTTTCTTTTATCACCAACAGAGATCAATTCAGTTATTTTATTCATGTGACAACCCAATATTACTATTGAATGCCCATCAGTGTATTGATCTCCATTTAAGACAGCATACCATAGAATATCTCCATTACTTTTTTGATCAAAGTCTATCCAGGCATCACATCTCTCATGTCGTTCTTCCTTTTTTTCTTTACTAAAGTAGGTATTAAACATCCTTTCTTTTATATTGCAAAAATCACAATTTTCATATTCTTTTCTACATTCATCACACATTTTAAATTAGACCTAATAATATTACATTGATTTCACTTTAAATGAATAAATTAAAGGATTTAAATTAGATCTTTCCTGAAATTTTTCTTTAAATAGTTCTATTTTTAATTAATCCATATGAGGTGTTAAAAAGTGATTGTTAAACTTGATAAGTCTGATTTTCATGGTATTAAATTATATTAGATTGATCTTATAAGTTTATCAAGCAGACTGATATCATCATTAGATCTTTGTGCTTCTGGATATCCACTTGAATGAAATACTACTCCTGGTTGGTCTATCTTCCTTAATAGAAATTTAACTAAAATTTTTGAGCCATCGCTTGATGTAAGATGAAGTCTATATTTATCGTTTACTATGATATCTCCGTGTCCTTTTGTATCTATTGTATATGTGAAGTTTTTATATTCAAATCTTTCCTGAGCTTTATATAAAATTCTCCCAATTTCTCTAATTTTTTTTCTTTCTTTTTCAGGATCGTTTCTTACTTTTTTTTATTTCTTTAACTTTAATTTAAGTCGGATTTTAGGTAATATTACTTTCCATTTCAATTTCATAAAAAAAGCGTATATACCTATTATTCCTCCGATAATTCCAATGATTGAACTAACTATAGTAATTATATCTATTATGGTCATTTCAGAAAGATATTTTATTTGATATTTTATTAATTGGAGTTATTTATATTTCCTTTTTAACTTAGTGGTAATTTCTGATGGGTTTAATTTTATAGAGCTTATTGGCATAAAGTGAAATATAAGGACAAACTATGGTGAGAGGGGATATTGTTCAAGAACTTTGTCTGGGACAACAAGGTTGCTCGTTAAAAAAAGGTAATATCCCAAGAAGCAATCTCACCATAATTTCACTTTTTTATAAGCTATACTATATCTATATGATATAAGTATTTAAACTCCGATAGAGTTTGAAAATGGTATAACTCTATTACATCATACCTATTAGGGTTTCTCCAATGTAATCAATCTCCTCTTTAGTCAATTTCAGAATATTTCTATTATTGTTTAGGAGTTCTCCTTCTGTATAGACTGCTTTTAACTTCTCTTTTATGTACCATGACGCGTACGCGTATTATAATAAGCTCATTTTGATTGAGGATTCTGGTATACTCAAAATTATAAATTATTTTAAAAATGACTTAAATTAAAAAAGAATTAAGTAAACAGATATTAAGTCTACCTCAGAAATCAAAAACAGATTTGAAAAGAATCGTATTTAAAAAGTAAACAGTATCAAAGGATTTTAAAGTCTGAATCCTAATGAACTGTGACTTATTCT
>JAHLWP010000024.1 GCA_019057865.1 Promethearchaeota archaeon
AGTTTCGGAGCGGGATACTATGATATGGTTCTGGTAAAATATGGTATTGCAGAACGACCTCCTTCTGACGAGCTTATAATGATCCTTATTATAGTTGTGTCAATAGCGAGTGTAGTTGGTGTAGGTATTGCAATAACATACTTTATTAGGAAAAAACGGAAAATAGTAGAATAGTTAAATCTATATTTTTTACTTTAATTTTTCTTTCTTATTTTTCTCTAAAGTATTAAAAAAAGAATTTAAAATCAGTATTTATTTTTCTTTTAACTGTTTCGCGATATTTTGGGCCTTGTCATTCTTTAGATTTTTTCAATCTCCAAATTTATAAATAGAAGAATTGCTTAATATTTCTATAATCCAAAAATGTAAAAAAAGTTAAGGAAACGAACATGAAGACTGATAAAATCTATTTAGTAATATTTATGTTAATATTGTATTTTAGTTTCCTATTACAAGGAACTACTATTATCACTAACCTACAAGATAAGAAGGATAACAAGAATGTTGTACTCCCTTTAATTGCGAATAAGGCACTTATATATGAATGGAATCGCACGTGGGGCGGATTAGGTGGTGATCTTGGCTTTGGAGTGGCGATGGATTCGTTAGATAATGTGTATCTTGCGGGGGTCACAGATAGTTTTGGAGCAGGAGGCGGTGATATGGTTCTGGTAAAATATGACGGAAACGGCGTGCAGCAATGGAATCAAACATGGGGCGGGATTGGTTTTGATTATGGTTATGGAGTGGTGGTGGATTCGTTAGATAATATGTACCTTGTTGGAGGTACAAGCAGTTTCGGGGCGGGAAACAGTGATATGGTTCTGGTAAAATATGACGGAAACGGCGTGCAGCAATGGAATCACACATGGGGCGGAGGTGATGATGATTATGGTTATGGAGTGGTGGTGGATTCGTTAGATAATGTGTACCTTGTTGGAGGTACAAGCAGTTTCGGAGCAGGAGGCGGTGATATGGTTCTGGTGAAGTATGATGGAAACGGCATGCAGCAATGGAATCGTACATGGGGTGGGAGTGGTAATGATTATGGCAATGGAGTGGCGGTGGATTCGTTTGATAATGTGTTTGTTACGGGGACTACATATAGTTTCGGAGCGGGAGGCGTTGATATGGTTCTGGTAAAATATGACGAAGACGGCGAGCAGCAATGGAATCGCACATGGGGTGGAGGTGATGGTGATTATGGCTATGGAGTGGCGGTGGATTCGTTAGATAATGTGTATGTTGCAGGAGATACTTATAGTTTCGGAGCAGGAAACAGTGATATGGTTCTGGTGAAGTATGATGGAAACGGCATGCGGCAATGGAATCGCACATGGGGTGGAGCTTTTGGTGATATAGGTTATGGAGTGACGGTAGATTCGTCAGGTAAAGTGTATCTTGCAGGAACCACAGGGAGTTTCGGAGCCGGATATGTAGATATGGTTCTGGTAAAATATGACGGAAACGGCGTGCAACAATGGAATTGTACGTGGGGCGGAGCTGATTATGATTTTGGTTATGGAGTGGCGGTAGATTCGTCAGATAATGTGTATCTTACGGGAACCACAGGGAGTTTCGGGGCCGGATACTTTGATATGGTTCTGGTAAAATATGGTATTGCAGAACGACCTCCTTCTGACGAGCTTATAATGATCCTTATTATAGTTGTGTCAATAGCGAGTGTAGTTGGTGTAGGTATTGCAATAACATACTTTATTAGGAAAAAACGGAAAATAGTAGAATAGTTAAATCTATATTTTTTACTTTAATTTTTCTTTCTTATTTTTCTCTAGAGTATGATCACTAATTTTTAGTTCATTAAAGATATCAGGGAAGTTGTCAAAAAGTTCAGTAATTCTTTGCTTCAATGCATTCTTTTGAAGTGAGGGAAGTATGGGCTGTAAGAGGGATAACAAGTTTTCAAAAAAATCAATTCCTTTCTTTGATAAATTATAATGACATTTTATTCAAGTGGGGATTATTAGGGAGTCTTAAAAAATCAATCCCTTTAGAATTTCGTAGTTTTTATTTAGGTTCCAAGGGATGGTCTCTGAAAAGATTTGCAGAAGAAATTGGAGCATTTAAAATTATAGAAAACGCCCGCTGGTATAAAAAAGACTTAATAAATGAAAGAGGACCTGAGATCCTAAAAAGTCTAAGAAAAGAATATAAAATCGAATAATTTTAAATAAGGGAGCAAGAAAGGATAAATTATGAGAATGGTCCTGAGTAGAAAGTCATTCGATTCAACTTAAGGTGGAAAATCAAATTTAATATCTCCAAATGGAAGTCTCTTACCAGTAATGAAAGCAAATTAGCAAGTTATTAGAACATTATAAAATGTAAGAAGTAAGATATAACGTTATTTAATGTGTTCTTTCAAGAACATTTTAATCTCATTCATATACTCTTTTTTCTTTGAAGGATCTGCCCAAGTTCGAGAATCTAGAAACTCCTTTCCACCGTCTTGATGATTTATCCCGAATTCTAGAAAAGTAACTAATATACCGCTCTTGTCGCACCCGTTTTTCCACCGTTCCATAATTCAGTATAGAATGGTATTATCCATAAAATTTATTATTTTAAATTTCCAATAAGAAGAGTAAAAAGAAAAAATAAAGAAAAGGAAAGTATTTGGTGTTTTTTGATAGCAGCTCAAGAATAAAGTTGTTGCTCTTTGACGATCTTCGATTATAATGAGTAAAACTATTTTTTCAAGATTTATATTTAAAGCATAACGCTATGAATTCCAAATCATTTTTTACATGCAATTTATTAAAAAAAGATTAATTGTTCATTAATATTAATACATTCCATTGATGGTGAAAAAAATTAGTGATATTCAAAACAATCTGGATTGGCTTTTTAAATCTAATAAAGATAAAAATGATTTTATAAATTATTTAAAGAAAAATTACCCAGACATAGCTAAAATCACTTCAGATTTAGTGGATAAATTAAAGCATTACAATATAAAAGGAATCCAAGAAAAATTTAGTGAAAATATGGGATTTAATGGGGATATCTCTCATGTTAATTTTTTATCCAAGATTAAAGAGTTAGAAGTGGGGCTTTTTCTTGCTGGAAAAGGTGAACGGGTGCAGTTTTTAGAAGGTCAAAACAGTCCAGATTTAATATCTGGGATTAGTTGTTATAATAGAATTTGGGAAGTGAAAACGATATATGACTCACAATTTATCTCTAACCTTTTCATAAACGGTAATGAGATTATTAGAAGCTGGAATAAAAGAGTAGAAGTAAAAGTTGGACTAAGTTTAAGTCTTTCAGGATTCTTACCAAGAAGGAATTATCATGGTTATCACAATAATCTGATACTGGAGAAGCAAAATCTATGCAAGTTATTACACAAGAACAGCAATTTATTCAAGAAACTAAGGGATATTGTCCTTATTGCGGAACTCCTGTAAGTTCAAAAGAAGCTCTATTTTGTAAGTATTGTGGAACTAAATTATAATTTTTTTTATATAACTTTAATGTTGATTAAAAAAAAATTAAAAAATTATTGAAATATAAAAATACTAAATAATTCGTTAGTTTAAAAATAAATTTTTACTTTTTGAGAATTGCATTTACTTAGACAGTAACAATTTTCTTAATTTATTTGGTCAAATCTTTTATTTTCTAATTTTTTAAAATATTTTTTATAAATAATATTCAAATGGTTCTCTGTTGTTCTATATATTTTTGGTAAATTTCCTTGATTCATTTCGGGTTTCCTTCCTTCCCTCTGCAAGGAGAAGAATACTTGCTCGTCTTGTATACTTTCTTCATTTTTACACATTACAATAGTAGATCCTTTCTTGCTTTATAAATAAAAAATTTTTTCTAGAATTATCTGATTTAACTTAATAGAAAAATTTCAGAATTAGCTAAATATTTGAAGGAATTTTCAATAAATCATCTTTTTTTCAAAAAATTTCTCGATATTTTAATTGATATTATAGATGTATTAGAAGAACGAAATGAAATTGTATATCTTGGAGTTATTTTAGAAAGTTATAACCTAAATTCAATTGAAGACATTGACATTTTAAAAAAAATTCGTAGTAAAATAAGAATATATGTTGAGATGGGAATTTATGATGAGATCAATCGAGTTTATTCAAATATTGATAGTATTATTCAAGGAAAAATAAATCAAAAAAGGGAAATGGATATTTTATTTAGAAAAAGTTTAAACCGTTTAAGTGTGATAACTAAACAAGATTTAGATCAAATACAATCATTTCTTAACACAGATTGGAAGCAAATAAAGAAAGATTATGGTGATGAGGAGTTAAATCAACAATTAAGACTTTTATTCCATTATTTAGGATTTGAAGTAATTCCCATAGAAATGATTATGCAAAATGAAAAATATAAGTCTTTAACTCAATCCCCTCATCCAGATGTTATTTTATGCGATTTTTCATTAAATATAATCGTAATTATGGAAGAAGAGACTAAATTAGATAAGACAGTATTATATAAAAAAGAGGCTATAAAATTATTAATCGATGTATTTGCACCTTTGTTCTATGATAAAAATAATATCATATTTCAATACCTAGCAAGAACAATTAGTTCAGGCATAGAAAAATTAGACCAGCCACCAAATATCATCCCTCAAAAAGAATTCATGGCATTATTAAGTCAAATTTTTGGCGAGATACTCCTTGTCGAGAACATTTTTAAAAATGATGAATTAAAAGAGAATTTAAAGTATTGTATTGACATAATTAAAGGAGATATAAGTTTACAATATTAATTACCTCCTTTTATCTAATTAAATCAAAATCTTCATTACATTGGGAGCATTCACTACTTCCCAATTTTTTTAGGGAACACTTTTTAAAAATATTCAAATGTATCTAATAAAACAGAAATTTTTAGGTAGATACAAAATTTGTTGATAATTTTAGCTTTTAGTGTGAATTTATTTATTTTTAAAAAAAATTATTATAAGTATAAAAAATTATTATTTTAAGGGTGAGTATTTAATATCAAATAGTCAAGAGTTCAACTTAGAAAAATTTATATTGGGATATTGTCATAAGGCAAGTAAAGGAACTGATAAAGGAATTTATTACTAACTAATTTCATTTTCTTATAAAATAGATGGAAAGAAAAAGGATGTAAAATTTACACTTGTTATTGGTGGAAAATCTACTAATGAAAGAAATAAATAATGATATTTATATTATTAAACCTTATAAGCTTGGAGATATTGATTGTTCAGTATACTTAATTGACACTAAAGATATCGATGGATTAATTTCAATTGACCCAGGCTTGTATATTGAACCAATTAAAAATATTAGACAATACGGTTTTAATCCTAAAAATATTAAACATTGCCTAATAACACATGGACATCTAGATCATTTCGGTGTTTGTTATAAACTTAAGAAAATCAATCCCGATATTAATTATTATATTCATAAGTTGGATGCCGAAAAGGTTGAGCAAATACCTTATGATGATAATATTGAGAATTATTATAAGGGATTTGAGTACAAACCCGTCAAAATAACAAAAAAACTTCAGGTAGATAATGAAATTTTAAAATTCGGGGATTATGAAATCAAATGTATTCATATTCCAGGGCATACCCCCGGATCAGTAGCCTATTATTTAGAAACTGATAATTCAAAAATCATCTTTGGTGGAGATATCTGTGGAGCTACCCTACAACTTAGTGGTGGAGATTTAACAAAATATATCAAATCAATGCAGAAACTCCTTGAATTAGATATAGATATACTCTGTGATGGACATCTAAATGTCATAAAACCTGCAGAAAAAGTTATAGAATTTATTCAAATATGTATAAAGATGAATAAATATCTTCATATTATTTTAGAGGAGGAGCCTAATAACATAAAAGTTTGGTATGATTTAACATTATTAGAATATGAATTAGGTTTATATGACAATGCTTTAGATTTCTGTAATTATTTATTAGAAATTAATCCTAATAATTCTGAAGCTAAAGAGCTTCTTAAAAAGATCAAGAAGCATAATCCACCAAAATTCGAATTTGTCAAAAACTATATTAAAAAGTATTTTGGTAATCAAATAAACAGTAAATAAAGAAAAATCAAATTTTTGTTTGTCTTTCAATTTTAAAAAAATTCTAATATTAATTCTTTATTCGTGAAACAGACATCCATTGAAAAAATTTGGGTGGATACAAAATTCAGTGAAAAATGAACTATAGATAGCTTATTGAAATCTTAAATATTTTTACTTTTTTATTATTATTATTTTGCGAAAGCGAAAGTGAATTAAAAAAAAGCAGAACCTAAGTTAGTTATGCCAGCAATGTATGAAATTATTAAAGATAAATTTTCTGCTAATTAAGACTAACATTATAAAAAATAATCTATATAAAATTATCATAACATAATAGATCTACCTGAATGACCAATAATCGCTAAATTTTCCTTTCAAATTAGCTCGTATTGTATTATATAATCCACTTTCCGCTTCTTTTAAATTATATTGTTCTAGAATCATTATTGCATGTTTAAAATTTTTCCTTGCCTTTTTAAATCTTGCTTCTCCTACCCAATCATATGTACCAATTTTGTCTATTCCTGTTGTTACATTTACACTTATCTTTTTTAAATAAACTAATCCCATCCTATGATAAATTCTTACTCTCTCAGCATGTAATCCTAATTTCTCGAATATTTTTTCTGCTTCTTTAAAATGCTGAATAGCTCTACTTTTTTTATCCAAAATTTCACTGATCTTACCCAATTTAAAAGTATTTTCAGCAAGTAGTTTTAAAAACTTTTTTTTGGGTATTTCTTTGTTAGATCTATAATACGCGTCGTAAGCATCATTTAATAACCCTTGCTTAAAATTAAAGTCACCTAGTAATTTGTAAAATTCATAAGGTGTTGGAAAATCAGAATATTTTTTACTAAATTCTATAGCTTCTTGAATATATTTTAAACCTAGTTCATAGGCTTCAATTTTATAGCATAATTTCCCTAGATTTAGTAATATATGAAAAATCTCTGACGTATTCGCTGAATTTTTAGCCAATTCTAACTCTTTTTCATATTTTGATAATTCTTCAAGAGGATTTTCAGTATTTGGATTACCCATATAAAAATCACTTTATGTATTAATATTTTTTTGATTTAATTTAATTTCTTGAGTTACTAAGTTATTCTTTTTATAAAATTTTTTATTGTTTAGAAAGATGGGCCTCTCATTTTAATGAAAGTGATCCAAAAATGGGGGGACAGAAAAATTAATCAGCCTTAAAATCGAAATTTAAACCAATTGATGCAAATCTAGCACCTTATATATAGAATTCGTTTCGGAGTTCATTTTATTCACCTTATATGCTCTCTTGTAATACTATTTGGTTTTTGAAGAAATAATTTGGTATCATGGTTGTTAAATTTATCAATTACATTCTCCATTTTCGATTCTTCTACGACTGTCTCATAGTCAAGATAGGGATCAGGAAATTTTTTTGCTTCCATATCATAGATAGGAATGGAGACCCGTTTAGTTGAAGGGTGAGGGCTAAAGATCCGAAATACGCCTCTTCCCATGCTTGAAGTATCGAGTAAAATCGACATGAGATTTCTCTCATCAAACACCGATATTTTAAAGAGCTGATAGGGATGATAAATTCTTAATTTTTTCTTGATACTAAGTGGGATCTCTATTTTTCCTTTATAGATGGTGTATAAGAGTAAGCTCTGAAGCAAGGATTTAGAAAATTTAAATTTATCTCGAAGGGTACTTTTATCATCTTTTTTCAGGGTGCTAGAACCTTCCGAAAATACGTTCTTTATTTGCTTCAAACTCTTCTCTATCTATTCCTGTTTCTCTATAAAATAGTCCTAAAAAGAACATAATTTTATCGTGTAATGTGCTTTCTGTTATATGACTAAAAATTTTTCGTAATCCGCTTTTAACTACCTCTTTAGGTACTTTATCGATAAATTCATTAATTGTATCATTTCTTATTGTTTCATTAGCAGGGTTAAATAAAATCTCAGGTATTTCTGTCTGATTAAACAATGGTGAGAAGATTTTATCTATATACCACCTAATGTCCTCTAAAAGATCGGTCTGACGAAACTCCTTTTCTAGATGTTTATAACATTCTTTGCAAAATACACAATCTCCTAACTTTATTACTTTTTTAGGAGGATACTTTTTCTTACAATTATCACAAATTTCTAATTTCTCTTGATTCATAGATAATGTTTTATCTAGGTTTTTCTTTTATAAATAAAAAAAGTTTTCTAATAGCTAAATTTGTAGGATGTTATTTAATTATTTATGAAATCATCTATTTTAATTTCTATCTGCTCTCTAAAGTGATTTTTATCATCCAGCATATACCCATGCTTTTGTATTTTAATACCTTTTTTCCATTTTAACGCATTGTAAGGGATATAATACCCGTATTTATCCTTCACTTGTGATATTATATCATTTGCAGGAATTCTAAGAGATATTAGTTTTTCTCTTTTCTTTTTCTTGCTTAATTTTTGTTTACATATATCAGAAATGTACTGATTTATTTCTTTAATGCACGACCATTCTACATTTACATCCCGAAACCGTATTAACTTATACTTTTTGCCGGTAAACACCAATTCTAAGGAAGGGACAGAACCACAGATGACATTTCTCTGTTTCTTATAACGCATAATGCTTATTAAGCATCCGAAATAACAATTAACATTGCTATCTGCCCATTCTTTAGTACCAAGCGTTATTTTTCGTGTTTTTATTGTCATAAATGTATCCATTAATCTACATATATAAAAAAAAATTTTTTAAATAATTTGTAAGAGACTCATACTTTACTATTGCAAAAATATATTTTAGAGTTTATCAAAATAAGCAATATTTAGAAAATACCTCCTCTATATATTTAAAGGAAATTCTGGTTTTCCAGAATTAAGTACATAAGGGAGTAGCGTTATACCATTAAAAAGAAATGTTTTTTTGTAAAAATCTCATCCGTCCAGTTTGTTGCTCTTACTCAATATTTAAAAAATAATGTAAAAAATTTATATTGAGAACCTTATATATATAATATAGATAATATATATTGATCTTACAGGTGTTTGTATTTTGAAAGACAAGGCACAACCAAAAATTATTGAGACCGAAATAAATAAAGACCAAGAGTGCTGTTCTGAGGATGATTAAAAAATGAATAAAAGATGTGTCAAATGTGGTAAATATTTCACACCAGATAAACCTTATCAGAGAAGGTGCCCAAAATGTCAATCTGAATTTATGGAAACTCATTATCGAATGGGGGCATCCGTTAATGAGGGAGAATGGTTTAGGGGGTTGAGGAAATGAAAGAATCTTTATGTTGGTGTAGAATTATACTATGATAATGAACAATTATCTCCTGATAGATGTGTCTATGAGAGACGATTGTCAGATATTATAGAGGAGATGAAAGAATTACAAGAATTAGCTGTTAGATATGGCTTCGATACAGAAGAAATTGAGGCTATATATGGTTGTTTTGAGACATAAACAACCCAAAAATGATAGAAATGACATTGGGTGACGGCCAATGATTCATCAATATACGCAAAATACATCGTAAAACCAACTTAATATCTTCATAATAATAAATTTCAATTAATAAGTTAAAAATAAGTTTTTTAAGACTTTTTTTTTAGAAAAAACGAGGTCTAAAAAAAATTAATTAATCCCATGTAGCTTTCTTTACTGTATCATCATCATCTTCGCTATGTATTCGCTTTAAATTGATGTCTTGGTAACCTGGGAGAACACTTAACATTCTTCTCATTGCAAATTCAACGTCCTTCGCGGACGCGATCCAGCGACCTACTATTAAAATATCTGCTCCTTGTTCTAAGGCAGAAGCAGCAGTACTAGGTTCGATACCTCCAGCAACAGCGACTAACACCCTATCCCTTCCTGAGAGTTTCTTTTGATCAGCATATAATTCTTTAATTTTCGGAATCAAGGCCCATCTTTGTTGTTGTTTGGCATCAGGAGATTGATCTCCTTCTGTAGATTGCTCAACATCAATTGCTCTATGAATTATTACAACATCTGGGGTTTGCATTAAAGAACTTAATTTCTCAATGGGATTTGTAACTTCCATTGTATCAACAAATGCATGAATACCAAGTCGTTGGGCCTCTAAAATAAATTTATCGAGTGAAGCAGTAGAAGCTAAACCACTTGCTACAACAGCGTCTGCCGTTGCATCAAACGCAAAATCAACCTCTAATTTTCCAACATCTAAAGTCTTTAAATCAGCAACAATAAACTTGTCTTTCGCAAGTTCCCGAATCTTCTTAATTGATTCAACTCCATATTTCTTGAGAAATGGTGTACCAACTTCAAGTAAAATTCTATCACTTTTAGGTAAATCTTTAACAACTTTCATTTGTTTTTCTAAGGCTGGATGATCTAATGCTACCTGAATATAAGGAGGACGCCATAGCCTGGGAACTCTAATTCCTGCAACAGGGTGTTTAGCTCGATCTTTATCATAAAATATCTTCTCTATTGGAGGATATCCTCTTATGGCTCTCTGAATTGCTAATTTTGTAGCGCCATAATTATACTGATAGATTTTTCTATAATCCGTAGCTTCAGGATGTATATATACGGTTGCTATTATCAACCAATCATCTATTTTATTCATTGGAATAATTCCTTCTTCAACGGCATCAGCTATCCCTTTAGCAACAGCAGCTTGAGCAGGTCCAAAGATTTTGCTTGCGTCCTCCATTTTCGCAACAGTAACTTTAGGAACGATAATTGCGTATGGACGAGTCAAGAGATTTGGTCTGATTCCAGCTAGTAACCCCCCATGCCCTTTTGATGGTGATCCTATCGCATTCGCGAATGAGACACCTATAGGCCCATTCTTAGAACCTATTACTAAATCAATGTGTGCTAAATTAGCCCCTTCTCCAACAAGGGCCTCGCCAACATAGTACTCAACAGCTTTAGGCATAAATTTCACAATAATTATTTTTTTTTGTATATCTTGTAGATATTTTTTATTTATAATAGTATATTTTATAGGTAATATAAAAAAATATTTACCTACATGAAATTAGAGTTAATACACCATATATTAAAATTTTCATATGATTGAAAAATTAAAGTTTGTATTATTAATGAGGTAATATTGAGAACTCTTTTTTACAAAGCTTCTTTAATATTTCTAATTATTTATATGGTGAATTTTTTGAAGTTTGGGTTATATATGCCAAATTATGGTAAAATTTTTGGATATGCAAGGAATCTAGCAGAGATAGCAAAAGAAGCTGAAGATGTGGGATGGGATGGTTTTTTTATTTTTGATCATATATTAGTAGATAAAGAGGGAAAATACCCTATCGTAGATCCTTGGGTAGCATTGTCAGCTATTGCGATGAATACAAAAAATATTCAATTTGGTACAACAGTGACACCCTTGCCTCGTAGAAGGCCTTGGAAATTAGCCCGTGAAACCGTTTCAATCGATCATTTATCGAATGGAAGACTCATTTTAAGTGTTGGACTTGGTACTCCACCTGATGCAGAGTATGGAGCTTTTGGTGAAGAAACAGATGCAAAAATCAGAGCACAAATGCTAGATGAAGGTTTAGATGTACTCTTTGGGCTTTGGAGTAGTAAATCCTTCTCCTATGATGGAAAGCATTACAAGATAAAAAATGTAAAGTTTGTACCTAAACCAATTCAGCAACCAAGAATTACTGTTTGGGGAGCTGGTTATTGGCCAAGTAAAGCACCCTTTATAAGAGCCGCAAGATTAGATGGTATTTTCCCATTGGGGAAGAGCTCCTATCGAAAATTAATAATTGAAGATTTTAAAGAGATAAAAAATTTTATTTTTAAATATAGAACACTAGATTCTCCTTTTGATATTGTTATGTTAAAAGGAGTTCTGCCTAAAACTAGCCAAAAACCCAATAAAGAAAAAATAAAAGCTTATGAAGAAGCTGGAATTACTTGGATGATGTTTTATTTAGGTGCTAGTTTAAGCTATGATGATCTTCTTGAGCGTATTAAAAAAGGACCACCCTAAAAATTATCTTTTAAACTCTTTTTCAATATCTTTAGCGATAAGAAATAATTTATTTAATATACTCTTATTTAATTCTTCTGTTTCAAAAATGAGATGGTTGCAGTCATACTTTGAAAAATCATCTTCTATTATTTTTATATTAAATATTTTGTCTTCCCATAAGCGTGAGCCAGGATAGGGTGTAGCTACAAAATAGTTTATGATATCATTATAACCCAATGGTAATTTTTTTATGAATTCGATTGTTTTATGAACGCTTTTTTCTGTTTCCCCTGGCAAGCCTAATACAAAGTATGCTTGAATAGGGATACCATATTCTTTTAAATTGGAAACTCCTTGATAAACATCAATAGGATCTTGAAATTTGAAATTTTTTCTTAGAACTGTTTTACTAGCTGATTCTATGCCAGTAGCTACAAGTTGACATCCTGCTTCTTTTAATAATTTGGCATCTTCCATAGAAATATTATCTACTCTTAATTCACATCCCCATGGTATCTTTATATGGTTATCAATAAACATTTCACAGAAATCTTTAAAAAATTCTTTATCAATGTTGATATTATCATAAAAATTTATATAATTATACGATTGCATTGAAATTATGTCTCTGATTTCAGTTAGAATAGAATTAATACTTCTAATTCTTACATTCTTAAATAATTTTGTTCTTGAACAAAAGGAACACTGATTTGGGCATCCTCTATTTATAATTACATTTGCCACATTATAAAAATATTTATCCTGAGTTAGTTTATAGCGAGCAGGTAGGGGTAAAGATTCAACATCTATAAGTTTATCAGAATATCCCGTAAATATGAACTTTCCTTTTGGGTTTATATAAGAAATTCCTTTAATAGACTTCAGATCTACTTCAAAATCTTCTATTCTTTTATTTTTCTCTAATTTAACTCTTAAAATTTTAATTAACTTTAAGAAAGACGTCTCTGCTTCTCCTACACATATATAATTAATTAATTTTTCAGTTTTGTAATCATTTTCTAAAATTTCTCTAAAAAGAAAGGAAACATGGGGACCACCTAAAATTATACAATTATTAATATCTTGTTCTTTTATTGTTCTTGCTATTTCAAGAGCTATATTAAACGTATTTGTAAGAGATGTTATCCCAAAAATCTTGTAGTTTACAATTTTAGTTTTTATTAATTTTTTTAACTCTACTTTATTCATGTTAATAAATTGCTCAAGATCCAATATATCAACAGGAATATTATAACTATCCAATACTGCAGCTAAATATAAAATTCCTAAATTAGGTTCTCTGAAAAAATCTGTTTGAATTTCAGAAGGTTTAGTAGTTTTAGGATTTATTAACAGAATCATTTTTGTTGATTTTCTTTATCCTGAGGTAATTGTTTAGGTATATGAAAAGCCTTAATTACATCTTTTAAATTACCAGGTTTGCTAAATTTTTCTTCATAAATTACAGGGATTTTTAACTCTAACGATGGAGCCCTATCCTCTCTATCAATATATAACTCAATACCTTGTATTTTACGCTCTTTTATAATTAATCTTGTTGAATAATTATGATCCTCAAAAAAAGTAAAGCCATTGTTTAATCGACCCAATTTTTCAGGTCGAATAATTGTTTTTTTTTCCGTAATAAGAGCTTCTGTAATTTCTTCATCCGTATAAATAGTTCCTCCAATTATTAGAAATCTTCTTATAAGATTTTGAGGTTGAGGAATTTCATTAAGATATTCCATTGCTTTATTTAATTTTGGATTCGCTACAATCATAAATGTAGATTGAGTCTCTTGAGTGGGTATTGGAAAATCGCGTTTTTCAATAGGTTTTGCTTGACCACCTCCAATAGGTTTTTCTAATATCTCTTGAAATACTTGATGGTCTTCAGAATATAAATTTAAAGTAAATGGTCTAAACCATCCTTTTAATTGTTTTCGAAACATACCAGCCATTATTCCACCATAAATTTGGAGTCTAAATGGGCTTTTAGGTCCATTATATGTCCAAATTCTCTTAGAATCATAGTCAATAAGTAAAAACACTTTTTCACTATTTTTTTCATTAATAATATCTCTAACAGTAGTACCCTCAATAACTGGATTAGTTCCCATAAAAGGAAATTCTTTTAACTCAACAACTTCAAATATTTGCATCGAGAAAGAATTCTTTGATTTTTTATATAATTTAATAGGATACTTCCCTTAAAATAAATTTCATCATTTTTTTATATTCTATAAATAAATCTGAATATTTGCATTTCATAAAATTTTTATGAAAATAAACATTTTTCATATCAATTTAGCTCTTTTAAGTTCTATATGATGTATTATGTCTTCTGAGAAACTAGTATATAGATTAAACATAAGTGGCGGGAATGAAGGTCCAGGTTCTGGATTGTCTAAATTAATTGAGATAGATGAGAAAAAGTTCAGACCATTTGAAGGAAAAAAGATTGGCGATATTGTAAAAGGTGGTCTCATAGGTTTTGCAAATTACGAATTTAAAATTACAGGTGGTTCTGACTCTTCAGGGTTCCCGATGAGAAAAGATGTACATGGACCTGTAAAGAAAAGAATATTAGTTTCAAAAAGAGGAATAGGGTATAAGCCACGAAGAAAGGGTGAAAAACGGCGTAAAACTGTACGTGGTAATGAAATAACTTTCAATATGACGTTGATAAATTTAAAAGTTATAAAGTATGGAGAATCAGAATTATTTAAGAAAGTGGAGTAATAGAGATGGTAAAGGTAAAAAAGTGTAGTTTTTGTGGCTATGATATTCCAATTGGTCGTGGAGTTATGTTTATCAGAAGAGATGGCACTATTTTAAATTTTTGTACTAATAAGTGTAGAAAATCAATGCTAAAATATAAGAAGAATCCCCGTAAAACGCGTTGGACAGCACATTATGGGAAACAATAGGATCTACTTTTTCTAGTTGAGATTAGTATAATTTAAAAAGAATAAATTTTTATTGCAACCTCGAAAACTTAAGGAGATCATCGATCAAGTCAACATGGCTAACCACCATTCTTTTGCAACAGAATCTTTCAATACCTAACTGTTTAAAAGCATCTTCAGAGCTCTCGCCCTTCTCTAGCATCTCCAGATAAGGCTTGTAAATGTGAGCTATGAGCTTACCACAGGAGAAGCATCTTATGGGAATAATCATTATAAGAAAATAAAAGAACCATATTAAAAAAATTTTATCATTAAAACACGCTCTTTATTGCTGTTAATTTTTATTCTAAATCAAAAATTTTATTTACAATCCTTTACTATTGTTCTCATTGTAAATCGATGATTTATGATAATATATTAAAAATATTATATATTTGAAGGAGGTTTGATTTATAATTTCATATATTAATTTTAAAATTCCAGATGCCCTCAAGAATCAAATAAAAACTGCTATAAATACCATCTCTGAAACACGAGATTCAAAAATTAGAAAGGGAATGAATGAAGTAACAAAATCAATCGAAAGAGCCCAAGCAAAGTTTGTTGTAATGGCAGAAGATGTTAGCCCACCAGAAATATTATTTCATGTACCTCTATTATGTGAAGAAAAGGGAATACCTTACGGATATATCTCTACAAAAAAAGAACTTGGGAATGCTTCGAGAATAAATATAGGATCTAGTGCGATTGCCATCGAATCTTTTGGCACAGGAAATGAAAATGTTTTGGATGACATCTTAAAAAAGCTTGAAAGTTTAAAAAAGTAATAGGTGATTGTTTTTGGTTAAGCTAGATAAAAGTGTGCAACAACAGGACAAATCAATTCCCGCTCAAGTAATTCAAATTGTTGGTCGTACCGGACTTACAGGAGAAATAAGCCAAATAAAAGTACGGATACTTGAGGGTCCTGACAAGAATAGAATCTTGACTCGCAATGTGAAGGGTCCAATTAGAATCGATGATATAGTTATATTAAGAGAAGTCGAGCGTGAAGCACGTAAAATTCGAGGACGTCGATAAAACTTTTTTTAGTAACAGGATTTTTAAATTCTTTAGATTAAATTAATTTATTTCCTTAAGATTTCTAATTATCATTTTATTTATTCCTTATCAAATAACATCAATTTACTAATATAATATGTCTTTAAAGGATGTTGAAGAAGCTTATCTCAGAATAAAAAGTGTTATTAATAGAACTCCAGTCATGACCTCGCGGATGCTTTGGCAGATTACTAAAGCATCAGTATACTTAAAATGTGAGAATTTCCAGCGAGCAGGATCATTCAAATTCAGGGGAGCTTTTAATACAATTTGTCAACTTTCATCTAAGCAGAAAAAAAGAGGAATAATTACTCATTCAAGTGGAAATCATGCTCAAGCAGTTGCATTAGCGGCTTCAATATTAGATATTCCAGCAACTATCGTCATGCCAAAAGATGCACCTATTATAAAAGTTAATGCCACTAAAGGGTATGGTGCCAATGTTGTATTTTGTGACAATTCATTAGAAAGTCGAGTTTCTACCACTAAAAAATTAATAACTGAAAAAAATTTAGTATTAGTTCATCCATATGACAATGAAAGTGTTATTTATGGTCAAGGAACTGCAGTATATGAATTAATTAAAGAAGTAGGGGATTTAGATATGGTTATTGCTCCACTTGGAGGAGGAGGGTTATTAAGCGGAACTGCAATCGCGACAAAAGGGTTATGTTCAAAAGCGAAGGTTTACGGAGTTGAACCCTCTATAGCAGATGATGCTTATCGATCTATTCAAGCAGGCTATATTATTCCAAGTATATATCCGGAAACCATTGCAGATGGATTGCGTACATCTCTATGCGAAAGAACTTTTAAGATAATTCAAAAATATGTTGATGAGATTGTTACAGTATCAGAACTTGAAATTTTAAATGGCATGAGATTTATTTGGGAAAAAATGAAACTTGTTGTTGAACCATCAGGAGCAGTACCAGTAGCTATTTTACTTTCCAATAAAATTGAAACAAAGAATAAGAAAATTGGAGTAATAATTAGTGGGGGGAATATTGTATTAGATGAATTTTTTCAGCAATTAGAAAAGAACTTAATATAAATAGAAAGATATTAATAATGAAAAAAGGATCTTTTTTACAAATTTTCCTCAAAAAAATCTAACAACTTCAAATTATCATACTCTTTATGTAAAAATTCTCTAAGAGCAGTTCTAATTGCCTCTGAGCGAGATGGCATCAGATTCATTTTAATTAGTTTTTGAATATTTTTATCATATATATCTGGGATATTTATAGTTATATTGACCATTTTACGTTTTTTTTTCTTTTTCTTGTCCTCTGTCATGTAGCTTACACAAACTTATTTAACTTTAAGAAAACTATAAAAAGTGGAGTCCTAATTAGACAAAAATCACTCTGCCCTTAACAACACTCTATTCTTGGCTATGATATATTAAGTAAAACTTATTTATATACTTATGTTGTTTATAAATGAACGCTAAATCGATGTAAATATTTTTTATACCTTTATTATATATTTGAACGATTATAACAATTACTTTTAATCCAATTGAACATATTTTATTTTTACTTCAAACCATACCTTAAAGAAGAGTTACCATCTAATTAAGAAAATGATAGGATTCAAAATATAAACTTCATTATTTCTATTAGCTTAATTGAATAGTAGAAGCGATTATAAATGGAAAAAAAATTAAGTATCTTGGATATAATTAAGTCCAGAAGAAGCACACGCAGATTCAAAACAGATATGGTACCTGATGAAGATTTAAATGCGGTATTAGAAGCAGGTCGATGGGCACCTTCTGCTGACAATAAACAACCCTGGAAATTTATCGTGATAAAAAATAGGGAGATTATGGTGAAAATTGTTGAATTATCACCTTTAAAAGGATTCCACGCATTTCTTAGAAATGGACCAGTATTAATTGCAATTTTAGTAAATTCTAAAAGATCAAAATGGGTAGTTTTAGATGGAGCTATTTGCGCTCAGAATTTAATGTTAGAAGCTTGGGCCCGGGGATTAGGTACGTGTTTTTCATCATGGTACCCCACAATGCCTTCTTCAATTGCAAAAGAAGTTAAAGAATTGTTAGGTATTCCAGATAATTGGATTATTATTACATTTACGCCATTGGGTTATCCTGTTGACGATCCTGAGCGAGCATATATACTCCCCGCTAAAAGAAAACCATTAGAAAGACTGGTGTGTTATGAAAAATTTGAAGGATAAGTTTATCTTTATTACAATCTTTCTTCCGATTTTACGTATCTGCCGCGCGTTTCAATGGCAGTAATATTCTTTATTATCATATTATATACATTTAAGTCTTCTTTATCATATTCTGACTTATATCCTTCGAGAAAAGCTTTAAAACAAAATTCATAATCTTTTCCGTGAGATGAAATCAAAACTCTCTTAAAAAGGTGGAGATCAACACTTTTATCTTCTATTGTGTCGGAATATTCATGTAAACCAAAATCTATTAAAAAAATGTCTTCATTTTGAGTTATTATAATGTTGCTAGTGGTAATATCACCATGGATATGCCCATTTTTATGAAGTAATGCAATATCACGACCAATCTTCTTAAAATATTCTTGTTTTTTATTATCATTTAAAGAATTCAAAATATCTTTCAATTTTTCACCTTTTATATATTTCATCACAATTGTAGAATTTTTAGTATCAATCTCATAGACTTGTGGGACATTTAATCCAAAATTTTTCACAGTAATCAAAGCACGAGATTCATTCATTGTTCTCATAGTTCTAATCTTCTTATCTAATTCTTCTAATCGATACTTTTTAGGAATTCGATATTTAAAGAACACTTCTTTATTAAACCAATGTCCATAGTAGAGGTTTGCCTCAGCTCCCTTGTGTATAAGTTTTTCTTTTATAATTTCTGAATTTGACATCATTTAAATCCTCCACGGAATAGTTATTTGATCCATACGTTCTTTCGGATTAATAATGGTTTCAGAAATATCATGACCTCCTATTGAATTATACCTTAAAATTCCTGTCCACCCTATCATTGCACCATTATCTCCTGCATATTTTAATGGAACTACTTCAAATCTCGCATTATGTTCTTTACTGATATATTCAATCATTTGTTGGAGTTTTTTATTAGCAGCAACTCCCCCAGTTAATAGAACTTCCGTCTTCTCTGTATGGGCTAAAGCTCTTTCAGTAACTTCAGTTAACATTGCAAAAGTAGTTTCTTGTAATGAATTTGCAACATCGTTTAAGTTATATTTTTTATTAAAATCTTCAGATTCAATTAATCTTTTTGCAGCTGTATAAATGCCAGAAAAAGATAGATCCATTCCTTTTACTACATAAGGTAGTGGTAGATATTTATTTGACTTCTGAGCTAATTCTTCTATCTTAGGTCCTCCTGGATGAGATAATCCAGCATCTCGGGCAAATGAATCAATCATATTCCCAATCGCTAAATCTAATGTTTCTCCAAAAATTTGATATCTACTAGATTCAAATGCACTTACTATAGTATTTCCTCCAGAAACATATAAAGTTAGTGGATCTTTAATATTACACATCAAACGCCCTATTTCTATGTGAGCAATACAATGGTTTACACCAACAATTGGGATTTTTAAAATTTGACTTAACATCCGAGTAACCAATGCACCAATTTTTAATACTGGACCTAATCCAGGGCTTTGACTAAATGCAATCAAATTAATATCCTTAATTGAGATCCTTGCTTCAGTAAGAGCTTTTATTATTGTGTTCATAAAATTGTTAAGATGGTGTTCTCTTACTAAAAAGGGATGAAGTCCCCCTTTTTCAGGTATATATATATCATTTACAAGACTATGAACTTTCCCATCAAAATCAACGATCCCCACACTGAATGTGTGGGCTGTAGATTCAATTCCGAGAACTATCTCCCGAATTTGACACACCTCTAACCTAATTATTTAAAAAGAAAGAATTATACGAACTTTATAGAAACTATTTTTGTTATTTTTAAAAGTTTAATTTAACTATCCATTGATTTAACACGCTTTCGAGGGGTTCTCCTTGCTACTTTTACTTTTCCTTTAGCTCCTGCGGCAGCTTTTTTCCCTTTCCTCTTAAAAACTGTATAAGCGCAATGCCCGCAGACCCATCTATCGTAATGATCTGCTAGGAAATAACTTGGACCACATTTTGGACATGATCTATGAGTTCTAACTAACTTATCTCCTTCAATTTTATAAAATTTTGATATATCTGTCATTTTTTTAATCATTATATTAATTATTCATATTCAAAAAGATGTTTGTATGGTTCATTTCTCTTTTTTAATTTATAGATTTCTGTTCTTTTCTCTTTATCAAGATTGCGAACTTGAATATGAAAAGGTTCAAAAAATTGAAGCTCTTTTGCATTTTCATATATATTTACTTTTCCTATAGCGTACGATGCCCCAAAATGTGTCTTTAATTCTTTTATTATCGTAAGATTTTCCTTTGATTTCTTCATGGTAGTAATCTTCTTCTTTACATCTAATCTATTTGGTGTACCAGCTGCAAAATGATCTACTCGAAATTTGATTTCAACTCTGTCTATTAAGGGATTTTTCTTTTCTTCCAATATTTCTATAGTATATGGCATTTTGAACTTCTCATTTTTCGGAAAATTTAGAGATTAATCTATAGTTATAAAATTTAAAAGAAAAGATAAAAAATAAAATTTTTGTTTTATTCTCTAAAACTTTTCCATTAATTTGATTGTGTCTTTCACTTGATTTTGAATTTTCTCATCCACATCCACAATTACAATGCCCTCTGGAATTGTAAATTTTGAATCTGTTATTGGAGGTTGCCCGTAAAAAACAAAATTTTTAACTTGCTCTTTTATAGGAAGTCCTAATACAAGTGGTAGAACTAATAAATCTTCTTCTCCTTCTGTTATTTTAATTAAAGTTCTTTTATCAGAAACAATAATTGATTTAAAAAGATCCCAACTTTCTTTCTGGATTGTTCCTTTAGGATTTTGAAATTCAATGATTTCTTCAAAGAATCCTTTAAAATTTATCTCAATCTGATTTCTCTGAGTTTTTTCATCGATAATACAAACTTTAATGAAAGATTTTAAAAACTTATTAGCAAAAAAATCCTTTGCTACTATATCTCCTACTATATAAAAATTAGGATTTTTATTGGTTTTTAAAAACTCTCTAAAAATGTCTTCTACCTGAATAAGTGTTTCATCCCGTGTTCCAGCAATTAAAATATCTAAAGGTTCAGCAAACTTAAATCTTAAATTTTCAGGTACTTTTAAATTATAATCCATTTAAATCAAGATTATTAAGATAGAATTTTTTATAATATTTACTAAGAAATTAAGATTAGTAAAAATATAATGAGTTATTTTCGGTCGATTTTTACCGTACTCTTAAAGCGTATTTCCCAGGAAAATGGATCTTGAGGTCTTGTGCCATTTTTGATTCCTTAGGATTTATTATTATGACCTCTCCAGTGAAATCTTCACTTAGAGTATGCGTCTTGCATTTAGGGCATAAAATTTCATTTTTAGTTATTAAATGACAATTTTTACATGCCTTCTCTTTCATGATTCACACTTAATTGATAATATTTATTATTCTTTATTTTCTTCTTCTTCAACACTTTCTTTTGTTTTTTTTGCTTCTTTTTCTGCAATTTCTTCTTCTATATCATTCTGAATCCACTCTTCTTTTCCCAAGAACTTTTGTCGCATTGTTAATCCAAGTTTTCCACTTCTACCTGTACCAAGAGACACAGCAATAATTCTTGCGCGAACATTATCATTAACTTCAAGGATTTTTCCCGTTTCTTTACCAATAAATCGATTTCCAACTTGTTCAAAAGAAATATAATCATCACAGATTTGGGAGACATGAACTAATCCATCTAAGGGACCAAGACGGCAAAAACTCCCAAAATCAACTACTTCTACTATGGTTCCCTCGACAACTTCACCAACACTAGGTTTGAATGTTAAAATTGTAAATTCAACTTCATGAAATGTGTTAGCATTTCCAGGTATTACTAATCCCTGTGAAACAGAAAGTATATCCACAACTGTTATAATAAACCCAAAATTCCTTGTAATGATCCCTTCATAATCTTCCCTCAAAATAATTCGTGCACTTGTTTCTTTAGGTTGATCAAACAGAAATGGTGGAATTTCAACCTTACTTTGAATTGTATATAGTTTAAACATATCAATGTACCTAAAAAGTAGATAACGTTTTGTGTTGAAAAAAAATGTACTAAAAAATTAATAGTTTGTGGTTTTTATACATTGTTTTATCCTAAAAATGACAACTTTCAAAAAGAATAAAGAAATTAAATCAATTTTGAGATTTTCTCACAAGTTCTTTTGCAATCGAGAAATATTAATCCTAATCTAACCTCTTTCGTTGTAGAAACCGTTAATACAGCGTTAGGACCCGCTTGCATGACTAACAGATAACCGTCCGACCCCTTTACATATAATTCAGAAAATTCCCCCTTTTCCATCTCGATAACCGACCTTTCAGCTAAAGAGAGAAGCGCGGCTGTCATTGCAGCAATCCTGGTTTCGTCAACACCGTAAGGAAGGGCTGAGGCTATGGGCAGACCTTCAGCAGAGACAATTGAGGCAGCTTTCACCTCTGGAATAGCTGCCAATAATTTTTTCAATATGTCATCAAGACTCTCAGTCGTTTCCATAGAAAACAATTTTTCATTAATTTTAATTTAGGATATTATTTGATGTTATTAGATTAATTAATATTAATATAATTAACTTATTTTAATTTTATTTAATTTTTTGTATTACATATTCTCTAATAAATCATATTATTATTTCTTTATTAATTAAATTTCAAAAATACCGTAATAACACATAATTACTTAATAATGAATAGATTTTCAAAATTTTTCAAATATTTAATTGATATTTTTTTGTAGTTTCAATCATTGTCTTAATATTTTTAGGATTAACTTTTGAATTTATTTGTTGAGTGGGTGAAATAATTAGTGGACTCATTGTTTCCCTTGATTTCTTAATTAATTTTGTAACATATTTTTCAACTTGTTGAGGTGTTCCAAATGAGAGGAGGGAAATATCCAAATTGCCTATAAAACATATTTCATTTTGGAATCTTTTAAATAAACTGAAAATGTCAACTCCTGCATTAGGTTCTAGACTCTGAACAGCATCAAATCCTAAATCAATAAATATTTCCATCATATCCGAGATGTATCCATCAGAATGAATTATTATTTTTTGATTTTTTTCGTGAATCATTTTTATAATTTCTTGGTATTTACTGAAGAATATTTTTCGCCAGATTTTTTTAGGGATAAATTCTCTTTTTTTATAGCCGCAATCATCGGCAATAAGAAAAATTATTGCACCAGCGTGTTGGAGAAGATGAATTAATTCTTTAAGATATTGTGCAAAAAAATTAACAATTTCCTCAATAAGGTTTAAATTTAATTTTAAACATTTCGCGAAGTATTTAAAACCCATCGATTGCCAAGTTTTTTCGAATAAACCAGGTAAAGAAAATATCAAGTTAATTTTGTTTTTATTTTTATGTAAAAAGGCTTTCAATGCTATTATTTTATTTTTTGAAGGCAACTTTAAATGTTTCCAATTTGCAACAGTTTGCTCATCTTTAAAAACCCCCTCCCACATATACCAATTTTCTTTATATACACGTCCCCATCCATCCACTCTTAATTGATTTGATAATATGTATCCTCCTTTACCTTTTCTGTAATCCCACATAGAAATAGCATCAAAACCCATCTGTTTTATAATATCATAATCTTTTCGGTCGAGAACTAGGTTTTCATTATTCAATTTAAGATTATACAAATTAACATAATTATTTATGAATTGTTGTTCCGGATATCCTGTACAATACAAAGGAATCCTGGATACAGGCTCTTTTGATAAAACTTTTAAGAAATCATTTTTTTCAGATTTCATCTTTATTTACTAATTATTTATTATCCTCTTTCATAATATAACGAAATATGCAACGATTTTTGCCTGTTGCATGTCTATCTTTGAGAACGAGTTTTATATCTGGATTGTATCCTTCAAGAATTTTATAATCTACATATTTACAATAAATTTTAGAATATTCCTCTAATCCCCAACTTTTTGCAGCATTATAAAAGGTACAATGTTTTATTTTAGCAACAAAATCTCCATCTGGTGTAGTTGTAATTGGACGGAAATTTTTGAATGAATCAATATCAGAATAAATTAACCAATTTTTAAAAGTGAGAGGTTTTTCCTCTGATTTCACCTTTTCGGCAATTTTTTTTCCTCTTTCAAATCCAAATTCTTCAATAGCGCTTTTAAGAATTGCTTCTCCTTCTTCAGGTCCCAATCTGTTTACAATATGCTTAGCTATCGTTGAAAATATTTGAGCAGCTAATCCAAATCCAGGTGTTTGATATTTATCATCTAACTCCTTCTTCTTGTCAAGAACATCACCTAAATATTCGAAATCAAAACCCAATTTCTTTTCTCTTTTTAAATCGTCCATAATTCATTATTAGTATTTTTATTATTTTGAAATTATCTTTTTTGACCAAATCAAAGAATAATTATGTGATTGTTACTTATTTCAATAATTAAATACATATTTTAGCTTATTAATTATGGATTATTGGACTGCAATTGACGCAATATATAATACAACATTGTCTTTCTCTTTTTTTGTACTAACATTTATAATGCTTTATATCGGACGTACAGGTTTAAAAGCAAGGAATCGGTATGGTGGAATTTCAACTATAATTTGTGGAATTTTGTTTTTAATTTTTGGATATGTCAATTCTACTGCGAGATTTTTTCCCTATCCATATAATGGATTTATGATTTGGTGGATTTGGATGAACATAGTTGTCAGTATAATTTTTGCATTATTAATTAAAAAACAAAAAAAGAAATTACAAGCAGAAAGTATAGTTGTAGGATCAGAGAGTAGCAATTATGGTAAAAAAACAATATTACAAAGATATGTTGAAAGGATGACAAAAGAAAATCCTTATAGAGACGATATATCATTTAAACACGAGGTAATAAGAAAGAGTTTCCATTTAATGGGATTTCTTCTTGTTATAGCATATTTTGGATTTTTCTTTATGTATCCACTCACTCTTATTGTAAGTGATAGTGTAATATTCTTAATTAATCACATTGAACCTGCTTATGAATTTGTATGGGGACCTATTTCCCTTTTTCCCCATAGTCCAGGGGAATTCCAAGCGATTGTTGATCTTACTATGATGGCTTTAATTGGAGCTCTTATATTTGCTTTAATATCGGATCTGATTAGAATTCTTTGGGGTCCAGAGTATTCACTTTTTAATTTTCTTACAAGATCTATGTTAAGGAATAAGGAGATAAATGCAGCAGGACCACAGATTTATATTATTACAGGATTTATTTTTTCATATATGCTTTATATGGCAGATTTAATTCATATAGCAGCGGTATTTTCAGGAATTCTTATTGCATGCTTATCGGATGCTGCAGCGGCATTAATTGGAAAACGATATGGAAAACATAAAATTAAAGTAAGAAGTAAAGGCACTAAATCTGTTGAGGGCTTTCTTGCTGGCACCATTGTTGCATATATCATCGGATTTGTTCTTGTAGGACCAATTTATGCTTTAATCGGAGCATTTATTTTCTTTTTAACAGATTATTTTCCAAAATATACGGCTGATAATATTTTGAATCCAATTGCAATCCCCATTGGAATCCAGTTATTTATAGTTCTATTAGGATTACCAGTTGGATGGTTTTTTTAAATATCTATAAAAAATAAAGTGATTTAAGAAATATTCTTATGAGAAAATTAATAGAGGATTTAGAAAATATCAAATTAGCAATTTTTGACTTAGATGGTGTAATATATCGGGGAGAAACGCTAATACCGAGTGCTGATAAAGTTATACAAGATTTAAAGAATCTTTCAGTAAAAGTTGTATATAATTCTAATAATTCTACTGCAACTAGGCAAATGTATGTTGATAGGTTAAAAAAATTTGATATATTAACCGAAATAGATGATGTTTATACCAGTGCTTCAATAAGTGCCTTTGAAATCACTAAAATAAAGAAAAATGCAAATATATTTGTAATTGGAGAAAAAGGACTTAGAAAAGAATTGAAATTGAAGGGTCATAAGGTTATTGAAGATCCTCCCAATTATAATGATATTGATTTTGTAATAGTAGGACTTTGCCGTAATCTGACTTATAAAGACTTGGCTATAGCCCAGAAATGCATCTTAGAAGGGAATGCTCAATTTTATGCAACAAATACCGACCCAACCTTACCTGCTTCTAGAGGATTTTTACCAGGAGCAGGAGTTATGGTTAAAGCTATTGAAACCTGCACCGCTAGAAAACCTATAAAGATCTTTGGAAAGCCCTCACCACTTGGAATCAATCTAATTCTAGAAGATACAACAATACCTCCGAAAAAAGTAGCTATGTTTGGAGATCGTATAGAAACTGACGTATTAGCAGGTAATCGTGCTGATATTAAAACAATTGCAGTTTTGACGGGAGTTACTACAAAAGATATGATAAATGATATAAAAAATAAAGCTAAAAAATTAGTAGATTTTGATGAAAATCTAATCCCAGATTTAGTGCTTAATTCATTAGATGAGATATTTAAAAAATAATCTGGTTATATTAGCCCTGATCTTCTCATCATTAATCGACCGATTTCAATGAAAATATCGTCTATATTTTCACCGCTTTTTGCTGAACATTCAACAAATCCATATAAATTGCTTTTTTTTGCTAATTCGAAAGCATCATTACTGGATACTGCTCTTTTATACTGGAGATCTAATTTCCCGCCTACCATTATAACGGGGATTTGCTGTTCCTTACCTGTATAAGCTCTTTTAAAAATATCTAACCAATCATCAAAATTTTTTAAGCTAGAATATCTGGTTACATCATACATAAAAATTCCTCCTGAAGCTCCAATAACATAACTAGGAAGGAGGAACCTAAATCTTTCTTCACCAGCAAAATCCCATATTTGTAATGATACTTTCAATCCATCAATCTCTAATTTCTTTACATGAAAATCTACACCAATTGTCATTGTGGAATCACCTTTAAAAACACCAGTCATATATCGATTTACTAATGTCGTCTTCCCTACGCCCCCATCGCCGAAAAATACTATCTTGAACATCGCGTCAGCCAATTATTTTCCATCTCCTCTTCAAAATTTCCAGTCTAGCTATTTTATTAAGCATTTTTCTCATAAGGGTTTGAATTTAATGATTTAAGCTTATAGTCCTACT
Source organism: Promethearchaeota archaeon (assembly GCA_019057865.1). Taxonomy (GTDB): domain Archaea; phylum Asgardarchaeota; class Lokiarchaeia; order Sigyniarchaeales; family SOKP01; genus Loki-b32. Next base: position 27,407 of record JAHLWP010000024.1, read on the forward strand.
TCTACATACTTTATTAAATATAATAATTATAATAAATTTGATTCTTTTAAGTATTTAGTATTAGAAAGTATTAAAAAGTGCTTTAAAGTTTTTTATTATTTTTTATAAAAAGAATTTTTTCTATATAATTCTGAGTATATTTTAAGAAAACGATAATTTGAAAGTCTTGTATTAATTATGGAATCTTTTTGTATAAATTCATTTGGAGAATGGGCAAAACCTCCGATTCCTAAACCACCTGTTATGAAATTTAGTCCCAGTTCTTTATTAATCATACTTAAAGGAGCAGCAGCAGCACTTATAGGCCAAATTTCAGAGGAGATTCCATTAAAACTTTTAATCAGACTCTTTACTAAAATTGATTCCTCTTTTACTCTTGAACCTTCATACCCAATATTTTTTATCAATTCGATTTGACATTTTGATTTTGTAGCAAATAATTCAACTTTTTCTTTAATTTCTTTATAAATTTCATCAACAGAAACTCTATGTGCAAATCTGATATCTATATTACATAATGCTTGATTAGGGACCATATTTTTTATACCCTTTTCTAAATATCCAGATTTCAATGTAGAAATATTAAATGTTGGCTTAAAAAGATAATTAATAAAAGCGTTTTTGGGATCTTCTTCAAGTGTTTGTATTATTCCCGCTTTATTTTTAATTTTTTCAATGTCTAATTGTTTTATTAAATCTTCTATAAGTAATTGCTCGTTAGTTGTAATTTTATATGGTTCTTTAAGACTATCGATATGAAATTCATTTTTAGAATATATACTATTAATTAGAGAGATTAACTCAATGGCGGGGTTAACAATCATAGCACTAAAGGCAGAATGGGGTTCTTTATTTTTTGATTTGACTTCAATTGTTAGGGATAAGATTCCTTTATAACCTAATTTTAAAACTGAAATGCTATTTAAATCTTGTTTCGTTGACGGATAATAAGAATCAATACAATTTTCAAATATCTTTCTGTTAGTTTTAATAAATTTTAGGAGTGAAGGTGAACCAATCTCTTCTTCACCATCAAAAAATAATATTAATGATATGAGTAATTTATTATTTTCTTTCAATATTTTTATGATATTTAAAAAACATAATAAAGGTGTTTTTGAATTATATGCCCCTCTTGCTATAATACAATCTCCTAACATATCTAGCGGGGGAGGAAATTTATGGATTTCGGCGCCAAAGGGTTCACTAATCCATTCTTTTTCTTTATTGACAGGTTGAGTATCGTACATCATGTATATTAATAGAGGATCTTTTATCTGTCCCTCTACTTTAGCTAAGATTAAAGAGTTAATCTCTCCTTCAATTTCTTTTATCTCTTTACAAAATCCTGAGATATAAGAAATAATATACTCTTTTGCTTGATTAATTCCTTCCTTATTGAGTGTATTACTTGGAATTCTTAAAAAGGGAAGTAATTCATTCTCAAGAAATTCCCTATTAGATTTTATTACTATATTCTCAATATTATTATTTGATTTCACAATACTCACATATAATACAATAGTTAAATATTTTTAATTATTTGTCCTAATATAATTCAAAAATTAAGTTTATAGTTGAATGAGTAAAATGGATCACTCTAATTTACATCAATTAAACTTAATATTAGATGAAATAAGACAGATAGGGAAATTAGAAGGTATATTATTGACCTATCGCGATGGAGGTCTTATTGTAGAAAATATTAGTAAAGATATTGATAGAAAAAAATTTGCTTCCATGTGTGCTTCTGTATTAGAAAGTGCTGAAGAGCTAGGTAGAACGATAGATGATAGAAATATCAAAAAAATCGTAACAGAAATAGACAAAAAATCAATCTTGATTATTAAATGTGATGATAAAACATTTCTAACACTTATAATCAATGATGAATCTAAAATTGGATTAATTTTGGACCAATTAGAAACATATATTCAACGGATATTAGACGAATTTTATTGATAATTAAATCTTAGAGAAGTTATAGCTTTTTTCTTTCTTCTCAATTAGTTTAAATAAACCTTGCGCTGTTATTGTTTCAATTATCTCATTTTCTTTCAAATGGTGATCATCAAAAGAGAGTCTTGAATCTAACTTTAAGACACGATGAAATTCCTTCAATATACTTTCTTTATCTTTAATATCATGCAAAACATCAAAACACATAATAACATCGATATAATTATCATCTAGCCCAGTTTTATAATCTGTTTCGATAGTTATTATATTTTCTAACCCTTTTTTCATTGCTTTTTTATTTACTTTTTTAATCGCAAGAGTGTGTATATCTGCAGCAAATATTTTGCCACTTGGACCTACAATCTCTGCGGCTGCAAATGAATAACTTCCCGGTCCACATCCATAATCAAGGACAAAATCTCCTGATTTTATCTCCGCTATATCTACTTTTTTCATAGGTGATTTAAAAAAATCGCGAATTTTAAAGAAAAATGACATAAATCTAAAATCTAAATTTGATTGGCTCTTATTATGGCACAATTTAATCTTACCTACTTTTACTTTTATTTAATACGAAAATTATTAATAATAAAAAAATCTTAGCTTTCCTTCGTTTTGTAAAATCTCATTTGACTTGGTAAATCTCGTCTATGAACAATAAGCACTTTCTCTTGATTTTCTGTTTCAAACCATAATTTAAGTAATTCATTAGCAAAAAAGATCTCATTATCCTTTGTAATTAAAGGAAGTTTTAAATTCGCTCTTTCGTAAAATATTTGATTGTTTTGGATAAGTATACTAGATCTCTCATATTCTCCTTGGTAATCTTTTAAAGCATCAATATCAATCTTAATCCCATTATATTTCGCTTCGCAATATTCATACTCGAATTCTAGCAATTTTTTAACTTCTTGATCTGATTCTCTATCTAATAAGTCTTGTAATGCTAAAAAGTGAGCTTTTTCTAAGGCTTCTTCTTGAGATATTTGATGGTGTGGGGTGACACCTTTCCCTTCCCAGTTATCATTGGAGATAGGGTTTATTGCTCTTCCAATTGGGAGCGATATCACAAATGAATCCGAAATTGGGAAAACATCAACTGGGTGTGCCGCCCCTCGTGTAGTTTCACCTACAATGATTGCTCTTTCCATCATTTTTAAATTATAAGCGAATTCTTCAGCACCAGACGCTGTTCGACGGCTTGTTAATATGTATACTGGTTTATCTGGGAATCTTTTTCCAGGTACATAGGGAAGTGTCCATGATTGGGAGTATTTATTTTTCTTCCGTTCATAAAAACTATTAATTAGTTTTGAAGTCGGTTCTACTAAGTAACTTATTATTAACTGTATCATTGATGGATACCCTCCCCCATTATTTCGAATATCAAAAATTAGGGCATAGGTATTTGCTAGAAATTGTAGGGCTCCAACTATTATATCTCCTGCACATTCAGCAGGTTGAAAATCATTTAATTTGATATAACCTATATTACCAGGTAATCGTTCTGCTTTCACAATATGATAATTATCATATTGTCCAAGTATTAATTCTTGACAATCAATATCTTCATCTTCCCAATCTTCATCTCTTTTGTGCAATAATTTTTGAGCCAGGGTTGGATTATATTCAAAATAAAAATGTAAATCATTAGATACTTCAAGCAGATCATTAGAAATTACTTTCTCAAGTAACTCTGGACTTGCAAAATCTTGATAAGAACCTTTTTCTAATTTTTTCGATAAAAAATCTGATATCTTATCAGCTATTTCTGGAAAAATGTAATATTCTTTAACTTTATTACATATATCTATGATAATTTCCTTTACTTTAACATCATCCAGAGAATGACTAAAATTCTGGTTTCCCATATTTGATTCCTTTTTCATTATTTTTAAAACACTTGGGATTATTCTAGAATATTTTAAAACATTTTGAAAGTATCCTTTAAGAAAACTAATTAAATATCTTACATAAGTGTGCCTAAATTTAAATATTATAACCATTTGTTTTAATTACATCACGGTACCAATAAGCACTCCTTTTCCACGTTCTCTTTTGGGTATCGTAATTAATGTGAATCAATCCAAATTTTTTAGAATAACCATAAATCCATTCAAAATTATCCATCAAGGACCATACAAAATAGCCTTTTAAATTTACTCCCCTAGAAATAGCTCGATAAACGGCTTCAAGATATTGCTTTAAATAATTCACCCTATCATCATCTTGTACAATTCCATCAATGTTTTTATCATCTTTACATGCCATACCGTTCTCTGTAATATAGATAAGGGGATGGTTATATTCTCTATCAATTCTGGTTAAAAGATCGAACAATCCATTAGAACATACCTCTAGACCCATTTCAGAATATTCACGACATTCTAACTTTTTTCTATTGATTAATTTTTCAAGATGAGTTAGATCTTCTTCACTTTTTGCACCAACTCGAGTACATGAATAATTATTAATTCCTAAAAAGTCAATAGGATTATTTTCTAATAATATTAGATCTTCTTTCGGAATTGGAGGTATATTATATATTACTTTAAAAAGCTTTAACATATCATTTGGATAAGAAGCCTTTAAGACAGGATCTAAAAACCATCTATTATCTCTTCCATCTATATATTTAACTGCTTTCTTATCAAGTTCAGAACTACTTACTGGATATATAGGTGATAAATTGAGAGTGATCCCTATTTTACCATCTGAATTTTTAGATTGTCTATATATCTCTACTGCTTTAGCATGGGCAGCATTAACATTAATTGAAGCAATCAATCCTCCTCTAATATCTCGCTTATAATTATATAGACCAAATGAATAAAACCATAATGTAAAAACTAAAGGTTCATTGAAAGTAATCCATTTTTTAACACGGTCACCATAATGATCATACATAAATGATGCATATTCAACATAACTATCAATAACATCCCTACTTTCCCAACCACCAATAGTGTGCAAAGATACAGGTAAATCCCAATGATAAAGAGTTATAACTGGTTCAATTTCATTTGCTAATAATTCATTAATTAGATTATCATAAAATTCTACTCCTTTAACATTAATTTTACCTTTTCCTGATGGAAAAATACGAGGCCAAGATACTGAGAAACGATATGCTTTAAGACCTAAATCTTTCATTAATTGAACATCTTCCTTATACCGATGATAATGATCACATGCAATATCTCCAGTGTCTCTATTCTTCACTATTTTCTTATTATGACATATATCATCCCAAACACTAACCCCCTTTCCATCTTCATTCCAAGCTCCTTCAATCTGATAACTAGATGTAGCAGCACCCCACAGAAATCCATCTGGAAATATAATTGTCTTCATTTTCAATATTCAATATATTAAAATGTTTTAATTAGTACAATTCATATTTATTTTTTTTATAAATAAAAATTAATCTTCATCAGGTATATATTGTATAAATAAACAATATTCATCACCTTTCATAAGAGTTTTTGGCTGTTTAAATCGTACTTTTGGATCCCATGCGGGACGATCCCACCATGCAAAATCTGTTCGGCAATGAATTTGATATCCAATTTCAGGAAAACCAAACTCTTTCCAAATTTCTGCATATCGACATCGTGTTATTTTCATTTCAAAACGATTTTTTGTTGCTTCTACTGTTTCTGTATCCTGTAAACCATAAGCCTCATTAATCTCCCACTCTTGTTCATTTAATAATTCTTCCCATTTAGCCACATCTCTTAAATCTCGAGGATTTAGATTAAATCTTTCAAATAATTCAAGATCTTCTTTTCTTCTTTCTTCCCTGGTTTCTTCTGCCATTTTAAGAACTGTATTGAAATATACTTCCCACATTCCATCTCCATATTTATTGTAGAGCTTTGGTAGTACACGGGCTAAACCTTCAATTTTTCCTTTTAAATGGATTTCATTTTGAGTAATTTTTATTTTTCGTTCATAATTCATAATGTAATTACATACAAAATCCCACTTACCATTAAATTCTTCTAATATAATGCTCAAACATCCTAGTTCCAAATGTAATTCATTATCATCCCATCGATCACCTATCCCCGCAATAAAATTATACTTCTTATTTATTTTTTTTATTATTTCAAGTCGGTCTTTTTGAGTTTCTCCTAAATACACTTCTCCTTTTGGAAATCCTTCTTTCTCTAACCATTCTTTCGTATAGTCGATTGTGAATTTCGGTCTTGCTCCAATATAAACAATCTCATATCTATTCGATAATTTATTTAAGCAATTTACACTATTAGGTACAGCTTTATCTTTGATTATTGCTTCACGTTTATTAAATTCTAGTGTCTTTATTCCAAAATGATGTCTCTGCCTTGTATCACAAATGGTACCATCTATAAATACTAAAATTGATTTCATTAGATCTATATTTTTTAACTTTTTAATCAATTTTTCTATTTTATTAAAATTCCTATTTATAAGAAGAATAAAAAACTATGAAAAGATTAATATGCCTAATAAAATAGAATTTGTATAAGTATGTCATATAAAGAAAAAGTTATCAGGCAACTAAGTAAAGGTTATTTACCTTTAGGAGTGAGCCCAAAAGAAGATTTAAATACCGTTTTTAACAAAACTTTTAAGTCATTAACTGATAGGAAGGATTTAGACTTATTTTTCGAGCTTTCTGAAAGTAATGAAACATGTTTGAGAGCATGGGGTTTTTTAGGCATATATTATATTTTAAAAGATAAAAAATTCGAAGATGGAGCGAAAGAACTCAGATTGCATAAAATAATCATTGATTTATTGAATGATAATAGTGAGATAAAATATTTTGGTGGATCAAGTGAAATTCAAACATCACTAAGAGAACATCATATAAGAAGACTGTGTGAATTAGATTCCTCGCTCATATTTAAGCCAGTGTATGAATATATTCAATCTTTTAAAGGGAAAATTGATGAGGTTATTGGTGAATTATTGGAAAATGTTTTAGCCCAAGTTGAAGACCCCCGAGTCATCCCTTTAATCCTACAACATGCTAGAAGCCTAAATCAAGAGGATATTAACCTTAAAATTCACTTGATTAGGGCTTTTGAGAATTTAGGTCAAAATATGATATTGAAAGAAAAAGAGTGTATAGCGGATTTACTTAGAAGATATTTAATAGATAATACAAAATATAAAGCTAAATTTAAAGATTCAAATGAAAGTAAGATTCTTAAGATAAGAAGGCTTGAAGAGGATATTTTAAAAACTGCAGCTGTGTTAGATCTTGACCTTGAAGAAGAGACTTTAGAATTTTTAAACAATTTGGCCTATCCTTATAAAGACTTGTACCAAATTGCTGAAGCATATAAAAATAATGAAAAGTTTAGATCAATTCTTTTAAATAAGTTAGAAATAATAGAGAATCCTAATTTAATAAAAGATATCCTAATGGCTATAATATCAATGAAAGAAAATGTTAAAAATTGGAAGGATCTCATTATAGAGTATCTAAATAAATTTCAACTTGTTGATAATGACTTAATAGAAGAATTACAAAAGGTAGACCTCTTTAGTGAAGACATGTTAATAAATTCTTTAAATAATGGTAAAAATTGGCAACTAGATTTTATTCGAGAATTTCTCATAAGTAATCCTGAAAAGTTAAATATATGGTTAAAATTTCAGAATAAGTTTATAGAGATATTAAAATTCTTTAAACCCCTAGAAGAAAGTTGGGAGAATTATCAAAACATGAAAGAAAAAAAGGAACTTGTATTAAAACTCATTATAGACTTAGAAAGGGAAGATATGATTAAGTATTGCTTAAATAATGTGAAAAATTTAGAGGATAATAAATTACGAGAAATTGCTCTTTTTGCAATTATTAAACTTGGAAATGAAGAAATTATGCTCGAGTTAAAAAGATTGATGAAAGATGATAAAGAACTAGCTAAGTTTTTTAAAAAATTCTGGAGATATTTAGAAAGACGCGAATTTAAATTCTATTATTGAAAAATTCATATTTTTAGTTTATTTGATATGAGTTTATTAAAAATAACAAAAATTAAAAAAATGAATTAGAAAAAATTTTTTAATAATTAGCCTCTTTTAATATCCATTTTCTGACGTTCTTCTATTAATTGGTTAACAATCTCATTATTAATTAAGGAAATTATTTATAAAATCTAAATAATCTCCATCGATGATTTCATAAAATAATCAATTTTCAATTAATCGTAAGTATGTTTATAAAGAATAGTGAATATTTTTGAATATTATGAATAGGGAATACATGAAAGATGAAACATTTGATGACACTTTTCCATTTACACCAAATTTTATGGAAATCAATGGGTTTAATATGCATTATATTGATGAGGGAAAAGGAGAGCCTATTCTTTGCCATCATGGTATGCCCACATGGAGTTATCTTTATAGAAATTTTATTATGGAATTAAAAAAAGATTATAGAGTTATTGCGCCTGATGCAATGGGATTTGGAAAAAGTGATGTACCTCAAGATAAACCTTATTTATTAAAACAACATGTTGATAATTTGACAAAATTAATTTTAAAGCTGGATTTAACAGAATTAACATTAATATTTCAAGATTGGGGAGGCCCTTTAAGTTTAGGTTTTGCTGTTGATTATCCCGAAAGAATAAAACGATTAGTAATCATGAATACATCAATTGGAGTGATGAAAGAAGGTTCTAAATCTTGGTATTATAGGATGGAAAAATTAGGTAAATATGAGAAATATATAAAAAACACGGGTGGGATAATTCGAATGGGGATATATAATAAAGGAAAAGTTACTCCTACACTATTAAATGCTTATAATGCTCCCTTCCCAAGGGATGAGTATTATATCGGTTCATTAGCATGGCCTAAAGATATTCCTGTTGGCAATTCTCATCCAAGTGCTAAACCAATGATACATATAAGAAAAAATTTACATAAGCTTTTGGATAAGCCAAAAATTTTAATTTGGGGTATGAAAGATCCTATTTTTCCTACATGGACAATAGATTGGTGGAATAAAATTTATCCCGGTATTGAAACCTATAAAATCGAAAATGCATCCCATTTTTTACAAGAGGATGCTCCCGAACTGATTATCTCGTTAATAAAGGATTTCCTTAACAAATATCCTTAAAAATTAAAATTAGAAATAGATTATCTTTATCCAGAATTAATTTAATTAAAAAAAATATAAAAAAATATAAATTAACCTACTTCGATATCCATTTTCTTACGCTCTTCAAGAAGGGCATCAACAACGGAGGGATCTGCCAACGTAGTAACATTTCCAATCAAAATGACATCTGGCTGGAATAAGGGACCAAATTCTTTTCTTACATGCATTCTAATTTCTTTAGATAACTTAGCAGATTTTTAAATTAATAATATTTTTTTACTTTCTTTAAATAACTTATTTATTATAGAAACTCAATTTCCTTTTTTACGAATTAAGTCCGAATTTCTCGTTTTGAAACCCAGAATGTATAAGTTTAGATTTTATTTCATGAAAATAAAATTATTTTAAAAGTGAAAGGAATTCCTCACGTGTCATTCCAGTGTCTTTAATTATTTTTAATCATAAGCCTCTTCCAATTTTTTCACCTTTATGAAAAGGAATTACTGTCGTTCTACCTTCAGCATCCCTAAATAATTTATGGGAACCTTTTTGTCTTATTTCTTCGAAACCTTGTTTTTTGAGAATTCTAATTAATTTTTCTGGAGCTATTGGATTAAGCTTCTTCAAAAGTTATTTCCACCTTCTGAATACCCACAAATTTATTGGGTTTTTCCAGCTTTTTTTTATCTACTTCAATGTATAATTCAATGGCTTCAATAATTCGCTTTTGTAATTCATCTAATGATTTTGCTTGTGTATGACATCCAGGTAACTCAGGAACACTGGCGATATATAAATCATCGATATCTTGTTCTATTACGATATTAAATTCTCTTTTCATAATCCTTACTCTCTTCAGTTATGAATATGGAATTAAAATCTTCTCTAATAATCATATATTATTATTCTTATTATTTTTATCTGATTTACAGAATAAGAATTATATAAAGGTTTAAAAAATAGTGATTTTAAACAATATATTTTATTTTGTTTTAGCTATGATTTTTTTATTCTTCTACAAAATGATAATAGTTTCTTAAGTTTTAAAGATTTAAGAATAAATCTAATAAAGTCTAATACTTTCTCTAAATCTACTTTAAGGACGAATAGAATAAATTTAGATTTACTTGAGTTGGAGTCATTTGAAATCATAATTATTGCGGAAAATGAAATTGGGGAAAAATTATATTTAGTTAATACGTTAATTTTGCCTCAATTTTATAAAGTTGAGTACAAAGAGTTAAAAGAATTGCTATTTAATTTATTCAATTCTGGTAAATAAAAAAAAATAAAAAAAATTATTATTTAGGAATTTCAATATCCATCTTTTTCCGTTCTTCAAGCAAGGCATCTACTACTGAAGGATCAGCTAATGTGGTTACATTCCCTATTTCTGTACCGGCAGCAATTGCCTTCAGGATTCTACGCATAATTTTACCACTTCTTGTCTTTGGTAAAGCATCGGCAAATTGAATGACATCTGGTTGAAACACTGGACCAATTTCGTTTCTAACATGCATTCTTATCTCTTTAGACAACTTAGCAGATTTTTCAACACCTTGCATTAATGTAACGATATTTTAGGTAATTTATCCCCCTCTTTTCCTTTTAATTGAATTTTTTTTTTAAATAGAATGAAATTATTGGGAATAAAAAAAGAATTAATATAACCTATGTGAGAAGGATCAGTACTGAAGGATTAATTTGCTTGGAATACCATACCACATGCGCCACATACTATGTCGATAACCTAAAATTATCCACGCTATTACTTGACATAGTAAAAGAAGCTACCAGAAATATCTTAGACCTTTCTAAAATCCATCTCTTAATATATGCTTTAAGTCATATTCCGTATATTCGAGAAGAGCAATTAACACGACTAATTGATAAAGTAATTAACTGCTTTCAATCACAGAAATACTCTATGTGTCGATATGGAAATTTTATGGAACTGCAAGGAATTTTAGAGATTGATTATGAGATTAATGGTTCTTTTATTGTTTTTGAAGATGGTAAGACTGACTGGTATTTGGATATAACTATTCTCTTACCAAATTAGACTTCAATATATTTTAGATATTTGTTAATTTTTTTAATTCTAAAATGTAATTATTTGCATTCTTTCTCGTTATCTCTCTTATTTTTATCTTTTATCCCTCAAGTGAAAAAAGTGCCCTTAAAATAGTAAGGTCAAAAACAAAAGTAACTTTGATCACTATTTTTCTCTATTTTTTAAGAGAATACCATGGAAGGATCTCATGCCTTCCTCTTTTCTCTTATCTTTATGAATTTACTAAGTTAAACAAGAGGCTATATAACCTTTTTTTTATTGATGGATACAAGGAATAGGATTAGGAGCGCCACATAATTCAAAGGTAATATTAAAATTGAGAGCAACCTATATGGTATGGGCATTTCAGACAAATCTGGTGCAAATAGGTTTACAATGTAATTAACTGCAAAGAATAGAGGGAAATCTAACCAACCCCAAAAATTTCTGATGCTATAAATTACTAAAAAAAGACCAAATAAATATGCTAGAAAACCCAACATTGCTGCATATCCTGTAAAATAAATACCGTATATCCTAAATCCTACATCCGCCGTTATTACAATAATCGCAAATACAATAATGATTGTACCAACAATAAACAATATTTTACTTCTTTTTATATCACCCTCAGAAATCTCTTTCACCTTTAATTTTCACACCTCTATTTTGTAAATTAAAATGATTATGGAATAACTAGACACTTGTGTATATAATATTTATGTTTATGATTTTAGAGAGAACAATTTAAAATATGTTTTTTTAGAAAATCGAGAATTTCTCTTAAATCTTTTTGCTTTGGTATATTATTACTCATGACATTTTTATTATTACTTATATGAGGTATTTTCTTGGGAACATTTGAGTTCATAAATCTCTCTTCAGCTTTTAATTGAAGTTCTTGATTCTTTAGGATAATTAGATATTCTTTTGCAACCATCCTTACTTTATTTAAATTATTAAATTGGATCTTAAGTTGGTTTTTATAGTAATCTCTCGTAATTCTATGAGTGTTAGCATCAATTTTTTTTCTTTTTATAGCTTTATTTAGTTGTAAAATACATTGCTTTAATTTTTTAATTTGGTTTGATAATTCAAAAAAATTATATGAATCCTCTAATTGAGAGATGATAATTTTCTTTTTTTGCAAAATCTCATTAGAAACTGCTTTTAACGCTTTAAGTTTAATTGAGAGATTCTCAGTGGAATTTTTTTTAATGGTTTTTTGTAATTTATATAACTTGTTGATTAATATTTCTCTCTGATTATCAAGTTTGTATATTTTATATAGTAAATCTAGCTGTCTAAAGCCTTCTTCTTCAGGAAATTGGATATTTTGATCAAGATTACCAGTTTTTAGCATTTTCTTTCACGCTTCTCTTTTTTCTTGTTTTCTAAATTATAGATCCTCATTATTAAATATATCATCAAATACATCTTTCATTTTTTTACCCTTCTTAATTTCTAATTCTAATTTTAAAGGAGTGTCTTTTTTCCTTCTACTTTTTCTCCCAAAAATCCATTTAGTAAATTTATTTGAAATAAATAAAGAAAATCCACAAGTAGCTACAAAGATACATAATGCTAGAATTGTCCAGAGAATTGAGGATACTGGAGAATCTCCTCCGCCAGGATTGAAGGATTCTGAAGGATTTATTTCGTATTCATATAAAATCATTCCATCAGGGTGAAATCCATCATAAATTAAAAATCGAATAGAATACTCAATATTTTCCCGATTTTCATAATACATAGTAAATTTAGATAAATCTGAATAATCCTCTCTCTCAAGTTCAATAGATTCTACCATTAAGAAATTTCTATAAATGTTCCCTACTACCATTGAATTGGATGCTGGATTTTGTCCTGATGAAAATTCGTAAGAGATGTTCATCTCAAAGATGAGTTCTTGACGTTTGTCGATTATTTTCAAGCCAGAATCATGAAACACATAAAATGTCCTAATATTGATTGGGATTTGCCCTAATTGCTCAAAACCTTTATAGATCGCCACAATACCTTCTACTTTTGGATAATAACTGGGATTTTCAGGTATTTTAAAATCTTTATAATAAGTATTGTCAACTTGTTTCTCAAGATTTATTATCCCAAGCTGTAAACTTTCAAAAACAACTGAAATATCATCCCCAAAATCATCAATAATCAAATTTTGAAATGATACTGTAAGACTATTAACACCCCCTAAAATTATTTGTTCCATATATTCACATACAATTTCTAAATCACTGTTTAGTGCCATTTCACAAATCCAGAGAAGAATCTCTTGGTTAACCATTTGACGATTTGAACTCAAGTAAAACTCATTTAAATCTCCCGAATAAAGCAGTTCAGCTAAATTTATTATTAAATCATGATTGAATTCAAGACTAATGTCCAAGATTTCTGAGATTTTGTATGAGTAATAGATATTGTTTATCTTATTGTAATTTATGTTTTGGAGCACAAATTCTTTGATTTTTTGATTATTTAAGTCATAAAGATCAAGTGCCTTCAACACATAAATCATGTAATAAGTGTTTTGTAAGATTACTTCAATATTAGAAGTGTATTGAGGATCAAAATAGAGTATGGAGGAGGTTTCAACGATATTTCTTTCAATGTATTCATATAGCGCTGCTTTATTAAAAGATAAATCAACTAAACTTCCTAAATTCAGATGATCTACTAGCAATTCTAATGATTTTATCGAATAATATGAGTATTCAAAAAAGATTTTCTTTAATTGGCTTTCAAGGGAGAAAAAGGTATATCCGCGCATAGGTAAAAAAGCCCCGTAAGCTCCAGGAAGTGAGGCATTTAAAAATTGTGATTGTATGATGTCTTCAATTAAATTGGTCAAATCAACCTCTCCTTCAAAATCATCCAATTTAAATAGTTTATTCATTGAATTTAAGGCAAAGTACATGGATTTAAATGATGTAAAATAATCAATTCTTGTAATGTAATTATGATAACCTCTATTATAATATTCAATTGGGTATGAGCGAAACTCAGGCTTCATTGGATCTACATTTATACAAGGTAGAAAAACATACCAATCTTCAGGATAATTATAATACATGAAACAATCTTTTATATTATTATATATATCTTGTATTTCTAAATCTGAAACCCTATCAAACAATTGAAATGAGGAGATAATAGTATTAAGTAGATTAAGGGATGTGTATTCTTGAGAGATAAGGGAAAATCCTTTAAGTTGATGATAGTTGTTAAGTGCTGTTAAAATCTCAGATATAACTAGCCCATTTAGGTTAGAAATTACTCTGCTGTTATTTAAAGACCGTACAATTTGATATATGTCCAATAGCTCATGCATTTTAACTGTTGTAGAGGAATCCCATGCCCCTTGAGAATTTCTATTATTCATAATGAAATTGATAACAGAAGTTTCATTTATTCCTGAAAATCCCGTTATTTTAGAAAGTTCTAACCCAATTGCGGTTGCAATGAGATTAGTTATGTTATGTTCAGGATTGGACATTTGAAAATAATTGTCATCCATATATAACTTAGTAAGAAATTGATGAAAGCTATTAATATTAATCGACTCTTCCATTCCAAAGATTTCTAATGTTTTGATACAGTAATAAGAAGAAAGAAGGTTGGGTTCATGAAGTGGTTTAATACTATTAAATAAACTATCTTTATCATTATAAAATCCTCCATATCTCCAATTAGTATTTATTGAATCTTGTAAATCATTTATATATTGAATTATCTCATTTTTACGCGCTGTATAACTATTCCAATTATCCATTAGCAAATTTAATGTCATAACTGCAAAATATGTATTATCCATTGTAGAAATTTTAAAAGAGTCTTCTAAATCTACATTATATGGTTGTCCAATAAATCCACTCATGACGGGACTATAACAACTCCAAATGAAATCGATAAATTTTTGTCTGTCAATTAAATCTAATTTGTTTAATATATTTAAAGATAAAATAGCATAACAATTCACTTCAAGTACAGATGTCAAAGGATAATATGCTTGCGAGAAATCTGTTTCCAAATATCGATAAGAATAATCATCGAAAAATAAATTAGATTCTTGATTATAAGTAGAGATTATATAATTCGTTATTGCTGTTTTATTTATTTCACCTAAATTACCAAGAGCAGCTAGAATATATAGCCCATAATACGTAGCTTGTAACGAAGGTTCGTAAATCTGAGGAAAATAGCCATATAATTCATAATCACTAAGTTTCCTGTCAAAAATAACTTCAATATTGTCTATATTTCTACATGTTGAAATTTTTGGTTGATTTTTGGTTCTAGATTCAACTCTCTCATCATAATATTGTTGATCATAATCTGAATCTACTCTATATTTAACTTTATTAATTTGAAATGTGAAGATAATTTGACAAACCACAATCATTAATACCAATACAATAATTTTAGTTTTTTTCATGCTGCTTTTTTCTCTGTTTAAAAATTTTAGACTTGAATCCCTATCTTACATTTATATTTAAAGAAAAAAGAAAAATTGACTTTTTTGTAGATTTTTAATTTTTTTATTTATAAATAAATAACAGAATTAATGTGAAACTAACTAAAAATTAATTTCTACAACAGGAATAAAATGATTAAAAATCCCTCTGAGACCAAATCTGATTTGACTTGTGAAGAATGTGGTGAACCTATAAAACAAAATCAAACTGGCAATAAGCCTATATATTGTGAATTTTGCGGTGCTCTAAATAATACTGTATATACGCAAAAACAAGAAACTCTTGTTAAAAGGAGAAGACAAGGACCAAAATCCCAACTAGAACAGAAGGAAATAAGATTTTCTTATACTACTGAAGAATTACGACAAGAAATTAGAAATCTTACCTATCAGAAAATTTATGAATTAGTGAAAACAACTTTTTCAGTCATGAGACAACTAAAGCACCAAGAAGATCTTAAACAATCGCAGATATTGAAACTTGCTAAAAAACTACGAAAGGCATTATTATCTCTTTCTCTTCCTTCCGATAGTGCTGAATTATTGACCAAAACCTCAAAGAAAAAGATTGAAAATTATTTTGAGAAATTCCAGTCAGGCTTAAAAAAGAAAAAAAAATCTCAATCCAATTATATGCCTTATTTTATAAAAAATATCAAATTTGTTTTTAGATTAATCAATGGAGATTATGAATTCTCAAATCTCACCAAATATAATCAAAAAGCGGTGAAAAAATTAAAAGAAAAATATGGGTTTAAAATCAATGCTAAAACTAAAAACTCATTCTCCTACTCTTTATCAATACTAATATGTAGAAAAATATATAGAATTATCACGGCTCTGGGGCATGTCTTAGATTTAAAGCACAGTAAAAATGAATTAACTAAACAATATAAATTAAGCATTGCTAAAGATATAACAGCGTTAGCTTTAAATAATTATTTCAAGAGAAATTTCTCTAAATCATATAGAAAACTAAAAAAGGATCTCGAAATCGATTGGGTTTATCGTGAAAGCTTTATTGACCATGTCTGCTCATTAATAAAACTAGTCTATAAATTAACATATAATAAAGGTTATTCCTCTAAACTTAGAGGATTTCAAAAATTAATTGCTGAAGAATTAAAAGTAAGTGCACTTTTTGAAAATGATACTAATTATTCACCTTATTTGAGGCTTAATTTAACTTTGATTCTAAGTAGAATTATTCACTGTGTTCTTGATTTATCCCTAAATTTAACTCCCCTACAATCTGATCCCAGAAAATTGAATCCCACTGAAAACCTAAGATTAGCAAGTGAGATTATAAATGAAATTTTAGGAGAAAAAAAAATTAAACCGGAATTTTTAAAGAAGTTTTATAACCTCTCTCTAGAAGAATTTCAAAAGGAATATGAAAAATTACAAGTTAAATTAAATTCTGATATGCTCTATAAAGAAAACTTTCTATCATTTCTACAAAACCTCTTAAATACTGTTTATAAAATTACTCACACCAGAAGTAAAAAATCGAACCATTCGAAGATAGAATTAGCAATCATTCAAGATCTCGCAAACTATAACTTTAATTGGGAATCACTCAAAAAAGAAAAATCACGTTTCTACTCAGAGGAAAAAGATAAGAAGTTTTTAAATAAGAATATTACTCCTGTAAGATCTCCTAAAACTAGTGATATATCAGAGATTTTGTCTTATTCTACTCTTGACTTAATTGAAGGTTTAAGGGAAGAAATTCAAATTCATTCGGAAGAATTGGCTGAATTTTTCCCAGATAGAGTTAGTAGATACTCTGATAGACATCTTTCACGATTTTGGCGTGGTAATAATTATCAGTATATTTCAAAGGTTAAAAATAGGATATTGAATCCGAATAATAAGAATTATCAGCTTAATTTTGAATTTCCAGATTCAAGTTTAAAACTTCTAGAGGATAATTTAGAAGAAAGACTTGGTGCAAAAGCGATGGGATGTCTTTATATAATTGGAAAGTACAAAGATCCAAATTCAGGTATTTCTACTCTTGAGTTTATTGAAATGTTAAAGAAAGAGTTAGGAAGGGTTAGTGGTGAGGTTTCGCTAACAAATGAAGAAATGAGCTTAATATTGAGTGGATCAAAGGATTATATCCATCGCACGTTGGATACCATGTCAAATTCGCGATCTAAGCGGTGGTATAATCCTGACTATAAATTTCCACTTGAAAGGTTAGAGCATTTTGAACAAGCAATTCGTGAATTATTAGGTTATAAAGCCCAAAAATGTTTAGACTTAATGAACACATACAAAGCATTTAATCCAGATTTGAATTATTGGCATCCTAAAGATTATTCTATTAAAAATCCTACATTTTTTGATGAAATAGATTCTCCTGTAAAGGCATATTGGTATGGTTTCCTCTGTGCTGATGGATGGATGTATCACAATAGACCAAGAATTGGTTTAGAACAAGCCATTAAAGACAGAGATAGCGTGGTTAAGTTCACTGAGGTTCTGGGACTAGATATATCTCGAATTGAGGAAAGAACCGGTTTCTTTCGGTATAAAGGAAAAATTAAGACCTTTGAGTCCGCAAGAATTACTTTTTCATCTAAAAAAATAGCAGATATTCTTAAGGACTATGGATTCTCCGATTTAAAATCTGGGAGTGTTGGACTTCCTAATTTTGTAAAATCGTTGATTAGTCAAGCTAAGCAAGAGGCTTTACAGAAGGGAGTCCATTGGTCAAGCACCCATTCGGGCAAGGTAGCTTTCGGTTGGCTTCTTGGTTTTTATGATGGTGATGGTACATATATAGGTGTTAGACAAGCTAGGATTTCTTCTACTAACAAAAAGCTTTTAGATGATATTAAGACACATTTTGGAGTTCAGAATTTAGTTTATATTAGTAAATCTTTAGATGAATCTTTAGTTGAAGGTCATTGGAGATCTACCAAGACTTTATATTCTTTGAATTTAGGTCCTGATGTCTTTATTTCTATGATTAATAGTTATGAGGGTAGTATGGTTAGAAAAAGACCAAGTAACCCAACTATAAATTATTTAGGAGATTACGAGTAATAACTAATTTTATGAATATTTTTTTATTTTAATCTTTTTTTTAGTGTAAAAAACTAAAGTTTTTTGGAAAAGATATTTTTATATAAAATAAGTTTTTTACTACTATTATTAAGATTGTGTTTAAAGTGATGATTGTATATTATGAATTGTTTAGCAATAGAGCGAGGAGGTTGGTAAAAAGTGCCCTCACGTAGAGGAGATGGGACTCTCGTCTTCAAAATTTGCTTTTACGGACCTTCACTCGGAGGAAAGACAACCGCATTGGAATGGGTCTATAACAAGGAAGGACTTGCCAGTGGTGACATGCAACAGATACAAGATCCTACTGGTAGGACACTCTTCTTTGATAGAGTTGTCGCCCGTGTTTCAAATGTAGTCTTTCAAGTATATACGGTTGCAGGTCAAAGAAGGCATAAATTTCAACGCCAGACTGTTCTAAAAGGGACCGATGCTTGTATATTTACATGGGATTCCCTTATCGATCAATGTGCATGATTCGATTTCCGAACGCACGATTATTGGCAAGAGAATGTCTGGTCTTTAAAGGAATTAATGAAATTCTATGGAGATAGACTAATTCCAACTGCCCCTGCTGAACCTCCAGCTGTCCCGCTTGTTGTATTGGCTAATAAACGTGATTTAGAGGATATTATTGAGGTATCTAAAATACGTCAAGTATTTGATACGGCTAAATTAAATCATACACTTATTTATGAAACAATTGCCATAACAGGAGTAAATGTAAAAAGAGCTTTTGTATATGCAGCTCGACAAGCAGTACTTAATCACTACAAGAAGTTATCAGGTAAGTCAATGTAAGCTGCTTAAAGATTACTAACTTATTTTTAAATTACTTGTTATTAGATTTTTATAAATAGATAATTTCAAAATTTACATTTTCTTTTGAGATTTTAAGAAATCCGTATGAATTTATATCAGTAAATTTCTTATCAGTGGGAGTTCCAGGGCTTATGTATAATTTTCCATCCCTCCACTTTTCATTATATGGATGGTGAACATGCCCAAAAATAATAATATCGTATTTAGATAAGTCAAAATACTTATTTAACCGTTCAATAATCATGTCTGGTCCTCCCGTTCCATGAGTCATAAAAATTTTATGACTATATAAATCAAATTCAATTTTTTCAGGTAAAATCTTTATCAATTTATAATCATCCATATTCCCTCGAATTCCTATAACCTTATCTTTTCCAAAAGTCTCTAATAGATCATTATAAACTTTATATTTAGTATAATCTCCTAAATGAAAAAGATAGTCAATATTTCTTTTTTTAAAATCATTGATTATATTTTTAGGAATTTCAGGACCTCTTGATGGGATATGAGTATCCCCAATTAGTCCAATAAGTAGCTCATCTTTTTCTGTTTTAATCATAGTTAGAACTTAAAGGCTTTAATCTAATTTACAGAATCTGATCTATTCTTCTTCTTTATTTTTTTCAACTTCTTTTATTCTAATTTTTATCACTCTGAGAGCGAAATTAATTACGTCATCCATATTACTCCATCTGCCTTCATCAAGCATTTCTTTAATCCAGTAATAGAGATCTTGTTCTATTGGAATAGTCATATAAATTGGTTTATATGTCTGTTCCTCTGTAGACTGTGCTTTATTTAATAACCAAGAAATCATATTTGAGACTAATTTAAAATTATCTGCTGCATTGATACCATAGGATTGCTGTAAACTTGAAAATAAAGATAAATTACCTAAAGCTAGAACTTTTCCTAATCCAAAATGCGTGATACCAATCACAGGAACTTTATGGACTGGTTCCTCAACCCAATCATTATCATCAAAATATTTATGCCGTGACGATTCCTCAGAAGAAAATGCTATTGCTTTAACATCAATTTTCTCGTTCTCAATAGATTTATCTATATTTAAAGTACAACCGCTTGAATGAATTATTTCTGTTATTTCTTTTGTAATAAAATGTTTTTTAAAATCTTTAATAATTGGATGTGAACTTTTTTTTGAAAAATTTTTATCATCAAATAACCTATCAGAGTTAAAGGTTATGCCAAAATGCTTAGAAAGTTCTGATAAGTTATTCTTATTATCATAATCGCCACCTTTATCGTTTAATAATAAAAGACTTCCACCATCGTTAACATATTTAACTAATACTTCAATCTCATCAGGATTAAGATTAGAATCTGTAGTAGGAACACCAATAATGAAGATATTATATTTATTCAATTTTTCATAGCTAATTCCGGCTTCAATTTTTCCAAGTTTAAAGTCAGAATTAAATAAGTATTGGATAAAATCAGTAAATGTTTCATTTTCAATAACTAATTTATTATTATGGGAATAATCAAATCCAATCGCTTTTTCATTCAACATATTATATATTTCTCCGTAAATTCTTATTTAATTTTGTATTAATTTGATATTATCATAAACAAAAAAATATATAAATTATGCTAAAAAAAAATTATCGAGATGTTCAAGCTAAACCTGCAACCTTAATGGATGGCACCCCAGTAGAAAATGTCTTTGTAAGATGGCTAATAGATGAGCAAACAGGAGCTAAGAATTTTGCTATGAGGCATTTTGAAATCAAACCCGGCACAAAAGTTTCTTTGCATAATCATCTAGAAGAGCACGAAATTTATATTTTATCTGGGACCGGGAAATTTTATAATGTTAAAGGGCAAGAAGAAATAGCAAGTACGGGAGATTTTTTATATATTCCCCCTAATGAAAAGCATGGGATAGACAATATAGGAGAAGATAATCTAATTTTTCTCTGTCTTATTCCAAATCTTAAATAATAAGTTCAAGAATCTTAAGTTTCTTGTTCACATTTCCCAATTGCTACTACGAAATCATTTTCATAAAGTTTGATAACTCTAACACCCTTAGCTTTTCTGTGAGTAATTCGAATTGAATCAACAGGTACCCTTATCATTTGTCCTTGTTCTGTTCCAATTAATAAATCCATATGTTTAGCAAATTTGATAGCAATAACTTCATCATTTTTTGCTTTATTCAAAGTGATGTTCTTGACCCCCTTAGCTCCTCTACCAGTCTTACGATATTCTTTAACATATGTTCTTTGACCATAAGCATTTTGAGTGAGTGTTAATATTATCTTATCGTCAGTAACAAGAAGGCAATCAATAACCTCATCATTTTCTCTTAATTCTGCTCCTTTTACACCCATTGAAGTACGCCCTAATTCTCTTAATTCTGACTCATCAAATCTAACCGCATAACCTAATTTAGTGGCTATAAAAATATCCTGGAGTTCATTGGAAAGTCTTTTAACACTTATTAATGCATCATCTGGCCTAATCCTTTGAGCTCTTACTCCAGTGCTCTTAAATTTTGAGAATAGTTTTAAGGGGGTTTTTTTAATAATACCTTTCTTTGTAGTCATAATAAGCATTTCATTAGTATTGAAGTTATTAATTGGTATCATAGCTGATATATTTTCTCCTGTTTGTAAAGCTATAAAATTAATAATTGGTTTTCCTCGAGCAGTTCGTTTTTGTAGTGGAATACTAAAACATCTAATCGAATACACCCTCCCTTTCGAAGTAAATATTAAAATTGTATCATGAGTTGTACAAACAAATAAATCTGTAATAAAATCTTCTTCACGTACTGTCATACCTTTTTTTCCTCTACCACCACGTCTTTGAGCTTGATATTCCTGTAAAGAGATTCTTTTGATATATTGATTTTTAGTAAAAATTACAATAGTAGTTTCTTTTTTGATTAAATCTATTTTTTCAATTTCTTTTATTTCATGATACTCCACCATTTTAATTTCAGTCCTTCTTTCATCTCCGTACTTTTTGTTTAATTCGGTTAAATCGTTTTTAATTATATCTAAACGAACCTGTTTTTCTTTCAGAGTTTTATTATAATCTTCAATACTAGTATGTAACGATTTTTGTTCATCTACTAACTTTTGTTGCTCTAAATTGGTTAATCGAGATAGAGGCATACTTAAAATAGATTGAACTTGAATATCACTTAATTTATAAGTTACTTTTAACTTATTTTTAGCTTCTTTAGTGTCTTTCGAACTTTTGATTATATTCACTACATTATCAATATCATTTAACGCAATTAAAAGACCTTCAACTCTATGAAGTCGATCTTTTGCCTTTTTTAGGAGATATTCGGTTCTTTTTTGAATGATAACTAATCGATGTTCAATATATTCATTAATAATTTCTTTTAGATTGAGAATTTTTGGTTGCTTACCATCATTAACCAGAACTAGATTAGTTATATTAAATGTCGTTAGAAGTCTAGTCCTCTTAAAGAGAATATTTTTTATTATAACAGGTTGAGCTTTTTTAGATAAATCTAATACAATGCGCATTCCTTTTCTATCTGATTCATCACGCAAATCTCTAATATCCTTAATTACTCTATCTTTTATTAAATTAGCGATAGATTCAATTAAAGTTGTTTTATTAACTAAATAGGGAATTTCAGTAATGATTAAACTATTTTTATTTCCTTTTGTTTCAGTTTCAATCTTACCACTAATATTAATAGTTCCATTCCCCGTATGATATGCATTGTAGATTCCATTTGTGTCAGTAATAATTCCTCCTGTTGGAAAATCAGGACCTTTTATGATTTCCATTAATTCTTCTATGGAAATTTCAGAATCTTCTATAGTTGCGACAATCGCATTACAAACTTCTGTTAAATTATGTGGGGCCATGGATGTTGCCATTCCCACAGCAATCCCTTTAGTACCATTTAATAAAATATTTGGTAGTTTTGCTGGTAAATACAGTGGTTCAGAGGTACTATTATCAAAATTCGGTTGAAACTCTACAGTCTCTTTATCAATATCTTCAACTAACTCATTTGAAATTTGAGATAATCTTGCTTCAGTATATCTATAGGCTGCTGGAGGATCTCCATCTATAGATCCGAA
Organism: Promethearchaeota archaeon; assembly: GCA_019057865.1. Taxonomy (GTDB): domain Archaea; phylum Asgardarchaeota; class Lokiarchaeia; order Sigyniarchaeales; family SOKP01; genus Loki-b32. Next base: position 51,010 of record JAHLWP010000024.1, read on the forward strand.
ATTTCCCTGTGGATGGATTAAAGGATATCTTAATGAGAAATCTTGTCCCATTCTAACAAGTGCATTATAAACAGACATATCACCGTGAGGATGATAGTTACCGAGAGTTTCACCTACAATTTTGGCACATTTAACATGAGAACTTGTATAATACCAATTATTTGCTGCCATAGCATATATGATCCTTCGATGTACAGGTTTCAAACCATCCCTAACATCCGGGATTGCACGCCCAACGACCACAGACATAGCATAGTCGATGTAGCTGCTTTGCATTTCATCTTTTAATAAAATCTCTTCTATTTGTTCTGAAGTCAATTATGACACCATTTCTATTTCAAATTATTATAATTTAGTAGGTAAGAATTAAATATCTAATGTTTTAACTTTATCAAAATTGCTAATAATAAATTTTTTTCGACCCTTTACCTCTTTGCCCATCAATTTTGTAAAGATTAAATCATTTTCGAGATAGTTTTCATATGTTACTTTTTTCAATCTTCTTGAGTCTCTTTTCATTGTAGTGTCATATAGTTCATCAGAGTTCATTTCACCTAGACCCTTGAAGCGTTGAATTTTGATTGATTCAACATTCTTAAGTTTATATTTTGTTTTGATGATTTTGAGAAGAACTTCTTTTTCATTATCTGAATATACGTATTCTTTTGTTTTTTTATAAGAAACTTTATATAATGGTGCAACAGCTATAAATAAATACCCATTATCTATTATTGGTCGCATATATCTAAAGAAGAATGTAAGTAAAAGAGTTTCAATATGTTTTCCATCAATATCACTATCACACATAATTATTACCTTATGATATCGTAGTTTACTTAAATTGAAGTTTTCTTCAATTTCTTCTCCATTCTCTTCTAATTCTCCATTGGTTCCGTTTGTTTGACTGGAATCTTGAAATCCAACTCCCAAAGCTTTTATAATAGCTTGAATTTCGTTGTTTTGTAATACTTTATCTATTCTAGCTTTTTCGACATTGAGAATTTTACCTCTAATTGGAAGAATTGCTTGATAAGTCCTATCTCTTCCTTGTTTTGCTGGACCACCTGCTGAATCTCCTTCTACTATGAAAATCTCTACTTTTTCTGGATCATTTGATGAGCAATCAGCAAGTTTTCCAGGCATTCTTGCACTGTCTAATGCTGATTTTCTTCGTATTAATGTTCTCGCTTTTTGAGCAGCTTCTCTTGCTATCTTTGCATTAATAGTTTTTAAAACAATCCTTTTAGCAGTTTGCGGGTGTTCTTCGAAATACTGAGTTAATTTTTCAGTAACAATTTGGCTAACAATTTGTCTGATTTCGGGATTACCTAACTTTATTTTTGTCTGACTTTCAAATTGAGGATCGGGAAGTTTAACAGAGATTACTGCAGATAGACCTTCTCTTGTATCACTTCCACTTAATACATGTCCTTTATACTTCTTTTCCATAAAGTTTTCTACATATGAGTTAAATGCCCTTGTTAAAGCGGATTTAAAACCAGTTAAATGAACTCCACCTTCAATTGTATTTATAGTATTTGCATAAGAGAGAATAGTTGTTTGATATCCTTGATTATATTGTATCGCAATATCGCAAAGTACCACTGATCCATCTTTATCTTTATAAGAGTCGCTTATGTAAATAATATCATTATGTAGTGGTTGTTTATCCTTGTTTAAATAGGAGATAAATTCTTTAAGACCACCCTCATAATGAAATTCTTCTTTAACGTCGGTTATTTTATCATTAAGTTCAAACCTAGTATGAGGTGTAAGAAAAGCTAACTCTCTTATCCTATTAGAAATCGTAGAAGGATTGAAAATACGTTCTATATTATCGAATTCAAAAATTTCCCTATCTGGATAAAAGGTTATTTTAGTATAAGATTCCTCAGTAGTTACCTTAGTTATATCTGGTTCTGATACTTTTTTACCTTTAGAAAACTTTTGTTTATAGCAAAGCCCATCGCGGCAAATCTCTACATCCATCCATTCTGCTAAAGCATTGACAACCGATAAACCAACGCCGTGTAATCCACCAGAAATTTTATAACTTTTATTGTCAAATTTTCCACCAGAATGTAAATATTCCATAATAACTTCGAGGGCCGGTTTATTGTATTCAGGATGATTATCGATAGGAATACCTCTACCATTATCAAATATTTGGACAGAATTGTTTTTATTTAGGGTTATTTTTATCTCATCCGCGAACTCGCCCATTGCTTCGTCGACACAGTTATCCAAAACTTCAAAAATAAGATGATGGAGGCCCTTCTTTCCTGTGGAGCCAATATAGAGCGCTGGTCTCTTCCTAACACCTTCCAAACCCTTTAAAACCTTTATGTCCTCAGCCTGATAAGAGTTTTGGTCAGAGGATTTATCATTCATAAGAAAATGACCTGTAGAATTTTAATTTGTAATTATAAAAATATTCAAAATACCATTATATTTTGCTGATTTACATATAATAAATAGTAATACTCAAATTTAAATATAAGCTCAAATCTTTTTAGCTCAAAAATAACAATATGTCTTAATTATTAACCAGAATTTATATATATCAAAAATTGTAAGAGATTTTCTCAAATCTATCCTAATTTTAAAATAATTCTTTATTTTGGCCCAAATCTTAAGAGATCACAAAAATTAAAAAATGACTATTATTTACTGATATCTTCTAATTTCTTCAGCCATTTTTACAATATCTAATAATTGGTTATTCACATCATGAGTTCGAATAATATGAGTACCATTATAAACTGCTATCGCAGTAGAAGAAAGTGTTCCATTTAGTCGATTTTCAGGGTCAGGAATATTCAGTGTTGTTCCTATAAAAGATTTTCTTGATACAGCAATCAATATGGGTTTATTAAGTTGCCTTAGTTTATTCAAATTCCCTATGATTTTTAAATCATATATATGTACTTTCTTTTCAATCCATTTTCCAATTCCAGGATCTAATACAATATTATTCTCAGCATATCCATTGGTTTCAAGTTTTTTTATAGTTTTTTCAAATTCTTTAATTATTTCTTCAATTGTACATAAATCTCCAGGAATTTTTTTAGACGCCATCAAAATTACAGGAAGATTATTTTCAATAATAAATTCTTGTAAGGAAGGATCTGTTTTTAAACAGCTTACATCGTTGATTATTATTTTTCTTTTTGATTTAAGAGAGATATCATAAGCAATTTGAGCAACATTACTGTACTGTGTATCAACTGATATTATTATATCTTCAGGAATTATTTTACAAACTAATTCCATAGCGGGGGTTAACCGACTAATCTCTTCTTCGATAGTTATTTTATCTGACCAAGGAGCAGTAGATCGAGCTCCTAAATCAAGCATTTTTGCTCCATTTTTTATCATATCTAAGGTGGCATTCTCTATTTCCCTATCGTCAGAATAAACTGATCCTTGGTAAAAGGATTCGGGGCTTAAATTTAAAACTCCCATAATCACTGTAGGAAAATCATCTCCAATTTCTAAGAAATCATAAATTTTTGAATAGATTTTTTTCATGCTATATCAAGAAAAGAAAAAAAGTATATCAAATAAGTTTAATTTTTTTACCTACAATGGAATTGTTTTCAATAAAGCTACCACTAATTAAAGAGAATGCTCCCCTATTAGACATTATAATAAAAAATATTAAGAAATCAGGGAAATCGTTAAAAGAAGGAGATATAATTGTAATTGCTGAGAAAGTAATCGCAACATCTCAAGGACGAGTAGTCAAATTATCTGAAGTAAAAGAGATATCAGAAAAAGCAAAAGAATTTGCTATTAAATATGATATGGATGAAAGATACGTGGAATTAATTCTTCGAGAAGCCTCAATGATACTAGGAGGAATGAGGCATGTTATATTAGCAAAAGTTAATGATTTTCTAATAGCTAATGCCGGAATTGACCAATCTAATGCTGGTCCTGATAATGTTGTTTTATTACCAAAAAATCTTAATGAAGTGGTCTGGGATTATTGGAAAGAACTGAAGAAAGTATTTAACATAAATAAATTAGGAGTTATTATATCTGACTCGAGAGTACAACCTCTTAGGAAGGGTACGATTGGAATAGCGATAGCTACCGCTGGATTTGAACCAATTGAAGATCTACGTGGTCATCCAGATCTTTTTGGTAGACCTTTAGAGATTACTATGAGAGCCATTGCTGATGATCTTACAAGTGCGGCTCAATTTCTTTTAAGCGAAGCTGATAAACAAACTCCCGTTGTTATTATTAGAGGCAGTAATGTTGAATTTACTGAAAATCCGAAAACAACTCCAGAAATGGCTCCAGAAGAATGTCTTTATATGAATATATTCTCCAAATACCTTCTTAAAAAACAAGAAGAAAATTAGATTTAGGAATTTTTTATAAAAGCATTTAATTGTGAAATGGAATGGAAAATATCTTCCGATTAAAAAGAGTCCAAGTTGAACCAGCTGCTAAAGTGCTTGCTAGAGCTTTTGAAAATGATCCTTTACACATAGCTTACTTTCCAGATCCTAATAAAAGATTAAAGCAAAATTATCATTTAATGATATTTTGCATTCGATTTTGTATGAGATTTGGTGAAGTCTACACTACATCACCTAACTTAGAAGGAATTGTCCTGTGGATACTAGTGGATCCGAAAGTAAACCAGCAAGAAAATCCTGGGAGCTTATTTGCAAATTGGATTAATTTTAGATTAGTGGTTGCTTTAGGTAAAGCAATGGAAAAAGTAGAATTTATTTATGAGTATACGCGTTCAATACATTACAAGCTCATTCCTTCATTACATTGGGCCGGTTTTATTATTGGAGTAGATCCAGAATTTCAAGGAAAAGGATATGCCAGCAGTTTGATTAGACCTATGCTTGCTCGGATAGATAAAGATCATTTAGGGTGTTATCTTGATACTAACAAAGAAAAGAATGTAGGATTGTATCAACACTTTGGTTTCAAAGTCTTGAAAAGATATCAAATCCCTGGAACTAATGTTATAAATTAGTCAATGTTAAGAGAAAATCCACTATAATTTTAGACCATATTATTTAATAATTCAGTCAAATTTTTTAGAAATCGTTAACTAACTAAGACATACTAATTGTAAACTATTCTTTTAATTTAAAAATGACAGAATCAAAATATACAACTATAGAAGAAGCTCTAAACAAGGGTTCTACTGATGTGAATCTAAGAGGTTGGGTATACAGAGAAAGAAAATCAAATAAGTTTGTATTCATTGTTTTACGGGATGAATCTGATATAATACAATGTGTTATATCCAAAGAAAAAAATCCAAAACTCTTTGAAAAAGCTGAAAAACTGACTATTGAATCTTCAGTTATGATTTCGGGAGAATTAAAGAAGGATGAAAGAGCTCCCACTGGCTATGAAATTTCTATATCTGATTTGGAAATACTCCAAATTGCTGAACCATTTCCAATCACTGAACACCAATCACCTGAACTTTTATATGATAATAGACATTTATGGTTAAGATCAAGGAAATTAAATGCTGTCTTAAAAATTAGGCACACTATTGTTGGAGCAATTCATGAATTTTTTAGAAGTCATGGATATTATGAATTCGATGCGCCAGTCTTCCAACCTAGTCAGTCCGAAGGTGGTGCCACTTTATTCGAAGTTAAATATTTTGAAGATAAGACTTATCTTAGCCAAACTTGGCAGTTATATGCTGAAGCAGCTATCTTTTCTTTAGGAAAGATTTACAATATGGGACCAACATTTCGAGCAGAAAGATCAAAAACCTCAAGGCATTTAGCAGAGTTTTGGATGGCTGAAATGGAGGCTGCATGGATGGAGCTGGAAGAGGTTACCGAAGTTGCTAAAGATGAAATCAGGTTTATAGTTCAACAAGTTTTGAAACATAATCGAAAGGAACTTGAAATCTTGGAAAGAGATATCAAATTACTAGAGCATTATGCAAAAGCAGAATATCCTACTATTAAATACGCGGAAGCTCTAGATCTCTTAAATAATAAATACAAAATGAACGTACCTTGGGGTAAGGACTTAAGAACTATCGAAGAAGCAAAAATCGCTGAACATTTTAAAGTTCCTGTTGTTGTTACACATTATCCTATAGAGATTATGGGTTTTTATAAACCACCAAGTAAAGAAAATCCTAAAGAAGCATTATGTTTTGATATGTTAGCCCCTGAAGGATATTGTGAAATAGTTGGTGGATCTGAAAGAAGTCTGTTAGTTGAAGATATGGTAAAAAGATTAAAAGCAGATGGTGAAGACCCAAGCAATTATGATTGGTATTTTGATTTGAGAAAGTATGGAAGCGTACCTCATTCAGGGTATGGTGTGGGTGTAGAAAGAGTTGTTATGTGGATTTGTGGATTGGATAATATTAAGGATGCTATACCATTCCCACGGACTCTAAGGCGGAGAACTCCGTGAGGAGGTTCGGGGAAGAAAATCTCTTTACTTACCAAAGAGGCTTACTCCTCAAATCTCATATGGGGGATTGTTTAAATGATTTGTAGACTCCGAAAAGATATCTGTTAATTCCGAGGCGCCAACGCGCCTTTTAACAGAAATAAACTCCATGATCTATGAAACTATTTGTCAATATATAAATTTAATGACAGTAGCAATATAGAAACTAATTAAAAATAAAAAAATAAAAAAATTTTATGGGCGTTTTCGATCTAAGCTATTATAATAGCTCTCTAATAATCTCTTAAACACGTCAGAACCGAGAGTTAATCGATAGAATCCTTTAGAAATAATTGGCTCATCAAATACGTATGTCTCATCTCCAAGCTTCGTCTTTGGATATACTCTATTTTTAATTTCAAATAAATCTTTGATCTCTTTTAATAAATCCTCGCTAGCAGAGAGAATCTGAGCTGTATATTTGGCACGTGGGGATGTTTTCCCCATATATTGTCCGTCCCCATCATAAAATCCAAGAAGCCATGCATGAGCAACTTTCCCATAGCTTGTCTCTGACCAATGGACATATGTATTCTCTACTTCCTTTTTGGCTAATCTAATAACTTCTTTTATAATAGAAGGAACACTTTTTCTTTCACTCTTAGATCCAAAAAGACCCAACTCCTTCAATGTCTCATGCATAGGCTTGCAACAAAAATCAATAGCATTGCACTCATATATTCTTATTTCAGATTTATAAGTACGGAGCCGCGCTCGGTAATAAATCCGACTTTCATCAAATCCAACTAATTCACCAAATTTCTTAAGATGGTCTTTATCTTTTACTGATAGTTCAGTACCAACAGTATACCGTCCGTCGTCTGAAACATAACCATCAGCACAAAGAAAACCAAGCCAATAGGCTGCAACTGGATTTTGAAGTATATCTGAAAAGAAGTTTGGGTTTGTAATAGTATATTGTTGTAAACTATATTCCTTTAGATCAGGATTAAGAGATATAAATCTCTCAATTATATATAAGACCTTCCTAAAAGAATATTTAAGTACCTCTAAATTTTCAGCTAACCCGCTTAATACTTCTTTACTAAAGGCAAAATTAGAGTTATAATCTCTATTGCTAGGATCTGTTAATCGTGCTTGAATCTGTGATATATAAGATACTGACATTCCAAATAAGACGCTTAATTCTGTCTTTGATACTGTAAGTTCACCAGATACTCTTCCTAATTCATGCTGAAAATTCTCAGTAAATTCAAACAGCGTAATTTCATTACTTGTATATTGTCGAATTATTTCTATAAGACCTAAGGATTTCGCACCAAATCTATTAATAGACTTCTCTTTAAGAAAATTCAAATCATCCTCCTTAAATTGATATATTGGATTCTTATTTCGCTTATAATATTTAATACCATTGATAAATTTGTCATTTCCTTTCCAAAATTGTGATAAATCCTTTTCTGAAAAATGATAAACTCTTTTAGGGAATATTTTTGCTAATGCTTCGGGCTGACTTTTTAGCTCACTCATTAAATCTTGTATAAATTCTATTGTAGAATAAGAATGTAGTACAGAATAAGCTTGTTTAATAAATATTTTTTTCGAATATTGTTTCAAGACATCATACTTTTTAGATAGATTATTAAGAAATTTGTATTTTATTTCCCTAATAAGCCACGGATTCCACCAATACTGTTCTTGAAAATAAGCCTTGAATCCACTTATATTAAAATATAATAGAAGGTGAATTTTGTTTTTATTTAGAATTTTAGTTATAATAGAGTTTAATCTATCCCTATCTTTTTCAGTAATTTTCACATTTTTATACTTTCTTAAAAATTCTTCGAATTCTTCATACTTGGAAAAATTTTGGAGTATTTCTTTCAATATTTGTTTAAGTTCAGAGCTGAGCTCCTCTTCTGCAGATCCTTCTATCCATTTTTTAAGTTTCTTTTGCCATTTCTCCTCTTGTTGTTCTTTCTCTTTTAGTTCTTTAGTTTTTAATTCTTGCTGTTCTAACCATTGGCTAAATCCTTTTGTCTCTTTTCTTGCATATATCGGTCTTTTACCAGTTTCTTGGCGATATAATTGCTGAAGCATATTATATTCTTCTTCCTCTGTTTCTTCACTTTCTGACTTTTTTTCTTTCTCTATAGATTCCTTGCTTTTTTCTTGAAAAGACTGCTCTTCATCTACTTCGATATCATCTAATTCTGTGTAGATCTCTTCTTCTGCTTCTTTTCTTTCTATTGATTGTTGAGTTTCACTATTCTCATCGTTATTATAAATAGAAATTTGCCCAAATTGTTCTTGATTTTCAAGATCCAAATGTTCTTCATCAATTTCAACCTGTTCGATTCTTAATTCTTCACTCACATCTTTTTCTTGTTCATTTTGTTGGTTTTCTTCTAATTCACTTAGGAAAAAATCATCTGCAATTTCTTCCATTTTTTCATCGATTTCTTTTTGAAATTTTCCTTGCTGGTATAATTCTTGTTCACTATCTGCAAAGTATTCTATCGCATCTACTCTATCAATCTCTTCTCTTACATCCTCATCATTTTCTTCATCTTCATGGTCAATTGACTTTAATTTCTCTTTTTCTTGTTGTTCATAGAGCTTTTCAACACTTTTTAAGAGATTATAAGTTTCTTCTGCTTCCTGCATTAAATTCCTTATTTCTTCAGAACTCTTCCCTTCTTGTTCATACTGTTCATATTTTTCCCAAAGATAATCAAACTCTTCTGGCTCTATCTCTGCTTCTTCTGATGTATCATTGACATCTTCCCCTTGTGCATCACCAGAAAGTATTTCCTCAATATGCTCTTCCTTCTGATCTTCTGTAATTTCTTTTTCTTGTTCCTCTAATTCTTGGGCCTCTTCCTTTTCTTCTTTATTACTATTTCTTTCTTTAATTTCCCTATAAGCTTGCTCTGCATTAAAAGCAGTATTATCATTTTCTTCTTCAGGATAGCCTAACTTCTCATCATATTCTTTCAGCATGCGCCCCAATTCTTCCATATCCCTAACAAATTCTATCTCTTCGGTATCAATAATAGGATCTTTGTCATTTTCGTATTCTTCTGGATCTATCTCAACTACTTCTTCCTCATTCTCTCTTTGATCCTCTTCCTGCTCATATTCCTCGCTTTCTTCTTGATATTCTCCTTCTATTTTCGGTTTTTCAGGTATTAATACAGTACTTTGAGAACCAATATTCTCATATTCTCCTTCTTTTTCAGCATTTTCAGCATATTCCTCATTTTTATCCTCACTCTGATCATTTTTTTCTTTACTCCAATCTATCTCGTTCCACTTACTTTCATTCTCCTGCTCATCTTTTTCTCCTTTACTCCAGTCAATCTCATTCCATTTACTCCCTTCTCGTTCACTTGAAGTTTCTTCGCTCCAATCGATCTTGCCCCATTTCGAGTCATCGGACTCTTCACCTAATTTCTCTCTTACATCATCATCCTTCGCCTCTTTAATTATATCGGATTCTTGTTCTTTTTCCACTTCCGAATAAGTCTCCTCACGTTCTTTATCTGAATTGGACTCTCCTTTTTCCCCAACCTCTCCTATCTCATCATTCATGGATATACTTCCTCCTCAACATTCAATTAAATAAGCTGTTTTCTTAATTATTAACTTCTATTTCCTCTTTATCTGCCGTTTTCATTAAATATCGTTCCCTATCTGTTATGATTAATGCGTTTCTTTCCCTGAGAGTTAATAAAGTCTCTCTCTCTTTCAAATTTCCTGTAAAAATTTGATTGTTTGGAAAACTTAATTGGAAAAGTA